>JBEAQU010000034.1:0-8903 GCA_041163745.1 Bacteroidota bacterium
TGCTGGTCCTGGCTTTCATGATCTTCTACTACGGGGGTGCCGGCATCGTCTCCATCGCCGTGCTCTTCCTGAACGTCGTCTTCATGGTCAGCGCCGTGGCCTCCTTCGGCACCGTCCTGACCCTGCCCGGTATCGCCGGTATCGTTCTGACCATCGGGATGGCGGTGGACGCCAACGTCATCATCTTCGAACGGGTGCGGGAGGAACTTCGCTCCGGCAAATCGCTGCTGGCCGCTGTCAAAGACGGCTACAAATACTCCTACTCCGCCATCATCGACGGCAACGTGACCACCTTCCTGACCGCCGCCGTGCTGGCCACCTTCGGCTTGGGCCCCATCAAAGGATTCGCCGTCGTGCTGATGATCGGTATCCTGACGACCGTCTTCACCGCCGTCCTCGTCAGCCGGATCCTCGTCGAATGGTGGCTCTCCAAAGGCAAATCCCTCAGCTTCTGGCAACCCGCCACCCGGAACACCCTGTCAAACCTGCAGGTCGACTGGATGGGAATGCGTAAGAAATATTACATCGTCTCCATCACCGTGATCGTCCTGGGTATCGCCTCCTTCTTCCTGCGAGGCTTCGACCTGGGCGTCGACTTCCGCGGCGGCTATTCCTTCAACGTCGCCTTTGCGGAGAACACCAGCGTCGATGCCATCCGCACGGCCATGACCGATGCCTTCGGCGAGGCGCCCATCGTGAAGGCCGTCGATACCGAGAACACCTTCAACATCGTGACGGATTACCTCGTGGACGACCCCGCAGAGGATGCGCAGGACCGCGTGGCGGAAAAACTGTTCGAAGGGGTCCGCACCTTGGACGGAGCCGCCGACCCGACCAATTTCAAGGACCCGGATGGCATCGGCACCCATATAACCACCTTCAGCAAGGTGGGACCGACAGTGGCGGACGACCTCCGCAACAGCGCCTGGAAAGCGGTCATCTTCGGCCTCGCCGTCATCTTCCTCTACATCCTGGTACGCTTCTCCCGCTGGCAGTACAGTCTCGGTGCCGTCATCGCCACGGCCCACGACGCCCTGGTGGTCATCTCCATTTTCTCCCTGCTGCACGGCATCCTGCCCTTCCCCATGGAAGTGGACCAAGCTTTCATCGCAGCCATCCTGACCATCATCGGTTACTCCGTCAACGATACGGTCATCGTATACGACCGTATCCGGGAGTATTTCGGCCTGCATCCGGACAAGAGCAAGCATGAAATCATCAACATGGCCATCTCCAGCACCATGAGCCGTACCCTGATCACGGCCCTGACGACCTTGTTCACCGTCATCATCCTGTGGGTCTTCGGCAGCGGCAGCATCAAGGGCTTCGCCTTCGCCCTGGTCGTCGGGGTAGCCGTCGGTACTTACTCTTCCATTTTCATCGCCTCCCCGGTGATGTCCGATCTCTCCAAAGGGGACATCCGCATCTCCGCCAAAGGTGAATCCAACGAAAAGAAAGACAAGAAGTCCTTCGGCCGCCGGACCACGGAAAAGGCCTGAGCCGAACCCCTTGTCCCCAAATGAAAAAGGGGCCTGTGACGTATCACAGGCCCCTTTTCAATTCCACTTCCCACCCTTCCCCAGCGGACTTACGGTCGCTCCGCCGCCTTGCCGGCGCCAGCTGCCCCGTCCAGGATCCGCTCGCAGTCCGCCAACCATCGGACGGCATGCCCGCCCAACCGGTCCGCCAGGCTGACCAACATGGGATGGTATTGCCGCGCCAAGGCCAGCATGACCTCTTCCGGTACAGGATGACGTGCCGCCCCGTTGATCTTATGCTCCAAGGGGCCTTTCAGCGTTGCCTCCGGCAGCGACGGCAAGCCCAGGAAACGGATCACCGCCTCCAAGGTCTTGCCCGGATCCGCCTTGACATCATCATACCAACCGACAAACAAGCGGTCCGGACCGAAATGCCGCGACCATCGCTCCCATATGGCCAGGTAATCATTCCGCAGGGTTGTCCCGGGTTTGTTCAACCACGGCAGCATATCATCGACTCGGTGTTTGAACCCCGGCCTCCTGCTGTTATCCAGGAAATAATTGGACAGGGACCGGTCGATGGGATTCCGCAGAAAGAGGATGACGCGCAGCTTCGGAAAATGTGCCGCCAACCGGGCGACCGCCGCCTCCTCCAGGAGGCTGTAGGCAGGGCTGATCTCCCCCTGTAGCTTCTTCTTCGCAGGAAACAGGGAACGATACCAATCGTCAGTCTTGGGAAATCCCATGAAATACCGCCAATACCAGGACAGGGTTCGAGGCCAGCGGCCTTGCCGTATTTGTCTGATGACTTTCCACATGGTCCGGCGGCAATGTCTTCTCCATTCCCGCTCATGCGACGCCCCGCCCAGCAAGGCACGCGACAAACTATCCACCGCCAAATAACTGGGAGAAGGATATGCAGGATTCCTGGAAAAGTAATGAAGCTCTTTAATCGGCGCCATCCACACCCCCGGATATCGCCTGAGATGATGATGCAGCCAGGTGGAAGCCGACCGCTGCACCCCGATGCCAATGAAATCCGGACCTTGATTTTCCATGCTATTTTTCATTTCCTGTCATTTCATTTCCATAGGCGGCGAAACGCCTGCCATGGTTGCCACGTATTGATTGCCCCCTGCCGGTACAGGCGATGGACTTGCGCCGCCACCTCCCTGGCAGCCGCCAAGCCGCTTTGCCGTCGGATCGGCCGGCTACCCGATTGCCGGGCCAGCCAGTCCAGGGACGCCGCATCAAATTCGAACAGGTCCGCTTCCTTACAGATACAAAGCCCTTGGTCGTCCTTGTCAAGTTGCGCCGCCAAGGGAAAACCCAGGCGACGCTCCAGTTGTGAAATATCCGCTCCGTGCGGCCGGAGGAAAGGAGATACAAGCGCGGAATGGAACCGCAACGGCGGTCCCTCCAGCGATTCCATGGCTTTGAGCATGACCCGGTCCTGCCGAACCGAATCAAGACCGGCCTTTATCCGGGGTCCGAAGGTACGGTAGGCATACAACAACCGGATGGCGGGAAGCCGGATGCCCTCGTTGTACCGAACAGCCGGTGCGGCGTGCGACGCCATCCCGGTCCTGGCACAAAAATCCCGCACAATGCATCCCTGCTCCAGGGCCTCGGTAGCATATGGAAAAAATTCCACGTTTTCCCGGCCGAACACACCGTCGAACATGCTTACATTCCCGAAGAACGAGGGAAAGGGATCCGGCATCAAGCCGATGGGTTCCTTCCGGTTGGAAATCCGTAGTTTGCTCTTGACCTGTTGCTGGAACCTCGCTTCCATAAAGGACTTGTAGGGACGGACATATCCCATGATATGCACGGCGAATCCGCGGTCACCAAAAAAGGTCGCGATACGTTGCAGCGTATCCTCCGATTCGTTCCATACTCTTTCGGCAGACAGCACCAGAACGGCACCCGCCGCGGCTGCGGCGGCAGTCTCCTTTTCCAGTTGTTCCCGAAACCGGGCTTCCATCCCTGCAATCTGTTTCTTGCCAATGCCATGCTGGGCCAACCCCGGCTCCCTTTCGGGATGTGATGAGAAGAGTATGGTCAGCCCCCAGTTGCTACAGATTTCACCCAACCTGACATACCGGAATGCCGGGTCGGACAGCCCATTTGACAGGTATTGCTGGATGGAAGTGGAACCGGTCTTCGGCATACCCACATGGAGGATGCATCGGTGTGTCTTCATAACGGGTGTCGGTGTGCAGGGATGGCTCGTCAGGCGGGGTGTCCGCGGCGGCAGAATCTGCGAAATACGGATATCGGGTTTTCGAGACCTTACGGTGCGCCATCGGGACGGCCCGGCGGCACGGGACGGAAGGCTTGCATGCGACATCCCTGAATGGCATCGGCTACAGGGAACTGCCTTTCCGGACAGCTTTCCGACACGCCGTTCCTGCCAACCCGCCGCTGCGATGGTTATCCCGGCGGTCATTTCCGCCAGGACCGAAAGAAATGCCAAAGGCTTTTCCTATCCTTTTCCGTCGGGCCGGTAGCCAAGCGATGCAATTGCGCGGCCACCGCCCGGGCAGATGCTTCTCCCGCATGTGGCCGAACCGGCGGACAACCTGTCTTTCGAGCCAGCCAATCGAGCATCGAAGGGTCGAAATCAAAAAGATCCGCTTCTCCGCGCACACAGGGTCCGTCGTCATCCCGACCTATGTCTTCCCGCATGAAAAAGCCCAGCCGGTCTTCAAACCAAGGTAAATCCGCCTCCAGGCGATGATAAGCGGCAGCCACCACGGTGGAATGAAACCGAAGCGGAAGGCCATCAAAACAGGGTAATTTAGCAATCAGCCAGTTACGGCCGCCATCCATATACTGCTTCTCCAGGACAGGTGCGAACCGAGCATAGGCATACAGGAGCCGAATGACCGGCAAGGACATCGCCGGATTCTTTGGTTCCGGCACCGAACCACCCATGTCCATGCCGATCGTCCGGCAGAAATCCTGTACGACACAGCCACCTTGCATCCTGTCACGGTCATACAGCCGCACAAACACTCGGTCCGGGCCGTACACATCGTCCAGCACTTCCACCACGGACCTGACGGTAGGGTATTCCGGCAGCTGGAAACCGTTGCGCTGCAGTTGACTGACAAACGGCTTATTCTCATTCTTCAACCTTTGCTGGAACAGGCTTTCCATCCAGGATTTCATCGGCCGGACATAAGCCCTCACTTCCACGGAAAACCCGTTTCCGTTCAGGAATGTCCGAAACGACCGGTGGAGCAACCGGTCATTCCGCCACATCGCTTCTCCGGACAGCAGCAGGACCTCCCCTTGTTTCGCCGCCTCGGCCAACACCCGCTCGAATTGCGACAACATTTCCTTTCTATTTCCCAACAACGTTTGGCGGGATATGCGCACGTACCGGTTTTTGGCTTCTCGCTCCGGATATTCCGAAAAAAGATCCAGCAAGGGCAGGCTTCCGTTGGCTCTTGTCTCCGAAAAGGAATGGTAGCGGAACCGTGCATCCGACATTTGATGAAAAAGGAATTGCTGGATGGCGGTCGAGCCTGTCTTATGTGCCCCGATGTGCAGGATGCAACGATGGGGAAATTGGTTGTCTTGATGTGGATGATGCATGGAAGCAGGAAGCGTCTACGGGCGTATGCCAGGGGTGCAAATCAATTTGTCGGTTCCGCATGGAGGAGGGGATTGACCTGCGATGTCGCGGCCGAAGGGATATGATGGCATGGCGGATGGGGTGTGCCAGGGAGGTTCTTGTTCCCCGCTTCGCGGAAAGCGCCGGGCTACGAATTTTAGAGAATTTGGCTAATTACGGGAATTTTTCTTTTGTAATTTTTTGATTGGAAATGCTTTGTAATTTTTTTGCCTTTTATTACCAGGATTTTACTCCCCGCTTCGCGGGGAGGGATTGCGGCGCCGGGCAGCTTCTTTATGGCCAGGCCTCCCGCTTCACGGCTGGTTTGCTACGGCTGGGCGATCTGACCCGTATGGTTCAGCAATTGGGATGCAAAGAGGCTGCCTAAGCGGCATGTTGAATTGCACCCTATGCCAGGACATGACAAATTCGCCGAACTTGTCGTCATACGTCAGCCGTCATAGCCAAGTCCCCTGTATGACATTTGATTTTCAAAGACTTGCTTTCGCTTTTCAGCAAGGAAATCCGGTTCGTATGGCGAAGCTACACGGCAGACAAATCACCGCATGGGCCGCGATGTCGTGCGTTCCATCGTATCCCTACGAAGCCAACTATCAGGATTGCGCCCATGCCGACAACCGGACGTAGCGCCCTCCGGGTCAGGCACCGGCCAGCACATCCAGCACCGCCGCGATCCGGGCCGGCGAAGCTGCGAACACGGCATCCTGGTTCACTTTTTTCCTTGCCTTCCTTTGTCGGAAAGGAAAACGTGCCAAGCATCGGACACAACGAAAATCCACCCCTTGTGCCCGGCATTGCAAGGCATAATTCAAGGACTGGGCCGCCTCATGCCGGTCCAATACGATCATCCGCCGCCCTGCGGCGGCTTGTCCCGCATACATCAGCAGATGAAAACCGCTGCCGGCCATACCTGCCAGCACCCGGGCGGATGCAAGTACAGCCAACTGCCGCTCCAGCGTCATTTTCTCAGGATGAACGATTGTCCAGCCGTTTGCCCACAATCGGCGTTCCAGCCGTTTTTCCCCCAGCATATGCCGGTATCGGCGCGGCAAAGCCGACCTGCTCAGGTAAACTTTCTCTTGTGGCACCAAGGGCACATCGGCTCCCGAAAGCCGGGAGAGCGGCTCCCGGAAAGCGAATCCGTCCAAACCGTACCAACGGTCCACAAGCCGTCGGACCGCCATGAAATGGTCCGGATGGATTCCTGATCTATTGACCATGGTAGGCCAGGGAAGAAAGACCCGCCGGCAGACCAGCACACCCGGAAGGGATTGCGTCGACACGACCCGGTCCGGAGGAAGGCTCAACAGCCGGCATAAGGCTGGCAGTTCCGGCTCCCAGCCTGCACCCACGACGATCCGGGCGGACGGACCTGCCTTGCCCAACAGGTCGATATCCGGATCCAACAAGGGAGAAAGCCATGCCGCCGTTTCCGTCAGGAAGTGGCCGAAATGGGAAAACCATATAATTGGAATAAAAATGACCGTATCAGTCGGGATCCGTGACAATCCTGCGTCTTCGATCCGTCGCCGGGAGTCCCGTCGCCAGGATCCCTTGCCCCGTCGGAGAAAAGACTCCCGAATGGCCAGACCCGTCGCATCCAACAAACCGGTCGCATGAGGTTCGATCAGAACATCCGACAGCAAAGTGAAACCACAGCCGGGCAAGGTCTTCAAACAAGGGAAATCGTTCAGGTCGCTTGTTTTGATCCGGTCCTCTCGGAAAAGCACGGACAGCGGCCAGCATCGGGTTATGGATGACAAGAAAGACATGCGCTGCGAATGCTGCGGCATTACGTTGGCAAGCTTCAGAGCGAATCCAGTTCAAGGTCGGCATCATGAGCCAACAGGCTGTCACAAGATGCCAGCCAGGCGGCGGTATGGCCCCCGTACTGCTCCGCCAGCTGCAACAGGCCCGGCCGAAGGGCCGCTGCCAAGGCCTTCCGGACGGACAAGGGCACGGGGGGGCGCCCGGAACAGTTCGGCCGTCGGTCAGGGTTCTTCCGCCGCCGGACAGGATTGTCAGCAGCTGGCAGGCCGATGAAACGGAGGATGTCCTGCGCAAATGCTTCCGCATCCTCCACGAAATCATCATACCATCCCACAAAGAACCGATCCGGTCCGAAATACCGCGACCAACGCGACAACATGGATAGGTAATCACTTCGCTTCATGACCTCCGGCCCCAACAGGAACGACAGCATCTGTTCCTCCGGGAGGTCGGCAGGCAACCAACCTTTGTCCTGGTAGAACGAGAGCTGGGACAAGGCCCGGTCCAACGGGTTCCGCAGGAGGAGAATGATGCGGGTTTCCGGGTAGGATGCCGCCATCCGGGCGATATCCGGCTCCTCCAACAAGCTGTAGGCCGGCGTGATCTCTCCCTTCAGGCAGCCTTTTCCCTCCCTGAACAGGGATCGATACCAGGCATCGTCCTTGGGGAAGGACAGGAAGTAGCGAACCGCCCAGGACACCCTGCCATACAACCCGCGGAATTGGAACTGCGTGGCGAATATTCGATACAGATAACCCGCGAATTGGCGGCGCCATTCCCTTTCCTCCGGTTTCGTTCCCACCAATGCCCGCCACTTGCTTGGGCAAGCCAGGAAACTGGCACTGGGATACCGGGGATCACGGGAAAAATAATGCAACTCCTTGCGGACCGGCATCCAGATTTGCGGACGCACTCGTAAGTATTCGGCAAGCCAAGTGGTGGCGGCACGTTGCACACCGATGCAGATGAAATCAACTGTGGGCTGGTCCATATCAGGCATCGGGTTGTTTCGCCTCCCGGCGGTGATTGTCCGCATCCGGACGGACACCTGCCCGGAAGAGCGTCCGGAACCATCGCCGTACGTTTTCCGGGAACTGGCTGCGGGGGGGTGCGTGTTGCGACGACCAACGCTTATCCAGCAGCCGCACCTGTGCTGCGACCGCCCTGGCGGCCGCTTCGTCCCGGGTCGGCCGGACAGGCTTGCCACCGGTTTGTTCCGCCAGCCATTCCAAGGATTCCGGGTCGAAATCGAACAGGTCGGCTTCGCTGCGGATGCAGGGTCCGTCGTCATCCCGGTGGATGTCCTCCCGCAGGGAAAATCCCAGCCTTTCCTCCAGCCATGGATGCTCCGCTTCGTACAAAGCCAGAAAGGGTGCCACCAGCTCCGAATGGAACCGGACCGGCGGACCGGTCAGACACGACAACTTTTGTGCAACCCCGTAGTATCTTCTCTGCACCATCCCTTCCCGCAGTGGCGGAACACCGCCGAACCGGCGGAGCGCATACAGCAACCGGACCGCCGGTAAACGAAGCGATTCGTTGTACCTTACGAACCGGCTATCGCTGACTTCAATGCCGGTTTGCGTGCAGAAATCCTTGACCACGCATCCCTGTTCCAGGGAATCGCGGTGGAACAGGCGAATACCGACCTGGCCCTTTCCGAATACAGCATCCAGGGCTTCCAGCCGCTCCCGGTACCGGAGCGGACCGTCCTGATGGATGTAGGAATTCAAATCAGATCCACCCCCTGCTTTCAAACGCTGATAGAACACACTTTCCATCCTTGCCTTCCGCGGGCGGACATAGCCGATGACCTCCACCTCAAAGGAATGGCCCGCCAGGAAATCCCGCAGCCACAGCAAGGCGGACCGGTCGAAATTCCAAAGTGATTCCCCCGAGAGAACCAAGGCCGCCCCCTTTTCCTTCGCGCGCCGACAATGGTCCTCCAGCTGCCGCAGGTAAGATTCCCGCACGGATGGCAGCGCCTCCAACGGAATGCCCTGCATGGC
>JBEAQU010000035.1:0-8384 GCA_041163745.1 Bacteroidota bacterium
CGTCGAGGCATGCCGCGAGAATACAAACAAGCAAGGTCGGCCCATAACGTGGAAGCAGGGAGAACACAAGGGTGGCCAGGATACCGTATTGGACGAAGTGAACCACCTCCACCATGATGACAACAAGCCACCGGACCGCCGCCAAGCTGGCCCCCAGCAACAGGAACAGCAGCAATGCCGTTCTTCGCCTTCCGTTGCGTTTCCATGAACTTAAAAAAGAGAAAAGGTAGGTTCCTGCGACCAGCAAGGCAAGGGAGAACACCATCAGATTATAACGATTCCTGCCCAGGGGAACATCCAGCAGGTGCTCCAGCCATACGCCGATGACATTATGCGGCAAGACAACCAGCGGGAAATAACAAGCCAGCATCGCCAGGACCCAGACCGGACGATGATGGAGACGGGAAAGCAATTTGTCCATTCGGTTCATGCAGCGAGGGGTTCACTGGTTCAACACCGGTTCGACAGACCGGCGGAAACCTTTTTTTCATCGGAACCCCCGACCAGCGTCTTGTAGAGGGTGAGATATTGCGCAATGGTCTCTTGCAACTCGAACCGGCGCAAGGGACTTGTTTCCCATTTGTCCGCCGCAGCCTTTTCAAGGGCACGAACCATCGCCGCCACGGTATAATCCTCCATATGGATATAGCTGCCGGAAACCACTTCCGGCAAGGCACCGCAACCGGATGACAGGATGGGTGTGCCGAGAGCCGCCGTCTCTACGGCCGCAAAACAGAATCCTTCGCTCTGTGAGGGAATGACGACCGCATCAGCGGACCGGATGGCGGCATTCAGCTCCTCGTCCGATAGTCCGGACCGGACCTCCACGCATGTATCCAATGCCCATTCCGATATGCGTGCGTGCAGACGACGGTATTCCACGGCGGGTTCTTGCGGAACCACCAATGTGAAACGGGCATCGGGGTGGGTTTCACGGAATGAACTCGCCGCCTCAAGCAGGAGATAGATCCCTTTTGAAATACCGATCCGTCCGAAGTAGAGACACCGTAGACTCCGGTGCGCCGCTTTGCCGGGCTTACGCTCGGGGGGAAAGGAGGGATACGTTATGCCGTTGTATATCCGCCGGATTCTGCGGGCTGAAACCCCCTTTAGCAACAAGGACTCGCGCGTGAATTCGGAAACGGCGACGAACCGGTCGAACGGCAGCCGCAACAACAGCCACTCGTACACGAAATGCAGGGCTTGCAAAATAGGGTGCATACCAGCCAGTCGGAACCAAAGTTTTCCCCACGCCTCATGAAAGGTAACGATGACGGGTTTCTTTCGCAGAAAGGCCGCCAGGAATGCCGGCATGGCTGCGTTGAAAGAGGTGGTATGAACCAGGTTGCAATGTTTTGCATGTTTGAATGCCGGAAAAAAGGCGAGGAATCCGAACAGATACCGGTTACGGAACCGGTACCGCAGGATCGTGATGTTCCCTTGCCGCTCTCTGAACGGTTGTCCGGCATCCAGCCTATTGGTCACCACGGTGACACGGACCCCCCTTTGTCCAAGCGCCTCCGCCAGCTGCCGAAACAATTTTTCCACCCCGCCGATATTGGGGAAATAGTTTTCCAGGACAAAAAGAATCCGAAGCCCTCGGAGAGGGGGGGCTTTCGCATCGTTGACCGCGTTCATGTCCTGCTGCTCAGGTTTCATGGTCGAGATCGGAATTTAGCTCCCCCGGGACTGCCTCCCCTTTTGCCGATTCCACCGGAACATGGCGGTCGCCCGGCTTTTCGGCAGTCGCTTTCCGCCCAGGTTCATGGCCGGCAAGGGCAAGCTTCCTGGTCAGTTCGGTCAATTGGGATTCCAGTTTGTCAATGGTGGAGGAAAGGTAGTACACCAACAGGAACAACCAACCTAACGCAACGAAGATGACTGCGTTGATGTTACTCTTGAAGCCCATCAGCACCGCCATGTGGTGGGATACGGGATTGGGAATGATTGCCAGTACCATGATGGTCACCCAGAATACCAACCAGATGACGGTGGAATGGGCACTGCGCTTGTTCCGGAGATATTGGCGGACAGTCCTGAACAAGTATATCACTCCCAGCAGGGGCACCAGCCATTGGTATATTTCGAACGGTTGCTGCTGCATAGGGAGGCACAATCGGCCGGTCGGCCGGTGGTTCAGTAATGATTATAAAGACGGAAGTTAACAGTCAAGGTTTCGTTCGAAGGGATATCTGCCGGATATTCCCATGGATTTTTTGCAAATGTAACGGATTTTTCTATGTCTGGGCTATAATTCCCAAGGGGACTATCGCGCCCCGCTGATCCCCCCTACCCTTTTCGGATTGTCTCAACCAACGGGTGCAAATCAATTTGTCAGTTCCGCATGAAGGAGGGGGTTGACCTGCGATGTCGCGGCCGAAGGGATATGATGGCATGGCGGATTGGGTGCGCCAGGGAGGTTCTTGTTCCCCGCTTCGCGGGGATGCTGATACGCGAATTTTAGAGAATTAGGCTAATTACAGGGATTTTTTTCTTTCTTTCTATTTTTTGATAGCAAGTGGATTGCGTATTTAGTTCGCCTTTTCATTAGTGGAATTTTGCGCCCCGCTTCGCGGAGAGGGGTTGCGGCGTTGGGCAGATTCGGTGTTGACAGGATAGACTTGCGCCCCGCTTCGCGGGTTTGTCTGCTACGGATTTGTGATGCGGCAGTTTGGTTTACGACCGCGAAAAGAACGTTCCATGAACCAGTTGCAACAGAACCAACGCAAGTTCTGAACCAACCGCCTGCTCAACATCGTCAACTCCGCTTTCAAGTTGCAACAGAACCAACGCAAGTTCTGAACACTGAACCCCGTCCCAGCTGGGTCATCTGCCCCGCAATACGGACGCTCAACAAGCCTTTGAACACTTCGGAACCGTGACGAAGTGTAGCGGGTGATCGATGCGTTCAAAAACATCATGCGAGCCGACCGTTCATACATGAGCCCAGCACAGCAAACGGAAAACTTTTCAACTCCAAATCACTTGGCGTTGACGAAGCATTACCCATCATTCAAATGACCCGGACGCCATATCAGTTGTCCAACCATTCTCCGTCGGAGGTCTCCTCGCACTACTAGGGACGCATGGACAAGACCAAGGCGAGCAGAAGATGGCGAACTGCTGCGATCCGTAATAGCGTCGGGTTGACAGTCAACGGCCTGAAACTACCCATTCCGTCAAACAATCGGGTTTTCGGTTTAAACTTTGGTGCCGGAAAACGGTTTTCATTCGAGAGCGTCACAAGCACCGGCCTTGCAAGAAAAGCGTCCCTCATATCACTGTGCCGCGGGATGGATATTGGCCATCCTGTTCCTTCAGGCAGCCCTGCTGAAGGTTTTGCATCCCTTGTTGGTCCACGATCACGATGCGTCCCTGCATTGCCACGATGCAGACGGGCGGGAGCGGCATCTGCACAACGAGGAATATGCGCCGGAGAACTGTTTCGTCTGTGTATTCCACATGGCGCCAGTCAGTCCGGCGCTTCCCATCCAACTGCCTGCATCCCCTATCCTTTCCGCGGAAGAACCCGTTTTTCAGCTTGCGGGAACCGTCATACGGAAAGTGAAGTGGCATTTCCATCAAAGGGGTCCCCCCGAGTCAATTTCTGGCGTATCCATTCCATTTATCCTGACAGCGTAGACCGACCGTCGGATCCGTTGCCCCTCATTGGGGTCGGCTGAACCGGTCCCTGGCGATGCTTGGGAACATTCGGTGTTGAATCCGTGTGTCCATGCCGGATCGAAGACCCTATCATCGGCGAGTGAGCCGGCGGTTGACATACACCAATGGCCGACCGTATGGCATTCAGCCCAGCTTCCCACGGCTATTCTCAGAACCGGGATTCGGCTGCCTGTCATCAGGTGGACGAGGCGGTTTAGTTGGCGGTGGCGACCTTGTGGCCCGACCACTATTGCGCGCATGACAAGTGCTGCCGCCAGCCGGGGAACCAGGCTGGATTTCCGGCATGGCAAGACAAACAACAAGCAATGGCAAGCAGCAAGAAGACCCTCCGTCAGGTACTGTGGTTGATGGCCATGTCATGGCCGCTGGCGCAGCAGGCACAGCCCTGTACGGCCACCCTATGCGGAACCGTCACAGCGGATGAGACGGGTATGCCGATACCCTATGCGGAGGTCATAGTGGAGGAGCTCAACCTGGGTGTCATCACGGATGAGGAGGGAAAGTTTCATTTCCATCAGCTGTGCGACGGCGTCTACAACCTGGTATGCCGGCACATCGGGTGTGCGCATGTGGCCCGGTCGGTAACCGTGGTTGGGAACACCACGGTAGACTTCACGCTGCACCACGAGGCGATACCCTTGCAAGCGATAACGGTGACCGAGCGCGCCACCGCACCGGCATCCATGCGGGCGGGCGCGCAGTTGTCGGGCAGTCGGTTGGACGGGGTTCGGGGTCAGGCATTCGGGGCGGCCCTACGGCAGTTGCCGGGCGTCAGTGTATTGCAGACGGGAAACAACATAGTGAAGCCGGTGGTCAGGGGGTTGCATTCCAGTCGCTTGCTCATCCTCAACGGCGGGGTCCGGTTGGAGAGCCAGCAATGGGGAACGGACCATGCGCCGGAGATAGACCCCTATGCAGCGGAGGAGATACAAGTGGAGTACGGTGCCGGCAGTTTACGATACGGGGGCGATGCCATCGCCGGCGTCATGCTGGTTCGGCCGCCGGCCCTGCCGACATCCGGGGGCTGGGAGGGGAGTTGGCAGAGTTCGGTCCACGGCAACGGCGGGATCGTTTCCGGTGGCGGGCACCTGGCGGGCAAGCTTTCCGGTCCGTTGCCCCTGGCCGCCAGGATACAGGGATCATTCCGTCGTGGCGGGAACATCCGGACGCCGGATTACTGGCTGGAGAACACCGGGGTTCGGGAGGGTAGTTATGCGGCGACTGTCGGGATGCAGCGGCGGAAGTGGCAGGCTGAGTTGCATTTCAGCCAGTTCCTTTCCGACATAGGCGTATTCCGGGGGGCTCACATCGGCAACCTGACGGATCTCCAGGACGCGCTTCGCCGGGGCAGGCCGTTGCAGGACGGCGACTTCTCCTACGGGTTGTCAAGGCCCATGCAACGGGTAGCCCATTACCTGTTGAAAGCCGCCGGCAGCATCGAAACCGGAGAACACAGCCGGTTGCGGCTGCAGTATGCCCGACAGTTCAACCGGCGGCAGGAATTTGATGCGCACCGTCGTTTCGGTGCAAGGCCGGCGGGATTCAGCCAACCGGACATGCTGTTCGAGCTCACGACACACAACCTGGAAGCCGTATGGGAGCATACGCAACGGTATTTCCTGACCGGCAGCACAGGGGTTCAGGCCACCTGGCAGGCCAACACCACCGACCGAGGGGGTTTGATACCGGACCACCGTTCCGGAGCCTGGGGTGTCTTCTGGGTGGAGCGGTGGCGGAAATATCCTTTCCCTGTGGAGGCGGAGCTGGGTTTGCGGTACGATTCCAGGAGCATGGACATCGCGCGCCGGGGGGATACGGAGATTGGTCGCCGCCTGCAGTTCCACAATTTTTCCGCGAATACGGGGCTTGCCTACCACGTATCAGATTGGTGGAAGATACGGCTGCATGCGGGTACCGCCTGGCGGCCGCCGGCCATCAACGAACTTTACAGCGAAGGCGTGCACCATGGCACGGCCAGTTACGAAACCGGGAATCCGGGTTTGTCTGCGGAGCAGTCCCTGTCGTTTGGGCTGGTGACGGACTTCCGTCTCGGGGAGCGGATCTCCGGCAACCTATCCCTGTACCAGAACCAGTTACGGAATTTCATCTACTTACGCCCGCAGGAAGCACCGATACTCACCATACGGGGAGCCTTCCCGGCCTTCTCGTACGAACAGGCCGATGTCCGAATGCGGGGTATGGAATGGAAGACCGTCTGGCAGGTATATCCACCGCTGTCAATTGCAACGGCCGGTGCCCTCGTCAGGGCTTGGAACCGGGACTTGCGGGACTGGTTGGTCTTCATGCCGGCCGACCGGATACAACAGGATGTCCGGTGGTCGCCGGCCCGCCGTAGTCCCGGCCATACGACCGAACCTTACGTGCAAGTGTCCGTCGAAACCGTTTTTCGGCAACGGAGGGTACCGGCGGCACAGGATTATGCCGACCCACCCGGGGGGTACACCCTGTTGCACCTGGAGGCCGGGGCGTCGGCAAGCTGGCGGAGCAAGCCTTTGGAGGCCGGCATACGCATCCGCAACCTGACGAACAGTTCATACCGGGACTACCTGAACCGGCTCCGGTATTTCAGTGACGAAGCAGGTCGGGATTTGTCCGTTTGGTGCAGGATTCGATTCAGACGGGAAGCAAACGAATGATCGGCGGGAAATGGCCGGCCAGGAAATGATGGGAGGCAGCGGGGTCGGAAGCGGCTCGGATCGAACCTCCCGGAAAATCCAGGACATGCAGGCATGCCCGCCTTCACCTTGTCAAACAACAACATTAACAACAACACGAAGCATATGAAAAAATTAATCCAGCATGCAATGGCAGCCATGCTGCTATTGATCACGATTTTGTTCTTTCCTTCCTGTGACAAGGAAGACACCACACCGGACAACGACCAGGAGCTCATCACGACCGTCCGGATCACGGTATCCGACGGCGTGGCGGAGCCGGTATCGGCCCAGGTCCAGGATTTGGACGGCATCGGCGGGAACCCTCCGACCATTCAGGAGCTGGCGTTGCAACCGAACACCGGTTACACCTTTTCGATAGCCTTCCTGGACGAGCAGAACGCATCCGCTCCGGTTGACATCACGGAGGAAGTGGCGGAGGAATCCGCCGAGCATCTGGTCTGCTACCTGGTGAACGGCAACATCAGCGAACCGGTCCGGACGGACCAGGACAGCGACGGGCAGCCCCTGGGCTTGGAGGGAACCTTTCAGACGGGCGACACCGGTACCGGCACACTGACCGTCATATTGAAGCACTTACCCGACAAATCCGGCGCGGAACCTTGTACGACCGGAGAAACGGATGTCGAGGTCAGCTTTCCGGTGGTCATCCAATAGATGCCGGTATCGAATAAGGAAAGTACTGCATAACCGAGCAAGCCAATGAAAACCAGGGAGGGGATCTGCGCCAAAGGAAGCGGCACGCCCGATCCGGCCGGCAGTCCGGGCCAGGTTTCCTTTCCACCCCCTTCCGGATAACAAAACGACGGTCGGGTAAACCGAAGGCTATCGGAAGTTGTTAGCATCAAAGACAATTAAAAAAAGTATCACAATCTGACGATCATGAAGAAAAGCAATGTCATCCTGGTGCTGGCGGTTCTGGTATTGGGAACCGGTTGGCGCTTGTCCGCTCAGGACAAGTCCTTCACCCTCCCTACCCTACCATACGCGTACGATGCCCTGGAGCCCTACATTGACGCCCAGACCATGGAAATACATCATTCCAGGCACCATAACGGGTACGTCAACAACCTGAACAAGGCGGTCAGCGGGACACCCAACGCGGGAACCTCGCTGGAAGCACTCCAACTCCGTGCCGGAGCCGCAGGAAATGCAATCCGTAACAACGGGGGTGGGCACTACAACCACAGCCTTTTCTGGGACATTTTGGGAAAAGACAAGCCTTTCGACAGCCAATCCGCCGTCGGGCGGGCCATCGTGTCGCAATTCGGCAGCCTGGACAGCCTGCAGATGCTGCTGAGCAAGGCCGGAGCAACCCAATTCGGTTCCGGGTGGGCATGGTTGTATGTCATGCCGAACCGGCAGTTGGGGGTGACATCCACCGCCAACCAGGACAATCCGCTCATGGATGTAGCGACCAACCGGGGCATCCCGATTTTAGGCATCGATGTCTGGGAACATGCCTATTACCTCAAATACCAGAACAAACGAGGGGATTATCTGGGTGCCATCTGGAACGTCATCAATTGGCAATCGGTGGACAGGCGCTACCAGGAGGCCCTGCGCAATCCGGTGCTGGAGACACTCCGTCCGTAAGCGACAGTAGGAAGCGGACACCGATTCCGGGTCGCCATGGATTCCCTTCTGTGCTAAGCATGGGGAACGGGACGGATTCCGGAACATCACAAGCGAGGAGAAAGGTACAGGGACACGGTTCCTGTGCCTTTTTTTCGGAATCAGGGTCAGCAGACCAAAGCCTGTGCTATGGGTGTAATTCAAAATGTCGCTTAAGATAATAGTATTATCTGGGTGCAAATCAAATTGTCGGTTTCGCATGGAGGAGGGGGTTGACCTGCGATGTCGCGGCCGAAGGGATATGATGGCATGGCGGATTGGGTGTGCCAGGGAGGTTCTTGTTCCCCGCTTCGCGGAAAGCGCCGGAATACGAATTTTAGAAAATTTGGCTAATTACGGGGATTTTTCTTTTGTAATTTATTGATTGTA
>JBEAQU010000036.1:0-21342 GCA_041163745.1 Bacteroidota bacterium
TCACGCCAGCAATCCCTTCACCACTTCCCCGGAAACGTCCGTCAATCGGTATCGGCGCCCTTGATGTTTGAATGTGAGCTTGGTATGGTCCATACCCATCAAGTGCAGGACGGTGGCATGGAAATCATGGACATGCACAGGGTCCCGGATGATGTTGTACCCGAATTCGTCCGTCTCACCGAAGACGGTGCCGGGACGAATACCACCGCCGGCCATCCAGATGGAGAAAGACCGCGGATGGTGATCCCGTCCGTACACCTTGGCATCCAGCGGCCCCTGGCAATAGTTGGTTCTTCCGAATTCACCACCCCATATGACGAGGGTGTCGTCGAGGAGCCCCCGTTGCTTCAGGTCCATGACAAGCGCGGCGGAGGGCTGGTCGGTCTGCTTGGCCTGAATGCCCATTTCGGGGACGAGATTGCCATGCTGGTCCCAGCCCTGGTGATATAGCTGGATGAAGCGCACCCCTTTTTCCGCCAGTTTACGGGCCAGGAGACAGTTGGCTGCGAACGAGCCGGGCGTCAGAACGTCCTCCCCATACATCTTGAGTACGTGTTCCGGCTCCCGGCTGATGTCCATGACATCGGGTACCGATGTCTGCATTCGGTATGCCATTTCATACTGCCGGATACGCGACAGGATTTCCGGGTCGCCGAGCGACTGGTAATTTTCTTCATTGAGGGCCGCCAGGTGGTCGAGATACAAGCGGCGGTCCTTCCCTTCCCAACCGTCCGGATTGTTGAGATACAGCACCGGTTCTTTGCCACCCCGCAACAGGACACCCTGATGGGCGGAATCCAGGAAGCCGCTTGACCATAAGTGTGCGTACAATCCCTGTGAGTTGCCACCGCCACGACTCGTTAACACCACAAATGCCGGCAGATTTTCGTTCTCGCTGCCCAATCCGTAACTCATCCAAGCCCCCATGCTGGGACGGCCCCCTTGTTGGTGGCCGGTCTGAAAGAATGTGATGGCAGGATCATGGTTGATGGCTTCGGTGAACATGCTCCGGACGACACAGATGTCATCGGCAATCTGACCCGTATAAGGAAAAAAATCGCTGATCCAGGTACCGTTCTGCCCGTACTGCTTGAATTCCACACCGGATCCGACCAACGGGAATTTTTCCTGCCCGCTGGTCATGGTCGTGAGCCGTTGTCCCATGCGGATGGATGCCGGCAGGTCCTCACCGTGCATCTTACGCAACATAGGCTTGTAATCGAAGGATTCCAACTGGGAAGGGGCCCCGCTCTGAAACAAATAGATGACCCTTTTCACTTTTGGAAGAAAATGAGGAAGGCCGGCCACGGCAAGCAAGTCCTCCTCCTGTCGGGTACAGGAAATCAGGTTCGGTGCCAACAGCGAACCGAGCGCCATGGAACCGATTCCCAGGCTCAGCCGGGAGAAAAAAGCCCGCCGGTTGATATTGAGTTTCGACTCTAAGAGTGGTTTTTCCATCATCACTTGTTTAACACTTCATCGGTGTTGTACACCATGGAAACGACTTCCGCCAGGGCCAATGCCGGGACGGTACCGTAAACCGGATCGTCCTCCCTGCCGGACGGAACACGGCGGAGCTTGGCGGGAAGCCCCTCCTGGGAAGCCAGATAGGCGGCCCGGGCGTCGAAGTAGGTGCGAAGGATGCGCTCCTCCTTGTCCGATGGGTGACGCCCCGTCACTCGACGGAAAGCCTCCCGGACAAGTGTCACGGCGTCATCTGGATGCTGCTGTACCAACTGGGCTGCCAGATGGCTGGCGGCATCCAACTGGGTCGGGTCGTTCATGAGGTTGAGCGCCTGGAGCGGTGTGTTGGTGCGTTGCCGCCGGATGACACAAACATCGCGGTAGCTGGCGTCGAATGTGGTCAGGAAGGGGTGGGGCAGCGTTCGTTTGAATATGGTGTACATGGTGCGACGGTAAACCATGCTGCCGGTATCACGGACATATCTGGTAAGGGAGCCCCGTCCATCGCCCGCATTGGTCTCTTCCCAAAGACCGTCCGGTTGGTAGGGGCGGACGGGGGGACCACCGATGGTGGTGTCCAGCAGGCCACTGGTGGCCAGCCAGGTGTCCCGGATCATTTCGGGACTCATCCGGAACCGGGGCCCGCGGGACAGCAGCCGGTTCTCCGGATCCGATTCCAATTTCCTGGGTGATACGGTGGCGGATTGCCGATAGGCGGCCGAACAGACGATCAGGCGGACCATTCGCTTCATGTCCCAACCGCTGTCGCGGAAGTCCGTCGCCAGCCAATCCAGCAACTCCGGATGAGAAGGCAGCTCCCCTTGGTTGCCAAAGTTGTCGGCGCTCTTCACCAAACCGGTACCGAAGAATTGTTGCCAGATCCGGTTGACGGCAACCCGGGCGGCCAAGGGATTGTCGGGATGAAACGTCCACTGTGCCAGACCGAGCCGGTTCCTGGGCCAGGTCGTGTCGAACGGAAGGATGGCGTCCGGCGTACCGAAACCCACCTCCTCCATGGGTTGGTCGTACATGCCACGCTGCAGTATGAAGGTCTTGCGGAGTGTCGGCAGATCCTGCATGACCATACTGACCACGGTATCGCCCGGGCGTTCCCGGATGAAGGTCAGCAGACTGTCGAGCTCCGCCTTGGTGGGAACCAGTACCGGCGGCTCCGCGATGGAGACGTTACTGACGTCGCCGTAAAACCCCCTTTCCGCACTTTGGTTGAAGAATGCGTAGGTCTTGAAGTATTCCGCATGAGTGATGGGGTCGTACTTATGGGTATGGCAACGGGCGCACTCGAAGGTCATCCCCAGGAAGGCCAGACCGTACAGGTTGGTCTTGTCAGCCATATACTCCACCCTGTATTCCTCCTCGATCACACCGCCTTCCTGGGTGATCTTGTGATTCCGGCAGAAACCGGTTGCCAGCCGTTGCTCCGGTGTCGGGTTGGGAAGCAGGTCGCCGGCCAGTTGCCAGGTGACGAACGTATCATAAGGCAGGTTCCGGTTGAACGCATCGATGACCCAATCCCGCCATGGCCACATGGATCGGTAACTGTCGTCCTGGTAACCGTGCGAATCCGCATACCGGGCCAGGTCCAGCCAGGATACCGCCTGGTGCTCCCCGTAGCTGGGATGGGAAAGCAGCTGATCGACCGCCTTTTCGTAGGCATCCGGGGAATCGTCCGACAAGAAGGACTCCAACAACGCCGCAGTGGGGGGCAATCCGGTCAGGTCATAGCTCAGCCGGCGCAGCAGCTTCGGCTTTTCAGCTTCCTCGTTGGGCGCCAATCCCTCTTTTTCCATCCGATGCAGCAGGAAGCGATCGATTTCGTTTCGGGGCCAGTCCTTGTCCCGGACGTCCGGCACCGCCGGCCGCTGCGGCGGAAGAAAAGACCAATGCCGCTTGTACACGGCCCCCTGCTCAATCCAACGGCCGATGACCGCAATCTCCTGGGGAGACACGCTGAGATTGCTCTCCGGCGGGGGCATCAGCAGTTCCGGGTCATGGGAAATCAGGCGTTGGTATAGCTCACTGGCCTCCAGATCTCCCGGAACCACGACGAAACGGTCCGGATGGTCCCTCAACGGCTGGAACCAGCCCGCCTCGTCGTCCAGACCCAGGGCTGCCTCCTGCTTGGATTCGTCCGGACCATGGCACTTGAAGCATCTGTCCGATATGATTGGCTTGACATGGAAGTTGAAATCCACTACGTCCGGCAACGGTGCGCCCCCCTGACCGACCGGCGTGCCCGCCTGAAAAAAACCCGGCAATACCCAGACTGCCACGGACAAGCATCCCGCCGCCGAGAAAAGGTACAACTTCTTGTTCAACATAAATTCCTGAAATGGTGGAGTGAAACCCAAAGATATCCAATCTTTCGGTATTTTGGCAGAATAACATGATGCCGTCGGGACGATTCACGGAACCTGGTCCGGCAGGACAGGTCTACAGGTCCTCACCCAGGTAATTGTGCGGAGTGATCTGCAGCAG
The DNA here is from genome assembly GCA_041163745.1 of Bacteroidota bacterium. Lineage (GTDB taxonomy): Bacteria > Bacteroidota > Bacteroidia > Chitinophagales > Saprospiraceae > UBA6168. The sequence goes on from JBEAQU010000036.1 coordinate 3,961, forward strand.
TTCCTCCCGGACGTCCTCTCTGACCGCCAGGGAACGGATGAAGGCATGGATGTCCGCGCTGCTGATGCTGTCCTTCCCTCTGGTCAGCTCCTTGAGCGCCTCGTAAGGAGCCGGATAACCCGCCCGCCGCAACACCGTCTGGATGGCTTCCGACACCACCATCCAATTGGCTTCCAAATCTTTTTCCAAAGCGGGTCGGTGCAGGACCAATTTGCCCAGGCCTTTCAGGACAGACTGGAAGGCGATGAGGGTATGGGCCATGGGTACCCCGATGTTGCGCATCACGGTGCTGTCCGTCAGGTCGCGTTGCAACCTGGACACCGGCAGCTTGCCGGCCAGGTGGGCGAACAAGGCGTTCGCGACGCCCAGGTTGCCCTCCGCATTCTCGAAGTCGATGGGATTGACCTTGTGTGGCATGGCGGAGGAACCGATCTCCCCGGCCACGGCTTTCTGCTTGAAATAATCCATCGAGATGTAGGTCCAGCAGTCCCGACACAAATCGACCAGGATGTTGTTGATCCGTTCCAGGACATGGAAGACGGCCGCCAGGTTGTCGTAATGTTCGATTTGGGTCGTGTACCGGGAGCGGACCAGCCCGAGGTCTTTGGACAGGAATTCGTCGGCGAAACCCGGCCAGTCCACTGCGGGGTATGCAACCTTGTGCGCGTTGAAATTACCGGTGGCCCCGCCGAACTTGCCGCTCCACGGAATGGTGTCCAGTTGTGCCCGTTGTACGTCCAGCCGCTCCACAAATACCATGAACTCCTTGCCTAGACGGGTCGGGGACGCCGGCTGTCCATGGGTCCGTGCCAGCATCGGAACATCCCGCCATGCCAGGTAACATTCGTGCAAACGATCCCGCAGCTGCCTGAAAAGCCCGTCATATACCTCCCGCACCGCATCCCGAAGCATCATCGGCTGCGCCGTGTTGTTCACATCCTGGGAAGTCAGTCCGAAATGGACGAACTCCCGGTATGCCGCCAACCCGCACCCTGCCATCCTTTCCTTGAGGAAGTACTCCACCGCCTTGACATCGTGGTTGGTGGTACGCTCGATTTCCTTCACCCGGAGGGCATCCTGGACAGAGAATTGCGCCGTAACCTGCTCGAGAGCATCCAGCGCCTGCGGATCGACCGTCCGGAGTTCCGGAAGCGGCAGCCTGCACAAGGCCCTGAAATAGGCGACTTCCACCTTCACCCGGTAACGAATCAAGGCATATTCGGAGAAATAAGCGGTGAGAACGGCCGTCTTGTCCGCATAACGGCCGTCGACAGGGGATATGGCATCTATCATAGGTTGTCGTTTGTCACAAAGGTAAGCATACCCCGACAGGTCGGACACCGGACGGGCGATTTGTTTATGACATCTGGCGATGCCAAAAAAAAATGAGTCATCGACAGGATGACTCATTACACATAACCATGAAAATAATTAACCAAACTATATCTTTAGCGCCGTGAGAAGGCGCAAGGCAAGACAATGTTCACCGGGAACGATCCGATGGAAAACCATCCGCTCCCGGTGACCAAGTGTTCCATTCCTCTGTGTGTACAAAGCGCAGTCTTTGTGATGGCCGAAAAGCTTTCGTTGGGCCGAAAATCCATTACATAATTTTGTAAAACATAACAACATTTGTACCAAAATGAAACGACTGACTTTTTTTTCCATATGCTGCACCCTGCTTGTTTTCATCGCCTGCAGGCCGGAAGGGGAGGCACCGCCGTATCACATCGAACAAAGCAAGATATGCAAGGAAGCCATGGTCGTGGCCGAGCATCCGCTGGCGAGCGCAGTTGGCGTGGAGATCCTCCGCGCGGGCGGCAATGCGGTGGATGCCGCCATCGCCACCCAGTTCGCGCTGGCGGTGGTGCATCCCCGGGCCGGCAACATCGGTGGCGGCGGTTTTCTGGTGGTCAGGCTTTCGGACGGTGAAATCGCCGCCCTCGACTACCGGGAGACAGCCCCGGCTGCCGCGCACCGGGACATGTATCTTGACAGCTCAGGCGCAGTGATGGAGAAGGTCAGCCGGGAAGGGCACAGCGCAGTCGGGGTGCCGGGCACCGTTGCCGGCATGGAAGCCGCATTCCGCCGCTTCAGTCGACTGCAAGACTGGCACGCGCTGCTAGCACCTGCTTTGCGGCTCGCGGAGGAAGGATTCCGCATCACGGCATCCGAGGCGGAAAGGCTTAATGAATACCGCCCTAAATTCTTGGAATACAATGCCGACGCATCCCCTTTTGTCCGGGAGGAGGATTGGCGCATGGGAGACCTGCTCGTACAGCCGGATCTCGCACGAACGCTCCGGCGAATTCAACAGCATGGTGCCGCCGGTTTCTATGAGGGCGAAACGGCAGACCTCCTGGTCCGGGAGATGGCGCGAGGTGGGGGATTGATCACAAAGGACGATCTGCTGCGATATGAAGCGGTATGGCGCGAACCGGTCACCGGGCGCTACAAAGACTACCGCATCATCAGCATGCCGCCCTCCTCCAGCGGTGGGGTGGCCCTCCTGCAGTTGCTCGGGATGTTGGAAACGGTTCCGCTTCGTGCATCCGGATTTCAAAGCACCGCCGCCGTGCATGCCATGGTGGAGGCGGAGAGAAGAGTGTATGCGGACCGGGCCACCTTGATGGGGGATTCCGATTTTTATCCAGTCCCGTTGAACACCCTGCTGGATCCCGACTATGTCTCGGCCCGCTTCCGGGATTTCTCTCCGACGAAAGCCACTCCCAGCACAGATGTCGGCGGCGGCATGACCACAGCCATGCCGGAAAGCTTCGAAACTACGCACACTTCCATTGTGGATGCCTTCGGAAACGCAGCCTCTGTCACCACCACCCTTAACCTGAACTACGGGGCCAAGGTGATTGTCGAGGGCGCCGGCTTTTTCCTCAACGACGAAATGGACGACTTCAGCGCCAAACCCGGTGTACCCAATTTCTTCGGACTCGTGGGCGCGGAGGCGAACGCCATCCAGCCAGGCAAACGGATGCTGAGCAGCATGACGCCCACCATCGTGGAAAAAGACAGCGCCGTATTCATGGTGCTCGGTGCTCCAGGTGGCTCCACCATCATCACGGCCGTCCTGCAGACCTTCCTCAATGTCGTAGATTACGATATGCCCGTGGACCGCGCAATTGCGGCTCCGCGATTCCACCACCAATGGCTGCCGGACGAAATCAGCTGCGAACCGGACGCCATCGACTCCTTGGTACGACAGGAGCTGACGGACATGGGGCATTCCATCCGGTCCGTTGACCGGATGGCGCTCGTGAAGGCCATCCTCCGCCTGCCGGACCATACCTGGCATGGCGCCGGAGACCCCCGGAATCCCGATGACCATGTCGCCGGATACTAGCCGGCGCGCCGACGGCTCCGCCATTGACAAATTTGTCACGGTACTCGGCTGAAATGGCTACCTTTGCATCGACCGTCCATTTCTGAACCATACATTCATGACCAAGGTAATACCACACAGCCTGCTAACCGACTTCGATACGGACCTTATCAAGGTGGGCAAACACTTTCGGCTGTATGAAAAAATGGGCAGCCATCCGCTGCAGATTGACGGTGTCTGGGGCACGCTCTTCTCTGTATGGGCTCCGAATGCGGCGGAAGTGTCCGTCATGGGCAACTTCAACTTCTGGAACGAAACCTCCCATCCCCTCTTCGCCCGGCTGGACAGTTCCGGGATCTGGGAAGGCTGGATACCCGGCATCGGCAAGGGAACCCTTTACAAATACAGCATCCTGGCCAAGGACGGACGACGTCTGTCAAAAGGCGACCCGTTCGCCAGGTTCTGGGAAGTGCCGCCCAACACCGCCTCCATCGTCTGGGATCCCTATTACAAGTGGAAAGACCAGGAATGGATGGAAAGACGCCGTGCCAACGCCGGCAAACCGCAACCCTACTCCGTTTACGAGGTACATCTTGGCACCTGGAAAAAAAAATCCGACGGCCTTCACTCGCTCGGCTACCGCGAACTCATCGATGAGCTGGTGCCGTACGTAAAGGACATGGGCTTCACCCACGTCGAGTTCATGCCGGTCATGGAACACCCCTATTTCCCATCCTGGGGCTACCAGATCACCGGCTACTTCGCACCGACCAGCCGGTTCGGATTCCCGGAGGACTTCATGGCGCTCGTCGATGCCTTCCACCAGGCCGGCATCGGCGTCCTGCTCGATTGGGTCCCTTCCCATTTCCCCTACGATGCGCACGGACTCGCGGATTTCGACGGTACCCACCTGTACGACCATGCCGACCCCCGCAAAGGATTTCACCCCGACTGGAAAAGCGCCGTATTCAACTACGGCCGCTGGGAGGTCCGCAGTTTCCTCATTTCCAACGCCCTCTACTGGCTGGACCAGTTCCATTGCGACGGACTACGCGTAGATGCCGTCGCCTCCATGCTGTATCTGGATTATTCCAGAAAGGAAGGGGAGTGGGTACCCAATGAATACGGTGGCAAGGAAAACCTCGATGCCATCTCCTTCCTGAAGGAATTCAACGAAGCGGTGCACCGCGAATACCCGGACGTCGTCACCATTGCGGAGGAAAGCACAGCCTGGAGCGGCGTCAGCCGGCCTGTATCCGACGGTGGCCTGGGGTTCGACCAGAAATGGATGATGGGCTGGATGCACGACACCCTCCGTTATCTGCAGCATGACCCCCTCTTCCGAAAGGATCATCATCATGAGCTGACCTTCAGCCTCATCTATGCCTTCACGGAAAAATTCATGCTGCCGCTCTCCCACGACGAAGTAGTTCATGGCAAGGGCCCGCTCATCGACCGTATGCCAGGCCCGGAATGGAACCGGTTCGCAGGCTTGCGAAACCTCTTCGGTTACATGTGGACCCACCCCGGCTCCCAACTTCTCTTTATGGGGGGGGAATTCGGACAGACTTCCGAATGGAATATCGAACGGGGCCTGGAATGGTGGCTCCTCCAACATGAACCCCATCTGGGTGTTCAGCGTTGGATAAGCGATCTCAATGCTTTTTACAAAGACCATCCCGCGCTCTATGAAAGTCAGTTCGAGCAGGATGGATTCGCCTGGATCGAACATGCGGATTATGTCAACAGCGTGCTAACCTACGTCCGCAAAGGAACCCATTCCGGAGAGTTGCTTGTCGTGGTCTGTAACTTCACGCCGGTACGACGCGATGCCTATCGCATGGGTGTCCCCCGCAAGGGCAACTGGCGGGAGGCGCTGAACAGCGACCGTCAGGAATACGGAGGGACCGGTGTCAGAAATCCGGGTATCATCAAGGCGGGCGCCGTGCAGCAACACGGATACGACCACTCCGTCGTCATCACCGTACCGCCGATGGCCACCCTCATACTGTCACCCGCCGTCACAACACGCAAAGCCCCTGCAGACAACAAATCCTCGGCAAGGTGAACCCACATAGGTCCGGATTCGTCAATATCATCGGCAAACCAAACGCCGGAAAGAGCACCCTGATGAACGCACTCGTCGGGGAACGGATGTCCATCATCACCGCCAAACCGCAGACAACCCGCCATCGTATCGTCGGACTCCTGAGTGGTGATGACTTCCAAATCGTCTTCTCCGACACGCCCGGTATCATCGGAACCCCTACCTACCGGATGCAACAGTCCATGAACCATACCGTCCTATCCGCCTTCGAAGACGCAGATATCATGTTGCTGGTCGTGGATGCATCGGAAAAACCGGACGATCGGGATCCCCTTTTGGAAAAATTAAAAGAATTTGAAGGCCCTAAATTTCTGGTTGTCAATAAAAAAGACCTTGTAGACCTTCCGGTTGCCCAATCACGTGCCGAATGGTGGGGCTTGCAGGTTTCTTTTCGCGAGACCATCTTTCTTTCCGCTTTGCACAAAGACCAGACAGACACGCTGATGGACAAGGTCATGCAATACCTGCCGGAAGGACCGGTCTATTATCCGAAAGACCAACTAACAGACCGACCGGAACGTTTCTTCGTCAGCGAAATCATCCGCGAAAGGATTCTCGAACAATACCACGAGGAAATCCCCTACGCCGCAGAGGTGACCATCACCCACTTCAAGGAAAAAACCACCACCAAAGGACTCCCGCTGACTGAAATCGGCGCCGTCATCTACGTGGAACGGGAATCCCAGAAAATGATTCTGCTGGGCCGTAAAGGAGCAGCCGTGAAGCAGCTCGGCACTGCGGCCAGAACCACCCTGGAAGCTTGGCTGGAGCAGAAGGTCTACCTGGAGATCCATGTCAAGGTCCGTGACAAATGGCGGAACGACGAACGGATGCTGCGGCACTTCGGTTACGACTCCTGAACGGGCGGACAAGGCAGCTAACCAATGATCAACTAACGAATTTTCTTATGGGAAGAATAGTGGCTATCGTCGGCAGGCCCAACGTCGGCAAATCGACCATCTTCAACCGGCTCATCGGCGGAAGACAAGCCATCGTGGATGATGTCAGCGGGGTGACACGGGACCGACAGTACGGATCCTGTGAATGGAACGGCAAGGTATTTACCGTTGTGGACACCGGCGGCTTCGTCGGCCATTCTGACGATATCTTCGAAGCGGCCGTCCGGTCCCAGGTCGCCATTGCCATCGAGGAAGCCTCGGCCATCATTTTCCTGGTGGACGTGACTACCGGCATCACCGATCTCGACGAAGACGTGACCCGTATGCTTCGTCGCTCCGACAAACCCGTCCTCCTGGCGGTCAACAAGGTAGACAACAGCGAAAGATACCTGGAAGCCAACGAATTCTACAGCCTGGGTTTCGAGGAGACTTTCTTCATCTCCTCCCTGACCGGCAGCGGTACCGGCGACCTGCTCGACGCCGTAACCGAATACATCACGGACGAAGTCGAGGTGGTGTCGGACCTTCCCAAGTTCACCATCGTCGGCCAACCCAATGTCGGCAAATCGTCCCTTGTCAACGCCCTGCTTGGGGAAGACCGGAATATCGTCACGGATATCGCCGGTACCACCCGCGATTCCATCCACTCCAAGTACAACCGCTTCGGCAAGGAATTCCTACTGATCGATACCGCCGGAATACGAAAGAAGGCCAAGGTGCATGAAAACCTGGAATTCTATTCGGTCATGCGTGCCATCCGTGCCATAGAGGAAGCGGATGTCTGTTTCCTGATGCTCGACGCCCAGACGGGCATCGAACAACAGGACCTCAGCATCCTCCGTCTGATGCAACGCCGTAACAAAGGGGTCGTCATCCTGGTGAACAAATGGGACCTGCTCGAAAAGGAAACCAATACCGCCCGTGATATGGAACAGGCCGTCAAGGCCCGCACCGCCCCTTTCACCGATGTTCCCGTCGTATTCATATCCGTCCATGAAAAACAACGGATTTTCAAGGCTGTGGAGGTCGGGCTGGAAGTTTTCGACAACCGTACCCGCAAAATCAAGACCTCCCTGCTGAACGACACCCTCCTGCCGGAAATCGAGAAGTATCCGCCGCCTTCCCACCGAGGCAGGAATGTGAATATCAAATTCATCAATCAATTGCCTATCCCTTATCCGGCATTCGTGTTCTATTGCAACCACCCGAAGTATGTCCGGGACAGTTACCGGAATTTCCTCGAAAACAAGATTCGTCAACATTTCAACTTCAGCGGCGTCCCGATCACCATTTTTTTCCGCGAGAAATGAACGTCGGAATGTTCGGCCGCAACCGAGTCGTCCGACTTCCTGACGATACACAACCACCGTCCAACATGCCTTTCCAATCCACACCGCTGGCGGGACTAACCCTGTTCGACCCGATTGTCATCGGCGACGAAAGAGGCTATTTCTATGAAAGTTATAACGAAAGGGATTTCAAGGCGGCCGGCATTTCAGCCCGGTTCGTGCAGGATAACCAGGCTTTCTCCTCCCGCGGTGTCTGCCGCGGACTTCATTACCAACTTGCCCCGTACACCCAGGCGAAACTGGTGCGCGTCATCGAGGGATCTGTCCTGGATGTGGTGGTGGACCTGCGCCTGGATTCCATGACGTACGGACAAAGTTATTCCTGTGTGTTGAGCGGGGAAAACCAGCGGCAGCTTTTCGTTCCGAAAGGATTTGCCCATGGGTATGTCGTTCTCAGCCAGACCGCCGTCTTCTTTTACAAATGCGATGATTACTACAAAAGAAGCCATGAGGCCGGTATCCACCCACTCAGCCCCAGCCTTGAAATCGACTGGGAATGCGATCTGTCGGAAGCGATCCTGGCGGAGCGGGACCTGAACTGGCCTTTCTTCGGAGAACACCTGGATCCTTCCAGCGGCATGAAAGTATCCCGCCATTCCGGCCGATGACCCTGTAGGCTGCAACGAACAAAATCCTTTACCCGCTGCATGAGGACTCGCAACATACTTGTTCGGCACGGGTCATGAAGGTGAACATTCGCTTTTGCACTTTCAAGGACCCGGCTCATGCAGACTGCGCTTTTCCACGAAACATGGCCAATTCCAACGATACGCACCCCTGTATTCTGGTCACCGGCAGCCGGGGACAACTGGGACAATCCATTTTCAAACTCCGGCATGAATTCAGCGATTTTCGGTTCCTGTTCACCGACCGGTCGTCCTTGGACCTGACCTCGGAGCCTGACATCCTCGCTTTCCTTTCCGGTCACCCCAGCATCCGTTTCTGCATCAATTGCGCAGCATACACCGCTGTCGACAAGGCTGAACAGGAAGCGGAAGCGGCATGGAAAGCCAATGCCGCCGGTCCCGGCTACCTTGCTGCCGCCTGCGCCGACAGCGCCATACCGCTCATCCACCTGTCTTCGGACTACGTTTACCACAACGACAACAACGTTCCGCTCCGGGAAACGGATGCCACGCAGCCGAAAGGCATCTATGCACAGACAAAACTGCAGGGCGAGCAGCTGGTACGGCAGCACCACCCGGATGGCACCCTGATTGTCCGGACGTCCTGGGTTTATGCCCCCTGGGGACACAACTTCGTCCGGACCATGCTGCGCATCGCGCAGGAACGACCTGCCGTCTCCGTGGTTTGCGACCAGGTCGGCACGCCGACCTATGCCCCTGACCTCGCCATGGCCTTGCTGCGGATCCTACGGGACCTCCGCCAGGGGACACGGGACATCTCCGCACTGGCGGGCATCTACAACTTCAGCAACGAAGGGGTCGCCAGTTGGTACGATGTCGCCGCCGCCGTCTTCCGGATGAAAGGTATCGATACGACCGTCCGTCCCATCCCGACCGTCGAATTTCCGACTCCCGCACAAAGACCCCCTTACAGCATCCTGGATAAAAGCAAGTTCAAGTCCGTGTTCGGGCAGGTGATCCCACACTGGCAGGACAGCCTGGCACAGTGTCTCCGACAATTGTGACATTGCCCGCACCGTCACGGCCTCACCGGCAGCAGCCGGTAATGCGAAGATTCCCGCAACGGTACCACCAAGGGATGCCCACTGCCCAGCATCCGCCTCGCACGGACGAAGGTCTCCAACCGATACGGTGTGAATCCGGGATCACCCCGGCGTAAACTCTCGACCTCCACCATGTCGGATGCGTGGATTATTTTTCCGTTCCCGATGTACATGGCCACGTGGGTGATTCGTTCCTTGGACCCTACACCGGCCCGCGTACCGAAAAACAACAGGTCTCCAGGTTGCAGCGCTTCGATTTCCGTCGTGTCGGTCGCCACTTCCGCGCCTGCCAGGACCTGCTGGCTCGCATCCCGTGGCAATTGCCATCCGTTCAGGAAATAAACCATTTTGGTGAATCCGCTGCAATCCATGCCCTTTCCGGATGTTCCGCCCCACAGGTATGGACGTCCCATCATCCGATAAGCCGTCGCCAACAACGACGCGGTATCCGCCAGGCGGGAATCCAACCATTCATCCCAAGGCATGCCCTCTTCCACCGGCAGCCAACCTTGTCTGCCATCCGGCAAGGCCACCCGGTAGTGCCCGCCCTCCTTGCCCTCCAGCGCCAGGATGTCGCCCGCAACAATGTCGGTCACAACCGCTCCAGCCATCGAAGGATCGGAAAATACGAATCCGAAATCCGCCGTGCATACCAGCCGGTTCCGCCGCAACCAATCCGCCCGCCCAGCGGAGTCCACCGGAACAAAAGCCCCCGCATCCAGCCACCCCAGGTAATCGTCCGGGGATTGGACGAGGTAGAAACTGCCTTCCCTCTTCCAAACCCGCAATACGGCGCCCATCAGGGCCTGCGTGCCAAGCTCTGCGGAATGCCGCGGGGCGGACCGCATGTTGCAAACGGATACATTCACCACCCCGAACGGCCGCTCCGCCGATTCACCGGAAGGCAAGACGACCAAACTGTCGGCATATGGAATACCGGCATCCGACAGACGCTGCAGCAACCAGTCTTTCGCCGCCGGAACGGTGGTCTCCCCCCGCAGCACCAAGGGAGGACGTTTCCAGCTGGTATCCACCTGAAACAAGGCGACCCGCTTGTCCGGTGCGAAAGCCCGGGCAGTGGAGACCACCAGGCGACGGGCCGTCCGGATTTCCCTTGGAATCGCACAGGACGACAGCAGGGCCATGACCAGGAATAGCAGCGTCAACGGTTGTCGTGTCATAAGGAGATCTTTTGATTGTTGCGTTTGGCAAGGTCTGAAGGTGGCGAACCGGACCACCCTGCGCCGGCATGTCCACACACAGGAAAAACCGCCGCCCTGTTACAAAGGTAATCTCCCCACCCGAAAATCAAACGGCGAACCGGCCGCTGAGCCGGGATGTTCGGCCAGAGACGTCCGCCGTGCTTTTCCATTGTCTTATTTTGCCGTAAATTTGCTAAAACATACATTGCTTTGGCCGCAAAACAAAAACAAGAACATTCTTCCGGGACCGCTTCCGGCGGCAAGCAGACGCCGCTCATGGAGCAGTATTTCCAGATGAAGGCCCGTCACCCGGATGCCATCCTGCTGTTCCGTGTCGGCGATTTCTACGAAACTTTCGGTGAGGATGCGGTCACCAGCTCCAACGTGCTCGGCATTGTGCTGACCAGCCGTAACAACGGCGGCAGCGACATGGAGCTGGCAGGATTTCCCCATCACTCGCTCGACCTTTACCTTCCGAAGCTGGTACGCTCCGGGTACCGGGTGGCCATTTGCGAGCAACTCGAAAAACCTTCCCCAGAGAAAAAGATCGTCCGCCGCGGCGTCACCGAAATCGTCACACCCGGTATCACGACCGACGAAAAGCTGCTGGATCATAAGACCAACAACTTTCTGGCGGCCGTGTACCCCGGGCGGAAAGACGCCTTCGGCATTTCCTTCCTTGACGTCTCCACCGGGGAATTCTTCGTGTCGGAAGGAAACTGGACCTACATCGACAAACTCCTGCATAGCTTCCATACCACGGAGGTACTGTTCCCGAAAAGCCGCGGTAAAGAGCTGCTCCCTTCGTTGGGAGAGCGGTTCTATACGTACCCCCTCGACGATTGGGCTTTCACGCTTGATTTCGCCAGGGAAAAATTGCTCGGCCACTTCGAGGTGTCCTCGCTGAAAGGGTTCGGCGTGGAGGACCTGGAACTGGGTCAGACAGCGGCCGGAGCCACCCTCCAATATCTAAACCTGACGGAAAACAGAGAGCTCCGGCACATCGGATCCATCAGCCGGGTCCAAGGGGAACGGTATGTCTGGCTGGACCGCTTCACCGTCCGCAACCTTGAACTGGTGCAGGCCCAACACGAAGGGGGTACAGCCCTGTTGGATGTCCTCGACCAGACCGTCACCCCCATGGGTGGCAGGCTGCTGAAGAAATGGCTGGTGCTGCCGCTGACTTCCCTGGCCGACATCGAGAACCGGCTGTCGGTGGTGGCTCATTTCCTGGAACACCCGGAGAACGCACTGGAAGCGGAAAGCTGCCTCCGGCAGGTAGGCGACCTGGAAAGACTCATCTCCCGGGTGGCCATGGGGAAAATACAACCTCGGGAAATCATTCAGCTCAACAAGGCGCTGGCTACTGTCGAGCCGCTGAAAATGCTGCTCCTCAGTTCCGAAAACACTTATCTGCAGCGTATCTATGACGGACTCAATCCCTGCCGCTCGCTCCAGCAGGAAATAACCCGCCAACTGGTACCGGAACCTCCGACCATGGCCTCCAAAGGCGGTGTCATCGCGGACGGATTCCATCCCGACCTGGACAGATGGCGGCATACCGTACGGCATGCCCAGGAACTACTGCTCGATGTACAACGCCGCGAAGCGGCAGCGACCGGCATTGACAACCTCAAGATCGGCTTCAACAATGTCTTCGGATATTATCTGGAGGTCACCAACAAACACAAGGACAAAGGCCTCGTTCCGGACAACTGGGTCCGCAAGCAGACCCTCGCCAATTGCGAGCGGTACATTTCCGAGGAACTGAAGAACTTGGAATCCGAAATCCTCGGTGCGGAGGAACGCATCCAGGAACTCGAGGAAAGACTCTACCGGGAGTTCGTGGCGTCCCTGTCGGAATTCATCCAGCCCGTACAACACAACGCCCTCCTGCTGGCGAGACTGGATTGCCTGCTTTCTTTCGCCCGGGTGGCCTCCAGAAACCATTACACCCGCCCGCAACTGGACGACAGTCTTGTCATTGACATCCGAGACGGGCGGCATCCCGTCATCGAGCGGCAGCTGCCGCCCGGCGAGTCGTATGTCCCCAACGACGTCTGGCTCGACAACGAGACCCAACAGATCATTGTCATCACCGGACCGAACATGTCCGGCAAATCCGCCATCCTCCGCCAGACAGCCTTGGTCTGCCTCATGGCGCAGATGGGAAGCTATGTCCCCGCCTCCCATTGCCGGCTGGGTCTGGTCGACAAGGTGTTCACCCGGGTGGGTGCTTCCGACAACCTGGCTGCCGGCGAGAGTACCTTCATGGTGGAAATGAACGAGACAGCCAGCATCCTCAACAATGTGTCCGCCAGAAGCCTGATCCTGCTGGATGAGATCGGACGCGGCACCAGCACCTACGACGGCATCTCCATTGCCTGGTCCATCGCAGAATTCCTTCACGACCACCAGGACCTGCGACCGAAGACCTTGTTCGCCACCCACTACCACGAACTCAACGAACTGGCCGAAAAATTACCCCGCATCCGCAATTTCAACGTCGCCGTCAAGGAGATCAACCAGCGCGTTCTTTTCCTCCGGAAACTGGTGGCCGGCGGTAGCCAGCACAGCTTCGGCATCCATGTGGCCCGTATGGCCGGCATGCCCCGCACCATCGTCGAAAGAGCCGGCGACATCCTGTCCCAACTGGAGGCGAAACACATCGATGCCAAACCCGCCGAGGCCGACATGCCTTCGCGCCCGCAGCGTGCCAGGACAAGTGACATCCGTAACGACCGGATGCAGCTGAGCATCTTCGAAACCTTCGACCCCCATATCGGCAAAATCAAGGAGATCCTGCTCGATATGGAGGTCAACACCATGACGCCTGTGGAATGTCTGGTGAAACTCAACGAACTGAAACGACTAGCCCAGTCCGCCGGCAAGGACGAATAAGCCCGTGGCCCGTTCATCCCGGACCATGGCTTCCGGAAAACACCTTTTGCATGACCGCCATTTGCGACGGAGGTTCCTCCAAAGCCGATTGGGCCCTGCTGGAAACGAATGGAAACATCCGCTTCCTGACAGGCCCCGGATTCAACCCCAATTATGAGGATGAGTCCGCCATCCGTGAGAAACTGCGGGATTCCCTCTTCCGGCAACTGCCCTTCTCCTCACTTCCGCTGTCCGTCCTGTACTACGGGGCGGGATGCCAGGACCCCGAAAGCCGACGGAAGGTCCGGGAGGCCTTCCGGTCGCTCGCACCCGGTGCGGACATCCGCATCGATACCGATATCATGGGCGCCGCCAGGGCGGTATGCGGCCATACCCCCGGTATTGTCTGTATCCTGGGCACCGGCTCCAATTCCGCAGCATACGACGGACAGGCCATCTCGGACCAAGTGGAAAACCTTGGGTTTCTGCTGGGAGACGAAGGCAGCGGCAACCATATCGGTAAAGAGCTCGTCCGGGCTTTTTTCTATCGGGAAATGCCGGAGTCGCTGAGGCCCCTCATGGAGGAAGCCTTTCCCCGTGGCCGGCAGGACCTTATCGAAAGGATTTATCTGGACCGGCAGCTCCCCGCGGCCTACCTGGCCTCCTTCTTCCAACGCTTCCATCCCCACCGGCAACATCCTTTTGTGGAAGCGCTCATCCGCAGCTGTTTCCTAGCATTCCTTGAGCGCCATGTCTGCAAATACCGGGACCACCTGTCCGTTCCCATCCATTTCATCGGGTCCGTGGCCTACCTATGCCAGGATATCCTGGCGGATACGCTCCGGGACAAGGGCCTCCGGATGGGCTCCATTCTTCGACATCCGTTGGACGGCCTGGTGACTTTCCACCAAACAACCGGGTGAATGGAATCTGCTTGGATCAGTTCCTTGTTCACGCCTCCCGTGACGGCCCCTTCGACCGGATACCGGCATCCAATGCCAGCAACAAGGGCAGGACTCCGTGGGGCAACCGGTATACAGTCTCGAAAAACCACTGGTGAAGACTGCCGGCCAAGTCGGGCCAATACATGTTCCCGAAGATTCTTGCCATCGCTGTTGCCAATCCCCAACCGGCGGCATACCACAACACCCACCTGCGAAAGGCAGGAGGCAGGAAAACCCCGACACCCACCGCAAAGTCCAGCCATCCCGCCACCTGCAGGAATTGAAGGGCACCTTCCTTCGACATTCCCAATATCCGGATGGTCATGCTCATGAAACTACCCGGCACAGGATAATATCCCACCGCATACAAACCGTGACAGATGAAGGTCAGCGAAATCGCCATCCTAAGGTATAGGGAGCTTTTCCGCCCCAAACCATTCTCCGATACCACGGCATAGCCCAAAGCCAAGGGCGCGGCTACCTGGAGGCTGTATTCGAACAACTGACCGACATGGAAGAAATGCTCCTTCATGTACAGCAGGGCCAGACAGGCCAAGCCAGACGCACCTGCCCACATCCATACCCGACTCCACCTGCTCTGACGTCGCAAGAGCAAGGAAGCGACCGCACAGCAAAGATAGAACCACCCGAATCCAACAGTGACATGTTGTACCGTACGGTCGTCCACCGCCCGGACATAGGCATCCCATGACGCAAAGCCACCATAGCCGACCAAGGATTCCATCCATCCCTGGTCCCACAACAGTTCCGTGAAAGGCGCATCCCAGAAAAGGTGCTGCCAGGCCCGACCAAGGAACACACTGCCTGCAGCCAGGCGGAGCAACCATTCGAAAAGCGGACGGAAACGGGAAACCAATGGATTCATCTCGATATTTTTTCGGTCGGATCGCTTTGGAAGAGCCCGATGCCGGTGTTTGGTACCGGGTACAGGAAGTTTGGCTCCAACCTGGCCGTGGCAACTTCTTTCAAAATGAACCTTTTGGGGAGGCTTGTTGTTCGCCAAGTGGACAAAACCCCTTCACACCATGAACTTTCAACGCATCGTACAGGAAATTCGTTTTGGCACCAGCCGTAGCAGTGGACCGGGCGGCCAGCATGCCAACAAGGTCGAATCCAGGGTCAGTCTTTGGTTCGATCTCGGCGCTTCCGAAGGCCTGACGGAAACGGAAAAGGAAAGGATCCGCCTTGTGCTGGCCGGCCGAATCAACCGGGATGGATGTCTGCAGCTTTCCTCTCAGGAAACCCGCTCCCAACAGGAAAACAAACAGCGGGTGCTGGCCCGGCTGCACACGCTTCTGTCGGAATCCCTGCTGCCAACGAAAAAGAGGGTTGTCCGGAAATGGCCATCCTTCGAGCAGCACGCCGCCAGGCTGAAAGATAAAAGGCGCCGATCGGAATTGAAAACGAGCCGGCAAAAAATACAGTCCTGACTTTCCCAGACAGTTCGGCACAGGACTGTAACAGCGTTGTATTATCTTTGCCGCCGATCGGTTTTTCAAATGAAAGGGCCTTTCGGCCTTGCATGAAAAGCGGCTGACCGGCACTGCCAAATCTAAAAGGTCGCACCTCACACATATAAGCTATGGACCACCGCTCCCAGCCGGATTCCGCCGGCAGTTCCCTGGACACCATCCCGTCCGCCATCGAAGCCATCCGACAAGGAAAGGTCATCATCGTCGTGGACGACGAAGACCGCGAAAACGAAGGGGATTTCATCTGTGCGGCGGAATGTGTCACACCTGAGATCATCAACTTCATGGCGACCCACGGGAGGGGACTGATCTGTGCCCCGTTGGATGAAAAACGGGCGGAGGAACTGGGGCTCACCATGATGGTGCCGGACAACACCGCCCTGCACGAGACCGCCTTCACGGTTTCTGTGGACCTCATCGGACAGGGTTGCACAACCGGGATTTCTGCCTACGACCGTGCGACGGGCATCCGCGCCTTGGTGAACCCGCAGACCAGACCCGCTGACTTTGCCAAGCCTGGGCACATCTTTCCGCTCAAGGCGAAATCCGGCGGGGTGTTGCGCAGGACAGGCCATACGGAGGCTGCCATCGACCTCGCACGCCTGGCAGGTTTCCGACCGGCCGGCGTGCTCGTGGAGATTCTAAATCCTGACGGCACCATGGCCAGGATGCCGGAACTCAAGGAAATCGCACGGAAGTTCGACCTACGCATTGTCTCCATCAAGGATTTGGTGGCCTACCGCATGCAGACGGAGCGGCTGATCCGCCGCCAACTGTCCATGCCTTTCAAACACAGGTTTGGTGATTTCGAATTGATCGCCTATTCCCAGGAGCCGACCGGTGATGTCCACCTGGCCATTTTGAAAGGCATGTGGCGACCGGAGGAGCCGGTGCTTGTCCGCGTCCATTCCTCCATGGAAGGGAAAGACCTGCTGGGGATCATCTTCGACGACCTAGGTGCGGACCTGAACCGTTCATTGGGAAAAATTGCCTCGGAGGGAAAAGGAGCCTTGGTCATCATGCGGCACAGCGACAAGGACCTGTCCCTGCTGGCCGCGCTCCACCAAAGGATGCAAACTTCCTCCAACGGATCCACCCGACCGACCGCCTCCCACGCTCCCTCCATGGAGCACCGCGACTTCGGAATCGGGGCCCAAATCCTCCGCGACCTGGGTATTTCCCGTATCCGGCTGCTCACCAACAAGAAGACCAGAAGGGTAGGGATGATGGGGTTCGGACTGGAAATCACAGAGGTGGTCGCCTGGTAAGTATTCCCGGAAAACTCACGGCAGCACCTGCAAGGCTCCGGCGGCGCCATCCGTTGCCTCCACCAGGCGTCCGATCGGCTCGACATGGGCGGAAAGACCGGCCGCTTTGAGCAAAGCGGAGACTTCCGGCAACGCCGCAGCACGTACCGCCAACAGCAATCCGCCGTTCGTCTGCGGATCCGACAAGGTCAGATAGGCATCCAATACGTCGAC
>JBEAQU010000037.1:0-74502 GCA_041163745.1 Bacteroidota bacterium
CATACGTTTGTAAGCGAAGAATGTCAGCAGCAGCAGTGCCCTGCGCATCAGGTGGTAGGCGAAAGCATCCCGCCAACGATGCCACCAGACCGCCCGGCCTGAGAAAACATGGTCGGTCACCTTCTCGCATCGTGCCAGTACCGACTGCATGGAACGGGAAAAATCCCGTAGCAATGCCCGTTCCGTACTTTCGATGTTGGTCTCTATACTGCCGTAGGTGCTGAGGTAGTTCAGATTGAAGGATCCCAAGGTCATCCAGGCATGATCCACCATCATTGCCTTCGCATGCAGCACCGATCCGTGCCACTCGTAAATTTCCACTCCCCATTCCAACAAGGCTCCGTACAAATGACGGGAAGCGTAACGCAACATCCGGACATCAGACTGTCCAGCAAGGACAATCCGCACCCGCACGCCGCGTCCGACCGCCCGCTCCAAGGCCCGCCGAAACCGGAAACCAGGCAGGAAATAACCTGCCACGATCAGGATCTGTTGCTTCGCTTCCCGCAACATCGTCCGATACCGCACATCCACCTGATTACGATACCGAAACCAGTCGTTGTGTATGACCAAGGTGCGCAAGCGGACGGACGGAAGGTACCGTTCCCGCCGGAACGGGAACCGGGTGACCGGATGCACTTTGCCCCATAGTTCGACACATACCTTATGAACCAATCGGCATTCTTCACCATGCAGCAGCACAGCGAAATCCAACCAGGGTGTCTCCCCATGGAATCCGCTGTACGAATCGCTGAAATTTATACCCCCTATGATGGCCACCTGCCGGTCTGCCAATATCACCTTATGGTGCAGCCGGCGACCGAAGAACCGGCCTTTGTAAGTGAACAAAGGAGAAAAGAAACGAAGCCGAACACCGCTTTCCTTCAGTCGGGCAACCAAAACACGCGGTAAATTGCCGGAACCGAAGGCATCCAGCAGCAGGAAGGTGTCCACGCCTCTTCCCCTCGCCCGCAGCATGGCCTCCAGTACCAAACCACCGGTATGGTCATCCGTAAGGATGTACGTCTGCACATGCAACTCCGTCCTGGCGGTGTCCATGACCCGGACGGCCTCCCGAAAGTATTCCGCTCCACTGTGTATCAGTTTGACGCGTCTCCCCAAAGGAACAATTTTTTGGAAGTGAATGATGCAAGCAGACTCACCAGTGGCGGAACGGTTGTCAGCATCCGCCCCTCCCGCCAGATATCTTATGCGCTCTACGAAATTATCGCAAATGGCCAAAGAAACCAACAGCTTTGACCGATCGACCCGAAATCGCCTTAAGGAGGCGGACCAACTGAAATATTAGCGACTACACATGAGCGTTTCGTAGATATTGCGTAACTTTCTGCGAAAGAAAACACATGATGCCGTCCAAATATCCTGCCGCGCACCGTTTGAGAACCGCCCTGCCGGGCTTGTTCCTTTTTCTGGTGATGACGACCGGTCCGCTTGTCGCACAATCGGTCTGCCAATACCTGGCCTATGAGCCATTCGACCATCCGACGGGTGGCACGGCCCTGCACATTGCCGGCGGCGGTACCGGCTGGTCCGGCACCTGGTTGGTTCAAAATGACGACAGCCAGGTTCCCGGCTACCAGTTGTCTGAGGACACCCTGTCCCTTCCTTTCGGCATACTGGCCACCCAGGGTCGCCATGGATCCGGCGGCAGGGTATACCTGAGTGCCGGTCGCCTGTTGGATACCGATGGGGATGGCCCGTTCTCCAGTTTCATTGCCGCGGGAGCCGATGCCATCGGCAGCCTGTATGGCGACACCCTTTGGTGCAGCATCCTGTTGCAAAAGTCGCAGGATAACAACCAGTCCGTTTTCGCAACCCTCCATGACAATACCCTTCCCTGGTGTCATTCCTGTGCATCAGAGAAGGTTTCCGTCGGTTACTTCGAGGGTGTCTCGGGCAACGGAACCACGCGGATGTGGTCGCTTCAGATTGGTGATTCCACCTGGCAGACAACGGTACCTGTCATACCGGGGATGCCGGTGCTATATGTGCTAGGCATCGTCTTCGAAGAAAGCGGGACGACCGTCCATTGCTATCTGTGGACGGATTCCGGCGGGTTGTCCGCACCACCGGTGCCTACCATCAGCCGGAGTACCGACGTGGCCATGACTTTCCGAAGCATCGGTGTTTACCTGGGGAGCGACCCAGGGAACGGTGCGATGGATGAGATCCGCCTGGCGGATCGTTACGCCTGTGTAACACCCGATACCATGCAAGCGGTGGATCTGCCGCCGGTGGCAGTACTTTCGATGACCCCGACCAGTGGCATGGCGCCCCTGTTCGTCTCCTTTTCCGCCTCCGGAAGCTTCGACCCGGAAGGAGGTACGCTGCAATATCATTGGGACTTCGGAGACGGATCACCCGCCGATACGGGTTCCACCGTCACCCACCTGTTCCAAACCGTCGGTGCCATTCCGGTCATCCTGACGGTGACAGACCCCGGTGGACAGACGGCCAGCACGAGCACGGACGTCTACGTGCTCAACGGACAAGGCACCTTCCCCTGCCAAAGCAGCTTCTCCTTGGTCCAGGAACCCACTTGTATCCTCGACAACGGGATTTTACACATCCACAACGAACCGGCTGATTGGAACCTTCGCGACACCACCGGACAGGTATGGCCGCCGGCCTATGCCGCAGTTGTCGAGAACCTGCCCGCCGGCCGGTATACCTATGTCGGCGCCGGCACCGACGGCTGCAGAGACTCCTTCGAACTGCGCTTGTCGGTGGACAGCGCCAGCTGCCCGGGATGGAGCCCGCCGGATTGCGCACTGGCCATCGGCACCAACCTGGGCGGATTTGCCGACTGGTCGCCGGAGCGACCGCTCAAGAACCTTTTCAAGCATGCCCGGGCCAGGCCCATTTCCTACGATCCGGACTGCTCTTGTTGGGACAATGGGAACCTGGCGGATATCACCGTGGATACCAACGGCTACCCGACTCATCTGCCGCAGCTACACAACGGTGTCCAGAACCTGCTCCGCTATGTCGTTTCGACGGAAGGCGCCAACATGCCTGCCGGAGAGACCTTCGTCTTCCTGTATGACGGTATCGGCGAACCATACTTCGCTGCCGGCGTCGATGTGTTGGAAGAAGCCCCCGGTCGGTTGGTGCTACAAGCGACCGGCAACGACATCGTCTACTTCAACCTCTTGTTTTCCGATGCTTCCAACCCGATCCGTAACTTCCGATTGCTCCGGCTGGCGGACGAGGGGGAAGATTTGACGTCGAATCCCTTTTACACAGGTTTCCTGGCAAAGATCGCCCCTTTCGATGTCCTCCGTTTCATGGATTGGGGGGCAACCAACAACCATCCGACCATCTCCTGGGCGGAGCGGAGTCATCCCGGTGCGTTCAGCTATGCATCCGACCGGGGGGTACCCTACGAGGTCATGATACAGTTGGCCAACCTCACCCGGAAAGACCCCTGGATTTGTGTACCCCATGCGGCGGACAGCAGCTACGTGGCAGCCATGGCCACCCTGTTCCGGGACCAGTTGGACCCCAACCTGACCATTTACCTGGAATATAGCAACGAAGTGTGGAACTGGATATTCGAGCAGGCGCATTACAACACACAGCACGCACCGGCCAATCTCAATTACGGCCGGGCCATGGCGGAAAAAGCTGGTGCCGTGTTCCGAACCTGGCATACGGTGTTCGGTGCCGGGAAAGACCGCGTCAAGCGGGTGCTCGGCCTGCAGGCCGGATTCAACTATCTCAACGAACAGATCATGGCCCAGCTCCCGCCATCGGCGTGGGATTTCGCCGCTCCGACCAGTTATCTCGGACTGGAGCACGGCAGTTCCGGCAACCCCGTCCTGCATGCTGGCAGCACCCCGGCCGACATCCTGCAGAACGCCCGCAACCATTGGATTGAATTCCAACCGGCCTTGAGACAGGACTACCGTAACATCCGGCTGTTCGGCAAGTCCGCCGTCAACTACGAAGGTGGGCAACATTTCGTCGGCAACGTCTTCGGGGTTCCATATCCTTACCAACAGGCGATGTGGGATGCACAATCCGATCCTGGGATACACCAGTTGTATGTCGATATGCTGGACTCCCTGCGTTGGTGGGGAAGCCGCCTCTTTGCCAATTTCAGCCTTGCCAGCCACCAGGAAAGTGTGTACGGTTCCTGGGGCGTGCTGCCGGATATCGACGTGCAGCCGCCTTACCTGGCCACTGCCCCCAAATACCAGGCGCTGCTTGATCGTTTGCCCTGGACGGACCTCGATTTCGACGGCGTGGATTCCCTGCGCTTCGCCTGCCCCATGGCAACAGCGGTCGGGGACTGTGACGACCACGACCCGCACATCTTTCCCGGTGCGACGGAAATCTGCGGCAACGGCACCGATGACGATTGCGACGGCTCCGTTGACGAAGCCCAGCATACGGATACCCCGGCCAACTGGACCGGACAGGGCGACGGACACAGCTGGACCGATCCGGCGAACTGGGACACCGGAACCGTTCCGGCTCCTTGCCATGATGTCTTCATCCCACCGGATGCCGCCGTGGATATTCCCACTGACGCAGCGGCAGCCGGACAGACCCTGGAAGTGGCTCCGAACGGGCAGCTGACCGTGCCGGTGAACACGGAATTGAAGGTCGGAGGAAATGGTGGATGAATGCGGATGAAACCGTTGCTCGCTTTTTTCCGCTGGCAAGGATGTCTTCCTGCATTGTGATGCCGCAAGGAAAGTTGCAATCCATGTCAGAACATGAAGGCTCCTTGGGTGGTTTTCAGAATGAAAAGCGGTACCAATCGTCAGGATCAAGTACAAAGACAGCGGCCGTGCACTGCATTCGAGACAGGCAGTTTCAACTTCCGGGCAGTACCGGTAGCGCGGTTGTGACACCAGGCATACAATAAAGGCTGATTTGCCGGCATCACCGATGAAGCGGCGCTCTCGAAGATGGGGGCTGTAAAGGAACCCTGGATATGATCCCGAGAGATTCTGGAGCGCTCACTGCCATATGCAAGAAACTAAGTCGATGCATGCTGATGATTGATCCTGTCTAGCTGTCTTTTCGCATGCAGATGGGAGACGATCCAAAGATCCGGCTGCAATAAGCACCGTAAGAAATATGCGGTTGGGCCGAAGAAAAAGACCCCTCGCTTTGCCGAACTGTTCATTTCCAAAGAGGCCGCGACCTGTCCATCGCTCATTTTCGCTTGAAGAGATAGTAAAACGGCGTGCCCAGCGCAATGAGCGCCAGGCCCATCCCCGCTTCCCGCGGCCGTTCCAACAAGGTATTTGCAAGCAAGCCCAGGCAGAACAACAAGTAGAGAATCGGAACCACCGGATAGCCCAGTGTCCGGTAGGTACCGTCGGTGCGGTTGTCCCGGCGGCGCAGGATGAAAATACCGGCCACGACCAGCGCATAGAAGATGAACTGGGCGAACACCAGCATGTCCGTAAGTTGGTCGAAGGTGCCGGAGAACACGAGCAGACAGGACCACGCTGCGAACATCCACAAAGATTTGTTCGGCGTCAGGAAACGAGGGTGAATTTCCGCTGCCTGTCGGAAGAAAAGACCATCCTTCGCCATGGCGTAATATATGCGGGCGGAGGTCAGGATGGTGGCATTGGTGCATCCCAAAGTCGTGATGATGATCAGGACGGAAATGGCGAAGGCCCCTTCATAGCCGGCGAAGTGGCGGATGACTTCCACGGCTGCGATGGCATTCTCCTTTCTGGCGATGTCCAGCATCGTATCCGCCGGGACGACATAGAGATAGGTGAAGTTCACCAGCAGGTAAATGCCGGTGATGATGAGCATTCCCAGGATCAGGATGCGCGGTATGTTACGCTTCGGATTCCGGATCTCATCCCCGACGAAACCGACGTTGACCCATCCTTCATATCCCCAGAATGCCGCCAGCATGGCCAGGAAAATCGCTTTCATGAATCCGCCGGAGGCGGAAAAACCTTCCGGCGGGTAGGAGCTCGCGTCGGTGGTGACATGCGACAGGTCGCCAGTCCCGGCGGACAAGCCGGCGGCGACGATGAGAAACAGGCTGACCAATACGATGACCGTGATGACGTTGGTGACCCGGCCGCCTTGATGGACGCCCCGGCTGTTGATGTAACTCAGCAACAGGATGGCGAATACCGCCGTCAATTTGACCCCCAGGTTCGCGAATGGTGTGAAAATGCCAAGTACCGTCAGCGTTTCCCATTCCCCGCCCAGCATGGGCAAGGGCAACACCGCATGGAGCGACTGTGCGGAAACATAGGATATGGAAGCGGTGGAAGCCGATTGGATGCAGGCGAAACTCGCCCAACCGTAGAAATAGGACACCTTCTCTCCGTACATCTCCTTCAGGTAGGCAAAAGGACCGCCGGACACAGGTATCTTCATCGCAATCTCCGCCACCGTCAACACCCCGAGCAAGGTGACCACACCCGCCAGCAGCCAAGCCAGCAGGATGAGCGCCGGTGACTGCAGGTCCAGTGACATCGGCGCCACTTTCTTGTAGACACCGCTGCCGATGATGGAACTGACCAGCAGGATGATCCCGGTCGTCAGGCCGAAATATTGTACGAGTTGGGTCGAATCCTTTTGCTTGGAGGAAGGCGTCATGTCAGGCTGTTGGTTTGTCTTGCTTCATTAGATCGGCTAAAGATATTCTGTTTCCGAGTAATTTCCGGCTTTTTTAATGTTCTCCAGCACAGCCGACCTAATTTAGGTCGTTCGGGGAGATCAAAGGAAAGCGCCCGAACGGACCGGATCCGCCCGCATCAATGCCTGCGGCGACATACCCGGCGCCACAGGGATTTCGTCTGTCCCCCGATCCATGCTGCACGCCCTTGCGGACCCTACGGCGGGAATATTTTCCGGTGGCCTGAGGACCGATATCTTTTCACCCATTATTTAGCTAATTTTGTGAAGCGCCTGCCTCCGCCGTGTGTGGTTGTGCGGCGCAGGGATGACAGGTTATGGATAAGCAACCCGATTTCAAGCAATACAAGTTCAGGGAGCTGAAGACCTATGCCTCCACGGAGTGGCTGGCCGATAACAAAAAGAAATACCGGCAGGTGTTCGACCGCTGGGAGACGAGTTACGTCTATGCGGAACTTTCCTTCTACAACAAGCTCTTCGACATGGAGGACTGGGATGTGGAGGTGGAGTTGCACTGTTATCTGCTAAGGAAATCCAGGAAGGAATTGTGTGTCCTTCCCTTCAAACGCAAAGTCAGCAAATTCGACAACATCATCTACATCCGGGAAGGCTGGGGAAACAAGGAAGAAGGGAATTTTTGGAAGAAAGGCACCTATCTGTGGGAGGCTTACATCGAGGGAGAGAAGGTCGCTGCCCGCCACTTCTACATAGAGGACGCCGGACCGGACGCCTACCAGGAGGGAAACCCTTACATCCAGCTGCAATCCTTCAAGCTCTACGAAGGGGCCTACGACGATGTCATGGAAGAGGAGCGGACATACTTCACCCGATTCAACGGACTTGACACCCGGTACATCTACGCGGAGATCCTGCTGAAAAACATCCATTTCGAGAAAATCTGGCAATGCGAGCTGTTCGTGAAATTTTACAATGACGCCCGCGAACTGAAAGGACAGGTGGTCCGCCTGCAGAAAATCGAGCAAAAGGACGAATTCCTCAAAGTGAGCGCAGGGTGGGGGAGCAATGTCAAAGGATCCTGGCGCAAGGAAAAATACACCTGCGAACTGGTTTTCATGGACCGGCTGATCGCCGCCATTCCCTTCGAGGTCGGTGACGAATTCCAGGAAGGTGTCCCGTCCATCCATCAATCCGACAATCATCCCACCATCGGGACGACATTGGCTGATGCTGCCGAGGAAACGTTCGAGGAAGTCATGGCGCGCGTGGACCATCTCGTCGGACTGACGGACATCAAGCGGCAGATCCGGGACCATGCCAAATACATCCAGTTCCTCCAACTCCGGAAGGAAATGGGCTTTCAGGAAAAGGAATCGGTCAACCTGCACTCGGTGTTCATCGGCAATCCTGGCACAGGAAAGACCAGTGTCGCCAAGATGATGGGGCTGCTCTATCGAAAAATGGGGATTCTCTCAAAGGGACATGTCCATGTGGTCGACCGGGTGGACCTGATCGGGGAATATATCGGACAGACCGCGCCCAAGGTGAAGGATGCCATCGAAAAGGCGAGAGGAGGCGTCCTTTTCATCGACGAAGCCTATTCCCTGGCTCGTAGCCAGGAGGACACCAAGGATTTCGGACGCGAAGTCATAGAGATTCTGGTCAAGGAAATGAGCGACGGTCCTGGTGACATGGCCGTCATCGTCGCTGGATACCCCAATGAAATGAGCCGCTTCCTGGACAGCAATCCAGGATTGAAATCCCGTTTCCGGCATTACTTCGAATTTGTAGACTACCTTCCGCAGGAACTTTCGCAAATCGCCAGCTACGCTTGTCGGGAGAAGGAAGTCAGCTTATCCGCCGAGGCACGTACCAAACTTGATGAAATCATCGTGGATGCATACCGGGACCGAGACCGCAGTTTCGGGAATGCGCGCTTTGTCTACGACCTGATTGAAAAGTCCAAGGTGGCCCTCGGCCTTCGGATCATGAGCCTGGACAATCCACGGGAAGCCTGCCAGGAGCTGATGCGTACTGTCGAGGCAGCGGATATCGCCCGCATTTATGTGAAGAACAAGCGGGAACTCCCGCACATTCCCATAGACGAGGACCTTCTCCTGGAGTCCATGGACGAACTCAACCGGTTGATCGGCTTGTCCAAGGTGAAGGAGCAAATCATAGAACACGTTCGGCTTGTCCGTTACTTCCGGGAAACCAACCGCGATGTGCTCAACAATTTTTTCCTGCATACCGTGCTCATCGGAAACCCCGGCACCGGCAAGACCACCGTCGCCAGGATTCTGACCAAGATCTACAAGGCGCTCGGCATCCTGGAACGCGGGCACATGGTAGAGACGGACCGGCAAGGGCTGGTCTCCGGGTTCGTGGGCCAGACCGCTACCAAGACGGCCGAAAAAATAGAATCCGCCATGGGGGGCGTCCTGTTCATAGACGAGGCTTACTCCCTTGTTCAGCGCAACCAGACGGGTAATGATTTCGGCGAGGAAGCCATCCAGACCATCCTCAAGCGGATGGAAGACCGCCGTGGCAGGTTCTTCGTGTTCGTAGCCGGTTATCCGGACAACATGGAGGCTTTTCTGAAGGCGAATCCGGGATTGAGCAGCCGTTTCGACAAGATCCTCAAGTTCGAGGACTATTCCCAGTCGGAACTGTTGCGGATTGCCATGCTGATGTTGGAAGAAAAGGGCGTCATTCCGGCACCGGAGGCAGAGGAGCACCTCTCCTCCTACTTCCGGTTCATCCACCAGTATCGGGACAAGTACTTCGGCAATGCGCGGACCGTCCGCCAGGTCGTTACAGAGGCCATCAAGAACCAGAACCTCCGCCTGGCAGCCCTCACTCCGGACGAACGGGAGAACATTTCCTCGAATGTCCTATTGTTGGAGGATGTCATCCAATTCAGCCTCGAGACGGAGGATTCCATCTTCAACCGAAAAGGCATCGGTTTCCGAAGGAGCGGGGACTGACACGGCAACGGTAAAACCAAATTATCCAAACAACCCTGTTTCAGCACCCTAACCACTTTTATGGAGCGCATCAGTGTGTTCGATATCTTCAAGATCGGCGTCGGCCCGTCCAGCTCCCATACTATGGGGCCTTGGCTGGCCACCAGGAAATTCCTCGACCGCCACGGGGTCGATGGCATCACCGGCATCCGCGTCTACCTTTACGGCTCTTTGTCCAAGACAGGCCGGGGACACGGAACGGACATCGCGGTACTCCTCGGCCTGCAGGGATTCCTTCCCACCACCATCGATGTCAGCCGCATCGACGAATATGTCATGCGGGTATACCATGACGGCATACTGACCTGCGACCAGCGGTGTGCCGTTCCGTTTCATCCGTTGCGGGACATCCTGTTTCTGCCGGAGAAACTTCCGTTCCATCCGAACGCCCTGACCATAGCGGCAACGTTCGAAGACGGCCGGTCCGCAGAGGAAACCTATTATTCAGTGGGTGGAGGGTTCGTCGTGCAGGAAGGTCGCGCGTCATCGGAAGCCATGGATGGCGGGCATGTTCAATTGCCCTTTCCCGTCGATTCGGAAGCGGACCTGCTGCGCTGGGTGCGGCTGACCGGAAAGAGCATTCCTTCTCTTGTCCTGGAAAACGAGTACGCATGGCGTGATGAAGACAGCATCCGACGTGGCTTGTTGGAAATTTGGCAGACCATGAAATCCTGTATCTTCAAGGGATGCCATACCGAAGGACAGCTCCCCGGCGGTTTGTCCGTGCAACGGAGGGCAGCCCACCTCAATCGTCAGTTGCTCGAAGGAATTGAATACACAACCCTGAACGGTTGGCTACGGACCATCCGGATGAGCGGGGCCTCCTTTACCAATGTCACCCGTTGGGTCAGTTGCTTCGCCCTGGCCGTAAACGAGGAAAACGCCTCTTTCGGCAGGGTGGTCACCGCACCTACCAACGGAGCTGCCGGCGTCATCCCGGCCGTGCTGCTCTACATGGTCTGTTTCTGCCAGGTCGATTCCGAAGACGACATACTTCGTTTTCTGCTAACCGCCGGCGAAATCGGCAGCCTTTTCAAGAAGGGGTCGACCATTTCCGCCGCCATGGGTGGCTGCCAGGCGGAAATCGGGGTCTCCTCCGCCATGGCCGCCGCTGGACTTACCCAATGCCTTGGCGGCACGGCGGAACAAGTACTCATGGCCGCGGAAATCAGCATGGAACACCACCTGGGCCTGACTTGCGATCCCGTCGGCGGCTTGGTGCAGATTCCTTGTATCGAACGAAATACCATGGGAGCCATGAAGGCCATCACCGCCTCTCAGATCGCCCTGTCCAGTGATCCGAGCAAAGCCAAGGTCAGCCTGGACAACGTCATCAAGACCATGTGGGAAACCGCCCGCGACATGAGCGACAAATACAAGGAAACCGCCGATGGTGGCCTGGCCGTGCATGTATCCGTACGTGTTCCCGAATGTTGAGAATTTTCTGACCGGAAAACGCTCCGCGTGGAGACAGCCTTCTATCTTTGCATCCAAAATGAACAAGCCCTGCCCGATGAGGAAAAGGCACTCAACACAAATCATCGCAACATCATGATCATCGCCGTACCAAAGGAAATCAAATCCAATGAAAACAGGGTGGCCCTTACGCCCGCCGGAGCCTTGGAACTGACCAAAAGAGGTCACCAGGTGTTCATTCAGCAAGGTGCCGGAGAAAACAGCGGATTCCCGGACGAAGATTACATCGGTGCAGGCGCCGCCATCCTGGAAACAGCGGAAGCCTGCTTTGCAAAGGGCGAAATGATCATGAAAGTCAAGGAACCCGTTGCACAGGAATATGCCCTGATACGGAAGGACCAACTCGTGTTCACTTATTTTCATTTCGCATCCCATGAGCCGCTGACAAAGGCCATGCTCGACAGCGGCGCTATTTGCCTCGCCTACGAAACTGTCGAACTCCCCGACAGGAGTTTGCCCCTGCTCATCCCGATGTCAGAAGTGGCAGGCCGAATGGCCGTGCAGGAGGGAGCCAAATATCTAGAGAAACCCATGGGGGGCATCGGGATCCTCCTCGGGGGCGTGCCCGGCGTGCAACCGGCCAAAGTGCTTGTCATCGGGGGAGGGATCGTAGGCACCCAGGCGGCGAAGATGGCGGCCGGACTCGGTGCCCAGGTCACCTTGCTGGATGTGAACCTGCCCAGGATGCGGTACCTTGCGGACGTAATGCCCGCCAATGTGGTCACCATGTACTCCAACGAGCTCAATATCCGACGACTGATCCGCAACCACGACCTCATCATCGGTGCCGTGCTGATTCCGGGCGCAAAAGCACCGCATCTCATCACCCGGGACATGTTGTCGGAAATGCGAAAAGGCACCGTCCTTGTCGATGTGGCGGTGGACCAAGGCGGTTGTTTCGAGACTACCCGCCCCACCACTCACGAAGACCCCATCTATACCATCGATGACGTCGTCCATTATTGTGTGGCCAACATGCCAGGTGCCGTTCCTTACACCTCCACCATCGGACTTACCAACGCAACGCTGCCTTATGCCATCCAATTGGCGGACAAAGGTTGGGTGAAAGCCTGCCAGGACAACGCGGCCCTGCGCCACGGTCTCAATATCGTACGGGGCAAGGTCGTGTACCAAGGAGTGGCGGAAGCGTTCGGATTGCCTTACACCTCCGTAGATACCAGTCTCTGAGCCATTATGCTATGATTCGTCTGCGACAAGCGGAACCAAACGGAAGGCATCCCCGTCGAACAACCCGGCATCACTCATTTTAAGAGACGGTATCACCAACAAAGCCATGAAGGAAAGTGTCATGAAAGGTGCCCGCAGGGGGCTGCCCAGATTCTTCCGGGCGAAAACATCCAGTTCCTGATACAGGCGGCCGACCTGCTCCGCCGGTTCGCCGGACATGATGCCGGCAATAGGTAAGGGCAGCACCTTTTCCCCCTCCGTGCGCGAAACAGCGGATATGCCACCCTTGTTCCCGATGACCAGGTTTACCGCCCGACGAATCAGTTCCTCATCGTCTCCCACCGCCACGATGTTATGGCTGTCATGCGCGACACAGGAAGCGATGGCCCCCCCCCGGATACCGAATCCTTCGATGAAGCCGAGGGCGGGGGCTGACCTCCGGTACCGGTTCACCACCACGATGCGAAGGATGTCCTTTCCGGGATCCGGCCATACCTGTCCCGCCGCCACCGGCAGGAACCGCACCAACGGGCGGGTCACCAACTGTCCGTCCAATGCGCCTATGACCCGCACCGGAATCATATCCGCGGAACCAGGCGGAGCTTCCACCCGAAGGCTGTTCTCCGCAATCGGTCCGATGTCGAATCTATTCACCGGTGAGACCGGAACCGCCGGTATCAGGGACTTGCCATCCTTGGCCACCAGCCGTCCTTCGATCCAGGTTTCACGGACAGAAAAATGTTCCAGGTCTTCCACCACGATGAAATCCGCCGGGTCACCCGGCCGCAGCTGACCCACCGGCAGCCGGTAGTGCCGGATGGGTGCCAGACATGCTGCCCATAGCACGTCGAACAGGTCGTACCCCAACCCCACGGCACGGGCTGCCAGGGTATTGATGTGCCCCGCCATCAGATCGTCCGGATGCTTGTCATCACTGCAGAACATCACCTGTCCGGGGAATTCCCGCAACAGGGGGATCAGGGCATCGAAATTCCTTGCCGCACTGCCCTCCCTTATCAACACCTGGACACCAAGGACCGCCTTCTCCCTTCCTTCCGCCTGACTGAAACATTCGTGGTCCGTGGAGATACCCGCTGCAAAGTACCGACGGGCCGCCTCTCCCCGTAATCCCGGCGCATGCCCGTCAACCGGCTTCCCACGGCTAGCCGCCGCGTTGAGTTTGGCCGCCACGGATGGGTCGCCAGACAGCACTCCCGGGTAATTCATCATTTCCGACAGATACAGGATGTCCGGGTCGTCGAGCAATTCGGCCACAGCCGCCGCATCGAGCTCCGCACCCGCTGTCTCGAACTCGGTCGCAGGCACGCAGGAAGGTGCGCCGAAGAAAAAGTGGAAAGGTACCGAACGACCGTTCCCCTGCATGAAACGTACCCCCTCCACCCCCATCACATTGGCGATTTCGTGCGGGTCGGACACCGTGGCGACCGTACCATGCAAAACCGCCAAGCGGGCGAACGCGGACGGTACCATCATCGAACTCTCGATATGGACATGAGCATCGATGAATCCGGGTAGAATGAATCCGCCCCCGACCCCTCCGTCATACCGGATCGAATCGATGCGGCCCGACCGGATCGTCAATTCCCCGTGCCGGATACAGCGCTGGTGCAGGTCCACAATCTGTCCCCTGAGGACCGTCGCTTCGTTTCCGTTCGGTATCGCCATATGTTGCTTGGATAGAAAGGTGAGGAAATCCAGAATTCACAGCTCATGGGTAGGGCCAGAAAGAGGTGGCCTTCCCGTTCGTTCAGTAACAAAGATAACCATTTCGACGTGATGTCGGTCTTGTCAGACGGTTCCCCGGAAACAATACGGTCATGAAGGCTTGGGACAAAAAAAAAGCCCGGAGAAATTCTCCGGGCCTAAACGAATCTTACAATTCTTTAACCAAAACTTACACATGTTTATTTATAGCAATACGTGTGCCAAAAATTAAAACTAAGTGTAATGCATAAAAATTTCTTGGTCAGTAACAGGAATGACACCTTTTGCCATCGCAACATCAAACAACCGCAACACGGCGCTACGACCTGTCTCCCCAAGGTTTACGGAGTAATCGTTTACATATAATGAAATATGACTATTCATAACCGACTCATCCATCTCTTGGGCGTATTGTCTGACAAAAGACATGGCCCCCAAGGGATGTTGGAGTGCGAACCGTACGCTTCGTTCCAGGACACGGTTGAATGTTCGCCGAAGGGCAGGGGAGAGCTCCCTGCGGATGACGATACCGCCCAAGGGTATAGGCAAACCGGTCGATTCCTCCCAGAACGCACCTAGGTCCATCAATTTGACCAGGCCTTTTTCGGCATAGGTGAACCGGTTCTCATGAATGATTAGTCCGGCTGCGACCGATCCTTCCAGTACCGCCTGCTCGATGTCGGAAAAGATCATCTCTTGTTTTTGTCGGGCGCTCGGATAAGCGAGCGAGAGCAGGAAGTTCGCAGTGGTGAATCGTCCCGGAATGGCAATGGGCCCTTCCAGCAGGGTGCGGTCGTCCAGATGCGTCCGGGCAATCAGCAAAGGTCCGCACCCATGTCCGAGGGCACTGCCCGCATCAAGCAGGACATATTTCTGCAGGACCATGGCAAAGGCATGATAGCTGAGCTTGGTGACGTCCAGGTCGCCACGGAAGGCCCGCTTGTTAAGGGATTCCACATCCTCGATGAATGTTTCGAAGCTGAGTCCTTCCGTGTCGACTTTCCCATGCAACATCGCATCGAACAGGAAAGTGTCGTTGGGACAGGAGGAGAAGCCGAGGGTCAGTTTCATTTTTCCGTTGTTGATCCAGTTGAGGGGATGGGAAGGTGAACGGGGATGCGAATTTGTCGTAATTTAGCACCCTTATGGAAATACTGTTCGAAGACAACCACCTCATTGCGGTTAACAAACCGGCCGGCCTGCTTGTTCAGGGGGACCAGACAGGGGATGCCCCCATTGGTGATTATGTGAAACTATACATCAAGGACCGGTATGCGAAGCCAGGAGATGTGTTCCTTGGCGTCATACATCGGCTGGACAGGCCGGCCAGCGGGGTGACGGTCTTTGCACGGACCAGTAAGTCGCTGGAACGGATGAACCGCCTGTTTGCAGAGCGGCAGATACGCAAGACCTACCTGGCCATCGTCGGACGCCGGCCCGACGAGTTGTCCGGAAGCCTGACCCATTACATTCTCAAGGATCCTTCAAAGAACATCGTCAAGGCGTTCGACCAGCCCAGCAACCGGGCCAAAGATGCCAGGAAGGCGGAGCTGAGCTACCAACTGGTCGGGGAGATCGGACAGTTTTTCCTCCTCGAAATCGAGTTGCACACCGGGCGGCCCCACCAAATCCGTGCCCAGCTGGCGAAAATCGGGTGCCCGATCCGGGGGGATGTCAAGTATGGCTATCCCAAGCCCAACTCCGACGGATCCATCAACCTGCACTGCCAATCCCTGTCTTTCCTGCATCCGGTTAAGAAGGAACCTGTCACCATAGAAGGTGACCCTCCCCGAGAGCAGGCATGGAACCTCTTCCGGTGATGCCCCAGCGAACAACTTGATCCTTCATCTGTCAAACCAAATTCATCACCATGGAAAATATAGCAATCATCGGTGCAGGCACCATGGGAAACGGCATCGCCCACGTTTTCATCGCAGCCGGTTTCCCGGTTTGTCTGGCCGACATCCGGCAGGATGCGCTGGACCAGGCCCTCGTCACCATCGGGACGAACATGGACCGCATGATACGCAAAGGCAGCCTCACCGAAACTGAAAAATCCGAAGCCATGAGCCGGCTCAGGACGGAGACCGACCTGGCCGTCGCCGTCTCGGCAGCCGACCTGGTCGTGGAGGCCGCCACAGAGAATCTGGCCGTCAAGCTTCCGTTGTTCACCGACCTGGACCGCTGGGCGCCAGGCGGCGCCATACTCGCATCCAACACATCCTCCATCTCCATCACCCGGTTGGCGGCAGCGACACAGCGACCGACCCAAGTCATCGGTATGCATTTCATGAATCCGGTACCGGTGATGAAGCTGGTCGAAGTCATCCGGGGTTACGCAACCAGTGACGAGACCACCGCCCGCATCACGGATTTCACCCTCCGCTTGTCCAAGGTACCGGTGGAAGCAAACGATTATCCGGGTTTCATCGCCAACCGTATCCTGATGCCCATGATCAACGAAGCGATTCAAGCCCTCTTCGAAGGGGTGGCCGGCGTGGAGGAAATAGATACTGTCATGAAATTGGGCATGGCCCATCCGATGGGGCCTTTGCAACTGGCCGACTTCATCGGGCTGGACGTCTGCCTTGCCATCCTGCGGGTGCTGCACGAAGGACTGGGCCATCCGAAATACGCACCATGCCCTTTGCTCGTCAATATGGTCCATGCTGGCAGATTGGGCGTCAAGTCCGGCGAAGGTTTCTACCTCCATCGACCCGGCACCAAACAACTGGAAGTTGCCAGGAAACTGCTGCCGGGAGGCTGAACCATTGTCATGCGAATCATCGAATTTTCCAAGTACCAGGGAACCGGCAATGATTTTGTCATCGTGGACAACCGGGACGCAGGCGACCCGGCACCATGGGATGCCGGACTGGTTGCCAGGATCTGCGACCGTAGGTTCGGTGTCGGGGCGGACGGGCTGATGCTCTTGCAAGAAAGGAAAGGCTACGATTTCGAAATGGTCTATTTCAATGCGGACGGAAGGGAAAGCACCTGGTGCGGGAACGGAGGCAGATGCATTGCTCGCCACGCCCACCGGCTCGGCATCGCCGGAGAGGCATGCCGGTTTCTGGCGACCGACGGCCCTCATATCGCCCGTATTGATGCCGACAATGATTGGGTGGACCTTCAAATGAACGCTGTCGGTCGGGTGGAACGGTGGGCGGAGCGCTGGTTGGTGGATACCGGATCGCCCCATTGTGTGGAATTCCGGCCATCGGTTGAAACCGTTGACGTTGTGGAAGCCGGTCGGGCCATTCGGTACGGGCCGCGATTTCAGGAAAAAGGCATCAATGTGAATTTTGTGGAGGAACTGACCGGGAAAAAGCTTTTCGTAGCAACCTACGAGCGAGGTGTGGAGGACGAGACCCTCTCCTGTGGAACGGGTGTGACCGCCGCCGCGATCGCCTGGGCCCATCGGCAAGGTGAGGGAGCGCAGACGGAGAAAACCATACCCATTCTGACTAAAGGTGGGCAGCTGACCGTCCGGCTCACACAAATGGCGGATGGTGCCTTCCGGGATGTCTGGCTGGGTGGTCCGGCCCAACTGGTCTTCACCGGCCGGTTCCATTGGACGGTGACACGCTGATGCCTGCGCTTGCCACCGGTACGCATGCCAAGAAAATTGGACAAATGAAGGAAATACAAAACAATTTGCCGATCCTTACATTTATTACCTGCCATTGTTCGGTGCCGAACGGTTCCCGTCGCTGATGCACATCACCAAATCCGTGCGAATGAATTGAAGAAACAATGCGGATTCCCCAAGCTGTCATTTTATCATCCAGTTCTATAACCATCCTATTATGGGCAGGTGCAAATACAATCCAGGCAGGTGGGCCGCGGGGCTCTGCCTGTTGCTAAAAATTCCCCTCTCGTATGCACAGGTCTGGGAGCCCGGCCCTGTATTCCGCTGCAATACCTACACCGCCGGCAACCAGTCCGATGTCCGTGTCGCCTTGTCGGAGACAGGCGCCATGGTGGCGGTTTGGGACAGTTATGGGCAGGATGGACATATCAACGGCATATTCGGCCAAAGCTTCGACGCAGCCGGCACGCCGTACGGCTTGGAATTCCAGGTGAATGAATTCACTGCGGAAGAACAGGAAACCCCGGCTGTGGCAATGGATGGTGAGGGGAACTTCACCGTCGTGTGGGGAGGATTCGGCAACGCCGGCGGCGGTATATACGCCAGACGCTATCTGCCGGATGGGACGCCGATGGGCGGCGAATTCAAAGTCAGCTCCTTCGGCTTCGGCATACAGAACAATCCTCGGATAGCCATGGCCCCGACCGGGGAATCCATCGTGACCTGGACCAGCGCCTACCAGGACGGGGACGGCCGCGGAATAATCGGACAGCGGCTCAACAGCAACGGACAACCGGAAGGGGGTGAGTTCGTCGTGAACAGCCTGACCGCCGGACACCAGTTGTACCCGGACGTAACCATGGACGAATCTGGAAATTTCATCATCGCCTGGCTCAGTCAGCAAGGAGGCGGCACTGGAATCTACGCCCGGAAGTTCCATCCGACCGGCACACCACAGGGGGCAGATTTCCAGGTGAGCGACAACGGTTCCTACCATTACCGGCCGTCCTTGTCCTTCATCGGGGACGGAGAATTCGTTGTCACCTGGGCGACAGCACCGGGCCCGTCCGCGGCTACGGACATCATGGCCAAGCGTTACGGCGCGAACGGCGTGACGCCGCTGGAATCCTTCCAGGTCAACACCTATTCGGACGGGCAGCAATCCGATCCTGTCATCGCATCCGACCGGGAAGGAGGGTTCACCATCGCCTGGACGAGCAGACTGGAGGATGGGGATGACGACGGTATCATCGCCCGGTATTTCGACGGGACAGGACAGTCGGCAGCAGAACCGTTCCAAG
Organism: Bacteroidota bacterium; assembly: GCA_041163745.1. Lineage (GTDB taxonomy): Bacteria > Bacteroidota > Bacteroidia > Chitinophagales > Saprospiraceae > UBA6168. The sequence continues at coordinate 18,918 of JBEAQU010000037.1, forward strand.
TCAATGTCCATACTCCGAACGACCAGCGGTTCGCGGCCATTGCGGCAAACCGGGCACCTGCCCTCCTCCTGGCTTGGCAAAGCCAACTCGAGGATGGCGACGGTTGGGGTGTGTTCGCCAGGCTTTACCAGGATCCCGCCACAGCCATGCGTGAGACTTCCACTGTCCTGCAGCCGCCTGTTTTTCCGAACCCCACACCGGGGGAGGTCACCCTCTCGGGATATCGCGGTCCCGTGGAGGTGTTCGACCTGTTGGGCAGCCCGCTGCTTTACGTGCGGTTGACGGAAGAAAACCAAGTGCTTTCCCTGGCCTCTCTTCCGGTAGGGACATATTGGCTGAAGACTGCCCATGGAACTGGAGCATATCGGGTGCAACAGGTCGTCGTGCTGCGCTGACCCAACCGGCGGTTATTCCGTTTCGTCCAGGGCACGTCGTGCGGCAGCCAGCTCGTCGAGGGCATGCTGGTCGTGTAACATCCTGGCCACATCCATCCCTTCCTGATAAACCGCGAACGCGTCGGCGGCGCTGCCGGCCCGTTCGTACAACTTGCCGAGATGGTAATATAATCCGACATAATCCGGATGTTGCTGCTTCAACTGCAGAAACTGTTGCAGCGCCGTGGCGTCGTCTCCCATTTTTTCATGTTCCTTCGCCAGGGCGAACAACAGAAAGGGATCGCCCGGTTGGGCAGCATGGAAGGCCATCAATTGATTCAGTCTGCTGGTGGTCATAATTGAACTATTGATTGCCGGCGACGATCACGCACAGGCGGTCGTTCGTCGGCAGTTGGAGTCACCCGCTTGTCAATTCGTCGCTTCCCGCAACCAGGTTCGCGATTTCCGCAGGTATTGCACACAGGTAGGCCGAACGTACGCATCAGACCTCCTTCATGGAAAGGTAAATACGCTTTCGGGTCAGGTCCACCTCTTTTACACGGACAGAAACCTGTTGGTTCAGCTTGACCACTTCGGCGGGATTCCGGACAAAGCGGTTGGCCAGTTGAGAGACATGAACCAATCCGTCCTGTTTGACACCGATATCCACGAATGCACCGAAATTGGTGATGTTCGTGACGATTCCCGGCAGCACCATGCCCTCCCGAAGATCTTCCATTTGCCGTACATTGCCAAATTCCACAGGCTTCGCCTCCCCCCGGGGGTCCAGTCCGGGCTTATCCAGTTCCTTCAGGATGTCCGTGAGCGTAGGCATGCCGATTTTGTCCGTCACATACCTGGCAAGATCGATCTGCTGGCGTAGCGGGCGGTTCCGGATCAGGTCCGGAACCGTCATCCCTTGGTCTCGGGCCATCCGTTCCACGACGTGGTAGCTTTCCGGGTGGACAGCCGTGTTGTCCAAGGGGTGTTCCCCATCCCGGATCCGCAGGAAACCGGCGCACTGCTCAAAGGATTTGTCCCCCATACGGGGCACTTTTTTCAATTGTTGGCGGGAGCGGAAGGGGCCGTTCGCACTTCGGTAGGAAACAATATGCTGCGCCAGGGAGGGACCCAGCCCGGATACATAGGTGAGCAGGTGCTTGCTGGCAGTATTGATGTTGACACCGACCTGGTTCACACAACTTTCCACCGTCCGGTCGAGGCTTTCCTTGAGCAGGGATTGATTGACATCGTGCTGGTATTGTCCGACACCGATGCTCTTCGGGTCGATCTTGACCAGTTCGGCGAGCGGATCCATGAGGCGGCGGCCGATGGAAACGGCGCCACGGACCGTGACATCCTGGTCTGGAAACTCCTCCCTTGCTACTTCAGAGGCGGAGTAGATGGAAGCGCCCGCTTCGTTGACCAGGAAAAGGGACACGGGCCGTTGGAAAGGGATTTGGGTGCAGAAATCGAAGGTCTCCCGTCCGGCAGTACCGTTGCCGATGGCGATGGCCTCCACTTCGAACCGGTCCACCCATTCCAAAAGCGTGCTGCGGGCGGCATCCGTGCCGTGTTGGGGAGGATGGGGGTAGATGGTGGTATGTTGCAGGAAATCACCGTTTTGGTTCAAGACCGCCAGCTTGCAACCGGTACGGAATCCGGGATCGATGCTGAGCACCTTTCGCTGACCCAAGGGAGCGGTCAAGAGCAGCTGGCGAAGATTGTCGACAAAAACGCGGATGGATTCCTCATCCGCCTTCTCCTTGGCAAGATTCCTGAATTCCGTTTCGATGGAGGGCGCCAGCAGCCGTTCGTAGCTGTCTTTGACCGCCAGGCGGACCTGCTCGGCGGCTTCTCCCCGGTCTTTCACAAAATGGGACTCCAGCCGATGCAGCACTTCCTCCTCATCCGGTGCGATCGAGACCCTCAGCAAGCCTTCCTCCTCTCCCCTCCGCAGCGCCAGCAATCTGTGCGAAGGGCAATCCTTCAGCCGTTCGGAATATTCGAAGTAATCCTTGTATTTTGCTGCCTCCGCTTCCTTACCCCGCGCCACCCGGGCGGTCAGGACAGCAGCTTTCGAAAATGCGGCACGAACCTTGCTCCGGGCAGCCTCATCTTCCGCCACCCATTCGGCGATGATGTCCCGAGCCCCCTGCAACGCAGCCTCCGCATCCGCCACCAGGTCGTTGAGAAACGAAGGCAAGAGCCGATCCAACACCATGTGCCCTTGCCGGAACAAAGCCGTCGCCAGCGGTTCCAATCCCTTCTCCCGGGCCATGGCCGCCCTGGTCTTGCGTTTGGGTTTGTAGGGCAGATAGATGTCCTCCAGTTCCGTGGCGTCCCAACACTGCCCGATCCGGTCCCGGAGCGCATCCGTCAGCTTGCCCTGTTCCTCGATGGTCTTCAGGATCGTCTCCCGCCGCTTGTCGAGTTCTTTGTACCGTTTCAGCTCCCGGTGGATGTCGGCGATGGCCACTTCGTCCAGCGACCCCGTCATCTCCTTGCGGTACCGCGCTATGAACGGGATCGTCGACCCTTCCTCCAGCAATCGGATGGTCTTTTCGACTTTGTGGGCAGGAAGCCCCAGGACACGGGAAACAATCGGAGTGTAAGGCATGTCAGTCTGTTTTTTTGTGTGCGCAAAATAAATGCATCCGCTCGATTATGTAGGAGAATGATTGCCCAGGATTTTCCCCTGAATGCAGAATCGATTTTTAATCAATTGATTTTTAGTATTTTGCAAAATAAAGAAAAAGATTACAAAACAAACAAATTGTTCCAAAAAAAACACCATTCCAACGATTCCGATTTGGTTGACAACAAGACGTCCGGAAACCAACCGCAGGTAACTTTAGGAGATCCGGTGGAAAAATGTTGGGTGGGAGGCCGGCAAGTCGCTAATTTTGCGCAGGTGCTTCCGACGACCCCACCGGAATCAACCGGTCGGCCGAACGGCGGTGCCAAGCCGCCGCCTGTCCGAACAACATCAAAACATACACAGCCATGAAAAAGATCTATATCGCCGCTTCCATCCTCTTGCTTGCTGCCATCGGTATGCTGACCAATGCAGCAGGAGATGTCAGCACCTATTCCGATTTCATGGATGCCCGGGAAACCGGAAGGGTGGTCAAGATCGCCGGCAAATTGTCACTGGACAAAGCCATCGTATACGATCCCGCCGTAGATGCGGACGCCTGCCGGTTCTTCATGCGGGACAGCCGCGGGGAGGAGCGGGAGGTCATCCTGCAAGCTGCCAAGCCACAGGACTTCGAGCGTTCCGAACAGGTGGTGGTGACGGGCAACATGGATGGGGAGGTATTCCTGGCCAGCGAGATATTGTTGAAATGCCCCTCCAAATATAATGCGGCGGACAGTTACCTCAAGCAATGAAAACTACTTGAATGGAAGAAATCCAGTACATAGGAGAGTTGCACTGGCCGGGCATGCTCGGCCATCTCTCCGTCGTGACGGCGTTCGTCAGCAGCCTGTTTGCGGCTGCGTCCTACTTCCTGGCGGTCCGGGAGCAGGAACCTGCGGACAGGGTTCCCTGGCTCCGGTTGGGCAGGATGGGGTTCACCTTGCACAGCGCATCGGTACTTTCTGTCATCGGCACCTTGTTCTTCCTGTTGGTCGAGAAGCGATACGAGTATGCGTACGCACAAAAGGTGATATCCGACGACCTGCCGTTCAAATACATCTTCTCCGCTTTCTGGCAGGAGCAGGAGGGAAGTTTCCTGTTATGGGCCTTCTGGCATGTCGTGCTCGGCCTGGTGCTGATGGGCACGGCCAGGCGTTGGGAAGCACCGGTCCTGTCCTTGCTGTCGCTGGTGCAGGCGTTCATCCTTTCGATGCTGTTGGGTGTATATCTGACGGACACCTTCAAGATTGGAAGCAATCCGTTTCTGCTGCTTAGGGACACCCTGGACATACCGCTGTTCAGCAACGCCGACTATGTCAGCCTGCTCAAGGGCAACGGCTTGAACCCCTTGTTACAAAACTACTGGATGACCATCCATCCGCCGACCCTGTTCCTGGGTTTCGCCTCCACCGTCGTACCATTCTGTTTCGCCCTGGCAGGATTATGGACGGGAGCCTACAAGGAATGGATGCGGCCCGCCCTTCCCTGGGCTTTGTTCAGCGGCGCGATACTGGGTACGGGTATCCTGATGGGTGGGGCCTGGGCATATGAAGCACTTAGTTTCGGGGGGTACTGGGCGTGGGACCCCGTGGAGAACACCTCCCTGGTCCCTTGGATCACCCTGGTGGCCGGCATACACACCCATCTTGTCGCCCGCCATACGGGCCGAGCCTTGCGCAGCACGCTCTTTCTGTATATCCTGACATTTCTGTTGGTGCTTTATTCCACATTCCTGACGCGAAGCGGCGTCCTGGGCAGCACCTCCGTGCATGCCTTCACCGAAATGGGGCTGGAAAACCAACTGCTGCTGTTCATCTGTACCTTTGCGCTGCTTTCCTTCGGCAATCTGGTCCGCCGCTACCGGCAAATACCGACGGTCGGGCAGGAGGAGGCGTTGGCTTCCCGTGAGTTCTGGATGATGGTCGGTTCCCTGGTGCTGCTGTTTTCCGCCGTCCTGCTGACAATATCGACATCCATTCCGGTATTCAACAAGATCGTAGCGTTGTTTCGTCCCGATTTTGCCGGTTTCACCCTGACGGACCCTGTCGCACACCACAACGACTTCCAGACATTCCCCGCCATCTTCATCGGACTTTTGTCCGGAACCGGTCTGTTGCTTCGCTATCAGGAGTCCCGATGGTCTTCCCGCCGACCCGTTTTCCTCACGATGACTGGCTGGCTGGTGCTCGCTTCCGCCGGGTTCACCGCATTGCTTTCCCTGTGGATCGATTTCTTCCATTTCAGGAACACCTTGGTGGCGTTTGCCGGAATCTTCGGCGTTCTGGCGAACGTATATTTCCTCGCTTCCATGAAACGAGGGAAATCGGCCCACCTCGGATCCGTGCTTTCACATGTGGGATTCGGCCTGATGTTGGTCGGTGTCATCGCTTCCGGGCTCAACAAGCGGAACATCTCTCACAATCCGATGGTGCAGGCCGGCTTGCTGGACGAGGAAATGGTACGCCGGAACGTATTGCTCTTCAAGAACAGCCCCTTGTATATGAACGGCTACCGGGTGACCTACCGCAGCGACACCCTGGTCGGCAACCTCCGCAGCTTCCGGGTCGACTACGAGGAACTGGATGAAGCCGGCCGCAGGGTCGATTCCTTCACCGTAAATCCTTCGGCCGTGTACAACAACGAGGTGACGGAAGTGGTCGCCTACAATCCGGACACCCGCCGCTACATCGACAAGGATATTTTCACGCACATCGCCACCTTGCCTCGCAAGGAGGCCGATTTCAAGTTCGCTCAGGAGGAGGAGACCAAGCTTCGGTACGATCTGTTCGATGTCGGCATCAGCCCGGTGTATGTGCTGGACACCGTGGTGACCGGGCCAGGGGACTCCACCCTCCTGGGAACCGAAGTATTTCTAGCGGGGCTCTCCTACCGGCCGTCCCACCCGGATTACGAGGAGCAAGCAGGCGATTTCGCCGTCGGCGTGACCTTGGGTTTCCGGAAGGATGATACGGTGCATTACGCCACCCCCGTCATTTATCTGCGGGACAAACTATGGGGTTCGCTGCCGGTCCAACTCAACGAGCTGTCCATGAAGGTCCGCCTTCCCGAAACCGCTTTGTTCAATCTGCTCGAAAAGGAGGAGCAGCTCCGGTATGCATCCCACGACTTCACCGCCGGAATGACCATCCGGCAGGACAGTATGGACATCACCTTCACTGGCATCAACAAGACGCCGGCTGTGCAAACCATGGAGGGTGATGTCGCCATCGGCGCCCTGTTCGAGGTCCGACACGCCGCCGATCCCGGAAGGATGGAAACATTGGAACCGATATTTCTTATCCGGGACGGGCGGATCGTTCCGTCCAAGGATGCCGGCCCGGCATCTGGAATCCACTTGTACCTATCGAAAATAGACCCTGCCACGGAGACTTTCACCGCGATGGTGGCCACGGAAAGTACCGCGTCGTCCGCCACCTTCAACCTGCCGGTGGAGATTGCCAGGAAGTCGTATCGGACGGATTACATCGTACTGGAGGCCATCCTTTTTCCGGGCATCAATTTCTTCTGGCTCGGCACGATCCTGATGATGGTCGGACTGACGGTAGGCATGGTCCTACGCATCCGGCAGCGCGGTATGCCGTCCGGGTCGACAAGCCCCGGCATGATTCCTCCTTCCACATGACGAATGTCCCATACCGCATCAGCCTGATCGGCGCAGGAAAACTGGCCTGGCACCTCGGTCATCGCTTTGTGGCCACCGGCATGCAAGTAACGCAAGTCTGCAGCCGGCGCGAGTCTGCCGCCCGGGAGCTGGCATCGCAGCTGAACGCCCAGTCTTGCACGGCATTGGAAGGGGTGAAGGCTGACGTGGACGCCATCATCCTGGCCGTTCCCGACGATGCCATCGAGTCGGTCGCCGAAAGACTGGCCGCTTCACCTGGCTTCGCCGGACAATTGGTCGTCCATACCTCCGGTGCGACCGGACTCGACATCCTGCAGCGCCATTTCCGAAGAGCTGGCGTGCTCTATCCGTTGCAAACATTTTCCGGAAAGGAACCGGCCGATTTCCGCGAAATCCCCGTCATCGTGCAAGGAACGGACGAGGAAGTTGCCGGCTTCCTCCAATCCATGGGCAGCAGGTTATCCTCCCGCTGTGTGCAGTTGGACGAAGAACAACGTCGATTGCTGCACCTGGCGGCTGTTTTCGTCAACAATTTCACCAATTCGTTGGCGGAGGCTGCCACCGAGATCCTTTCCATCCGTCAGCTGCCCCTTTCGCTGCTTTATCCACTGCTGACCGCCACAGTGGATAAAATACGGTCAGGGAGCAGTCCACGGGATATCCAGACTGGTCCGGCGACACGGGGGGACAGTGCCACCATGGAACGGCACCGCGCCTATCTTCGGGACCGTCATCCCCATCTGGAGCCCGTATACAGTCTGTTGTCTTCTTTGATCCGTTTGCAAAAGACGGCTGCACCTCCGGAAATTCCGCCCGGCTGATGCCTGTCGTCGAAACCTCCTGCTACCAACCAATTCATCATCCCTATGCGCATCATCGGACATATACCACATCCCGCCATCAAAATAACCGTCTTCAAAATGGACAACAGGCTGTCCGTAAAGTTTGAGACAGGCCATTTCGAGCAAACGTACAAGTTCAGGGAACAGGAGGGGCTGCAATATTTCCAGGATGTGGAGCGCCTGGTGGACGAATCGCTGATGAACATGGTCATCCGGCAGTTTCAGGACATGCAAAGCGTGCGGGAGGCCTGTCTGGACAAGATACCCATGGAGGCGGACTCCCCGGGGCTTCCGGAAGACATACTCTAGGCCGGAGAAACGTCCGACGGGGTCTCTCGGGTCAGGTGTTGGCGGATGAATCCGGACAAAACAACCAATCCCATGTTGAAATCCCGGTTGTTGTTGATGATGAGGTCGGCTTTGTCCATGTATGGTTGGATATATCGTTCGAACGTCGGAAGAACGTGATTTTCATAGCGGTACAACACATCATCCAGGGGGTAGTTTCGTTCCACCTGGTCGCGCTTGATACGCCGGATGACTTTCAGGTTCTCCTTTGCGTGGAGGAACACTTTCAGGTCCAGCAACTTCCGCACTTTCTTATAATGGAACACGAAAATGCCTTCCACTATGATCACCGGTGCAGGCAACAGCCGGATGACCGCCGGTTTCTTTTCGGCATTGTTGAAAGTATATTCCATTCGCTCGACCGGTTTGCCTTGCATGAGATCCATGATGTCTCTGACCATGGCCACCTTGTCGATCGAATCAGGCCGGTCGAAATTCCGGATGCCTTGTGCATCGACATCCTGTTGTTCCCTCGGCTTGTAGAAATCATCCTGGGAAACGATGCAAACCTGCTCCAATGGAAATTGGCTGCGCAGGGCCTTGATGAGAGAAGTCTTTCCAGAGCCACTGCCTCCGGTGATACCAATGATTAGTGGTTTGCTCATTTGTTCAGAAGCCATGGCGGCGTATGCTGGATTGTTCGATGCAAAAGTAATCATTGTAAGGATTAATCATACCCATGGTGCCCCCTGGTGCTGAGCGATGCTTATCCGAACAAAAGGGAAGGAATCGGCTTATCCAACTTAGCACAATCCTGGTTATATTTGCAAAAAGGGATGGAAAGCGTCGGTTCGTTCCGGTTATCCGACGGAACGAGCTAGCGCACCGTTGTCTTAGACCTCATCAAACCAAAACCGATGAAAAAGATCATCCTGGTCCTCTCATTGACCTGGCTGTCTCCAGCCTATGCGCAATATCGAATGCCGGACGGAATCAGCCCGGGGACGGGCGCATCCAATCCGGCGGTTTCCACCCTGAACCCGCTGCATGGCAATCCGGCGGCCCTGCCTGTGCACGAAGGCACCGCCTGGATGATTGCGGCAGGCAAGCAGTATGTGGTCAGCGGGCTGTACAGCCTCAAGCTGGCCATTTCAAGGCCTGTCGGTCGGATGCGGGTGGCGAGCAGCTTTGAGCGGCACGGTTACCGGGATTTCATTTCGCAGCAGTGGGGGCTTTGGTTTGCCCGGACTATCAGCGAACGTTTGCAAGGGGGTATCAAACTGATTCTCCTGGATAGGAAATTCCCCGGCACTATCCGAAAAGGAAATCCCGGCTGGGAAATCGGTCTGCTTGGCAAGGTGTTGCCAAGGTGGCGTTTCGGTCTGCACGTCATCGGGTACCATGCCATCCGGTCAGGAGAGCCCGATGGCACCGGTTTGTTCGGTAGTATATCGCAAGGTATGCACTGGGAAATCGGTACACAACTCGACCTTTATCTTGGTGCCCGCTTGTCTCCGGAAAACGGAATATCCTGGTTCGGTGGCATTGTATATGCAATCGACGAAAAAACAGACCTGAAGCTGGGACTCGCCGGGTCACCCATGCAACCCGGGATCAGCGTCGGGCACCGTTTGTCCCGACAGGCCGTACTGGACCTCGGCAACCGTTACCACCCGGTGCTAGGCATGTCCCCTGCCTTGACCTTCAGCAACCGGCCAATGCTTAACAGCAACTGACCGTCCACTTCCATCAGCCGGCGGAATACTGCTTCGACAAATACACCGAACCATGCACATGGAAAACCCTTGGGAAACCATTTCTCAGGAACAAGCTTATGAAAACCCATGGATCCGACTTAGTCACCGGCAGGTCATCACCCCCTCCGGAAAGGAGGGAATCTACGGCGTTGTCCACTTTAAGAACAGGGCTGTCGCCATTGTGCCGGTGGATACGGATGGCTTCACCTGGTTGGTCGGCCAATATCGGTACACCCTGGAATCGTACAGTTGGGAGGTCCCGGAGGGAGGTGCCCCGGCCGACGAGTCGCCATTGGCAGCCGCAAAACGAGAGTTGGCGGAAGAAACCGGAATACACGCCTGTAACTGGACGGATCTTGGCAAGGTCCATCTCTCCAATTCCGTGACGGACGAAACCGGCCATATTTTCCTCGCGACCGGATTGCAATTCGGGCCTCCCTCCCCGGAGGAGACGGAAGCGTTGCACCTGCGCAGGCTCCCACTTTCGGAGGCTGTCCGTATGGCATTGGACGGAGATATCACGGACTGCCTGTCCATCGCCGCGTTGCTGAAGGTTCACTTTCTGCATATTTCCGGCGGCATCAGCTTCCATGCCGGACCCGTTGATCGATCACAAGAGCCCACCGATTTCGGCAGCCTGCTTAGCTGACACGGTAACAGCCATTGCAGCCTTACAGGGCACACCTGGCGGCAGTACACAAAAAAATTTGGCAACCTTGGAATAATGCATATATTTGCCAATTATTATGCTTACCCAAGCAAGTTCCAAACGTATAAACACAATCAGACCCGCCAAAAGGAAAACAACGGTCCCCAAACGAAAGTGAAACAATCTACATTCTTTTTTATCCCCGGAAACGTTCAATCCCAAAGTCTTGAGCTTACCGGAAAGTGGTCTTGAGTTCCTGCGTGACATACGCAGTCCCTGGAAAGTACGATTATTCTTCCTTACCAAACTTCCTACCGCCCTGTGGTGGGGTATCAAAGTTACATCACTCAGTACGGCGGGCGCCAGTGTCACGATTCCTTACTCCTGGCGGACGACCAATCCCTTCCGTTCCATTTATTTCGCTGCTTTGTGTGGCGCCGGCGAATTGTCCACCGGCATGCTGGTTGCGCTGGCTGTAAATTGTACCGCTCCGGTCTCGATGTTGGTCATCCGTCAGCAATCCGAATTTCATAAGAAAGCGAAGGGACGGATACACTTCCAATGTCAGGACGGCCCAATAGCCATGGGTGCTGTTCGACGAGCGGTCGAATCCGGAACCCCGCAGGAGTTCACCTTACGGACGGAGGGTAGGGATGCCTCAGGGGCCTTGGTGGTCGCCATGGCGTTCACCTGGTCTGTGAAAGCCCGTGTGCAAACCTCCTGAGACCGCTCAGCGCAACAGCGTCACCTCCCCCCGGATGATTTCCTGTTTTCCGTTGATGAAAAGTAACCGCCCCACCCAGGTATAGACGCCGGCCGGTAATTCCTTTCCCCGGAAGCGGCCGTCCCACCAGTTTGTCCCGGTTGCGTTGTCGAGGTCGTTCGCCAAGTGGAACACCTGGTTTCCCTGTCGGTCGAAAATGTCAAAGCGGAGGATGGCGTCCACCTCCTTTCCTGGGAATGGCTTCAAAGTGTCGTTGATACCATCTCCATTGGGACTGAAGACATTAGGTATGAAGAGCCTTCGCCTGTTCATGACGGAGATGGTAAGGGACGTACGTGCGGAGCAACCGAAATCATCTGTTGCGGTGATGGCGTACACTATGTCGCGGGTAGGGCGGACGACAGGATCCATGCAATCCGAGCAGGAAAGGAAATCGGTGGGATCCCAAGCAATGGACAGGTCGGCCTGGTTGACCAGTACTGCCAGCTGTGCTTCCTCCCCCAAGTCCAATTGGATCGGCGGTCCCGCATCCACCTCGACATCGAGGGTACCTTCGACAACCGCCTGGAAAGATCGGATACAGCCGAATGCGTCCTGTACAAAATAGAACTGTACACCAACGGTGTACCCCGACAATACCGGATCGTCTGAAAAAGACAGTCCGTCCCGACTGAAACGGAAAGGGGGCCACCCCCCGTTGACCTGATCGACATGGACCACACCTGCATCGGGGGGGTCGAAGCAGGTGACGGTGTTGGAGGATGCGAATGCAAACAGGGAATCCGGTTGCGGAACTTCGACAGATAAAGTGGCGGTGCAACCGAGGGTATTGGAGACCGTCAGTACATAAACGCCGGCTGTCAGCCCGGAACGGCTACTGTCGGTCGAACCGTTTTCCCACAGGAAAGTGAAAGGGCCGTCCGGACCGGCGGCGGTACCGACTACCGCACCGGAAGCCTCTCCATGGCAAATGACCGGAGAGAGCAGTTCCGCATCCGCGGTGACAGGCAATTGGGGTGCCGGCAAAACAACCTGACCCGTGCCAGTACAGCCGTCCGCATTGGTAACGGTAACGGAATAGATGCCTTGCGGCAGCCCGGCGAGCGTATCCCCGGTTTGACCATTGCTCCAGACCGAAAAGATAGGCGAGTCGTTCGCCGTGGCCGCCAGCACGCCATCATTCCCACCGAAGCAGGAAACAGCACGCAGCACCAATGCATCGACCAGGAAAGCCTCCGGAGAGGCCACTGCAAGGTCGAATGTGGCGGAGCATGCGTTCCCGTCCGTTACGGAAAGTGTATATTCACCTGCGCAGAGATTGTCAAGGGCCGGCGAATTTCCGCCGTTCGACCAGGCAAAAGACAGCAAACCGGTGCCGCCTTGTATCGTCGCATCGAGCGCACCGTCGCAGAACCCGAAGCAGGTTGCGTCATGTACAAACAGGTCCGTCAGGTCGATGGGATCCGGTTCACCAATCTGAACGGAGAAGCTGGTGTCGAAGAAGGCGTCCGTCACCTGGACATCGTACCAACCGGCGGCCAGACCGGTGGCCGCTTCCATCCAGATTCCGTCCGACGGAATCGAACCGGTGGTGGAGAAACCGCCCGACCCTGACACGATCTGGAACTGATAAGGCGGCACACCCCCTGACAGCTGCAGCGACAGCGTCGCATCGTATCCGCCGGCACATCCTGGCTCCACCACGTTGACAAGTGGCTGGAGCGCGATGAGGAAAGGCATGGTCCAACAGGTGTCCGCCGTACAGCCCGTACCGTCCGTTGCCGAGACACAATAGAAAGCACCGCCTTGCAAGCCGGTTGCGGAAGGTCCCTGGCTTCCGTCGGACCAGCCGACGGAAAAAGTACCGGACCCACCCGAAGGCAGCACCTGGACCGACCCTGCCGTATTGCCGGGGCCGACACCTTGCTGCAGGATCTCGAGGTTGAGATGTACAGGCGGAAGAACGGTGAGGTCCGTCAGGACGACGCTGTCACACCCCCCGGGCAGTGCCAGGGTGTCCGAAAAGAAGCCGGAGACCGTATGAATAGTCGAGCCGACGTTCAGGCTGTCACCGGCGCACAGGACGACCGTTTGGGTGCTGACCGGTGTTTCATTCCCTGCGTCCGAAACCGTGACCAGGAAATTACCGGCATTGAGTTGGCTGACGGCGCCGTCCACCTGCAGGAAATAAGGCCTTCCCGATTCAAGACAATGCACTTCCATGGATTCATCGAGGTCGGTGGCGGTATGCTGGCTGACGACCTCGGTGAAAATGCCGGTACAGGAATCGTTATCGGATGTATAGAGGGCGATTTGCAGGCCGATGGGATCCACCAGGGTGTCGCTGACCGCGGAGATGAGCACATGGCCCGAAGGAGGCGCATCGAAGGAGAACCAGACAGCGCGTTGTACGCCGAAGGCGGCGGCCGGTTCCGCGTCCAGGTTGCCGGAGCAACGGTTGGAGCGGAGGGTCTGTGTCGACACAGACCCGTCCGGGGGAATGCTGCCGAGGAATTCGGCGTCACACTTGAATTCCGCGGCTTCCGGGATATCCGGGTCGGTGAGGGTCAGTCCGAAAAAACCGTCGAGTTCGTCGGCGGAGTCCGTTACGCCGTCGACGAGCACGAAATAGGTCGTATTGGGTTCCGGGCAACCGAGCACGACGAATTCGTCCCAATCGGTGGGATCGTGGTTTTGCGCGAGGAAAGTGAAATTACCGTCGCAGCCGTTGTTGTCGGAGCCGAAGACGCCGACCTGCAGGTTGACACCGTCTCCCAGTCCGGAGGGATCGGAAAAGGCCTGCAGGTAAATCTGCGAGCCGACGGTATTGCCAGTGGTGAAGGAGAACCAAACCCCCATGTTGTTGACCCAGAAGTTACCGAAGGTGCCCGGGTCGGGATCGCCGACATTGGTGGCGCAGAGGTTGTTGAAGATGCTGGTATCACCCAGTCCCAGGGTGCCGCCGGTTTCCAGGATGCCGAAATCGACGGATTGGCATACCTGGTCGTTTATGCCGAAAGGAATGCCGGTCGTCTCGATGGTCAGTTGCACCTCGCCGGCGGAGGACAGGCCGCCAGGCAGGGCAATGGTCAGGTTGGCTGTTCCTTGTGGCGGCAAGGGTACGTCCAGACAAATTTCTTCGTTACAGGAGGTGAAAGGGCTGCAAGGATTGAAGATGCTGGCATCGTTTTCAAAGGCCCGGAAGCAGACCGGGATGGTGGCGGGCACATCCGAAAAGCAATCATAGGTGGCCTGGAACTGTTCGTGAGGAAAATCCTGGTAGCAAAATCCAAGGGATGGGTAGGTCACCCAGCCTTCTCCGTTGATATTCACGCTCCACATTGGGTCCGGTGATCCGAACGCATCAGTGCAGGTGGTGGTGGCGGAACCACTGTCAACGGTGATGGTAACGGAGAACTGCGCCTGGCTGACCGCTGTGGTTGCCGAAAGCCAGACGATGGAGAGGAAACGAAGGAGGTGAACGCTGCGCATGAGGATGATGGATATGAGCCGGGGCGTTCGTTTCGCATGGGAAGCGGACCGTCTCCGGGGTTTCCGGACGGAAGGGTGAGGCTTTCCAGGCAAATCGCTGCCACCGGACTATTGTGTACCTTGCCATATACGTGACAGTGGCGTTCGGGTTGGGAGACAAGACCGCCAACATGGAAAATGGTGGTGCGATGGGCTTCCCAGGTGAAGCGCTCCAGTGGGTGGGGCTTTCAAAGATAAAATAAAGGGTTGACAACTGGAAAGGCATACTTGTCCGGTGACCGTCATATTTCCAGCAAGGTAAGAGGAGGGGGTAGGAGAGGCAAGTCAGAATGGGTATCCCAGTGCCAGTTGGTAGCGGATGTCCCGGACATTCCATCTGGACAGATCCTTCCAATAGGACAGCCGGCGGCCTGGGTCGGGAAAATTGTTCCGGACTGGTGTTCCGAGATCGAGCCGCAGAACGAAATACGTGAAATCCCATCTGGTACCGAAGCCACTTGCAAGGGCGATTTCCCGGAAGAAGGCATCCTGGATGACTGTTCCGTTCTCATCCGTCTGACGTTGCAATGCAAAATGCGATCCCGGGCGGGCGGGATCCGGCTTATGGGTCCATACGTTTCCACCGTCCAGAAAGAGGGCGCCGTGAAGATTGAACAACCCCAGGGGGCGGGAGAGAAAAAAGCGGTATTCCAGGTTGAATTCTATTTTGTAATTACCGGACTGATAGAATAGAGGTCTGTTGTTGGCCGCCTGGGTGATCGGATCGACGAACAAACCGGGGCCGAGTTCCCGTGCGTACCAACCACGGATGCTGTAAGGACCGCCGACATAGAACTGCTTCACATAGGGAACCTGTTCGGAGTAGTGGAAAGGCAAGGCGGCACCAAGGTTCAATCTGGTGACGAAGGACTGCCGTTTCCCAAGGGAAAGAATGTAGCGGCCGTCCAGTTCCAGCTTGGCGTAGTGGGAGAAATCCACGGAGAACAAGTTCCATCGGGAGGGTGCGCCGCTGATCAGTTCATAGAGTTTGTTGGCACCCATGGCTTCCAATCCGGAAAGGTCGAAGTATCCGCGGAAATACCAGGCGGAACGGGAGAACTGCGGGGCATGCGAGTAGATGAAGCTGATGTCGCGCAGCAACAAGCCGGATATGAACTGTTTGCTGAAGCTGTTCTGGAGCGAGGGAACTTTGTTCAGCAAGGAATCGAAACTGGAATTAGGCTGGATGGTAGGGATGACGAGGTCAACGCCGAAGTGATTGAGCAGCACACGATGGTGCAAGGACACCGGAATGTCATACCCGAAGGAAGTATTGAAGAATTGGAGCTGGTAATTGTTAAGCAGGGTAAGGGAGTTGAATCCGGCGGAAAGGCGGGTGTTGGCGCGCTGCCGGAGCCGTTCGTAGAAAGTATCTCCCAGGATGCCGGAGCGGTCCAGTCCTTTCCAAAGCCGCAGATAATCGACAAAACGAGGAATGTGCAAATCGTTCTGCAACTGAAAATCAAGCGCATTGACAAAGCTACCGGAGCCGTTGAACAAGGCCAGTTCGATGCCGAAGTTGAGATTGCCGACCATTAGTTCCGCTCCGCGCAGGAAATTGCGGTTGCGCAGGGTCGGGCTGAAGTTCAGGCCGATGAGATTCTGGTTGCCTACGATACCCCGCCGTTCCGTGGTGTTGAGATCGAAGTCGTATCCGACCTCCCACTTACGGGCGGCAGACAATGGGACATGGAAGTTCAGCAGGCCTTCCGCCAGCGTGTCTCGGTGATAGTTGATGACAAGGGGAAGGAAAACACCCAAGGAGCTGAGCTGACGCTCAGAATTGTCCAGTTTTTCCTGGCTGAACAATTGTCCGGAACGGATATAAAAGGAATTGGCCAGGGTTTTCGGCCTGACCCAGAAATCCTTGCCGGCGGATGCAAAAAAAAGTCCGTCAATGAGTGTATCCGGCTGTCCCAGCGACTGCTCCACCGGGTCATAATTCGGATATACATAAATATTCCCCACAGTGAACTGTTCATGCCGCTCCTTTCCGGGCGGTAGCAGAATCTCCAGTTGCACGCTGACCGTTCGGCGGGTGTCCGAGCTGTCGACCGCCTGCAGCGGACTGATGTACTGCGGGTAGAAATAAGCATAGCCGTTGTTCCGCAGAAAACGTGTCAGACGGGCCACTTCCTGGTCGTACAGCTTGACATCTACCGGACTGCCCTTCTTCAGCAAAGTGGAAGCGGATGTTTCTTGGAGAAGCGCCGCGACCGTGCTGTCTTCGGAAAGGAATTCCACACTGTCGATGGTGTAAAGTGGGCCCGGAGAAACATGATATGTGACCTTCGCCTTGTGCGGGTAAGATGTTGCCCGGTCGGTCTTACACGCTACAGAAGCTTTGAAATAGCCCCTGTTCCGGAGGTAATAGGTCATGTTCTCCGCTGATTCCAACGTCAGGATGGAATCGTAAAGGACCGGATCTTCTCCCCAGGTGTTGCCAAGATAGGTACGTACGAATCGCGCCAGTCTGGAGCGTCCGGCGGTATCCTGGGCGGCATAGTAGAAATAATGCCGGGGCACACCGTAGAACAATCGCCTGTTCGGCCTTTGGCGGTAAAGATCGTCCAGCTCGTCACGAAGATTGTTTCGTGCCCGCCTTTTCATAGGTGGTTCCGCTGATATGTCGATGATGTTCTGGGAGAGAAAACGTTCCCCTGCGGAAGGATCGATGAATTTTCCGACCCGGCAGGCCGAGAGGCTTGTCAACAGCACCAAAGCGGACAACATCCAATATCCTTCGGTCAATCTGCGGAGGAATTCGAAGTGCATGGCAGCGGTATAAGATTTTCCGGACCGGGAATGCCGCTGAACCGCCTTCGGCCGGCGGTGTGGACACCGAAAAGAGGGTCTGTCGGCAGTTGCATCGGGAAATCCGGAAACAGGCCTTACCTTTGCGGAAGATCCGGCCTGACAAATTCCCTTCTTACCAGCGGGAATCCGTGTTTGCCGGTTCTGACAATGTTGACGACAAATGGGACTTTCCAGCAATCTAATCAAGTACATCCGGAGCCTCCATCAGCGGAAGTTCCGTCAAAATTACCAAAAATTCATTGCGGAAGGTACGAAAATAGCGGTCGAGACATTGAAAAGCCAGGCGACCGGGATTGCGGGGGTATATGCCTCGGAGGCGTGGATCGACCGGCATGCCATGCTGCTGCGGGACACACCTGCCGAGATCGTCGCTGTATCCGAAGACGAATTGTCCAGGATCTCCGCCCTGACGACCCCGAACCAAGTGCTCCTGGTGCTGGATTTCAAAATCCTGCCGGTACCGCCTCAGGGGGTAAGGGTCGGACTGAACCTCTACCTTGACGGTATCCGTGACCCCGGCAACCTGGGCGCCATCCTTCGCATCGCCGATTGGTTCGGCGTGTCTGCCGTTTACTGCACATCGGACACCGTCGAGGTGACCAATCCCAAGGTGGTACAGTCCTCGATGGGAGCGTTCCTGCGTGTACCCTGCCATTCCGCCTCTTTTGACATGATGCTGCAGGACTTGCCTTCCCTACCTGTCTTCGCCGCGGATCCGACGGGTGAGGACCTTCGTCAGCAAGTCTTGCCGGAGGACGCCGTCCTCGTCGTTGGCAACGAAAGCGCCGGCATCTCATCCGAAATCCTCCGTCGCGCCGACCGCCGCCTTCGGATTCCCCGCGGACCTGGCGGCGGGGCGGAATCACTCAACGCAGCTGTCGCCACCGGCATTTTGTGCGCATTTTTCCGACTTCCGGCTTCCTGATCCCCTTGCCCTGGCCGAATTGCCAGGACACCAGCTCCCATTTCGGAGAAATTCATTTGACAACCCACTTTGTTATGTCTACGCGACACGTTACCTTTGCTGCAACATGATCGGCACATGCGCTGAAAGGCGACATGTGCTCGTCAAACAGCGTTTTCCGGAAAGAACCTGGCAGGGCTCAGATGCACTGCCAGGTTCTTTTACAAATACGACCATTTATGCAGCCACTTGACAAGACCTACCTGGAAAAATTGAGCCGCATTTCCGCCGCCGTGCAAGAATCGGAGGAGCTCTCCCTCTACCTGTCCGAAGAAGAGGAGGAACATTACGAGCAACTTCGGGAAACATTCGAACCCGAGATAGACAACCTGTATGAAAAAGTGGCTGCCGAGAACCCCCTGCAGCTCGCCGCCTTTGACAAGGTGCTGCTGGACGAGGCATTCGAAGGGCTCTTTCTCCCCCGCATCCTGGGTTATTCCGTACTGCGGGGTGCCTATCAATCGGATTACAAGTACACCCTTCCCCAAGACCATTTCAAAGACATACTGCTGGCCATCTGCCATTCCCCTAATTTTGAAATCCTGAAGAAACGCATCGGCCAAAGCATTCAAATTGGTTTCGCCCTAAGCAGTGACATCTGGATCACCAACCTGATCGCCAGCGTTGACAACAAGCGGATTCGCAGCTTCCTCCAAAGCCAGAAACTCGACAAATACAGGGTTCCCGAGGGCCGTGCGAAAGGGTATGAGACCTTCCGCAAGCAGTTCCGCCACTTCAATTACATGACGGCCGAATTCCCCACCACCTTGGGCGATCTGAAAATCAAGACCGCTTCCCTTCGGGAATTCCTCATCTACCGAATCGAGCGGGAATTGGACAACACCAGCATCCTGCCTTTCCTCAGCGAAACGATTGAAATCGATACTTTCCGCGACCAGGAGGAACTTACCGAACTCGTTTTCCTCTATGCGAACTTCATCCGAGCCACTCCGGACCACTTCGCACGGCTGTCCGCACGACTCAACGCCATACGCCAGGAATCCCTCCGCTTCGTAGAGCGATGGTTCGACCTACTGGAAAGCTACCACAACAGCGACCGGGTGTCCCTGGACCGGTCGGCCGACATGCAGGTTTCCTCTGCCCTTGACAAGACCATGCCGGACACCCTAAGCGAATATTACCTTCTGACGGACATCATCCATCAGAATGGCTACGTGCAGGAGGAAACCCTCGAAAAGGTGAAGGAGTTCTACAACAAGCAAGCCGGTCTCTCCGTCGTCAACGAGTGCCTCCGCCTGACCATTTACAAATACTTCAGGCAACTGCTGACCAACCTTGAGGAAACGGACTACCAGGAACTGTTCGAACTCGCCAAGATATTCACCGTTTACATCAAGATTTTCGCAAACGAGCAGTTCAATCAGCGGCTGAAGTCGCTCTCCATGCAATATGTGCACCGCCTGATGGCTTATTTCACAGACAAACGTGGAAAAGACTATCAGGATATCAAGAAATTCGTTTCCACGACCTTTGTCGATCTCAACTTCCTCAAGGAAAAGGAAGTGGTGGAACTGTTCAAGACCCGTAGGGTGAAAAAGTGAGTCTCTTCCGAATGGCCGGACAGACAGCGGTCTGCTGTCTCCCGTTACTCGGAAGGCCAACCGGTGAAGGGCCAGTTGGCCTTCGAGTCCACCTTTGATCTCAGACGATGGCGCTTCGTAAGGATTTTCCCAAGGCTGGCACCTCCTATCTGGGTGGAGATTCGGACGGATATGTGTACCGATCTGTTTTCGCCGGCGCCAGCAGAGCGCACAGCCTGGAGATGATTCGGCAGTTCTTGTCGGAGGAAGGATACGGCGATGTTCCCTTACCGGCAGATTTGGAGGAGTTGAACCATTTCAGGGTATCCGTCAGAAACAAACAGCTCCTATTGTTCGAAGACAACGGATATGTGCATAATCCCGTCAAAATACTTTTCCCCCCCGACAACAGGCAAAAACGGGCGCTCGTTCTGGAGATATATGACGAACGGGGGGAAAAGCATCTCCTGCGTTTCCATCGGAAGATATGAATGAACCGCCGGTCGCGCCCGCCGAAATGTCGGGCAAGTGATTCGTGTGCGAGCGCGGGTGGCACGGGGACGATTCCCTTTGCGCCCGGCAGCCTGCCCTGGCACCGGTAAGCATCACCTTGTCCCCCGATCAAGTTCCTTCGTTCGACTTTTTTGATTTCGGGGAAATGTCCATCATCAAAGATATGACATGTGCATAGCGGTTCCGGCTGTCTCCCGGATCGGTGAATGCGTAATCCAGACGCAACCGTTGCAACTGCACACCCACGCCGAGGGACGGCCTGCCGGTGACATATTCGGACCGGTCGAAATCCCGTTCCCGTTGAAGCTGCCCCAAACCCAGCCTGAGAAAAAGGAAGGAACGGTAATCCGCAGACAATCCGATGGCAGGGTCTATGCTGACAGGGTCGCCAGATAACAGCGTGTTGCGCTTGCCATCGGTGGTCGCCACGATGTCCAGTTCCGCCAGGAATCGGAATTGACGGATCGAGTAGGAGTAGGCGGCTCCCGCCAATAGCTGGGGCTTGGTGACTTCCAGGGAGTTGATGTCCGGCAACTCGTTACCAGTGGCCAGCAGGACGTTTTTGTCCTGGTCCGACAAGGTCACCCGCCAGGCATTGAACGTGGAAGTGGCATCGCGCAACGTCATTCCGAACTGCCAACGATTGACTTCGTATTGCAAGGCCGCATCGAGCCCGAATCCCCACGAATCCGCAAAAGTCCCGATGATCCGACGGACAACCTTGGCATTCAGTCCTATGTGGAGCGGGTGGCTCCCGCCCGGATTTAACCGTTGGGAATAGCTGCCTAGAAAAGCGTAGTCCGCGGCGGAGAAAGCCACGATATTGTCATAATTGACAGTGCCGTCGCTTTCGTACAGGCTCAGGGTGTTTGGGATGTTGTCTATTCCGAAGCGGACCATGGAAAGGCCCATGCGGCGGGCGCGGCCGTCCTGCCCCAAGGGAAGGGTCAGTCCCAGGTAGTCGAACTTTCCCGCTCCGGCAAACCATTCCGCATGCATGGCGGCAACCTGCAAGCCTGTTTCCGGTGAGAGCCGACTCAGCCCGGCAGGATTCCAATAGCCCGCCGTCACATCCGCCACACTGGCTACTACCGCATTGCCCATACCCTGTGCGGCCGCACCGACGCCGATGGAAAGAAACTCATTGCTGTACTTTTGTCCATATGTCGTCGGGAAGTATGCAGCCAGGGACAGGAAAAGCAGGGCCGGTCCGTAAAAATATTTTGCCATCATCGCGGATTGGTTTTTTCACGCCTGTTGACAAAGTTAAGGGTTTGCATGGAAAGTTGTGAAGCGACCGTCCCCGGATACCGCAGGCGCTCAGTGCAGCCGAACCAAGCGGCGGGTCAGACGCTCCGAACCGGTGGTGAGCCGGACGAAATATACACCGGGTGGCAGATTTTGCGCCAGGCGGATCGGAATCCGGTGTTGCCCCGGCGGCACAATACCGACCTCATGCCGCCAAACGCTCCGTCCTTCCGGTGTGAAAACATCCAACCGGATGTTCGTGGTACGACCGACCAGCAGATCGACGGTACATGCTTCTCGGAAGGGGTTGGGATAGACGCTCCATTCCGGTATGGGTCGGGCGTCATCTGCCAAACCGCTTAGACATGCAGTTTGGAAAGTGCGGTATTGGTATTGCCCGAGCCCGAAATCGCAGATGGAACGAATCCGAACCTCGTAAGAGGTACATTCGTCCAGACCGGCCAGCTGGTAGGATGTCCCCGTCACGGAGACAGTCTCCCAATCGTCCGTCCCACCA
Source organism: Bacteroidota bacterium (assembly GCA_041163745.1). GTDB lineage: Bacteria > Bacteroidota > Bacteroidia > Chitinophagales > Saprospiraceae > UBA6168. Next base: position 40,967 of record JBEAQU010000037.1, read on the forward strand.
GACAACCGGTATCCGACTTCATAGCTGATGGCATTGGAAGGGCCCTCCCAGGTCAGTTGGACGGAAGACAGCGTGGAATCCAGGACCAGCTCGCCTGCGTTCGCGCAAGGAATGGACGGCCGGAAAAAAGCCGTCACCGTATCGCCGCCGATGGTCGTGGAGAGGCCGAACTGAATGGCTTCCGCAAAGGCATCCGGCCCGAAGGAATGGTTCGCCACCTCCCAATGGTCCAGCTCCCATCCGTCCTGGGGCAGCGATTGGAAGGAAAGCTGGGTGCCACTGAAATAATCCCCCACGAAAGGAAAGCCTGGCGGCACGAAGGTGTTGACCCGTACCTTGTTCAGCACGTTGGCGGGTTTCACCTGAACCAGGACAGGGAAAGGCCCTTCCACATCATAGCAATCCACGATGCCGGGATCCAGGAATTCACAACGGGCGAGGATGAAGTTGCGCAGCTGTTGCACATTGGACAGCCAGGATGCCATGGAACCGCCCCATTTGTCGAATTGGCCCTGCATTTCCGGACTGATATTCGCAACCATGGAATCCAGCAGGGTGACCATGTAATCGCAGCCCAGGTAGGAATTGTTCAGGTCGGCGTATCGGTTGACATACAGGGAATGGAAGGTCTCGTTTGCCAACAGGGCCGATACCAGGTCTCCGTGCCCTTCGAAATCACTGCTCAGATTTTCGGCGAAGCAGGGCAGGGCGGTAGGTGAATCGTTGGGAATGCCCGTGTAGTTGGTGTAATGGCCGAAGGATGCGTCCATATCCCAGAGGGTGTAGCGCCATTGCCGTGCACCGCCTTCGGGTTTGCGGCCCCGCCACCAGGCGGTGTTCCAGTTCAGCCAGTCCTTGCAGACCACATGGGTGTTGATGATCATGTAGTCGATGAGGCTCAAGACGTTGAGTTGCTCCTGGACATAGTCGTAGTTGGCATCCAGGGTCATGTCCTCCGTCAGTATGAAATCGTGCAGCGCATCCCAGTCTGCCCGGCTGCCGTATTCCTCCCAGGTTCCGCCCCAGGTCTTGATGTAATCGATCCATTTCTCGCCCTGGTCGTAATAGTGACGGGTATAATCGGGGTCGTCGACCTTTTCCCGGATTTCATAAACGCCCCAATAATTCCCATTGACATACAGGACACAGGGTTCGTAAGTCCGCTCATCGAGCTCCAGTCCGGCGCGTTGCGACAAAGTATGGACATAGGCGTCCCGGATATGGGCGCCGCCGTTGCTGAAATTGTAATTGTCATTGGCGGCGGCCTTGAGGATCAGCCGTTGGAAATTGTCGCGGTCCTTGGTAGGGAACAGTTGGTCGGAGATGGAACTGGCATAGCCCAGCTGGTCGCGGGTGATGTAATCCACGCCCCGTTGGGGATAGGCCCAGGAATCGTTCCCATGTTTGTTGAACTCTCCGTAGGCCGCATCGATACGGGTTCCGTTCCGGAAAATCTCGAAACTACCGGTCGGTTCGTTTTGGGTGCCGTCCAACAGGGCGGCGACACCGTTGCCGGCGATGGAGACGACCGGGATGCTATGGTTCACGCCGATAAGGAAGGTGTTTCCGTCCGTGAAGCTCGGCAGCAAGGCGGGATTGGACGGGAATGCTTTTGTTTTGAGTACCGTCGTTTGCGACAGGGTGATGGGATTGCTGTAAGCCGGAGAGTTGGCGGCAGGTTCCGACCCATCGAGTGTATACCGGACGGTCGTCCCTTCGGGTACGGTGACACTAAGTTGGATCGGACCGGGATGAAACCCGGCGGCATGGCTGGCGGAGGGTAGGGGAGCATATCCGATGGAAGCGTCCGCATTGGGGCCACCTGGTGTAGGAACGGCGAAGACACCCCATTCGGGCGCCGCGTCCTCGACCCGGCCGGTCGAGTGGTTCGCCTGGTTCGGCTGTACGATCTGGAAGGCATCGAGCAACACCTGTTGGGGATCGAACAGAGCGATGTATTCCTGTTTGGTCTGGGTGATCTTGAAGCCTGCATGGACGGCCCCGCCGGGGCTGAGCTCGTCGCGGTCCGATGCGAACACCAGCAGATATTCGCCCGGGTCGATGGACACGCCTGCAGGGAATGGCCATTTGTCTGTATTCGTCACCTGGTCCGACAGAAAATAACCGGAAAGATCCACGGTCTCCGTACCGACGTTGTAGAGTTCGATCCAATCCTCCCGCTCCCCGTAATTATCCGTGATACCGTTGCGATTGGCGGCGCTGAATTCGTTGATGATGACCTGTGCCACCGAAGTCCGGTACGACAGGCCCAGGAGCAACACCAACAGGGATGGCAGTAAACGAATCATGAAAAATCTTTATTTGAAGACAAAAGTGATGAAAAACGGTCCCAACAGTCGAATCCACGGAAACAAGGTCCGTCAACGGACCAACGTCGTGTTTCCTTTGTACACTTCCTTGCGACCGTCCACAAAGGAGACTTCGACCACCCAGGCGTACACCCCTGCCGGCATGGCTTTGCCCCGGAAGGAGCCGTCCCATCCGACGGACAGGTCATTGATAGCGAATTCCGCGGCCTCATATAGTCGTTCGCCCCATCGGTCGAAGACCTGGAAGCGTTCGATTTGGTCGACCATGCGGCTGTCTCCATGGACATGGAGGAGGTCGTTCGCGACATCACCGCCGGCGGCGGGAGCGAATCCGGTCGGGACCGTGACGAACCGGGTTTCGAGCACGAAAAGGTTGACTTGGTCGCTGGCCCGGCAGCCGAAGGCGTCTGTTACGGTAAGCGACACATTGGTCGGGCTGGTCGCGAGAAAGTTGGCGGTGGAGGTGTTCGTAGCGGAAGGAGGAACCTGGGGGTTGTTGGAATACCATTCATAGGTGAGCGGGATACCGGTGCCGAAGCTGCTGACGAAAGGTATCAGCTGGTGGTTGGTTCCGTAAGCCACGATGGTATCCGGTCCCAGATCCACGACCAGCGGATCCGGATTCGTCAGTTCGATGTCGGTCACCACCCATTCACATCCTTTGCTGTCGCGGATGAAGAGGTCATACACCCCGCTTCCCAATGCGATGATAACAGGGCTGGCCGAATAATCGACACCATCGAGACTGAATCGGTAGGGCGGAGATCCACCGGTCACATCGGCCGTGATCCTCCCGTCCCGTTCGTCGGTGCAGGAGACCCCTTGCACGTCGACGGTAGCGTCCATCGGATCCGGTTCGTCAATTGTCACACTGTCCGAAAGGAAGCATCCGCGGCTGTCGGAGAGCTGGAAGCTGTAGGTGGCCGCCGGCAAGTCGCTCAGCGCAGGCTCGCTGCTTCCGGTGGACCAGAGGAGGGAATACGGGGGGAATCCGCCACTGGCGGACAGGGATAGAGATCCGTCCGATGCGCCGTTGCAAAGGACATCCGTCTGCTCCACCGTCGCCACGAGTGCGGAAGGTGAGGAGATGTCGAGGATTGCATCCGCTTGGCACCCGTTCGCGTCCGTCACGGTAACGGTCGCTGCGCCGGCGGCCAGGTTTGCAGCGGTTGGTCCGGTCTGGCCGGCGGCCGTTCCTCCCCAGGCGTACTGGTAGGGGAAGGTGCCGCCGCTCGCCTGGACCGTAGCCCCCCCGTCATCCAGACCCTGGCAGGTCAGGTTGACGACAGCGGTGACCTGCAGCGAAAGCGGAGCGGGGTCTTCCAGCAGCAGGTCGGCGGAGCCTGAGCAACCCAGTGCGTCGGTCACGGTCACGGCATAGACAATCCCTCCTATGAGGCCGTTCAAAGTAGTGACATCTTCCAATCCGTTGCTCCACTCGATGGACAACAAGCTGGAAATGGGCAAGTTGAGGTTGCCGGCGGAAACTTGCTCCAGGGTCATGGAGCCGTCGGCAAAACCTGCGCAACTGGCGGGTACTTGGGTGAGCATGACAGTCATCGGACCTTGTTCGGGAATTTCCGCCGTGGCAACGGCAGTACACCCCGCATCGTCGGTCGCCGTCACTTGGTAACTGCCGGCGGTCAGACCGGACAAACCGGCGCCTTGGACACCATTGTCCCATTGGAAAACATAAGGGGCCGTACCGCCGGTCGCATCGGCGGAAAGCATACCGGTAGCCGCCTGGAAGCAGATGGTGTCCGGCTGGCCGACGGCCACGGACAACGGAGCCGTCGGCTGGGTCACTTCCAGGCTGTCGATAGCCATGCAACCTTCCGTATCTTCCACGGTCAGGACATACCAACCGGCGGAAATATCCGTCAGGACCGGCTGGTCGGATGACAAACCGGCCGGTCCGGTCCAGACATAGTCATAAGTGCCGGACCCACCGGAAACGGTCGGTTGCACCGCTCCGTCGTTCCCGCCGAAACAGGAGACCGCCTCCGCGGTCAAAGAAAGCACCAGCGGCGGCAGGTCGGACAGCATGGCGGAAGCGGATATTTCGCAACCGACGGCATCCGTGATGACGACTGCATAATTCCCAGCACCAATGCCGGAAAGATCCTGCGTCGTCTCGCCGTTGGACCACACGTAACTGTAGTTGCCGAGTCCCCCTGTCACGGTGAGGTCGATGGCACCTTCGTTCCCGCCGTTGCAACCGGCCGGAACGACGACCAGCGACAACTGCATGGCGGAAGGTTCCTCCACCAAGGCGCAACCCGATTCGGTACAACCGTTGGCGTCCGTGACCGTCACGCAATAGACTCCTGCGGGAACGTCTTCGAGATAAACGCCGGACGTACCATCGCTCCAGGAGTATGTGTAGGGAGCCTGGCCGTATTCCACCAACGTGAGCACGCTCCCGTCCGAGCCTCCGTTGCAGGAGACCACTTCCGACTCGACGAACAGATTCAGGGCATCCGGTGCGGTGAGTATGACCGAATCGACGGCCGAGCAACCGGATTGGTCGGTCGCGGTCACCCAATAGGTTCCGGCCGGCAGCTGCGGAACGAAGGGATCGGAACTGCCGGTGTTCCATTCGAAAGAGATGTTTCCCGATCCGCCGCTGACCGAAACGGATGCACTTCCGTCCGCGGAATTCGCGCACAGCGGGTTCTGTCCGGACAAGGCCACCACGACGGGGTCCGGCGACAGGATGGTCACGGTGTCAGACTGTTGGCATCCGTTGGCATCCGTGACGGATACAGGGAAAAACCCGGTCGGCAATCCGGTCACCAGGGTGTCGGCAACCTGCCCTGTGGCTATGTCCCATAGTATATCGTAGGGCCCGGTTCCTCCGGAGACCTGTACCGAGGCCGTACCGTCGCTCGCACCGGCACAGGATATACCGGTGGCGGCAGAGACCAACAGCAGCGGGGAAGGGTCCGACAGGAACACCCTGACCGTATCCGTACAGCCGTTGGCATCGGTGACGTTGGCAAAATAGGAACCTGCCGGGAGACCGGTCAGGATGGAATCCGTCGAATTGCCGGTCCAATCGAATTGGTAGGGGGCTGTCCCGCCGGATACGGAAATGGTGACCGCACCGTCGGACAGACCGGCGCATGCGACCGGAGCGACCTGGACACCTTGCAGGACCAACGCGTCGGCCACACCGACATCCACCGGCAGCACGTTCGGGCAACCCCAGGCGTCCACCACGGTCACCTGGTAGCTCCCTGGCGGAAGTCCGCTGAAAAAGCCGTCTGAATTGGAGACCGTATCCAACAGGAAGGTATATCCTCCGGCGCCGCCGGAAGCGGACAGCTGGAACGAACCGTCGGAGAACCCGGAGCACGTCACGTCCGTCACGGCATCCGCGGTCAGGACGGGTGCATCGCAATCCGGTGTCTGGCAGGTGACGGTTCCCACCGCTCCGGGGCAAGCCCCTTCCGCGACCACTTCGATGGTGACACTTTGGTTGAGCAGCAGTCCGTTGACCGTGTGGGAGAGGGGACCGCCGTTCGGCAGCACCCAGTTGCCATTGCCCAAATTGATGAAATATGTCTGGGCCTGGTCGACCGGTTCCCACTCGAAAGTGATGCTTTGGTTGGTAATGGGGCCACATGTCACCACCGGAGCCGGCAGGCTCTCATCCACGAGAACGGTCACCGTATCGTAAACCGAACAGCCGTAGGTATCCCAGGCGGTGACGAAGTAAGTGGTGGTGGTGTCCGGACTGGCCAGTGGGTCCGGGCAGTCGGTGCAGCTGAGTCCGGTCTCCGGTTCCCAACGGTAGTAGAGCTGATAAAGCGGCTCGAAGGTGATGCTCCAGTCGAGCAGGGTGCCGCTGAATCCGGTCTGGTCATCGATGACCAGTAGTTGCCAGGTGCCGTTGGTGGGGAAGGTGCCGTCCCAGAGGTCGGACCAGATCCCTTCCGGCTGATAAGTGCCGTTGGAGAAGGGCGCGCCCACCCCGGAGCCGCAGGGCGTCCAGGGTTGTCCGTCCAGGATGGCGCCGGATGCCGTCGGACTGAAACAAACCTGGTCATAATGGTCGCAATTGGAACCATTGTCGGAACTGAGTTCGATGAATTGTCCGCCCGGTGAAATCAGGAACAGGTCCAGGTCGTCCACCCACTTATGATCGATGTTCACGCAGACCGAACGGATGACCCCTTCCTCGAGATAGACCGGTTGCACCCCGGCCACGACAATCGGGGAATAGGTTGGGGCGGTATGGGAGACCGGATAATCAGTGTCGTTGATGAAAGTGGGCGGCGTCGGCAGGGGGATGGGCAAGGTGGCATCCAGCACGATGGTGTCACCGGTGCACAGGGCTGTGTCCGGCGGCAATCCGGGCGGGAGGATTTGGTTGTCGCGGATGAACAGCCAGAAAGTGTCGCGGTTGCAGATGTCGCGTTGCACGTCGAAGCCGACGGTCTCGGTACCTTCGGGCAGGAAGTCCTCTATGGCGGTGACCAGTATTTCCAGTACACTGTCTCCCTGGGGTATGAAGAGTTCCGTCGGGATGAGTTCGTAATCCACACCGTTCTCGGCGCTACCGAACAGGGTGAAGTCGATCGGGAAATCCGATTCCGCGGGATTAGGCAGGCGGAAGGTGATGCTGCCGGTTGCGCAGCCTTCCGTGACGGTGCCGTCGAGGCTGATGGTTTTTGTCTCCACCTGGAGTGAGCCGGTGCCAAAGCTCTTGGCCTCAAGGAAAACACCGGTGTCGTAGGCATTGTCGCCGACATCCGCCACCGCCAGTTTGATGGTGTAGGTCTCGCAGGGGATGACCACGGCTTCCGCCGTGAAGACCTGCAGATAACCGTCATAGACCGGTTGCACGGCGGAGTTGTTGTTGTCGTTGTAGAATTCCACGAAGGCGGGTGGGCAGCTCCCGCCGTTTTGCGGATGAATGTTATTGATCGTGACCGGGATGTTGGTGCCGGGAATGAGGGCGATGTTCTTGCCGTTGTTGGAGAAAGGGCCGCTGATGCCGGGGCCGCTGATGAAGAAACCGAAAACGTCGTTGAAGGAACTGCATGCCCACTCGGGATATTCCTCCGATGCGAAGACATACTTGAACCGAAGGGTATCGGCCGTCGGGATGAAGGTGATGGTGTATTTCGCGACATCGTTGAGTCCGCCGGAGGCGATCGTCTGCAGGTCCGGGTCGACGACGGCGCTGTTGACGTCGTTGGAGGCGAATTGTCCGCCGGTGCAGTTCGCGCCGAGCTGTCCGCTGCAGTTGGCATTGGAAGAGGCTGCCCTCCCCGTCGTGAGGATGATGCCCCGGTCTATACCGGTCGCATTGCCGGCATTTTTGAAATAACCGACCGCCAACGGATCGCCTTCGTATGTGACGTTGAGGACTTCGACCCCTTCTCCCAGAAAAATATTGGTGATCAGATTTTCCGGCGTGTAGGGCGGGGTGGTGGCGTCCGTCACCTCCATCTGGGCCTGCATCCGGAGGGAGAGGAAACAGCAGACGATCATCCAAGCGGCAGCGGATGGACTGGACAAGGATACATACCTTTTCATCTTGAAGACAAGGTTGGTCATACATTCAATGGCAGAAAACCGACGGCGTTGACAAATGCGTCCGTGTTTCCGCCTGGATCTTATTGAAACCAAAGGTATGGAAAACACGTCATTGTACCTGACAAATCATCGGTAATGTAAGCTGTGTTCATGTTTTTCCATCTTCTGGTCCCGCTGGACATGCTGACGACAACCGGGCCTCTTTGGCCGGCGGACCCGTCATTGATAGACAAACGGAGGGTTTTCAAAAACATATCGGTTCCAGCAGGTCAGACTGTACCTTTTTTCCGGCCGATAAACCGGATTTTGTTCCTGTTCATCTAAAAATCACAGCCAGGAGGCCACGGTTGGATACCTTTGCAAAGATTGACCTAACGGAATGACCAAGACGGCATCCCGCCGCCGGTACTTACGGCCTGCAGCAAGGCATGTATCCGTCCCGTCGGCATCGATTCAAACTAACCACATGAGTCCTTTCATCAGAAATGTATTTTCCTCCTGCCTGGGCGTAGGATTGGCCCTGGTCATGTTCGGATTCTTCGGATTCCTGCTCCTGGTAGGCATCGCCAGCGGCGGCGAGAAAACCGCCAAGGTGGAATCGGGGACCTGGTTGCATCTCAGCCTGGACCAACCTGTACCCGAGCAGACCGGTAACGTCGACATCGACCCGCTTTCCTTTTCCACAAAAGAGAACATTGGTTTGCAGGACATGATCCGGTGTCTGGACGCGGCGGCGAAGGATGACAAGGTCGAGGGTATCTTCCTGGACCTGGATCCCGCCGGCATCCAGGCCGGCATGAGTACGGCGAAGACCTTGCGCCGGGCGCTTGCCGATTTCAAGAAATCAGGCAAGACCGTTCTGGCTTATTCCAAAAGCTATAGCCAGGGCGCTTATTTCATGGCTTCCGTGGCGGACACGGTGTATCTGAATCCGATGGGTTCCGTGGACCTGGTGGGATTCGCATCCGTCATTCCTTTCTTCAAGGAAATGTTGGACAAGGCTGGTATCCGCGTACAGGTGTTTTATGCCGGGGACTTCAAGGGGGCGACGGAGCCTTACCGCCTGACCGGGCTCAGCGAGCAGAACCGCCGCCAGATCCGGGAGTATCTCGAGCCGGTGTTCCAGCATTTCCTGGCGGATATCTCAACCGACAGAGGTGTGCCGGCAGAAGCGCTCCGCCGCTTGGCGGACAGCCTCGCCATCCGAAATGCCAAGGATGCCCTGGAACACGGCCTGGTGGACCGGATCGCCTACCGGGACGAGGTACTGCAAGATCTGCGGACGCTGCAGGGTATCCCGGAGAAAGAAAACCTGCGCACCACCAGCATAGCGGATTATTTTTCGAACATCCGAAAATCCAGGATAGGGGAAGGAAAGGAGCGGATTGCCGTGGTCTATGCAGAGGGCAATATCGTGGACGGAGCGGGTGGAAAGGGTAATATTGCGGACGGGCAGTACGTACGGCTGCTCAGCCAGTTGCGCAGGGATGAAAAAATCAAGGCCGTAGTCCTCCGAGTCAATTCGCCGGGAGGCAGCGCCATGGCCTCCGAGAACATCGCGCGGGAGATTTCCCTTTTGCGCGAAAGCGGAAAGCCCGTGGTGGCATCCATGGGCGATTACGCCGCCTCCGGGGGGTATTACATTTCCTGTTTAGCGAACAGAATCGTGGCCACACCGAACACGCTGACCGGCTCCATCGGTGTTTTCTCCCTGATACCGAACATCGCCGAGTTGATGGAGGACAAATTGGGGGTTCATTGGGATACCGTCAAGACGGCGGCGAACAGCACTGGCATCTCGCCTTTTTTCGATTTGTCCGCCACGGAGGAGTCCCTGATGCAGCAGAGCACTCTCGAGGTATATGATATTTTCCTGCGTCGGGTATCGGAAGGACGCGGCCTGTCCGTGGACAGTGTCCATGCGGTTGCGCAGGGTCGGGTCTGGACAGGTGAAAGGGCTGTTTCGCTGGGCCTGGTGGACACCCTCGGCGACCTGCAGGTGGCGGTCGACCTGGCGGCGGAACTGGCTGGCGTTTCGGCCTACAGACTGCAGCAATACCCCATTCAGAAGGATGCCATCCAGGAACTGTTGGAAAAGATGACTGGGCAAGACGAGGATGGTGTTCGAAATGCGCTGTTTCGCCGGGAACTGGGCTCGTTCTACCCCTATTACGAACACTTGCAGGAACTGCTGCGACAAGGTCAGGGCGTACAGGCACGGCTCCCGTTCGTGGTTCCGTTCCGATAGGAAGTCCGGCAGGCACTCAGTAGGCTCGGTAAATAGGGTAGCTACAGCATCGGCAACCAGGAGCGGTGAGGTAAAAAAACCTTGCCTGCCTCCGCTGAGCGCGAGCACCCTGCGACACCCTATGCCGACTGACCGCTGTCAGTTGCCCTGGAGATAATGCAAGGCCAGCAAGGACAAGGCGCGGATACCGACATCGAAACCACTTTCATCAATGAAGAAGTCGGGCGTATGATGGGACGGCACCTGCATGGGATCCGCTCCCGCCGGCATACCGCCCAGGAAGAAGAACAGGCCCGGCACCTCATTCGCATAGAAGGAGAAATCCTCCGCCCAGGTTACCGGGCGGGTCACATGGACCTTGTCCTCCCCGGCGGCGGCAAACAGCGCCGGTAGCATGCGGGCCGTCAGTTCCGGGTGGTTGACCGTGACCGGATATTGTCTTTCGATGTTCACCGCTGCGGAGGCACCCTGGCTTTCCGCGATGGAGACGGCCGTCCTGCGAATCCTTGCATGGATGTCGTCCTGCATGTCGGGGTCGAAGGTGCGGATGGTACCGACCATTTCCGCCGACTCGGGGATGATGTTGTTCCGGACGCCCGAAGTCAGTTTCCCGACAGTCAGGACGGCCGGCTCCAGGGTCAGCTCGATTTGGCGGCTGACGATGGTCTGCAGGCCCAGCACGATCTGGGAGGCGGTTACAATGGGATCCACCCCGGACCAAGGGCGGGACCCATGGGATTGCCGGCCGGTCACCTGTATGGAGAATTTGTCTGCCGCCGCCAGCAGGCTACCCGGTTTGTAGCGGATATTTCCAGCCGCCAGGTCGGCGGTGATATGCAGACCGAACACCACCTCCGGTTTGTATTTTTCGAAGAGTCCCTCCTTCAGCATCAGTTCGGCTCCGCCCTGTTCTCCCGGCGGAGCACCCTCTTCCGCCGGTTGGAATATGAAAAGGACATTTCCCGGAACCTCCTTCCGCATTGCGGACAACACCTCCGCCACCCCCATTAGGATGGCGGTATGGGCATCATGGCCACAGGCATGCATGACGCCCACGGTTTGTCCCAGGTAAGTGCTTTGTACGTGCGAAGCGAAAGGAAGGTCCACCCGTTCGGTCACAGGCAGGGCATCCATATCCGCCCGCAGCGCGACGGTCGGGCCGGGCCGGCCACCAGTCAGCACAGCCGCGACACCGGTATGGGCGATACCCGTATCCACCTGCATGCCGAGCGACCGGAGATGGGCGGCCACCTTGGCGGCAGTCCGGAATTCCCGGTTGGACAATTCCGGATTCGCATGAAAATCACGACGCCAGCTGATTACTTTCGACAGAACCTGTTCCGTCAGCTGCTCCACTTGCGTGGTCTGGGCCGGAAGGGGACAGCATGTTGCGAAAGCAAGGGTCGCATAGAAGCACATCCGGAGGAAGAAAAGGCCATGGAATCGACGGATAGGGCGGAAGGACGGCATGGGCGGAAGGGATGATTACAGTACGACAAGGATGGAGCGGAACGAAGGTGGTCAAGCGATCCGCTGCCATAGTCAAAGGTACACCAAAAAAAAAACAAACCTGCCGCGGCAGGCTTGTTTTTCAAACAGCAAATGCGAAGAGCGGAGGCATCTTCTCCGGAATTTCATCCCAGGCCTTTGGCCACCAGGTAACGTTCCGCATCCAATGCCGCCATGCAACCTGTTCCGGCGGCCGTAATGGCCTGCCGGTACACCTTGTCCTGTGCATCCCCACTGGCGAAGACCCCCGGCACATTGGTCTTGCTGCTACCCGGGACCGTGATGATATAACCGGCATCATCCATGGAGATGAAATCCCGGAAGATGGCTGTGCTGGGTTGGTGGCCGATGGCGACGAAGAATCCTTCCACCGGCAGGGTGGTGGTCTCTCCGTTTTTGTTGTTGCGTACGAGGGCACCGGTAACCTTCTCCTCACCGAGCACTTCCACGGTCTCCGTATTCCAGTGGACCGTGATGTTCGGCGTTTGGAATACCCGGTCCTGCATGATCTGGGAAGCACGCAATTCGTCACGTCGGACGATGAGATGCACGGTCGGACACAGTTTGGCCAGATAAGTCGCTTCTTCGGCGGCCGTATCCCCGCCGCCTACCACCGCCACTTCCTTGCCGCGGAAGAAAAAGCCGTCACATACAGCGCAGGCGCTGACACCATTGTTGAGCAGACGCTTTTCCGAAGGTAGGCCCAGGTATTTCGCACTGGCGCCGGTGGATATGACGACGGTGTAAGCATCGAGTTGTTCGCCGCTTTCCGTGAAGACCGAATGATGGTCTCTACCAGTTTGAAAGTCAACCCGTTCGATTCGTTCGTAGCGGATGTCCGTACCGAATCGTTCGGCCTGCTGTCGGAATTCCTCCATCATTTCCGGGCCGCCGATACCATTCGGGTAGCCGGGAAAATTCTCCACGTCCGTCGTCGTGATGAGTTGTCCGCCCGGTTCCGGCCCGGTGAAAAGGATGGGGTGCATGTTGGCGCGGGCGGCATAGACAGCCGCCGTATAACCTGCCGGTCCTGAGCCGATGATGATACATTTGTGGATGGTTGCAGACATAGCTGAAAGATTGATTGATTGAACATATTATGACGGCCGTCGGGAAGGATGGTACCGTCTTGGGTCCTGCAAAGGAACAGCCGATCCGGCAAGCTGGGCGTGATTCCGGTCACGCAAGTCACCGGGGCGTCCGGATGCTGTAGTCGAGCACCAGACGGGTGAGTGCCAGCACACCGGTTCGGAACCCGCTTTCGTCGATGAAGAAATCGGGGGTATGGTGCGGGGCGGCGTCGAGGGGGTCCTGGCCAGCCGGCATACCGCCGAGGAAGAAGAACAAACCTGGCACCTCCCTGGCGTAGAAGGAGAAATCCTCCGCACCGGTGACTGGTCGGTTGACGATGACATTCTCCTCACCTGCCACGGAGAACAAGGTCGGGAGCATGGCCGCCGTCAGTTCCGGATGGTTGTAAGTCACCGGATATCCGATCTTGATGTCCACCTCCGCCAAGGCGCCCTGGCTTTCCGCGATGGCCGTCGCGGTCCGGCGGATTCTTTGGTGAATGTCCCGTTGCATGGCCGTGTCGAGCGTCCGGATGGTACCGACCATTTCCGCGGATTCCGGAATGATGTTGTTGCGAACCCCCGAAGTGATCTTACCGACGGTGATGACGGCCGGTTCTTTGGTGAGTTCCACCTGTCTGCTGACGATGGTCTGGAGGCCCAGGATGATCTGGGCGGACGTGACGATGGGATCCACACCGGACCAAGGGCGGGAACCGTGGGATTGTCTTCCTTTCACACGGATGGTAAACATGTCGGAAGCGGCCATCAGTCCGCCGGGTTTGTAGCGGATCTTGCCGACCTCCAGGTCCGAGCTGACGTGCAGGCCGAACACCACTTCGGGACGCGGATTGTCAAACAGTCCTTCCTTGAGCATCAGCCTGGCGCCGCCTTCCTCCCCTGGGGGCGCGCCTTCCTCAGCCGGTTGGAAGATGAACAGGACGGTGCCGCGCAGGTCCTCCCGCATGCCGCTGAGCACCTCGGCGACCCCCATGAGGATCGCGGTATGCGCATCATGGCCACAGGCATGCATCACGCCCACTTCCTGGCCGAGGTACTCGGCACGTTCCCGGGAAGCGAACGGCAGCGGGGCTCGTTCCACAACCGGCAGCGCGTCCATGTCGGCGCGCAGCGCCACCACCGGTCCGGGTTTGCCACCGCGGAGCACCGCCGCCACTCCAGTATGGGCGATGCCGGTCCGGACTTCCAGACCGAGTGACCGAAGATGGGCAGCCACTTTTTCCGCTGTCTTGAACTCCCTGTTGGACAGCTCCGGAAATCTGTGGAAATCCCGGCGCCAACCAACCACTTTGTCCATCACGGCATCCACCCGAAGACCCAATGGGTCGGCCGCCTGTGCGGAGAGTCCTGTCTGGCAGCATACCATGTAGGCTGTCGTCATGAACAGAAGAAACCGCATCGGCAACAGCCTGGCCTGCCGTTGCCAGGAATAAGCATCAGCCGGTATATATCCCGGCAAGGGTAAGCGTGTCATACAGTTGTGTTTTGAGATGTCAGGAAAAGGCCGTCTTTTTTCCAACCTTTGGCATTTTACGGTCCTAAAGTAGGCAGGTTCGCGCAGAGCCGGTGAACCGTGCCGCAAAAAAACGTGTGCTTTGTTGCAAAAAAGTGGATACAAGCCCCCTCGCATTGCCTTCGGCAAGCTAATTTTACCGCTTGTTTAAAAAAACATCAACACCATGCAACAGTCTATCGCCATCTTGTGTGCGGGGGGGCCTGCCCCTGGTATCAACACGGTCATCAGTACCATATCCAAAGTTTTCCTTCGGGACGGATATCGGGTGCTCGGTATCCATGACGGATACCAGAACCTGTTCAATGGACGGGCGGAAACCGTCGAAATGGATTTCCACTTCGCAGACCTCATCTTTCCACGGGGGGGGTCCGCCCTGCGGATGAGCCGGTACAAACCGAAGGACCATGAGTTTTCCGCCAAGTTCTTCGTGGATAACAATGTGGCCCTGCTGGTCACGATCGGCGGGGATGACACGGCGTCCACCAGCAACCGGTTGACGAAGTGGTTGGCCGCCCAGGACATCAGCATCCAGAACATCCATGTTCCGAAAACCATCGACAACGACCTTCCCCTGCCCGACAATATGCCCACCTTCGGCTTCAATTCCGCCAAGGACGAGGGGGTGCGCATCAGCAACACCATCTACGAGGATGCCCGCACCAGCAAGACCTGGTACGTCATCTCCTCCATGGGCCGTTCGGCCGGACACCTGGCTTTCGAAATCGGAGCGAGCTGCCATTTCCCGATGATCATCATCCCGGAGATGTTCAACAACACCAAGGTCACCCTGGAAAAGATCACCAACCTGATCATCTCATCCATGGTCAAGCGCAAGCTGAACGGCATCGAGCATGGTGTCGCCATCGTCAGCGAAGGGATTTTCCATATCCTGGACGAGGATGAGATCAAAAACTCAGGCATCAGCTTCACCTATGACGCCCATGGTCACCCGGAACTGGGCAATGTCAGCAAGGCCCACATCATCAACGTGTTGGTACAACGGAAACTGAAGGAGCTGAACATCGACATCAAGAGCCGCCCGGTGGAGCTGGGCTACGAGCTGCGTTGTACCCGTCCGGTCGCGTTCGACCTGACACTCTGCACCATCCTGGGCATGGGCGTCCGCAAGCTTTTCGAACATGGCCTGCGTGGCTGCATTGTCTCCACGACGGCTGGCGGGGAGATTGTGCCGCTGTTCATGAAGGACATCGAGGATGAGAACGGCAAGATCCCACCGCGGCTGGTCAATATCAAGTCCGAATTCTCCCAACTGATTCTGAGCGACCTGCATGTGCTGACCGAATCCGATTACATGAAAGCGAAGGGCATGCTCACCCATCCGGAGCAATATGACTTCCACAAGCTCCTCGACTGGAAATACCTCCCTTCCGGCGTACTCCGTCCTGCGCAGTAAATCCGAGGGACAGCTTCCTTCCATCGCCTGGAACGGGGTGCGGAGCGATCCGCACCCCGTTCTCATTTCATTGGACCTAGGCGGATGCGGCACGAGAACGGATCAACGTCGCCGGCCGTCCTGAATACCCTTGCGGTAAGGGATGTTGATAAAGTCCAGCCTGCCCGGTTTCACGCGGATATAGAAGCTGTAGGTATTGAAGAAAGGTTGCCAGCTTACCCCCATTTCCCAGCAGTGCAGATCGCGGGAGAAGCTGAAATCCGGATAGGTGATCCGTCGGGAGGTGAAATCGTAGCCGAAGTTGCCGACGGAGATGTACCAGTTGCGGGTCAGTTTGATGCTGCCTTGGGAGGCGATGGAGTTGGTGCTGACGAGGATGGTGTCCGACTGGCTTTTGGTGTCGTAGCGTCGCTGGACGGTAAGGTTGTGGCTGATGGAGAAATTTTCGAAAAGGCTGAGGAAATCCTCGGTGGAAGCATCGGCATCGTCCGAATCGCCGGAGGGACGGCGGTTGGCGACCTGTTGGTCGGTATTGACCCCGTTGATCAGGTCCCGGAGACGGGAGACCGTGATGTTGGTGGTGATGGTCGTGTTCCAGCCGGCCAAGCGGACCGGTTTGCCGGTATCCTGGTAATGGAATCGGTTGATACGGCCGCCGGTGGCAGGGTTAATGGCGTAGGGGTCCAGCACCAATCCGAAGCGGAAGGAGGAGATACCGTTGAAAAGATTGGTATTGCCGGTGATGTTCGTCTGGCTGAAGTTCAGGGAATCCGCGGCGAAATTATAGTTTCCGCTGACAGAGACCCCGTTGAGCAGTCGCACGTTCTTCAGGGTGGAGTCGCGACGGGAGAACATCTTGGCTTCGAACAAGTTGCCGAAACCATAGTTCAGGTTCATCTGCCGGCCGGCGGAGGAAGGTGTGCCGTAACCGGCCAGTTGGTTGTTCTCGAAGATGTTGTAGCGGAGTTCCTCGTCGGAGGACAGGTCCTTGCGGACGGTCTTGAAATAACCCCAGTCCGGGTTGGTGTAATCCGGGGTGAAATTGAAGCCGAAGGTCGGCGTGATGACATGCCGCAAGCCGCGCAGCGGTCCCCGTTTGAAGAGCAGGGTGCCGAAGATTTTCGTGCTCATGCTGATGCCGGCGTTGTATTCCCGGAAAGGTTTGAAACCCACGTCCTCCATTGTCACGACCCTTCCGTTCTGCACTGTGTCGAAGACGACCTGTTGTTCCCCGTCGGGGCTGACGATGATATTGGTATCGACCACGACGGTAGGGTCCAGGGCTTTCTCTACCGACTTGAAATACCAGACCTCCTTGTAATTGGCCGAAGGGGAGAAGGTGAAATATTTGAGCAGGGTGAAGCTGGTGGAGGTGTTGATGTTGTGTCTGGCGCCGTACTTGGCATCCCGGAGGGTCTGGCGGCTGAAGAGGGTGGAATCCTTGGCGGTGAATTGGTTCCTCGCCTCGGCGGTGTAGCGCATTTGGATCCGTTCGAACCATTTTTCGCCGCCGGTCTTGACTTTCCTTTTGAAGGGATAGAGGTTTTGGGTTTGGAAGTTGAACGTCGGGAAGCTGATGTTCACGTCCCTGGTGCTGGTATTCTGGGAGTGGTTGAAGCTGAGGCTGAGGTCGAAAGGCTTGTCGAAGCGTTGGCGGAAGCTCATGTTGGAATTGAGCGAATTTTGGAACCGGGCGTTCGCGTCCGTTTGATTGCTGCGTTGGTAATCGCTGGTCTGGAGGTTGATGCTGCCACCGAAAGTCCGGTAGGGATGTGCCTTGGCATCCTGGTTATGGGACCAGTTCACGATGAAGGAGGGGGAGAACCGGGGCTGTCCGGTGGCGTCCTCTGTCCGAAGATAAGCCAGGCTGAGGTTGGCGGACCCATTGTATTTGTAACGCTGGCGGTAATTCGAGCGGGTATGGACGCGGAACGTACCTTTGAGATACACATCGCCTGTCACGCTCAGATCCCAATGGTCGTTGATGGGAAAATACCAGCCTAGGTTTTCCAGGCCGAATCCCCACGCTTCCGAGTATTCGTAGTTACGGGGAAAAATCAGACCGGTTCTTTTCCCTTGTTTGAGGGGAAAGAAACCGAAAGGAAACCACAACGGGGTGGGGATGTCTCCTATCACGAGATTGCAGGGGCCGACGACGGCGACCTTGTCCTGGACGATTTTCTGTTTGCTGCTGCGGATACCGAAATGCGGATGTTCCAGGTCGCAGGTGGAAAAGATGGCGTTTTTGCTGTAGATGATGTTCGACCGGGTGGAATCTTCCCCGGCGCCGATGAATTTGCCCTTTTCACCCACGACATTGAGCCCCTGCTGCATGGATTGAGCCTGGGTGTAGACACCTTTGTAGGTTTTGAAGTTGTATTCGATGCGGTGGGCGGCAAATTGTTGGCTGCCTTGTTCGAAAGTGGGTTTGCCTACCAGTTTGTTCAGGACCTTCCTACCTTCGGCAACGAATACGTTCTGCTGCCAATCCACCAGGATATAGGCGGCCTGGATGGTCAGCCCCTGGTATTTGAGTGTGGCGTCACCCCAAAGGTGTAGCTGTTTGTTTGCGATGTCGAAGAAGGAGGAGTCCTGTGCGTTGGCGTCCAGCGGGGCGGTGATGGCATCCGGGGAAATGGCGATGCTGTCCCAATTCATGGTGGAACCGAGTGGCGGCAGAGAGTCCTGTCGGGAGGGCGGTGGCATGCCGATCCTTCCTTCCTGGCCGGGCTGTGCCAGGGTATTCCCCATAGAAAGCACTAACAATGAAATAATTATATTTAAATTTGTGTTCAAGGTGCGGAAGAAAGTTGGTGCCGGCGAAATCCGGCCGCGGGACGATGGTCGGGAGTCGGAACGGAACCCTTTGTACAATAATCTATTTCATAACAGTTTACGGCCGTAATATTCGTAATCGGTCCCATCATTAACCACTGCTCATGGAAACCCGAAAGCTTGTCAGTATAACGCTGTTCGTCCTCCTGTATTCCGTCGGGACGGCGGAAGCAAGGCTGAATGTCGCATATATCGGCAAAAATATAAAAGCGGCGGAAAGAAACACATCCGAAGCATGGCGAGGGGGGCAGGTCGATTCGATTCGGCCTGCCGTTGACGGTAAGGTTGTCGGAAGCCATGGGGGCGGATTGGTTCGGACCATCGTCATTGACCCCGGGCATGGGGGGCATGACCCTGGCTGTTCTGGCCGGCATTCCAAAGAGAAGCACCTGGTGTTGAAGATCGCCAGCTATTTTGCCGACAACCTGCGGAACAACTATCCCGAGCTGCGGGTGTTGATGACAAGGACGGAGGATGTCTTCATTCCCCTGCACGAGCGGGCGGCGATGGCCACGCGGGAGCAGGCGGATTTGTTCGTATCCATCCATTGCAACTTCATTCCCAAGGCGGCGCAAATACAAGGCATGGAAACCTATGTATTGGGCCTGCACGCCACGGAAGCCAACCTGGAGGTGGCGAAGCGGGAGAACGAGGCCATTTTGCTGGAGGACAACTACGAGGAGACCTATGGATACGACCCCAATTCCCCGGAGGCGCACATCGTGTTGTCCATGTTCCAAAATGTATTCCTGGACAAAAGCATCCGGTTCTCCGAGCATATACAGTCGGCGGGCGAGGCAGGCGGTCGCCGTAACCGGGGGGTCCGCCAAGCCGGATTCCTCGTCCTGCGGCATGCCACGATGCCCAGTGTTCTGGTGGAGACCGGCTATCTGAGCAACCGGCAGGAGGAAGCCTACCTGTCGGGAGACGACGGACAACGGACCCTGGCGAACGCTTTGTTGACGGCCTTCGAACAATATCGTTACGAAATGGAGGGCGGCGTTCCGCGAACAGCGCTGCAACTGCTGCCGCTGACCCAGAAAACGGCAGGTGACCTCGCTGCGACGACCACCCCGACAATCGGTGGTGGTCCGGCGGTCAACGCTTCGGCTCGACCGGTGCTGACGAATTTTCCGGACGGCGACGGTCGGAACAGGCAGGGGTCGGAACGCCCGTCTGTATCAAGTACACCGGCGGGTGACGGCAGGATGGAGTACCGAGTGCAATTGCTCGCCTCCCCGGTGGAGGTCCGGCAAACCGGAGAAAAATGGTCGAAGCTCACTTATTTGGTGGAAGTTCGGCAAGAAGATAACTACTATAAATACCAGGTTTGTAATTTAGCCTCCGAAAATGAAGCACACCGGGTAAAAGAACAAGTTCGGTCGGCAGGTTTCCACGATGCCTTCATCGTCACTTACCGCGACGGCCGCCGAAGCAAATAACCTTCACCATCACCCTTCCTCCATGCGCAAAGAAACTAAGATCGCCATTTTCACCATCCTCACTGTCGCCCTGGCGATCTGGGGGTACAAATACCTGCGCGGATTCAATATCCTGAGCAACAAAACCACGGTCTTTGCCGTGTTCGACCGGGTGGACGGCCTCCGTGTGTCGACCCCCATTTATGTCAACGGACTGGAAGTCGGCTTGGTTGCGGATTTCAAACAGGAACCGGGTGACCTGAACACCATCGTGGTGGAAATGCAGCTGGACAGTGACATCCGGCTGCCGGCCAATGCCGTTGCAGAGATCATCACCAACAGCCTGATGGGCGGTACCACCATCAACCTCGTCTTCACCGGAACTTGCGAAGGACAAGCATGTGTGCAGGATGGCGCCCGTATAGAAGGCGTCATGAAAGGCATGCTGGCCTCCTTCGCCACCCCCACCGAAGTCGCCGTGTACATGGAAGAACTCAATGCAGGCCTGCAGAAGCTGTTCGACACATTGGCCTACAGGGTCGGGGAAAATCCGGACCTTCGCAAAGGAATGGACGACATTCAGGCGACGCTGGCAAATCTGCGTTCCACCACCGAGCGCCTGGACCAGCTGACCCGGCGGTCTTCCGGTTCCGTTGAAAAGAGTCTCGCCTCCGTGGCCACCATCACCCGGACATTGGAGGAAAGCAACCAGCAGATAAAGACCATCCTGGACAACACGGCCCGCCTGAGTGCAGACCTTCAGGCAGCCAATGTGAAGGACATCGCCCAGGAAACCCGGACCAGCATCCGGCAGTTGACCGCCACGCTGGAAACTTCGGAAAAAACCGTGGCTCAGCTTGGTAATGTGCTGACACAATTGCAATCCGGAGACGGCGCCTTGTCCAAACTCCTCGATGATAAGGAACTCGCCACCCACTTGTCGGAAACCATCCGCAATCTTGACCTGCTGCTGCTGGACATAAGGCTTCATCCGGAACGCTACCGCCGCATTCTCTCTGGAAAGAAAATTCCGTATCAGGCACCTGCGGCAACGGAAGGTTGAGCGGTCCTGACTTTCATTTGCGTTGGAACAACAACCGGAGCCGTTTCAACAAACGGATCATCTTGAGATTGATGCCTGTTCCCGCATCGAAAAAGATACCGTTGACGGTTATCCAACCGCCTGCTTGTCGCCGGATTTCCTCCAGGTTTCGGTAGTATACCCGCTGGCTCTTTTCCATGGGCATCTTCCAGTACAGACATTGGTCGGTCATGGCATATCCTTCCCTGAAATTTCCCAGCAAGGAAAGATTGGAAATGAAGAAGATCGTTTCCTTTTTCTGTGGGAAAAGAAAAGCGGAGGCGGCGTTCTTCAACTTGTCCGGTGGCATGGAGACGAATTCCGTGTATACGCGGTCGAATTCCGCACCGAAATCGAGGTGGTCAGCCACCATGTCGGCGAGTCTGATGTCCTCCAGCGGCAATCCCTGCCAGCGCAGGATGGTCTCCTGAAATGTCACTTCGTTGAGATCCCGACAGTGGAGGACGATAAAGAAATCCAGGAGGTCCTCGAATGCAACCTGCATGACCCGGTTGCGGTCGCTGTCAGGAGGGGCGGCATCCAAGTTCATTTCCGCCAGTTGACCGAGGCGCAATTCCGCCTGTCGGTAGAAAGGACTGTGCCGCAACCGCTCCGAATAGGCGGCGTGCCTCGACGGATGAACCTCTTCTGCCAACCGACGTTCGAACGCCAACAGGAAACGGTCCATCCATTCCCGTGCTACGGCTTGCCGGCGTTCCTGCCCGAAAAGGTCTTCGAAATCACCAGACGATTTCGCTTCTCGGAACAAGGGTTGACCACAACGGCCACAGACGGATTCTTGCAAGTTGTTTTCCGTACCGCAGGCGGGACAGTGGACGGTTTCCTCCAGGGCAGGGACACCACAGAAAGAACAGGCACCAGCCCCCGGTGCCAAGGGTAGCCGACAGGCCAAACACTTTTTCATGGCGGCAACTTGAAGCGGCCGTCAGCAAAGCCCGCACCGGTAGACAGGCGGCCTATAATGGACCGTCATCGGACGGAGGATGACTTCAGCCAACAGGCCGCTGCGCGAAAGTAAGGAAATCCGGTGGAACCGTAAAAGGAGACGGAGGGTGGAAAGGACAAAGGCTTCTTGCCGGGTTGCATGAACCAGTACAGGCACTGTTTGTTGTTAAAGTTCCGTAATGTTTCATCACCAGACGAACCGGTCCGCTTGTCATTGCAACCGGGAAGGACCCCGTCCGGCAGTCCGCCAATTCCACAACATGGCATCACCACAGGAAGATAAGCCGTACAGCGAATACGACAATTTCGCTTTCCATCCATACAACGTCATGTTGTTCCTGTCCTTGTTCGCCATCACGGCCCTGTTCCTGGCTTTGTCCGCCGCATTCATTTACACCCGGGTGCAGAGTGGGGTGACGGGCATCCGTATTCCCCTTTTGTTCGGCTTCAACACCCTGGTCCTGCTGGCCAGCAGCCACCGGATGATGGTCGCCAACCGTTGCTACCGCACGGATGACACAAGTGGATACCAACAGGCATTGCGGGCCACCATGTGGTTGTCCGTCGCTTTCCTCGCCCTGCAATTGCTTGCATGGGGTCAATTGTTCCGGCAGAACATCCTTATGCAATCCGACAATTCGGCCGCCTATCTCTACTTGTTGTCCATCCTTCACTTCGTGCACGTTGTCGCCGGCATCCCTTTTCTATGGTTGTTCCAACGTGCCGCCAAGAAACAGATGCGCGAGCCGGTGACCGTGTTGGTGTACTTCTCCGACCCGGAAAAACGCCTCCGCCTCCGCCTGCTGACCATCTACTGGCATTTCCTGGACGGTCTTTGGATATTCCTGGTCCTGTTCCTGCTGGCGAATTATCTGTTCTGATGCCGTGCTGAAGACGGACCCGGCCTATCAAGCTCGTCACCAGACATTCACCTCTGTCTCCAGTTCCACCCCGAACATGGCCCGCACATCATCTCGAATGAGCTTGGACAGCGCCAGGATGTCCTCACCCGTCGCCCCGCCGAGGTTCACCAGGACCAATGCCTGTCGCTCGTGGCAACCGGCAGGTCCGACGGATTTCCCTTTCCAGCCGGCACGTTCTACCAGCCAGCCTGCCGCGAGTTTGTAGGTTCCGTCGGACTGGGGGAAACTGACCAGTTCGGGATACCTTGCCTTGAGTGGTGGCAACACTTCGGCGGACACCACCGGGTTCTTGAAAAAACTGCCGGCGTTTCCAATCCGGGCCGGATCCGGCAACTTGGACCGACGGATGGCACTGACGGCGTCACTTACATCCCGGATGGTCGGCCGTTCGATGCCCATACGCGCCAAGGTCGCACGGATATCACCATATGAAAGCTGCAGGCGATGTTCCCGCGAAAGTCGGAGCCGGATACCGGTGATGGCATAGCGCCCCTTTGCTTCGCGCTTGAAGACACTGTCCCGGTACCCGAAAGCGCAATCCTTCGGGCCGAACTCCACCGATTGCAGCGTCCGCAAGTCCACCGCTTCCAGAGAATGGAAAACATCCTTCAGCTCCACACCATAGGCGCCGATGTTCTGTATGGGAGCAGCACCGGCACTGCCCGGAATCAGGGACAGGTTCTCCAATCCGCCCAATCCCCGGTCGATGCACCATCGGACCAAGGAATGCCATTCCACACCGGCACCGACCCCGACAAGCACCTCAGCCCCCTGTTCGGACAGGATTTCGACCCCCGGTATCTCCAGGCGTATCACGAGTCCTTCGATCGGATGGACGGGCAGGATGTTGCTGCCCCCGCCCAGTATCCGCACCGGCTGCCGCCAGGTAGACAATACCTCACGCAAGTGCGCGACGGAGCGGACCCGGCAAAAAGACGGTGCGATGGCATCGATTTGGAAGGTATTCATCGATTTCAAGGAAAAATGCTGCTCCAGCTGCATGGATTGGGTAATTTTGCTCGTGGAAACGGTCCGTTGCCGGACAGTGCTCCAGGGAGGATGGGCGGCAACGGTGAGGTCTCCGTTCATGTCAATTCGCCACCATGTTGAGTTTCGATGTATTCGTCGGAAAGTTTCCGGAAATAAAACTGCCTGTTTCGCTGTCGGAGGAACAAGCTTCCGAATTCGCCGGCATCAACGACCCCTTGTCGGAAAGGCTTATCCTGGAACATCTCCAGCCTAGTGCACAAATGTACGGTGATTTCGACGACGAGCTGACGGAATATGTCCCTTGCCTACGGATTCCGGATCTGACGGAATTCATTGCCCTGGTGGTCTGGCGGGCTTCCCTGGCGGGCTACCAGTACATTTTGTACACTTTCGAACGTGGGGGCAAACTCATCGACCGGGCTGTCATCGGCGGCACCTATTGGGAGGACGACATCATCACCCGTTCGGTGGCAAGGATTGATGAGGACCTCACCGTCTACATTGTCAGCAGTCAGACGACCGGAGAGCACGAGGGCTTCGATCCCGCATCCAGTACGACCCGCGAATACGAGATCCTGCCGGACGGCAAAATCGTGGAACTGGCCTGAGCGGAAGCTTGTGGAAAAAACCGGTTGAACGCCTTCGCAGCGATGGTAAGCCGCCATCAGACCCCGGATTTGGCCACGCGGATGAAGCCCGATGCAGGTCAGTAACGGATGCCGGTTTTACGGTAGACGAAGTGCAGCAGCCAGGCAGGTCCGACCAGCAGGAACTGGAGGTCCTGCAGAAAGGAAGGTTTCTTTCCCTCCACCTTGTGCCCGATGAACTGCCCGACCCAAGCCAAGGAAAAAAACAGGAAGGACAGGATTGCCAACATGGCTGCATCGTAGATGGTCATGACATACAACTGGAAGTTGCCGTACAACATGGCGCCGCCGATGACGACGAAGCCCAGGAACATGGGGACGGACAGGCGAAGGTAGTATACCAAGGCGGCTGCCAGGCATACGGCGGCCCAATTCGTGAACAAAGTCCGTTCCACCGGGAAAGGGATGGAGAACAACAGACCGAACAGACTGAACATGATGGCAGGCACACAGATCCAGTGTACCGCTTTGTTGAAGGGGTTCCGGTGGCTTTCCCCATACTGATCCAGGAGCCGGTCGATTTTGCGTTCCATGAAGTAGGGTTTGGACAGGAATGTGTCCCGCACAACGTTGGAATGCAGGTCATCCTTGGGTGAACATCTTACCGGCGAAAATACGGCAGGCCTCCAGCACCGCCAAGTCGATGCCTGTTTTTATTCCGTTCCCTTCGAAAAAAGCAACCATTTTTTCGGTCGGCATGTTGCCGGTCAGTTCATCCTTTGCCATCGGACAGCCGCCGTATCCGCTGACCGCCCCGTCAAAACGGCGGCAACCGCTTTCCCAGGCCGCCCGGAGTTTCTCCTCCCAGCGCCAGGGGTCGGTGTGCAGGTGGGCGCCGATATCGATGCCATGTTCCGCCCCGAACGGCATCAATACCGAAAACAAATACCGTATATTGGCCGGATTGGAGACACCGATGGTATCGGAAAGCTGCAGGGTTCGTACGTCGAGCGCCGCCAGGCGATGAGCCCAATGCATCACGACCTCGGCGTTCCATGGATCCCCGTACGGATTGCCGAAACCCATGGACAGATACACCACCAGCTCCTTTCCGGACCGGGCGCAGCATTCCTGTATGCTGGCGACCCGTTCGAGCGAAGCTTCGATGGTGGCGTTCGTATTGCGTAACTGGAATGTTTCCGATACCGAAAAGGGGAAGCCCAGCAGGCGGATCTGTTCGAACCCACAAGCCATTGACGCGCCCTTCTCGTTGGCGACGATGGCGAGCAACCGGGTCCTGGTCCGGGCCAGGTCCAGCTGTTCCAACACTTCGGCAGTATCACGCAGCTGTGGGATGGCTTTCGGGGAAACGAAGCTGCCGAAATCCAGGATGTCGAAACCGGCGGAGAGAAGCAGGTTCAGGTACGCCGCTTTTGTCGCCGTCGGTATGAAGGCATGCCATCCCTGCATGGCGTCGCGGGGACATTCCGTCAGGATCAGGGTTTGAGGTGCTGTTGTTGCCATAGGCCTGGATTTGGTGCTGGTGCAAAGCACCCCTAATAAGAACCAGCTGCTGTCGATTTTGTTATGGAAAAGGACGGATTGTCGGGAAAACCGTTTTATTTGCAACACATCCCCTTCCGCGGCAACGGTCCGCCCGACGGCCGCTGCCGCGGCGACAAAGTATTCACTGCACCCAGGGAAGTGCCGCCATGTGAGAGCCGATGGGAAGGCGGACACGGGACTTACCTGTGGTGACCAAAAGTCTCCTTCATGAAAAAGGCTGTTTGGCTGACCTTCGGTTTCCTGTTGTTTCTGTTGGGGTTCACCGGATTGGTCCTGAGTCTGGTTGGAATCAAGCTGGCTTTGTTGGTATGGATGGACGTGCTGGGCGCATGGGTTTCCTTCCTGGCCAAGGCCCTGATGATCATCCTCGGCATCATCATCGTCTATCTTACCACGACGGACTGGCGTTCGGAGGCCTGATCAGAAGTTGTCCGAATCCGACAGGGGCAGATCGATACCCAGCAGCAATCCGGTCCCACCGTATCCGTTTTCCATGAAATAGGGAACAACGTCCAATCGGAACAAGCGCATCACGCCCCAGCCGAGATTGTCCACCCCGCAAGACAATTCCGCAAAAAACGGTTGGCCGGCACACTTGAGCGCATTGGCACCGACGACCAGGTTCCAGCCCAGGGTATTGAGGAGCGGCAGCCTGTCGAGGACCGCCCCTTTGAAATCATGTTGCCAAAGAACCTCCATCCAGGCCCTGTCGGTACTGTATCGGTAATAGGGCAGGGTCTTGAAATGGGTAAGGTAGGCGGAACGGTTTCCCAGGCCGGTCCGGTTACCCATGAAATGACGGTATTCCAGGAAGGACATCCGCCGCTGGTTCGGAAAAAAGCCCGCCTCGACATGAAAAGCCATGGTGCCGGCGAGTCCCAGGGACCATTCCGGCTGGCGAACCGCCAAAGAGAGCCGGTCGAAATCCGTCTGCCCGGACAACCCGGCGGTGTGATCCGACCGGAAAGGAATACCTTTCTGATAGTTCAACCGTATTTCCGGGAACCGGCTGCCCATAAGGATTCGGGTGTGCGGGTATTCGACATACCGTTGTCCCGGCCGCCAGCGCAGGCTGAGGTCGAACAGGACGGACTGCGGGAACCGGACCGGAGATGCGGCCGTCACATCAGGATGATTGGGCACGTTCGTATCGAAAGCACGGTCCGCCCGAAAGAAGAAACTGTAATCGGTCCGGTTTTCCAGCGCCGACCGACGGGCCCAGGTAAGTGAGCTGGTGCAGCGAAACCCGTTCCACGGCTCCTGCTGCCAGGCGAGGCGCACGTATCTTTTGTCAAAATACCGGGCGAAATTCCTGCGGCTGAACAACGCCTCCGCCGTTTGCAGGGACGGGGAGATGGGGGCATCCTCATTGACCTGTACGACCTTCGAGCCGCCGGACAGGCGCAGCTGGCCGAACTGCTTCGGCAGGAACCTGTAAACCAGGCCGGCAGACCATCGCCAGCGACGGTCTGCCCAACCGTATTGCAGGTTCGTGCGCAAGGCCAGGGAGACGTCACGCACACTGTCCAGTCCTTGTTCGAACCCGACACCGACCCGCATGTTGGCGCCCTGCACCAAATTGTATTGCACGCCGGTCAGGGGAGAATAGACGGAATAGGTTCGTCGCCGGTAGCTGTTCCGGTAGGTATAGCCCGTCAGCAGATCCGAAAGCTCGAACCGATTGTCCGCACGGTCCGTGGAATCCAGGTAAGACCTGGACCGGAAAATGACCTGAAGCGAATCCTTCCGCCGGTAATCCGCCGACTCCTCGCCGGTCAACGGCACCGGCCTTACGGCATCCCAATAGGCGCTGTCCTTCTCGTTGGCGCTCGGCAGGACTTTCATGACCTCGTTTCCGAAAAAATTGGCCGGCAGCTCCGGCGAGAGATTGTATCCGCTGTACACACCGGTGAACGAACCGCCGAAACGGAGGATCAGCGCTTTACCTTCGAAGGCATACGTCTGGGAGAACAACTGCCAGGTCCGACGGCCATCCGCCATCCGTAGCGGTACATGGAGCTGCCGTACCGTTAGGGTATCCATGAACTCAAACTGAGCCGACCGCCCGGTCAGCCGCAGATCGACGGAATGTATATGCCAGGTGCTGTCGACGAGGTAGACATGACCGGCATAGACGGCCTCCTCCGGGCGGCGGGGCAACAAAGCGATCCGATGATACAGGCTTCCGCTTTCGCGGTCAAAGAAAGTTCCTTCTAGACGATACCGGTAATGGTCCAACGCATTGTCGGCAATGGGGGATAGCACCGCCCGGCCGAATGCCGAGGTGTTGCGGTACAGGTTCACATTCATTTCGGTCGCACTGTTGAAACTGAACCCTTGGTTGTTGCCGCTGACCTTGCTGGAGAACATCTCCTCCTTGAAGCGGTCAGGCCAACGGAAAAAAAGACGGGAAACCGATTCGGACAGGTACACGATTCCCTGGCGACTGGAATCCAGGCTGCCGGAAAGATCTCCGATTTCCGCTCCCATGAATTTCTGCGGAACATCCAGCAAGCGGACCTGTCCCTTGATGTAAACATCACATGCATAGGTCTCCACTTCCCGCAAGTGGGATTCCCGTGACCGGATGGCGTTCCGGATGATGGCATAAGCGGGATCCTCGGCAGCGGCACTGACCTCCACCGCCGCCAGCTCCTGTGCCACCGGCTGCAACCGGACCACCATACCGGCCGGTAACTGGCCGGATGACAAGCTGCGGCGTTCGGACTGATACCCTACATACTGAAACACAATGACAGCATCGCTGTCGGGGATCGAAAGAGAAAACACGCCCTCCGCATTCGTCGTGGTCCCGGCGCTCGTCCCTTCGATATACACGGCGGCGAAAGGCAAAGGCGCCCCTTGTTCGTCCTGTACCTCCCCTTGGAGCGTTTGCCCGAAAAGGAAGCCCGGAAGGAAGAGTACCGACAGCAAAAAACCAGAACGGAAAGACACGGTATTTTTCTTCATAATGTTTCGATTCCGTAATTTGGCTGCATCGCAACTAATCTGCCGAAGCCATAGAACGGAATACCATTTCAAAAATACCGAGCTGCCACCAAAACAGGAAGTCACCCTACCGACCATAATCCATCTCTCCTCGGAACCTCCAGGCTATCCGCCTAGGCAATAATCCGAAAACAGGACTTCTTACCGATGTGCGGACATACAACCCCTGATCCATTTCAATAACAGTCACAAAAACATGAACCATTTCATCCCAAACCGATCTGCCACCTATTATACCAGGGGTTCGGTTCGCCAATACCGCCGGAAGAAAATCGGAAAGGGACGTCTCCGAATCGGCCTGCTCCTGCTTTGCCTGGCAACAAGCCTGCGCATATCCGCCCAACCGGCCTCGGCCATCAACCCCTGGACCTACATCCCGGCCGCCCAAGTCCCCGACCAAGGGTTGGCTCGCCCGATTGTTCCGCAAGCTTACCAAACTGTCCAACTGGACGTCGCCACCTTGCGGTCGACGCTGGCCGATGCACCCAGATGGTTCACACCGGCCGCATCAACGGCGGACATCCGCCTGACTCTGCCGTTCCCAGACGGGGGTTTCGGTACTTTCCGCATAGAATACGCTCCGGTCATGGCGGACGAGCTGGCAGCGAAATACCCGGATATCCGCACTTTCGCCGGGTATGGCGTGGACGACCCTCATGCCTATGCGCGCTTCGACCTCACCCCGGCAGGCTTCCACGGCTTTATCCGGTCCCCCCTGCACAGCGATGTCTTCATCGACCCGTATGCGATGGGGGATACCATTCATTACATGGCCTATTACAAAAAGGATTTCTCCAAGGATACCGATTGGACCTGCGGAGTGGAGGACAACCTGAAGGATCTGAAAAACGCCCCGCCCGGTTTACAGAAAGCCGGCGATTGCAAACTCCGGACCTACACCTTGGCGCTGGCCTGCACGGGCGAATACGCCACCTTCCATGGTGGCACGGTCATCGGCGCCCTGGCGGCCATGAACACCACCATGACCCGGGTCAACGGCATCTTCGAACTGGATGCCTCCATCCATATGGACCTGGTCAGCAACAACGACACCTTGGTCTTTCTCGACCCCGCCACCGACCCTTACTCGAACAGCAACGGCAGCGCCATGTTGGGAGAAAACCAGACAACCTGCGACAACCGCATCGGTTCCGCCAACTATGACATCGGTCACGTATTCTCCACCGGTGGAGGAGGGGTGGCTTATCTGAACTCTCCCTGCACCAATATCAAAGCCGGTGGAGTCACCGGTCAAACCAATCCCGTGGGCGACCCCTTCGACGTGGATTATGTCGCCCATGAAATGGGACACCAATATGGCGCAACCCACACACAGAACAACGCTTGCAACCGCAGCAGCGCCACCGCCATGGAACCGGGCAGCGCCTCCACCATCATGGGATATGCCGGCATCTGTTCCCCGAACGTGCAGAACAACAGCGATGCCTACTTCCATGCTGTCAGCCTGGCGCAGATGGGAAATTTCGTCACAGGGTCCACCGGCAACAGCTGCGCCACCTCGACCGTAGTGAATCCCGGAGGGCCGACCGCCCTGGCCGGCAGCGATCACACGATTCCGCGCTCCACGCCCTTCGCCCTGACCGGTATCGGCAGCGACCCGAACAATACGGCCCTGACCTACTGTTGGGAACAGATGGACAACCAGGTCGCCACCATGCCGCCGGCTTCCACCAATACCGGCGGACCGACCTTCCGATCGCTGACCCCCACCACCAGCCCCACTCGGTATTTCCCGAACTGGACGGCCATCCTGAACAACAGCACGCCGACCTGGGAAGTCCTCCCTTCCGTCGGACGAAACCTCAACTTCCGCTTCACTGTCCGCGACAACCATCCCGGTGGCGGTTGCACTGCGGAGGACAATATGGTCGTAACGGTGGACGGCAACGCCGGCCCTTTCCTGGTCACTTCCCCCAACACGACCGTCAACTGGCCCGCCCTCAGCACCCAATCCATCACTTGGGATGTGGCAAACACAACGGCAGCGCCTGTCAGCTGCGCCTTTGTGGACATCCTTCTTTCCCTTGACGGTGGTGCCTCCTTCCCCATCACCTTGGCTTCCGCCACCCCCAATGACGGAGAATTCACCACTGTCATCCCGAACAACCAGACGAACCAGGCCAGGATCATGATCCGGGGCAATGGCAACATTTTCTTCGACCTCTCCAATTCCAATTTCACGATTTCCGAACCGGTCAACGGTTTTTCGATCGCCGCGACACCAGCCTTCCAATCCGCCTGCCAACCGGTCGATACCATTTCCGTCTCCGTCGGTATCCTGTACCTGGGGAGTTTTCAAGAGCCGGTGTCCTTTTCGCTCAGCGGCCTGCCAGCCGGTGCAAATGCCGTCTTCCATCCTGCCCAGGTGATCAGTTCCGATACGGTGACGTTGTCTTTGTTCAACCTGGGGTCGGTACCCGACGGAGTCTATCCGTTGACGGTCACCGGATCCACCGCCTCCAATTTGACAGAATCCGCCGGCTTCTCTTTCCAATTGTTCTCCACAGCTCCCACCGCGCCTATTCCGCTGATTCCCGGAAACCAGCTGAACAACATCAGTACGACCCCGGTCTTCGAATGGGAATCCGTAACCGGAGCCGACAGTTATTCTTTCCAGCTGTCCACTGACAGCGATTTCGTGAACCTCATTCATTCGGCATCCATGCTGCCGGATACCATGTATCCGCTTCCGATCGTCCTGTCTTTCAGCACAACCTATTTTTGGCGGGTGCAAGGAAACAACGTTTGCGGCAACGGCGTGTTTTCAAATACCTACTCCTTCAACACTGGATATGAATCCTGTAAAGTCTTCGCCAGCACGGATGTTCCCAAGACCATCTCCAGCACCGGCGCCGTCACCGTCTATTCCAGCTTGCCCATTGATTATGACGGAACCGTCACCGACCTGAATGTGGTCAACCTTAACATAAGCCATACCTGGATCAACGACCTCATCGTCACTGTCATCGATCCTGCTGCCACAGAAGTGGATGTCATCCAGAATATTTGTGAGCGAGAAAACAACATCATCACCAATTTCGACGATGAGGCGGCAAATCCGTACAATTCCTTGCCCTGCCCACCTGTCAACAATGGCTTCTATCAACCAGCGGAAACCTTGTCCGCCTTTGATGGCAAGTCCTTGCTTGGTAATTGGCAGTTGAAAATACAGGATGTTTTCAATCAAGACGGTGGTTCGCTCAATAGCTGGAGCCTCGAAATCTGCTATCTCTGTATTGTACCTGCCATCACGCAGGTCAACGTCACACAGCCTGCCTGCACCTCACCGACCGGCAGCATCAGCGTCTTAACAGAACAGGGTCCTGCCTTGGAGTACAGTCTGGGCGGAACCTCCGGATGGCAACCATCCAATGTATTTCCCAACTTGTCCCCGGGATCTTACAACGTATTGGTCCGTCTGCAGGGCGATACCACCTGCCAAGCAGCTTATGCCGGCAATCCGATCGTACTGGATTCTTTGCCAGTCTTTTTCGGATCGATCCAACCTGTCATCTGCCAAGGGGACTCCTTCCTCTTTCATGGGCAATCCTACACCCAAGCCGGCACTTATGTGGACACATTATCGACTTCGGAGGGTTGCGATAGCATCGTGACCATTTCGTTGGCTGTCTTGTCCCTTTCTTTTGAAACTGTCAACACTTCCATCTGCCAGGGCGAAAGCTATTCCTTCAATGGCAACAGCTACTCCGTCGCCGGCACCTATGTCGACACCCTCACCGCCGCCAACGGCTGCGACAGCGTCGTGACCTTGCAACTGACCGTCCAGCCCAACGTGACCGCGTCGGAAACAGCTTCCATCTGCCAGGGCGAAAGCTTTTCCTTCAACGGCAACAGCTACTCCGTTGCCGGCACCTATGTCGACACCCTCACCGCCACCAACGGCTGCGACAGCGTCTTCACATTGCAACTGACCGTCCTGCCTAGCGCTAACCAGTCGGAAACGGCTGTCATCTGCCAGGGCGAAAGCTATTCCTTCAACGGCAACAGCTACTCTGTCGCCGGCACCTATGTCGACACCCTCACCGCCGCCAACGGCTGCGACAGCGTCGTGACATTGCAACTGACCGTCCTGCCCAGCACGACCGGGTCGGAAACGGCTTCCATCTGCCAGGGCGAAAGTTATTCCTTCAATGGCAACAGCTACTCTGTCGCCGGAACCTATGTCGATACCCTGACCGCCGTGAACGGCTGCGACAGCGTCGTGACATTGCAACTGACCGTCCTGCCCAGCGCCAGCAGCTCGGCAGCGGTCTCCATCTGCCAGGGCGAAAGCTATTCCTACAATGGCAACAGCTACTCCGTCGCCGGAACCTATGTCGATACCCTGACCGCCGCCAACGGCTGCGACAGCGTCGTGACCTTGGAACTGACCGTCCTGCCGAATTTCACCGGCTCGGCAGCGGTCTCCATCTGCCAGGGCGAAAGCTATTCCTTCAATGGCAACAGCTACTCCGTCGCCGG
>JBEAQU010000038.1:0-4918 GCA_041163745.1 Bacteroidota bacterium
CCCTCCAGGAGTTCTATGATTCCTATGAGGACGGCGACATCCGCAAGGGTGAATCCGGCAACCAGAAGGTCCGTGGCAACTTCCACGCCGGCCCGCAGTACAAAGCCAACGGCATCGACCGCGTGCTCGACAGCAGCGCCGACGACCCGGACGGTCCGGAACTCAATTTCACGCCGGAAATCAACGCACTCGAACCCAATGCCCACCGCCAGGCAGGCGCCCGCGTCGGTAAGTTCGAGTTCGTATCCGGCGCTACGGAAAACCTGGACAACGACTTCCCGCTCCTGCGCTATGCCGACGTCCTGCTGATGCGGGCCGAAGCCCTCTGGCACCTGAACAACGGTGACGCCGAAGCGCTCGCCCTGGTCAACCAGGTCCGCCAGCGTGCCGGTGTGGACGGTTTCGCAAGCCTCACGCCCGACGACCTCCTGGCAGAACGTGGCCGCGAGATGTTCTACGAAGGCTGGCGCCGCCAGGACCTGATCCGTTTCGGCAAGTTCACGGCTCCCTGGGCGTTCAAGCCTGCTTCCGAAGATTGCAAGACAATCTTCCCGATTCCGGCCGAGCAGATCCAGGCCAACCCGAATCTCCAGCAGAACGACTGCTATTGATCGGTATGCCGGGACAACGTGGCTTCTCCTGCCCGTCCGCCATCCTGGCCGGTCTCCCTCCGGTGAACACCGTCTGAGACCACCCTGCCGGGTGCCGGATCCAAGGTGACAGCCATCCTAACAAGAAAGCAAGCAGCCGCCGGTTGCTTGCTTTCTTCATTTGTTACGGCGGCGAATCCGTGCGGATCGCTCCGCTACGGATGCACGACCTTGCGGATCTTGCCGGATCCGTTCCGACTTGTTTTCACCTTACTTCCACCGTCGGATGGAAATTCCTGCCGTCGGTCGTCGGAAGCATATCCAACCGCTTATGGAAATGGCCCGCCCCTTGTCCCTTCCTGCCCTCCTTATTGTGTCGGGCTGCCTCGTCTGTTTCGTCGTATCGACAGGATGCCGGGAGCCACTCCCGCCTCCGGCGGAGACCCGCTTCACCGACATCCCGCCGGCCGCGTCCGGCATTGATTTCGTCAACCGCGTCGCCTATACGGAGGAACTGAACTGCTACACCTTCCGCAATTTCTACAACGGCGGAGGGGTCGGGGTCGGGGATTTCAACCAGGACGGATTGCCCGACCTCTATTTCTGCGGTAACATGGTCAGCAACCGCCTCTACCTGAACCGGGGCGACCTCCGGTTCGAGGACATCACCGCCGCCGCCGGTGTCGGCAGCCGCGACGTATGGTCCAGCGGCGTCGCGGTCGCCGACGTCA
Source organism: Bacteroidota bacterium (assembly GCA_041163745.1). Lineage (GTDB taxonomy): Bacteria > Bacteroidota > Bacteroidia > Chitinophagales > Saprospiraceae > UBA6168. Next base: position 1,322 of record JBEAQU010000038.1, read on the forward strand.
ATGGCGACGGATGGCTGGACCTCTACGTCTGCAAGTCCGGTCCGCCGGGCGGGCCGCAACGCCGCAACGAACTGTTCATCAACGATGGCGGAGACGGCCCCGTACCCACCTTCACAGAAAGCGCCGAAGCGTACGGCCTGCGCGACGAAGGGCTGTCCGTGCATGCCGCTTTCCTGGACTTCGACCGGGACGGCGACCTCGACCTCTACCTGCTCAACAATTCCCTCCGCTCGGTCGGCGGATACGACCTGATACAGGACCAACGCGACATCCCGGACCCGGCCGGCGGGAACAAGCTATACCGGCAGGACCGGAAGGAGGACGGCCGTATCGTGTTCACCGACATCAGCGCCGATGCGGGCATCTACCGCAGCAACATCGGATTCGGCCTCGGCGTGGCCGTCGGTGACCTCGACCTGGACGGTGCGCAGGACCTTTTCATCTCCAACGACTTTTTCGAACGGGACTACCTGTACCTCAACCGCCAGGGGAGCTCGGGGGAGCCGCCGTTCCGGGAGGCGCTGGTCTCCTGCATCCGCGAAACCAGCATGGGGAGCATGGGCGCCGACATAGCGGACCTCAACAACGATGGGCGGCCCGAAATCTTCGTGACCGAAATGTTGCCTGCGGATGACCGCCGCATCAAGACCAAAACGAAATTCGAAGGATGGGACCTGTACCGCCGGGAAGTGCAACAGGGGTATTTCCATCAATTCACCCGCAATACGCTCCAGCTCAACCTGGGGCCGGCGTCCGAGGCCGAACCAGGGCTGCCGGTCTTCGCCGAGGTGTCCCGCCTGGCAGGGGTACATGCCACCGACTGGAGCTGGGGAGCCTTGATCCTGGACATGGACAATGACGGCTGGAAGGACATCTTCGTCGCCAACGGCATCGGAAAGGACCTGACAGACCAGGATTACGTCAACTTCTACTCCGACCCGGAGAACGTCCGGAAGGTCCTGCGGGAGGAAGGGAAGGCCATCACCCGGATGGTGGATGCCATGCCCTCCGAACCGCTGCCGAATTACGCCTTCCGGAACGACCTCGGCGAACGGGCGGGCAAAAAAACGGCGGAACCGGGCGGCATCCTGGTGCCGACCTTCACCAACCTTTCGGCGGCATGGGGACTGGACCGTCCTTCCTTTTCCAACGGCAGCGCTTACGCCGACCTGGACAACGACGGCGACCTGGACCTGGTGCTCAACAACCAGGACATGCCTGCCGCGCTTTATCGCAACAATGCGGAATCCGACCCATCGCCGCCTTGTTTCCTGAACCTGCAGCTCCTGGGAGTGGGTGCCAATACCCATGCGATCGGTGCGAAAGTGCGCCTGTATGCCGGCGGGCAGGTGCAATACCAGGAGGTGGCACCCATGCGGGGATTCGAATCGACCGTCGACAGCCGGCTTCATTTCGGGCTGGGTTCCGTAAGGCAGGTCGATTCTTTGGTGGTCATCTGGCCGGACGGTCGGCTGACCCGTCGGACGCAGGTAATGTCCAACCAGTTCCTGCAGCTGGACCAGGCGGAATCGGTTGCCGTTGAAGCGGACGCGCAGGCTGCTCCGGTACCGTTGTTGCGACCGTTTCGATATATGGAGGAAGCCCACCGCCACCGGGAGAATGCATTCAACGATTTCGACCGGGATCCCTTGCTGTTCCAGATGTATTCGGATGCCGGTCCTCCGATGTGCAGCGGCGATGTCAACGGGGACGGGCGTACCGACCTCTTCGTCGGTGGCGCGCGCGATGCCGCCGGTCTCCTGCTGTTGCAGGGGTCGGACGGGCGGTTCGTGCGTCGTGTGCCGGCGGACTTTGAAAAGGACCGGCTGAGCGAGGACACGGCCTGTACCTTGTTCGATGCCGACGGCGACGGTGACCTGGACCTGTACGTCGGCAGCGGCGGCAGTGAGTTTCCCGGCAGTTCGGCGGCCTTGCTGGACCGCTTGTATATCAATGACGGGGCCGGCGGATTCCGGCGGTCCACGCATTCGCCCCTGCCTGGTTTCGAGAGCACAGGCGTCGTGTGTGCGGCGGATTTTGACGCGGACGGAGACCAGGACTTGTTCGTGGGGATTCGGCTGCGGCCTTTCCTGCACGGGGTGCCTTGTTCGGGGTATTTGTTGGAGAACGACGGAACGGGCAGGTTCCGGGATGTCACGGCCAGCCGTGCCGGTGCGTTGAAGGACATCGGAATGGTGACATCGGCGGTCTGGACGGATATCGATCGTGACGGCGACCCGGACCTGGTGGTGGCGGGGGAATGGATGCCGGTCACCTGCCTGACCAATCAAGGCGGCCGATTCGAATCCAGGCCCCTCGGTGGGCAGTCCTTGCGGGGCTGGTGGAACTGTCTGTTGGCGACCGATGTCGACGGGGACGGAGCCCCTGACATCGTGGCGGGCAACCACGGGCGGAACTCCCGTTTCCAGGCGCAGCCCGGCCGGCCCCTGACGATGTGGGTCAACGATTTCGACCGGAACGGCTCGGCGGAACAGATCCTGTGCGCCTACAACGGGGAAGCTTCCTATCCGATGGTGTTGCGTGGCGACCTGGTCGGCCAGTTGCCTTATTTGAAGAAAAAGTATCTGTATTTCAAGGACTACGCCGGCCAGACCATCGAGGACCTGTTCCCTCCGGAGCAGTTGGCAAGTTCCGTCCGGCTGGAGGCGGAGGTTCTTTCCACCGGATGGTTCCGCAACCGCGGGGACGGGCGGTACGATTTCACGGAGTTGCCGCTCCCCGCCCAGTTCGGTCCGGTGCATGCCTTGGCGGCGGCGGACATCAATTCGGACGGCCATACCGACCTTTTGTTGGGGGGTAACAAATACCGGGCGAAGCCCGAGACAGGGATCTATGATGCCAGTCCGGGACTGCTTCTGTTGGGAGACGGGCAGGGCGGTTTCCGGCCCTTGTTGCCGATGGAATCCGGTTTGTGCGTCCGCGGGGAAGTAAGAAGCATGGCCATGGTGTCAACCAAGCTGGGGAATTGTTTGTTTGTTGGGAAGAACGATGCGGAGCTGGCGGCGTATGCCTGGTGAGCGGGGTCACCGGCGATACGGCGGACCCGCCCCCGTCACTACGGAAAACTGACCATATGGCAAAGAAAAGGACGATTGTGTCGGTATTGGCCGGCATGCTGTTCATGGCGGCTGCCTGCAAGTCGGATTACAGCAGGATGATGGAGGAGGGACTGGCCTCCGGCATCCGGGCGGACAGCCTGTTTCTGGGTGTTCGGATCGGCATGACCAACAAGGAGTTCTTCGCCCATTGCTGGGAACTGAACAAACAGCAGCTCATCATGCAGGGTAACGCCAACACCAGTGTGCAATACGACATGACGGAACTGAAGCAGCCGGCGATCATGAACTTCTACCCGACCTTCCATGAGGGCAGGATCCATGAGATGCCCGTGACCTTCCACTACAAGGCCTGGGCTCCCTGGAACAAGGAATTATGGGCGGACAGCCTCGTCCAGGATGTGAAGACCATGATGGAAACTTGGTATGGCGGGAAGCCCTTCGTCCGTTTCGAGCATCCGGAGAAAGGGTACCGGTATGTGAAGGTGGACGGCAACCGTCGGATCATCCTGTGGCCCGA
>JBEAQU010000039.1:0-10636 GCA_041163745.1 Bacteroidota bacterium
GGGAAATCCCCTCCCACCTTTCCACATCCGTGCCCAGCGCCGTATGCCCCTCGCCGCAAAGCGGGGAGCAAAATTCCATTAATAAAAAGGCGAAGAAATACCCAATCCGCTTGCTTTCAAAAAATTAAAGAAAGAAAAAAATCCCTGTAATTCGCCTAATCCTAAAAATTCGCGTACCGGCATCCCCGCGAAGCGGGGAAAAAGAACCTTCCTTGAACACCGAATCCGCCATTCCATCACCGCTTCCGCCGCGACATGGTGCAGCAACGCAGACCGGGCGTAAACCAACCGGTCGGATCACAAATGCTTCGCAGACCAGCATCCCCGCGAAGCGGGGAAAAAACAAATCCTTTTCCAACGAACCGACACTTTGGTTTGTGCCCGGGCGGCCCGTGGGCATACGCCATCAGAAATCCATCCCCATGGAAAAATACATCCCTTCCAACGAATCCGCCATTCCGTAACCGCTTCGGCCGTGGCATGGCGCATCATCGCAGACCGAAGCCGAACCGACAAGTTGGTTTGCGCCTGTTCCGGACGGGCTGATCCGTTCAGGTACCTTTTTGCCGGTGGATCCATTCCTGGGGATTCAGGCGTTTTTTTTCCTTCCAGATTTCGAAATGGACGGCCGTCTCCCTGGTCCGGTTGTCCGTATAGACCGTACCGATGGCATCCCGGGCATGGACGGCGTCACCTTTTTTGACGGTGACCTTTTCGAGATTGGCATATACGGTATAAAAGTCGCCGTGCTTCAGGATGACCATGTATTGACTGCCGGGAATGAACTGTACGCCGGCCACCCGGCCTTCGAAGACGGCACGGACGGGTGTCAGTTCCTGTGTGCTGATGTCGATACCGTTGTTTTCGATCTCCACCTTGGGCAGGGACGGATGTGGTTGTCTGCCGAAGAAACCGGAGACGACGCCGTTGTCCACAGGCCACGGCAGGCGGCCTTGCTGGGCGGCGAAGCCGGCGGTTGGGGCGGGGGCTTCGACGGCACTGTTCGGGCGGGCCTCGGATTTTCCGGCGGCCGGTTTGGCGGAGCGGGCCAGGGCTTCCCGGATGATTTCCTCGATGGCGGCATTGAGTTGGGCCGCGGCGGTCCGTTTTTCGTCGAGTTGGCGAAGCAGCCGGGCCTCATCTGTTTTCAGACTGGACAGCAGCCGGTTTTTCGCCGACATTTCCAAGTTGAGCAAGTCGGTTTGGCGGCGGGCGGCGACGAGCAGTTTTTCCTTTTCTCCTTTGCGTGCCGCCAAGGCTTCCATTTTCTGTTGCAGGGTATGTTGTGTCTCCAGGATCAGGCGTGTCTGTTTTTGGCGGTACCGGTCATATTCCAGCAGGTATTGCCACCGGCGGAACGCATCGTTGAGATGTTGGGCGGACAGGAGGAAGAGCCATTCCGACTGCCGCAATTTTTGCCGGTAGGCATGCCGTGCCATCTGGGCATACTCTTCCGCCAGGCGGTCGACATCATCGATCAGGGCGGCGATGACATCCTGTGTTCTTCGGATGCTGCCTTCGAGGAGGTCGACCTCCAGCTGAAGGGTTTCGATCACTGCCCGGCGGCGTCCGATCTGCTGTTGCAAGGTGACATAGTGGGTCAGCGTCGCTTCCTTGTCGGCGGTGGTCTTGCGGAGCAGGACCGAAGTCTGTTCTATTTCCTTCAGCAACTGGCGGCGTTTTTCCTCCAGGGCCTTTCGCTGTCCGGCGGCCGGCAGCACCAGGAGGAGTAGCAGGAGGACAGGCAGGAAGCTGCGGGAAACAGGGCGCATCCCGCACAGTCCGTGCCGTTCACCGGGCGCGGCTGTACTGTGGGGGGACTTTGAAATCCATGTTTTGCGGGACATCCAACTCGACTTTGGTGAACTCGATGTCGACCCGGACCTGACCCAGGTCGGGAGTGGACAGCTTAAGCCGCCGAAAATACGAAAAATTCCGTTGGTCGGCGAGGGGCAGATATTGGTCGGTGGTCATGGAAACGGAGCGTCGGTTGCGAAAATCCTCCACTTGGAATTCCCGGAGGCGATAAGTGTCCGCGTCGAGGCGGTAATCCGCTTGGATCGCATCGGTCTTTTGGCGGAGGACATAACTGCCGGTGTCGTTCAGGGCCTCCGATTCCCGGGAGAAGAACACCGGATTGCCGAGCAACAGAGCCTGCAGCCCGTCGAAGGACAAGGGCAGCTCGTATTTGCTTATCAGCTCGGAGAACGGCAGGGCGGTATAGGCTCCGTTCAGGCGGTCCAGGATGTGGGCGGAATCCGGTGTGATCAGGACCCTGGCGCCCTCGATGCTGAATTTCTTGAAGACCATCCAGATCGCACTGTCTTTCCGGATACGGATCACGGACGAGAAGGACTCCCCACCGTATTCGTCGGCATAGGTTATCCTCGCGCGTGCATCCATCCAGTCGGCCCGCACCTGGTTGTCCAGCAGGCGTTGCAAGAGGACATCCTCCTGGCGGGGAGGCAGCCCGGCGGCGGCGGAAGAATCCGCCGCCTTCCGCAGACCGCTGCAGGCGGGAAGGAGGAGGACCAACAGGAGCCATCCGAAGCGGGTCGGCAGGATCGGAAGTTGCATGACGGTTCGTGTTTGATGGTTACGGGGCCCGGCGGCGGCGGCGGTCCGGAAGAGCTCGCGGCGGCATCCGGCGGTGTCAGCGCAAGAACGGACCCGCCGTAGGGAAAACAACGGCAGACCCGGGAAAGTTTGGTCCGCCGCGGGCTGGGCGGCGCAGGCAGCTCAATCCTCGGCGGAAAGGGCGGGCCCCAGCTTTTCGCGCAGGAAGCGGATGGTGGCCTGGATATCATCGTGGAGGATACGGTCGTCCACCAGGGGCGGCACCACGGCACGGTAATCCGAGAGGATCGCTTCCAGGCGGGGGGCGGTCCGGACTGGATGCCGGAAGGAAAGCGCTTGGGCGGCGGTCATCCATTCGATGGCCAGGACCCGTTCCACATTTCGGACCACTCGCATCGCCTTGGTGGCGGCGTTGGCGCCCATGCTGACATGGTCTTCCTGCCCGTTGGAGGACACGATGCTGTCGACGGAAGCCGGTGTGCACCATTGCTTGTTCTGACTGACGATGCCGGCGGCGGTATACTGGGGGATCATGAGCCCGGAATGCAAGCCGCCGTTGCGGGTCAGGAAAGGCGGCAGTCCCCGTTGTCCGGAGATGAGCTGATAAGTGCGGCGTTCCGAGATACTGGCGATTTCCGCCATGGCGATGGCGAGGAAATCCAGGCCCAAGGCCAGCGGCTGGGCATGGAAGTTCCCACCGGACAGGATCAGGTCCTCTTCCGGAAACAGGGTGGGATTGTCCGTGACGGCATTGATTTCCGTCTGGAAGGTCTGTTGCACCTGTTGGAGGACATCATAGGAGGCGCCATGGACCTGCGGCACACAACGAAAGGAGTAGGGATCCTGGACGAAAGTCTTTTCGGCAGCCGACAATTCACTGCCGTCGAGGAGTTCGAGGACCTCCCGGGCGACTTGCTGCTGCCCGGCATGCGGCCGGATCCGGTGGAGGGCGGGATGAAAAGGCGACAGGCGGCAGGAGAAGGCGTCCAGGGAGAGCGCCGCGCAGTGGTTGGCGAGCCGTAGCAAGCGCCTGGATTCCAAGATCGCCCAAATACCGGCGGCTTGGCAGAACTGCGTCCCGTTGAGCAGGGCGAGGCCCTCCTTGGCCTTCAGCGCCAGCGATGTCCATCCGTGTTCCGCCAGCACGTCGGCCGCCGCGAGCAGACGCCCCCGGTGCCGTACCATCCCGAGCCCCAGCAGGGGCAGGCTCAGGTGCGCCAAGGGGCACAAATCGCCGGAGGCACCCAATGAGCCCTGCTCGAAAACGACCGGCAAGACATCCGCGTTGTAAAAATCGAGCAGCCGCTCCACTGTCTCCGGGCGGACACCGGAGTAGCCCAGGGAAAGTCCCTGCACCTTCAGCAACAGCATCAGGCGGACGACCACGGCCGGCAGCTCCTCCCCGGTTCCACAGGCATGCGACATGATCAGATTGACCTGCAGGGCCTCCCGCTCCGCGGGGCCCACGGGTACCTGGCACAAAGCACCGAACCCGGTGTTGATGCCGTAGTAGGTTTGGTCGGTACCGGTGATCTTTGCTTCCAGGAAAGCCTGACAGGCGGCTATCCGTTCCCGGCTTCGGGCGGACAAACCGACAGCCCCTCCGTCCCGTAGCAGGAACGCCAATCGGTCCAATGTCAAAAGGTCAGGGCTGATCTCGTGCATAGCGTGGTTTTATTTGGCTCCGATACCGACCGGAACGGAGCAGGTGTGTGTCGGTGACCCGGCGGATACCCCCTGCACACCGGAGGAAGGTGCGGTCCGCCGGCTCAACTATTCCTATCCGAATACGTTTAGCTTTTGTTTCAAAAAGTGCGCTAAATTACAAAAAGGAGGACGCATGCGCCCCACCCGCGCCGGACGGCAGGCGTCGGGGCCGCTGCGCAAACCAGGCAAGCATGTCATGACCGTAGCATTGCATCACAAAGAAATGGGGCAGGGCCCGCCGCTGCTCATCCTGCATGGATTGTTCGGGACGCTCGACAACTGGCAGACCATGGGCCGAGCCTTATCGAATGACTTCACCGTCTTCCTGCTGGACCTGCGCAACCATGGCCGGTCGCCACACGTGGACGACCATACCTATCCGGCCTTGGCCGAGGATGTGCGCCGTTTCATGGAAACGCATTGGATGTACGACGGCGCGAATGTCATCGGACATTCGATGGGTGGGAAGACCGCGATGCAGCTGGCCATGACCTATCCTGAACTGGTCCGCCGGCTGGTGGTGGTGGATATCGCGCCCAAACCATACCAAGGCAGCCATCACGAGATCCTGTCGGCCCTGGACAGCCTTCCGCTTTCGGAAATCGACAGCCGCCAGGCGGCGGAGGAACACCTGGCGCGCACCCTGCCCGACGCCGGTATCCGGCAGTTCCTGATGAAGAACTTGACGCGGGAGAAAGACGGCCGCTTCGTTTGGAAAATGAACCTTCCGGTCCTCCTGCGGCATTACCCGGACGTACTGGCGCCGGTGGACGGGGAGCCTTTTGAGCATCCTGCCCTGTTCCTGCGTGGCGGACGATCCGCCCATGTCCTGCCGTCGGACGAAGCCACCATCATGCGACTCTTCCCGGCCGCCGTCATCCGAACCCTTCCGGACGCAGGCCATTGGGTACATGCGGACGCTCCCATGGACATGCTGGCCTTGGTCCGGGATTTCCTCGCCTGACCGGAAGCCGCCCGGCTCCACCGAACGGTCAAAAGGACCGCACCGCGAGGGAAACCCGTTAAAAACGGAACAAGCCCCCGCCAATCCCTTACCTTTGTGCCGGCTAGCGCGAAAAAATGAAAAAAGACGACAAACAAGCGGTGAATTACAGCATCCTGTGGAAGGTGGTGGCACAAGCCAGACCATACCGGGTCGTGCTGTTCACCGCCATCCTGCTGGCCATGCTGCTGGCACCCCTGTCCATCATACGGCCGTACATCGTCCAGTCTATGGTCGATGACCACATCTTCCGGGCCGACATTCCCGGACTGACCCGGATGGCCGGCCTCTTTATGCTCATATTGCTTGTGGAAAGCGGGATCCGGTATGTGTTCATGTATTCCTCCAACTGGGTCGGCCAGGCGGTCGTCCGCGACCTGCGTGTCCGGATATTCGACCATATCACCTCGCTGCGGCTGTCATATTTCGACCGGACGCCGATCGGCATTTCCACCACCCGGACCATCAGTGACATCGAGAACATAAACCAGGTTTTTTCGCAGGGCATCATCACCATCCTGGCGGATTTCCTGACCGTCTTCGTCGTTCTCGGCGTCATGTTCTGGGTCAGCTGGAAACTCACCCTGGCCTGCCTGCTGACCATGCCCTTCCTCATCGTCGCCACATTTGTTTTCAAGGAAAGCATCAAATCCTCCTTCCAGCAGGTGCGCGCCGAAGTGGCCCGCATGAACGCCTTCCTACAGGAACGGTTGAGCGGCATGCGGATCGTTCAGATCTTTCAGGCGGAGGAACAGGAGATGGAGAATTTCAAGCGCATCAACCGGGACTATACCTCCGCCAACATACGGGCCATCCTGGCCTACTCCATCTTCTACCCGGTGGTGGAGGTCATTTCCGCCGCCTCCCTGGCGCTGATGGTATGGTATGGAGCCCAAGCCAGCCTGCACGGAGAGGTCTCCCCGGGAGCTTTGGTCGCTTTTCCGCTCTACCTCAACATGTTGTTCCGGCCCATCCGGATGCTGGCTGACAAATTCAACACCCTGCAGATGGGCCTCGTCGCCGCCGAAAGGGTCTTCTCCCTGCTGGAACGCCAGGAACATATCCAGGACAAGGGCACCCTCGTCCCGCAATCGCTGAAAGGGAGACTATCCTTCCACAATGTTTGGTTCGCCTACCATGAACGGGATTGGGTGCTCAAGGACATCAGCTTCCGACTCGATGCGGGACAAACCCTCGCCCTGGTGGGAAGCACCGGATCCGGCAAGACCTCCATCATCTCCATCCTGGGCAGGTTGTACGACATCCAGCAAGGCCGCATCGAAGTGGACGGACATGACATACGGGACTACCGGCTGAACGCCTTCCGCAGCCGGCTCGCCGTCGTACTCCAGGACGTGTTCCTCTTTTCCGGCAGCGTCCTGGAAAACATCACCCTCCGCAATACCGCCATCACCCATGAACAGGTGGTGGAAGCCGCCAAAGCCATCGGTGCCCACACCTTCATCGAACAACTGCCGGGCGGCTACGACTACCAGGTGATGGAACGCGGCGCCACCCTGAGCATGGGCCAACGACAGCTCATTTCCTTCGTACGCGCCCTGGTGTTCGACCCGGACATCCTGATCCTCGACGAGGCCACCTCGTCCATCGACCCGGAATCGGAAGCGGTCATCCAACACGCCATCGAAACCCTCATCGCCAAAAGAACGTCCATCATCATCGCCCACCGACTGAGCACCATCCGGCATGCGGACAAGATCCTGCTGCTCGACAAAGGGGAAGTGCGCGAATTCGGAACCCACGAGGAACTGCTCCGCCTGGAATCGGGCAAATACCGGGAACTTTATGAAATGCAGTTCCTGCCCACCGGCGTCGGGTGACGGACGGCACACCGGCGGCGCCCTTGCCCGGTCATCAATAAAGACCTGCCCTGTCCGCCACAGTATCCGCAGCCAGGACACTCACATCCCCCTCATCCGGCACACCAACCTCTTGCCTTCGGTGAATAAGCAGGTCGCCGCGGTCGTATAGCCACCTCGTCAACCCCTCCTCTAGGAGGAGGGGGGTGACCTGCGATGTCGCGGCCGAAGGGATATGATGGTATGGCGGATTGGGTGAGCCAGGGAGGTTCTTGTTCCCCGATTCGTAGGGATGCTGGTATGCTGCGGATTCGGTGTGTAAGGGGTGTTCTTGTTCCCCGCTTCGCGGGGATGCTGGTACGCGAATTTTAGAGAATTAGGCTAATTACAGGGATTTTTTTTCTTTTTTAATTGGGAGGCTTTTGTATGGTGCCTCGCCTTTTTATTACTAGTATTTTTGTTCCCCGCTGCGCGGAAACCAACCCACCCATCAGCCAGCCACGTTCCCGGGCACCCCGCCGAGACCCCGCCCCGCGCAGAACAAAGCAAATCTGGCGGAAAACATCAAACCAACCCGCCGCCATCCTTGTTTCACCTCGCATGATGAAACCCTTCCCAACCGTACTGTCCGTCCTGGCCGCCCTCTGCATCGCGCTGCCGGCATCGGCACAGTTGAGGACCGTGGTCGTTGTCACCCTGGAGGGTGACCCCTTGCCCGATGCGGCGGTATCCGTGGGGGGGCGTTGGCAGGCTACGGACAGGGATGGAAAAGCGGCATACCGGTTGTCGGCAGCGGACAGCCTGTATGTGGAGCATCCGTCCATCCGGCGGGTGGAGACCGTCATCCGCCCGGGCGACAGCCTGACGATACGAGCGGAATGGGGCCTGTACAAGGACTTGGAACAGGTGGTGGTGACCGCCACCCGCTCCCACCTCGACCGACGGGAATCACCGATTGCCGTGCAGGTGTTGGGACAGGACCTGTTGGAAGCGACGCAAAGCATGAGCGTGGCGGAAGGACTTTCCTTCCGGCCCGGGTTGCGTATGGAATACAATTGTCAGAACTGCGGGTTTTCGCAAGTCCGGCTGAACGGGCTGGAAGGGCCTTACTCGCAGGTATTGGTAGACGGACGTCCGATGGTCAGTGCCCTGGGCGGAGTCTATGGATTGGAGCAGATACCCGTAGCCATGATCGAGCGGGTGGAGGTCGTCCGGGGTGGCGGCTCCAGCCTGTACGGAGCCAATGCGATTGCCGGCACCATCAACCTCATCACCCGTGAGGCGGCGGCCGACGAAGCCGAATGGAAATGGCAGACCACCCTCAACGGCGGCAGGGCACCGGACCATTTGTTACAGGGGTATGCCAGCCGGATCACCTCCCCGACATCCGGCCTCTCCGGATGGGTTTCCGGCCGCTACCGGGCTCCCTTCAACGCCGGGGAAGACCTGTACGACCGGGACGGGGACGGCATCCCGGAAACCAGGGACGACTTTTCCGAAATCACCCGCTTGCGATCTGCCGCCATGGGAGCACGGTATTGGAACCGGCCCTCCCAAAACCGTCGTTGGCAGTTGGAAGGCCGGGGAGGGTATGAACACCGCCGCGGAGGCAACCGGTTCGACCATCCCCCGCAGGAAGCCGACATCGCCGAACAGCTCGTCCACCGGTCCGGGGCGCTGCATGGGCAATACGAATGGACAGGCGACGAGGGGCGGCGCCGGTTCGGCGTCTACGGGGCGGTCACCGCCACCGGCCGATCCAGCTATTACGGGGCGGGCGGCAACCATCCCGACCCGGCCGTCCGGGCACGGGCCTCCCTTTTCTTCGGGGAAACCAGCGATGCCGTGGCCAACCTGGGTGCCCAATATGGCTGGCGTTCCGGCGACCATCATGTCTGGCTCGCCGGTATCGATTTCCTTTTCCACAGCGTCGACGACGAACTCCCCGGGTATCGCCGGCGTATCGACCAATCGGTCGCCACGCCGGCGGCATACATCCAATACCGGTGGCTCCCTACCGAGCGGTGGACGATCCTGGCGGGTTCCCGCTACGACCGACCCACCGTCCGTAGCCACCACCTCGTCGGTGACGATCCCGGCTTCCGCAGCACGGATACCTATGACGCCCTCAATCCCCGCCTCAGCATCCTCTACAAAGCGAATTCCCGACTGCGGTTCCGCACCGGATACGCCACCGGCTTCCGGGCACCACAGGCTTTCGATGAGGACCTCCACCTGTCCCTCCTCGGCGGGGCGGCCCGGATAGTCCGCCTGGACCCTGCCCTGTCGGTCGAACGCTCCGGCAGCTACCAGCTGGGGATCGAGCAGGACCACCGACAGGGAAAATGGCAGGGACGGTCCGGTGTCGACCTGTTCCGTACACAACTGCGCAATCCTTTTGTCGACCAACCCTTCACCGGTGCCTATACCGTGGCGGGCGATACCCTCGCCCTGTTCGACACCAAGGTCAACGACCCGGCGGGTGCCTTTGTCGCCGGCCTTTCCTTCGAGACACAATGGTCCCATCCCCATTGGTCCGTCCAAGCCGGCTGGACCTGGCAATCGGCCCGCTATGGGGAAGACCGGGCATGGTATCCCGGCGCCTCCTCCGACCATATGCTGCGCGCACCCGGCCATTACGGCTACGCGCTGGTCGGCTTTGTGCCCGGTCCTGCCTGGCGGGCCGACCTCAGCGCCGCCTTCACCGGCCCGATGCTAACCCCGAACGAACGGCTCGGCACTTTGGTCGAAACCCCTTTCTTCGCAGACCTCAATCTCTCCCTCCAACGGAATTTCCCCTGGGCCAGCCGACGCCTCACCCTGGAAACAGGGGTCTACAACCTGCTCAACGCCTACCAAAGTGACATCGAGGTAGGCTGGGAACGCGATGCCGGCTATTTCTACGGCCCCTTCCGACCGCGTAGCTTCTTCCTCGCCGTGACGCTGGGCCGCGGCTAATCCATCTCCCAACTCCCTGAGCGCGGGTGCAAATCAACTTCGGTTCCGCATGGAGGAGGGGGTTGACCTGCGAAGTCGCGGCCGAAGGGATATGATGGTATGGCGGATTGGGTGTGCCAGGGAGGTTCTTGTTCCCCGCTTCGTGGGGATGCTGGTCTGCTGCGGATTCGGTGTTTAAGGGGTGATCTTGTTCCCTGCTTCGCGGGGAAAGCTGGTACGCTGCGGATTCGGTGTTTAAGGGATGATCTTGTTCCCCGCTTCGCGGGGATGCTGGTACGCGAATTTTAGAGAATTAGGCTAATTACAGGGTTTTTTTTTCTTTTTTAATTTTTTGATTGGGAGGCTTTTGTATGGTGCCTCGCCTTTTTATTACTGGTATTTTTGTTCCCCGCTGCGCGGAAACCAACCCACCCATCAGCCAGCCACGTTCCCGGGCACCCCGCCGAGACCCCGCCCCGCGCAGAACAAAGCAAATCTGGCGGAAAACACCAAACCAACCCGCCGCCATCCTTGTTTCACCTCGCATGATGAAACCCTTCCCAACCGTACTGTCCGTCCTGGCCGCCCTCTG
>JBEAQU010000040.1:0-6831 GCA_041163745.1 Bacteroidota bacterium
ATACGACGGAAAATAGCGGAAGGAAAGGCACACGAACTTTCGGAGGGGGATACTTTTTATCTGGGTGCTTGTACTAAAGGTGCGAATTCTAGTATGACAAGGACGCAGCCGTTCAGCGAAATTCCCGCCAAACAACGGGCCTACGCTTTGAAACAAGGATATGTAAACCATATCATTAGCATCATATCCCAGGACAAGTCCGGCCTCTACGGAAAATTGATTCCCAATGCCGAAATAGCCAGGAAGCGTACCTTGGAAGAAATCGTTACATCGAGGTTCCGGAGGTTCCATGGAAAGAACATAGAGGAGATATTGTTGTCAATCGATGGCACATATAATCCGATTGCAAAAAACTTCTATGCCAACATATCGAAGGCCATTCTGGGTGTCCGGTTTGATGAAGAGATAGAGGAGTTTGAAAAAGCCGATATCATTGTGAAAACTGTCCGATTGAAGGAAAACGGTCTGCCAAAGGAATGCATATCCTTTCCGAATTTCAAGTTCAAAGAACTCCTGGAAGAAGATTGGGACGGTTCGAACTTCAAGGCGTTATTGGAGCATAAATTTCTGTTTGTGTTTTTTCAGTCTGAAGGCAATCAGCTGGTTTTTCGGAAGGCGAAATTCTGGAACATGCCTTATGCCGACATCAAGGAAGCTGAAAAAGTTTGGATAAAAACGAAGGAAATTGTCTCAAACGGTGAAATAGTCAGGGAAATCAAGGGAAGAATAAGACGTACCAATTTTCCAGGCAAATCCTTCAGTCCGGTAGCACACGTCAGGCCTCATGCCGCCAATGCGGCCGACACCTATCCATTGCCTAAGAAAGACAGGCTCACGAATGCAACGGAATACACTAAGCACTGTTTTTGGCTTAACGATACTTATGTCAGGGACGAGATTTTTTTGAAGTAGCGCATTTGATGGCAGCAGCGGTCTGGCATACGAAGGTGCATGCCATTCCGACGGATGTAATCAATATAATTGGAAACGAATCACGTAATCGGCTATTTGGTTAGACCCGGGCCACGGAGTATAATTCTCTTCCTCCCTACCCCCTACTCCTTCCGATCGATGGGGCCGTTCACCAAATCCAGCACGACGGTGCTGAACATCCGCCCGAACCATTCCGAATACATTTTCCAGGTCATTTTCTTTTGCCAGGTACCTTTGTCCGTACAGATTCCGAACAGTGCTTGTTTGAAGATCCAGGACCAATGTTCGGCCATGGATTTCTTCGGTTCCTGCGGCAGGATGGCATCACGCAGCAGATAGCAGCCGTATTCGGAAAAATTACCCGCTCTGTCAGGGGGTCTTCGGGGAATACGGATGTACACCAGTTTAATACGGTTGCTTGGGAATCAGCAGAACGACCGCTCGGTTGATGATGGTCGGATGAAATGATTCGTTCATGACAATGTGTGTTTTGTAGAACCGGGCCGGGAAAGGTTTTCCAGAACCAAATGATAAAGGTAATTAATTCCCCCGCTTCAAGGTAGCCTGGTCCCGTAGTAGGGTAGCGGACGGGGTGTCCTCGTTGAGGAAAGGGTACCGGCGTGGCGTGGCCTGATTTTCCTGTCTTTCCGTGGCTGTTTTGCCGGGAAAAGGGTATATTGAGCCGGCAAGGAGTTCCCAAAGCCACGGGGTCCCGGACGGACTGTATCGGTGCCGGTCGGTTCCCTGCCGCTATGGGTGCTGAACCGCCTGTCCGGCCCGTCGCTACGAATGGTTCCCGATGAAATGGATCCTGTTCGCCGTCGTCAAATACCATATCCCACCGTAACATGTATCGTGCGAAATACCTGAAATTCCATTTTGCTGCGCCGGCCCTGCTGGTCTGGCTGTTGTTCGCCGCCTGCCGCGACGAGGATCCGCCGCACCTGCCGGTCGGTCCGCCGGTTCCCGAAGTCACGGGCTACGGCACGCCGTTCGAGGATATGCCGGCCATCGCGGACATGCTGCTTTACGAGGTGAACCCACGGGTGTTCAGTCCGACGAAAAACCTGGCCGGCATCACGGCCCGCCTGGATTCCCTGGCGGCCCTGGGCATCAACGTCGTCTGGCTGATGCCGATCCACCCCACCGGATCGGTGCGCAGCGTCGGCTCTCCGTATGCCGTGCGGGACCACCACGGAATCCATCCCGATTACGGGAGTTTGTCCGACCTGCGGGCCTTGGTGGACAAGGCCCATGCCTGCGGTATGGCCGTCATCCTGGACTGGGTTGCCAACCACACGGCCTGGGATCATGCCTGGATGGCCGAACCGGACTGGTATGTCCGTGACGCCGCCGGCAACGTCATCCATCCGCCGGGGACCAACTGGCAGGATGTCGCCGAACTCAACTACGACAACTCGGCGATGCGGCAGGCTATGATCCAAGCCATGCAATATTGGGTCGTGGAAGCCAATGTGGACGGGTTCCGCTGCGACTATGCCGCCGGCGTGCCGGCGGATTTCTGGCGGTCGGCCATCGACTCTCTGCGCAGCCTGCCGGGCCGCGACCTGCTGCTGTTCGCCGAAGCGGAGGACAAGGCCCTGCTCGATGCCGGGTTCGACCTGCTCTTCGGCTGGCCATTCTACGGCCGCCTGAAGTCCGTCTTCCAGGGACAGTCCGCCCAGCAGCTCCACGCCGTCCACTTGTCGGAATACAGCGGCCTGGCGGCGGACGAACATATCCTCCGCTGGATCACCAATCACGACCAGCACGCCTGGGAAGCGACGCCGGCCACCATCTTCGGCGGTCGGGACGCCGCCCTCGCCGCTTTTGTGCTGGCAAGTCATATGGGCGGGGTCCCTTTGATCTACAACGGCCAGGAGGTGGATGCGCCGACCCAACTGCCGTTCTTCGAGGGCCAGCAGGCCGGCATCAACTGGAACCTGTATCCGGAAACGAAGGAACGATACCGTAAGATGCTGCGCTTCCGGCAGGACAGCCCGGCTCTGCGCCGCGGTATCCTCACCGACCGGAGCTCTGCTGACGTTGTCTCTTTCACGCGCACGGCGGCCGGCGAGGAGGTGCTGGTGCTCGTCAATGTCCGGCCGGCATCCAAGACGTATACGCTCCCGGCTTTCTTGAAAAACACCGACTGGACGGATGCTTACGACGGGTCGGTTGTCTCGCTGGGTAATACGCTGTCCTTGGATGCGTTTGCGTATCGGGTGTTGCGGCGATGAGAACGCGGCAGGAAGAAGGGCTGAATTTGTTCCCCGCTTCGCGGGGATGCTGGTACGCGGCGGATTCGTTGGAAGAGGATTTATTTTTCCCCGCTGCGCGGGGATGCTGGTACGCGAATTTTTAGGATTAGGCGAATGACAGGGATTTTTTTCTTTTCTTATTTTCAGGATGGCAAGCGGATGGGGTAATTCTTCGCCTTTTTATTAGTGGAATTTTGCTCCCCGCTTCGCGGGGAAGGATTGCGGCGATGAGAACGTGGCAGGAAGAAGGGCTGGATTTTTTCCCCGCTTCGCGGGGATGCTGGTACGCGAATTTTTAGGATTAGGCGAATGACAGGGATTTTTCTTTTCTTATTTTCAGAATGGCAAGAGGATGGGGTAATTCTTCGCTTTGAATTAACAGGATTTTTCCGGGGAGGGGCAGCGAAGGTGAGGAGGCCGTGACAAAGATGACAAGCTTGCCAAAATGAGGCTGTCGGCAGCTATGCCCCTTATCTTTGTCTCATCATTTAACAATAAAACCTTACCTCATGGAAAATCAACACGATAAGAACACCCTACTGTTGGATTATACTTTTGTGCTGGACGCATCCGGCTCGATGTCTAGCGATTCGAAGGAAGTCCTGGGCGAACTCAACCAACAACTGCAGACCCTCAAGGACAAGTATGCCGAGACACGGCGACCATGTCGGGTGTCCATTGTCAAGTTCAACACGGATTATCGGATGTTGCGGGACAACGAACCCATCGAAACCGTCGCCTTGGTGGAAAGAGAGGAATACATCCCCGGCGGGATGACGGCCCTGTACGATTCCTTCGGCATCAGTGTGGCCAAAGCGGATGCCCGCGTAGGCTTCCAGGTTGGTACCGGGGAGGCGGAAGCCCTGGTTGTGGTGTTCACCGACGGCCTGGAGAACGCTTCCCGGGAATACAGCGGGCAGCAGGTGTCCAGTATTTTCAAGGATTACCAACAGCGGCCGGGATGGGAGATCATCCTCGTCGGTACGGATTTCACTTCCTTGGAGGACATGGCACAACGGAACATGCGCCGTGACAAGATGCGGCACTACGATCAGGATGAGAAGCGCCGTGCCATGGCGAATCTGCGCTCCTCCGTCCGGGATTACTACACCCAGGAGGACCGGGAGTTCAACCTGGACAAGGAGGCGGATCTGGAGGAGCCGAACGGGCCGCAGAACTGACCTGTGCGCAGCAGCCTTCCGCTGCCGCTCCAAAAAACCGGAAGGAGACGGTGCGGGCCGCCGGCCCGTTACCGTCTCCCTTATCCGTTGACATCATCAAACCAAACCCATCCTATGCCCAACGAAAAACTCAAGGTGTATATCCTGCGGCCTACCTACCTCGAGGATACCACCAGTATCGACAACGCTTATTCGCTGGTCAGAGCGATCGAAGGTCCCATCGAGTTCCATTACGTCGAATATCCGGAAGAAGACCCACAAGGTCACCTGATACGGACCGACCGGCATTTCGACCCTACCCGGAAGCAAACGTTCCGGCCGTACAGGCACAAAGCTGTCAAGCCATATGATTTCACCCCCGACCCCAAGATGGAGGAGATGCGGAACCTCCGCATTCGAATCGCCGAAGCGGCCGATTGGTGCCTGAACCGGTTCCGAGAGGACCCTGACAACACCCTGGTCATCCTGATGTCGGGTTTTCAGAACGAATGGAACTACTTCGCGACCATCCTTCCGGAGCATCGCAACGCCGCTTTCGTGCAGGTCAATCATTTCGTCGCCACCAACATGAAGGCACCGCATATCCCCATCGCGTATGAATTCCTGGCATTGGCCCTGCGTTTCCGGGCCTTCAATGTCCCTGAATTCTACCAGCGGTATGCACACCAGAAGGCCGTCGGGTGCCTGAACGACTTCTTCTCGTTTGTGCCGGACATGGAGTTCAAGGTCAAGTCCGCCGACATCTGCCATGATTGCAAGCTCCGGATCAAGGAGATGAATGTCTCCATGGCTTTCGTCCGGCAGGTGCGCGACGGGTTGGAGCGGGTACGCCGCCTGCAGCTTAATTTCGAAAGTTACCTGGAGGTGTCGGAATATCCGACGATCGAGATCCGTCGCAACTTGGTGGTGGTGAAGGATCTTGGTGTGCATATTAGGCTCAGCCCCAAGGAAATGGCTGTCTACAAAGTATTTTCCGACCATCCGGAGGGCATTGCCTTTTCCCATTTGTTCGAGTACCGGGACGAACTGTTCGATGCTTACAGGTATTTGACGACCACTACAACAGACGACTGGCGGCAAAGAGCCAATGACTTGGTGAACGGCTTGGTGGACCAGACCTCGAACAGTCTCAGCGAAGCCGTCAGCAAGCTGAACCGGAAAATACAAGCCCAGCTTGGCAAGGAGTTCGGTACCCTGGGGCAGCTTGTCGGTGAGCCCGGCGGCAAGCGGGTCATTTCCCGTACGCGGTAGCCTGTGTCCGGATCCGATGGCCCACAGGGCCGGCTCCACGATTTTCAGGGCTTGTACCGGAGAAAAATCTACCTTTATACGGTCAACACCCTTGGCGGGGCATGGGTGGTTCATTGGCCATAGGTGTTGCAAACCGTACGTATGGGGCAATGATGCCCTGGCCGACCGATCCAAATTCCTCCAGCCATATGAAAAAAATGCTCCCGACATCCATCCTGGCAGGAGTCCTGCTGGCCACTTCCTGTACGAACAAGCACGGCGTTGACAACGCTACACCGGTCACGCCCCTGCGTCTGGAGCGAAAGGTCATCACCGAGCTGTCCGGACCGGATTGCGGGCAGCCGGACACTCTGCGCGCCGATTGTGCGGAAGTACGGCTCCGCTATCAGGCACTGGCCGCCGGTCCGGACGCTTGTCGGACGTCCGTCGAATCCTGGGCGGAAGATTTCCTGCGCACCATGGTGTACGGCGGCGTGGCGCCGGATGAGCGAGTGCCGTTGGTCGAGGCGATCGGGGCTTTCTTCCGCAACCAAGCGGCGGCCGCCGCTGAGTTTTCCGGGTTTCCCGCCTATCACCTTGTGGAGACAAGCGACACGGTTTTGCATAACGACGGCCGATTCCTCACCCTCCGGATGGACGGATATGCCAATACCGGGGGCAATCATCCCCATGCCTCCGCGGCCTTGGCAACGTGGGAGGTGGCGACAGGCCGCCGGCTGGCCCTGGCGGATATGGTCACGGACCTATCGGCCTTGTCGGTATTGGCCGAACAGCGATTCCGGGAGGTCAAGGCCGATGTGTTCCGTCCGGAAAGCGATGGCGGCTGGGGTTTCGACTTCAGCGAGCAACAGCCGTTCCGGCTGGCGGCGAATGTCGGGATGACGGCGGAGGGGCTTCATTTCTGTTATGTGCCTTATGAGGTGGCCAGCTACGCCTTCGGGTTTACGGAGTTTGTCCTGGACTGGCAGGAACTTGATGCACTGCTGACGCCAACAATACAGGAATATGGATCACTGTCTGCCCATCCGGACAGCCAGTGAAAAGGGGTGCAATTCAAAATGTCGCATCAAGCAGCATTTTTCAGCAGGTTTCGAAGGGTGCAAATCAAATTGTCGGTTTCGCATGGAGGAGGGGGGTGACCTGCGATGTCGCGGACGAAGGGATATGATGGCATGGCGGATTGGGTGTGCCAGGGAGGTTCTTGT
>JBEAQU010000041.1:0-52075 GCA_041163745.1 Bacteroidota bacterium
CCGGAAGATATGCCATTGACATTACCATTGAGTGGCCAGCAGTAGTTGTTCCGACGGATTGGTTGTACATAGAACGGGGAGGAATGCGGACTGGAAGAAGCGAGCAAACGCTGTTGTTTCCATGCGATGGCCACATCCTGCCGGCATTACATAAAATTAGGCAAATCGCTCGACATTTCCAACGGCATGGTGCCGGCAGGCAAGAAAATGGGATACAACCGCGGCTGTCAGTTGAATCTGTTCGCCGTTGGGGGGGGGCGAAAGTTTCCGGACCACGACGGTCACAAGGATTCCAGCAGTTTTGCGACAGCCGCCTCCAGTTGCTGGTCCCGACCGGCCGCCACCTCCATCGGGTCGTTGGCAACCCGAACATCCGGCTCCAGCTGCTGGTTTTCAAGATATTGCCCATCATTACCTACCATACCGACCTGTGGGATGCCAAAGACCATACCATTCTGGAGCGTCTCCCACCAAACCGCCGTCCCGGTTCCCGGCACCGGCATACCGACCAACTGGCCGATGCCGAGGGCCTTGTACGTGTAGGGGAACATATGGGCATCGGAATAATTTCCTTCGCCCATGACGACGATGCTCGGTTTGTGCCATTTGAACTGCGGCTCTCGGCCGAGGTCCTGCCCTCTCGGCCGGAAGGACATGTACGGTTTGCCTGCCAGGAAAGTCGCAAGGTCGTCATGCAGCCAGCCTCCGCCGTTGAAGCGGGTATCCACCACCAGGGCCTCCTTGCCTGCGTTCCTGCCGAGCGCATCCTCGTAAACCGTCCGATAGCTTCCGTCGTTCATGGAACGAACATGTACATATCCGATTCTGCCGCCGCTCAAGCTGTCGACCAGATGACGGCAGCGCTTCACCCACCGGCGGTAAAGCAGTTCCCCTTCCGTGCCGAGGCTGACCGGCTTGACCACTTCCTCCCAACGTTCTCCGCGCTCGGGATCGAAGGCGGACAACAGCACCCGGGCACCTTCCTTGCGGTTGAGGAGTTCATAGGGGTTGGTGGTGGCAGTCAAGGGTTCACCGTCGATGCGCTCGATGACGACCCCTGGTACGATCCGGGTGTCGCTGTTGTCCAAGGGGCCTTTCCGCAACACTTCCGTCACCCGCAGACCGGCACCCTCGAAGTCCTGGTCGAAGAACAGCCCGAGCGCGGCGGTCTTGTCCGGGTACTCCACGGAGGGCCGGTAGCGTGCACCGGTATGGGAGGCGTTCAGTTCCCCCAACATTTCGCTGAGCATTTCCGCGAAATCGTAATCGGTACGGATATGGGGTAGAAACCGTGCATAGGCCTGCTTGTAGAACGCCCAGTCGACGGAATGAAGGTCTTCCCGGTAGAATTTGGCTGCCGCCTGGCGCCAGACGTGTTCGAACAGATAGGTCCGCTCCTCGGCAGGCCGAAGCTCCAGTTCCCCTTTCAGTGAAAGCAGTTCCTTCTTTCCATCCTCGACCTTGACCTTGAACACCTTGCCGTCGGCGAGCAGGAAGAGCGTTTTCCCATCCTTGTCCATTTCGATGCCACCCACCCTGCCGGCACCCAGTTTCGCCAGCACCTTTGTCTCCCGGGTACGGAGTTCCGTTTGCCAGAGGTCGTAGCCTTTTTCGAACCGAGCCAGATAAAACAATTTCTCCCCATCCTGCGAGAGTATGGCATCCGCCAGACGGGAGGAATGGATGGTCAGGCGAACCTTGCGGTCTTCGATACCTTCGAGTTCGATACGGATGGGGGATTTTTCCTGACCATTGTCCTTTTTGGCCTCGTCTCCCTTCTCGTCGGCAGCGTCCCCATCCTTTTCCGAATCCTTGTCCAGGTCGAATTCCTCCTTGCTCAAGCGGAAGCGGTCATAGGCTTCCCGGGTGAAGAACATGGCATACACATCCCCTTCCCCGCCCCAGCTGGCATCGTTTTTCATACCGTCCCGGTCACTGACCCAGGTCATCATCGAACCTTTCGCGGCCCAGCGGGGGCGGCTGTTGCCATATCCGCTGCGAGTGAGGTTGACCACTTCGCCGCCGCCGTCGGCAGCGACCAGTCCGGCCTGGGTAATCCACTGCGCCGGTTGGAGGAATTCCACCAGGAACCATTTTCCGTCCGGAGACTATTCGTAATGTTGGTCACCGTCCTGATAACTGTAGTTGCGGTCGCCCGGCAGGACGGTCCGGACGTCACCCGACTCCAGGTCCGCCACCCGGAGGGTGGTCCGGTCCTCCAGGAATGCGATGGATTTGCCGTCGGGAGAATAGGAAGGCTGGAACGTCTCCGCCGCGGTGGCGAGGACGGTCTTTTCCGACAGGATGGTGGATTGGAAGAAATATTGTTCGTCCGGCCGCACCAGGGAACTTTGGTAGATGTTCCAGCTGCCGCCGCGCTCGCCGGCATAGACCAGGGATCGACCGTCCGGGCTGAAGCGAACGGAACGCTCCTGTTCGGGCGTGGACGTGATACGGCGGGTGGTACCTTCCTTGACGGATGCGGCGAACACCTCCCCCCGGAAGACGAAAGCGATTTCCTTACCGTTCGGAGACAGTGTCATCTCCGTGATGTCCTTGTCCGTCCGGAGTATCTGAACGGCATTGGCTGCCTGGTCGGTACCGACCCTCACCGACAATTTGCGAGGCTCCGCGCCTTCCCGGCAGGTATAGAGGTCGCCGTTGTAGCTGAAGCACAACAGACCATCCCTGCTGCAGGACAGGTAGCGCACCGGGTGCTTGTCCAGGAAGGTCAGCTGGACAGCATCCTGTCCGTCAATTCCCATTTTCCAGACGTTGTAGGTGCCGCTACGTTCGCTCAGGAAGTAAAGGTGGCGTCCGTCCGGGGATGGTACCGGGTTGCGGTCCTCCCCTTCGAAGGTAGTCAGCCGGTGATGAGCACGGTCGGCGCGGTCGAAACGCCAGATGTCACGGGTCACGCTGGAGCGGTGATGCTTCCGAAAGGAATCTTCATAGCCTTTCCGGTCATGATAGAACAAGGACCGACCATCCGTTCCGAAGCGGGCATCCAAGGCAGGGGTGGTCAGCAGCTGACGCGGCATACCGCCTAGTATGGGCACCTCATACAGCTCCGTCAGCACCCCGGAAGGAAACAGTTGGTTTGTGGTGGCATCCAGCCGGCCGGAGGAGAAGATGACCGCCTCTCCGTCCAAGCTGAAATCGGAGGGGATGTCCGAAGCGGAATGGAAAGTCAGCCGCTCGGCCGTACCACCGGCCGCCGGCATCAGGAACACATCGAAATTGCCGTAGCGGTCGCTTGCGAAGGCGATCCGACTACCGTCGGCTGACCATACGGGAAAACAATCCTGTCCGGCATGCATCGTCATGGGAACGGCTGCGCCTCCTTCTGAAGAGACCTTGTACAAATCGCCTCCATAGCTGAACACGACCGTGTTGCCGTCCGGGGAGATGGCCGGGTAGCGGAACCAGCCCGCCTCGGGCTGCGCATCGACGGACACGGGCAGGATCAGCAGCAGGCGGAAAACTTGTGGCAACAATTTTGACAAGGAAGGGTGGAATCGCATGGGTCGCGTTTTTTCGATTCGAAGATAAGCAACGAAGGTAAGCAAAGCTCCCAAAAGCAAAGCGTACCACCCTGCCTCGTTTCGATATACAATCTTAATTTCCGGGCCGGAGACGGTCTGAAAGCGGCGAATGGCGATTCGTTGTTCCGCTGATAATCGGCTTTTCCAAACAAAACAGTACCTTTGACCAGAAAATCCGTCGGGACGCCCGCTTCCTCCCCACCGGTGCCGATGCGACGACCAGTAGCGAACCATGCGATGGAACTGGATAACTTGGCTTTCATGCCTTGCCCTTTCAGGCCACCTGGCCACGGCGCAGAACTACAATCCGACGATAGCCGTCTGTAACGGCCTGCAGGTGGTCTGTGCGACCGGGCCGTCCGCATCCCTCTGTGCCAGCATCGTCGTCAATCCGGATTATCAACATCTGGGCATCATCTCCCATTTCGAACTGAGCTGGGGTGACGCCTCCCCGGTGTCCGTCATCCCGTTCTCCATGAGCCCACCGGTACAAACGCATACCTTCGACCTCAGCACCTTCTATCTGTCCTGCCAATACCAACAACAGTATTTCATCCTGCTGAAAACCTATCATACGGATCCGTCCGTCGAACCCACCAACAGCGCTTTCCTCTTCACCGTCCGCAACCCGCCGAGCGGATCGTTCGTGGTTGCGCCGTCGATTCCTTGCACCGGCGACGAAATCGAACTCATCGGATCCGCCGCAGCGGATATTCCTGGCACCTACCCCAACTGTCCTTCCGCCGGAAATACATTTAGCTATTGGGATCTGGGAGACAGTACCTATTCCTACAACGAAACCCTGACCCACTCCTACGGTACGGCCGGAACCTACACCGTCACGCATTGCAGCGGAAATATCTGCGACACCGTTTGCAGCACCCAGCCGGTGTGGGTGCTGGATGCCGCCCAGGCGGACCTGACGGTCACGGCCGGAGCGATCCCTGTCGCCGACAGTCTCGTGTACCGGCTCTGCCTGTATGACACCCTCGCCACCGTCCAGCTCGACGCCGGGCCGCATCATCCGGCCGCCACCTACACCTGGTCCGTCTCCGACACATCTGGCTGGAGCTGGGCAAGCACCTCCTCCGAGCCGGACACCGCCCAGGTCGCCATCCATTTCCAACAGGCCGGCATCTACCTTGTCCGCCTGCGGGTGGACAATCCCTGCAACCGGCCCGACAGCGCCTTCCTCATCCTACAGGTCGTCGAAGAGCCGGACGTCTCCTTCCTTGCCACGCCCGACACCTGTAACGCGCTGCTATACACCCCGACCCCGCTGGTCGACTCCTGCAGCTACCACATCAATGGAAATCCGGTCACCGAATTTCCCGTATACCTGCCCTTGTCACCCCAACCCTATGTGGTCACCGCCCAGCTCGACCATTTCTGCGGCATATATGCATCGGCCGACACGTTCTTCCTGAAACCGATCTTCGACGTGTCCATCGAGCAGCCGGCAACAGATACGGTGCGCTGCATCGGAACCGACACCTTGTCCCTGCTGGCCACCGCCGGCAGCACCTGGCTGGGTGGCGGACCGTACCTGTTCCAGGACTCCACCGTTGCGGGATTCCTGCCGACAGACCCCGGCACCTACACCCTGGTCGCCGAGCTGGTAGTGGGGGTCTGCCGCAATGCCGATACGGTCGTCGTCACCTTGGAGGAGCCTTATTCGCTGACCCTGGAAACACCGCCCATCGGATGTGGCTCGCTGACATACACACCCCAGCCGTATGACCCGCAGGTCCACTATGCCGTCAACCAGGTCTGGACGGACACCTTCCCCATATTACTGCCGGCATCCGACAGCGCCTACATGCTGGAGGCCAGCTTCGAAAACAGCTGCGGAGCCTGGCAGGCATCCGCACAAACCCATGTGCTGCTCCCGGAGGAGGTCGCCATCTCCGCCCCCGAGGGGACTGTCTTCTGTCTGGGCTCGCCGCCTGTACCCCTGCATGCCTCGCATTCATTCGGAACCTGGTCCGGCCCTCATCTCATTTCCGAGGGGGCGGATGCCTGGTTCCACCCGGTGGCCTCCGGCAGTTTCGAAATCACCTTCACGCGGGGGACGGACACCTGCCGGCGGGCGGATACCATTCTGCTGATTGTAATCCCGACGGATTCGGTCGAGGCCGGTCCAGACCTGCATATCTGCCAGTCCGCCGGACCGACCCTCCTGTCCGGCGGATTTCCCGCCGGTGGCTTCTTCAGCGGAACCGCTGTGCTGGACGACACGGTATCGCTGCAGAACCTGATGGCGGATTCCGCCTATGCCTTCCTTTACACCATCCCTACCTTCCCGCCGGGATGCCGCAGCGACACCTTCACCCTCACCGCGGCGGCACCGCCGGATGCCGCTTTCCAGCTCGACCGGGACACGCTTTGCCAAGCCGATACCGTCACCCTGTTTCCCGTATCCGCCGGAACGGTCGGATTCTCCGTGGACTGGGGGGACGGCACATCGGCCGGCAGCCAGCTTTTCCACGCCTATGCACAGCCTGGCACCTATCCGGTTGTCCTTACCGTTCAAAATTTCCATCCCCTGGACGGAACACCTTTGTGTACCGTCAGCGACAGTGCGGATATCTTCCTGCCGGAGCCGCTGGCACCGGGGCAATTGGATTTCCTGGCGGATCCGTCCGACGGTTGCGCTCCATTGACCGTTACCCTGACAAACATGAGCCAACCGGTACACGAACATTACCTTTGGGAGTTCGGTAACGGCCAAACCCATTCCGGATACAGCGCTCCATCCCAGTGGTATTCCGGGACACCGAGCGCCTATGTGAGTTATGAAATACGGCTCCGGGTGCCGGGTGGATGCGGCGTCGCCGAAGTGGTCCGCAACGTCGGAGTCCTGCCGCCGCCTATCGCCGGCATCGGCCTCACCGATGAAACGCCCTGTTCCGGAACCCCGGTGGAGGCAAACATCCTTTCCATCGGCACTCCGGCTTCCAATACCTTCTTCACCAGCACCGGAGGGGTTGTACCGGGCAGTCCGCCAACACCGACCACTTTCGTCTTCGAAACAGGAAGCTTGATCGATACGGTCTCCATTTGGCTCGTTTCGACAAACGAATGCGGGACGGACACCGCCCTCGCGACGGTATATGTCCAACCATCCGATGTGACGGCCGAAATCGGTTTTCCAGCCGACCTGCCTCCTTGCACACAGACCGATTTCCCGCTTTTCAACCAGTCCACCCCGGGCGCACCGGTCCTGTGGAAGGTTTCCAATGGCTTGTCCTCCATTGCCGACACCATCCAGTTGGAAACGGCGGCCCCGGGATCGTACACGGTCAGCCTGTACGCCTTCGGGTGTGGTTTCGACAGTACCAGCCTGGTCCTCGACTTTCAGCCGCTGCCGATGGTCAGCCTCGACCATCCGCTCTTCGGTTGCACCGGCCAGCCTGTCCCCTTCGACGTCGTCCATGACGGAAGCGCCCTGCACCTGTCCTTCGGCGATGGGAACACCGCGGACATGGCCCCGACGGAGCACAGCTACACCAGCCCCGGCCAATACCAGGTGTCGGCGGAAACGACGGCCTCCTCCGGCTGCCGCTCGACCGCCGCCGGCAGCATCGAAATTCTACCTACGCCGCAAGCGCAACTGAACGTGCCGGACACGCTCTGTCCTGGCCAGGCCGCTTCCTTCTCCGCCAGCAGCGACCAGCCCATGGCCGCCTGTTCATGGCAATTCGGCAACAGCGGATTCGCCAGCGGATGCCAGCTGACCCATGTGTTTCCGTTGTCCGGACCGCACACGGTCCTGCTCTCCGTCACCAGCCCCGAAGGCTGCACCGGCCGGGACACCGTCCAAGTCACCGCACTCCCCCGCGCAACCGCCGTCACGGACCACACCGTCCTGGATCCCTGCACCCCGCTAACCGTCAGCCTACGAAGCCTGTCCGCCGGTGCCGCCAGCCTTACCTGGTACCTGGGGGACGGCACCACCACCCTCGACACAGCCCTTACCCATACCTACCAGGATACCGGAACCTACACCGTGCTGCTTGTTACGGATGAGCATGGCCCATGTCCCGATTCGGCCACCCTGTCTCTGGAAGCGTTGCCCTCTCCTACATTCGACTGGGTGACTTATCCCCCTTGCCTACCCGAGGAAGGCAACGGACTGCTCGTGCGCACCCGAGCGGACCACCTGGTGACCCTCCGGGGAGATGGATACCAACAAGCCGGAGCATACCATTGGAACCTGACGCCCGGCCCGTATGTCCTGCAGGTCACCAATGCGGCCGGCTGCAGCCGGGACACCCTGATCGTCCTGCCGGACATCCCGCCCATGGAAGTCCTGGCAGAACCGGACACCTTCGATCTGCTACTGGGTACGGCCGTGACCTTGCTGGCCACCAGCAACCAGGCAGGCACCCGGTTCCAATGGGAACCCGCCACTTACCTGGATGCGTCCGACCGGCCCGACCCCCTGACCACCCCATTGCGGAGCATCACCTACCTGGTCGTCGGAACAGATACCCTGGGTTGCCAATCATCGGATACGGTGACCGTCATCGTACGGGCGGACCGCCGGACCGGCATTTTCATTCCGGATGCATTCACACCCAATGACGACGGCGTCAACGACCTGTTCTACGTCCGCAGCAGCAATCCTTCGGTACAATATCTCGAACGCTGCCAGGTATTCGACCAATACGGTGAGATCGTCTTCGAAACCGGCACCGACGGCCTTCCCGCCCAAGTCGAGGATGAACGTTTCGGCTGGGACGGTACCTTCCGGGGACAAAAAGCGGAGGCGGGGACCTACCGATATTTGGTCGTCCTACGCTACATAGACGGAGCGTCTGCTCGTTTCACCGGCAGTCTGCAACTGTTGCGCTGATACTGACCAAATAGCTCAACCGAAACGGATATGAAAAGAATCATCTGGACGATAGGGATTGCCCTCCGATTCACCCTGGCCATGGGACAGGTCAGCAATCCGACGGTCGCCCCCTGCGACGGACTTCAGTACATTTGTGCGGACAGCAGCGCCCTTTCCGTCTGTGTGAATATCATCGTGGATCCCGACGACCCGTCCAGCGACAGCATCGCCTATTACCAAATCAGCTGGGGAGACCAAAGCAATCCGACCGTCCTCTCCGGCGACATGCCGCCGCCGCCCCAATGGCATACCTATGACCTGTCCGAATATTGGGGCGGATGCCAATACGAGGTCACTTTCGTCATCTTGCTCGAGACCTTCCCATCTTCAGGCGGAGGCGGAAGCAACGGCGAACCGACCAACAGCACCTTCCTGCTCACCGTCCGGTTCCCCCCTTCCAACACCATCGGCGTCGCACCCTTTCCTTGTTTCGGCGAACCAACCACCTTGCAAGGGTCCGTTTCCGGCCAACCCCAGGGACAGGGACCCAACTGTCCGGGGGCAGGCATCCTGTACGAATCGTGGGAGTATCCCCTCGGTTCGGGCAACCTTTATCCCGGCAACCTCTTCCAACCTGTGTTCGACAGTATCGGACTGTACAATGTCGGCTATTGCGTAGGCAATACCTGTGACACCATCTGCTCCAGCCACACAGTGGAGGTATTCGCCCCGCCAGCCGGATCCGTCACACCCGGACCGACACTTTCCCCCGTCGGTACCGGCCATTTCCGCCTCTGCATGGAAGCGGATTCCGCAGCCTACGCCAGCCTGGACGGCAACATCTCCCTGTATCAGGACAGTTTCTCCTGGGCGGTCAGCGGTCCTGCCGGCGGATGGGCCTGGTATCCGGATCCATCGGGCCCGGACTCCGGCCTGGCCGTCATACGCTTCACCTTGCCCGGCACTTACACCGTTGCCATGGAGGTCAGCAACGAATGCCAGCAAACCGATATCGTTGAGACGGTCATCGATGTGGTCCTGATTCCGCACCTGACACTGAAACCACAGGAAGACACCTGCGGCACCATCTCCTACACGCCCACCCCCTGGCTGGCCGAGGTGGATTACACTATAAACGGGACGGCATGGTCCGCTTTTCCCGCCCAGCTCCCCATCGCGGCGCAACCCTACATCATCCGTGCGACCTGGCCGCATGTCTGCGGACTGCAATCCTTGGCAGATACCTTTGTCAATGTGGCCATCCCTGGAGTGCAGATCTTTCTCCCTGCCGACGATCCGACCGTTTGTCTCGGATCGGACCCGATCGAACTCATCGCAACCCCCGGAAGCGAATGGCTGGGAGATTCCGTCTGGCTCATCACCAATGCCAACGGAACTTTCTTCCAGCCCGGAGCTGCCGGGCACCACGAGGTCTATGCCACCCTCGGATTCGGCGTGTGCCGCTCCTACGACACCATCGGCATCACCGTGGATGCACCCTACCCACTCCAGCTGGATACACCCGCTGTCGGTTGCGTTTCCGTCGACTTTACCCCGAGTCCGTTCGACCCAACAGTGCGTTACACCCTGAACGGCGTGCAACAGGATAGCTTTCCCATCACCCTGAGCCATACCCAGTCTCCTTACTTTTTCGCCGCCGACCATGAAAACAGCTGCGGATTCCAAGCCTTGGTCCGTACCCTGCATGTCATTTTACCGGAAGCGGTCCGGATTTTCCCGGAAACAGACACAGCCCTGTGCGAGAATCCGCCCCCTTTGCTGCTGCAGGCCAGTGATTCCATCGGAACCTGGTCAGGCCCCTCGCTCCAAGCCGTTCCGAATGGTGTCAGCTTCCAGGCGAACGAACCCGGCAGCTATACCATCCTGTTCGAGCGGGGATCCGGTCAATGTTATGCCTCGGATACCCTGCAGATCACCATTGTCCCGGCAGACACTGTTTCCGCTGGAGAAGACCGCTACCTGTGCGGTACTCTCGGCCAGTATGTGTTGGAAGATGCACATCCTGCCGGCGGGATATTTTCCGGTCAAGCCCTTTCCGGTGATACCGTATGGCTGGAATTCCTGGACATCGACAGCAGCTACCATTACCAATATCTGGTACCTAATCTCCCGGCCGGCTGCAATTCGGCAGCCATACAGCTGGTCCGCCTGCCACCGGCTGTCGCCACCTTCGAACTAAGCAGGGACACAGCCTGCCAGGGCGAGACCGTCACCGTACTGCCGGCGGGGCCGGTACCATCGGACTTTGTCCTCGCCTGGGGTGACGGCACCGTCGGTGACAGCCTGCTGACGCACAGCTATTCCGAAACCGGCAGCTACCCCATCCGGCTGATTGCCTATACCCTGAATCCGCTTGATGGCTCCGTGATTTGCGAGGCCGAGCACCTGGACACCATCGTCATACCGTCTCCCTTGCCACCGGGTTCGGTTGATTTCACCTTGCAGCCGTCGGAAGGATGTGCACCGCTCACCGTCGGTTTTCTATCCACCGGAACGGCGGTCGAAGGACCGTACCGATGGGATTTCGGGAACGGGCAGGTCTTCCTCGGCGCTGACCCGCCGCCGGTCACCTACTCCGCGGACAGCCTCTACGAGGCAACCACCTTCGAGGTTTGGCTCAGCATCCCCAACGCATGCGGGGAAGATTCCGCCAGCCAATCCCTGACGGTCGCGCCCCTTCCCCGCGCCTTGTTCAGCCTGAGCAACCAGGCACCCTGTTCCGGCCAGTCCTTCACAGCCCAGCCGGCCAGCACCGGCGATCCGACGGCACAGTTCTTTCTGACCGACGCCGGAGACCAAATTCCCGTCAGCAACGGAGAAACGGTTTCTTTCCAATTGCTCACCGGTGAAGTGGCCGACACCTTCGGTATCCGGCTGGTCGCCATCAACGAATGCGGGGCGGATACCGCCTATCAGACACTGACCGTGGTACCCACCGATGTGTCCGCCTTGGCAGGACTGCCGGACACCAGCAGCCTCTGTGTCGGGGATACGGCCATATTCCGCTATTACGGATCCCCGCTGGCACCGTTCCACTGGGTGGATGCATCTGGCAACACCTATGCCGGAGACACCCTCCGGTTTCCGTTGGATAGCACGGGGCCTTATTCACTCACGTTGTATACCTTCGGCTGCGGATATGACAGCGTGACCTTCTCCTTCGGTGCCTATCCCCTGCCCACCCTTTCCGTAGCACATGACACGGCCGTCTGTGCGGACCAGCCTGTTCTGTTCCTGGTTTCGACCGATGCGCCTTCGACGACGCTGTGGTATGGAGATGGGACCGTCACCCAAGCACAAGCGTCGGTTCATGCATACCCCGGACCGGGAACCTACCATCCGTACGCGATCGCCCAGACAGAAAAAGGCTGCGAGACCACCTGGCAAGCCAACCTGACCATCCACCCGCTGCCGGCGGTACAGGCGATGGCCAACCAGCCGATATGCACCGGCGCGGAAGCCGAATTCAGCAGCACCAGCGACCCGGCCGGCGGCACTTGCACCTGGAACTTCGGAGACGGGTACACCGGCTCCGACTGCCAGGCTGTCCATTCCTACGATGCACCCGGTTGGTACCCGGTCATGCTGACCCTGCTTTCCGCCAACGGGTGTACCGGTAAGGATACCCTGCCGGTATTTGTCCATGAGACTCCGCTCACCACACTCCAACTTGACACACTGGATCCTTGTTTTCCGATGCGTGTGGCGTTCCAACAAGTCACGACCGGTGCCACCGACCTCAGCTGGTTGTTCAGCGACGGATTCACCACGCACGAACCTGGCTTCCAATACCAATTCGATGGTACCGGTGACATCATGGTGACGCTCCTCGCGACGAACGGCAATTGGTGCCGTGACACGGCCAGCTTGCTTCTTTCCCTTCCCGGTCCGGTGCTATTCGGGCTGGAGCAGGTTCCCAACTGTACCGTGTCGGAAGGCACGG
The DNA here is from genome assembly GCA_041163745.1 of Bacteroidota bacterium. Classification (GTDB taxonomy): domain Bacteria; phylum Bacteroidota; class Bacteroidia; order Chitinophagales; family Saprospiraceae; genus UBA6168. Next base: position 12,350 of record JBEAQU010000041.1, read on the forward strand.
ACCTGTCCGTGTTGACGGATCCCGCCCATTCCGTTCTCCTGGAAGGAGACGGTATGACCGCCACCGGAACCTTTCATCCGGGGCTGCCCCCCGGAGACTATCAATTGCAAGTGACAGACCCCAATGGTTGTCATAAGGATACCCAGCTGCTCATCCTGCCTGTGCGGGAGTTGCAGATACAGGTCGTTCGGGACACCTTCGACCTGTACCTGGGTGAACAGGCCACCCTGGGCGTTGTGGCCAACCTTCCGGAAGCCGAATTCCAATGGGATCCGGCGGATTACCTGGACGACGACCGGCGTAGCCACCCGGTGTCATCCCCCCCGGTGTCGGTCCGATACTTGGTTTACGTTACCGACGGAGCAGGTTGTGTCAAGGCAGATACCGTATGGGTCAGGGTATCCGTCGACCGGGAGGCCGGCATATTCATCCCCAACGCCTTCACGCCCAACACGGACGGGGTCAATGACATCCTGTACCTTCGAAGCGCCAATCGGTCTGTCCGACGGATAGATCATTTCCGGGTGTACGACAAGTACCAGGAAATCGTGTTCGACCTGTCCGATGTGCCGGGTTCGGCCGATGCCGTCCCGGAAAACCCCTATTTCGGATGGGACGGAAACTTCCGTGGAAAAAAAGCGGAGGCAGGTACCTACCGGTATACGGCGGCGGTGCGGATGCTGGACGATACGGTGCAAAGTTTCTCCGGCAAGGTGCAGCTAATCCGTTGAGGCGGAACGGCGATTTTCCGAAAAAACGAATGGCTACCGAACGAAAAAAAAGATTCCGTGAAATGAATGGTCGACTTATAAGTTGTATCCTGCTCCTTTGGAGTGGCGCAACCATCATGATGGCACAGGACTTCCATTATGTGACCAGTTTCCATGCCCCGCAGGTGGTCAATCCGGCGGGTACCAGCGCCAATGCCCTGCATCGCACCCAAGTGGTCGCCCAATACCGGGGCCAATGGGATGCCGCCACCAGCGAGCAGGCCTACCAGGGGGTGTCGGTATACGTTGACATGCGTTTCTGCCTGCCCAACAGTCGCAAAAGCTTTTATGCCTTGGGGGTCGGGATGCAACGGGACGGTAGTACCCGAGGCGGCCTATACCACGGAGCCGCCAACGCGGCATTGGCCTATCACCAGCACTTGGGGGGGGAAACTTTTGCGGCGGCTGGCGCGGCCGCGGGCGGATTGGTATTCGGAATCCAACCCGCCCGGCTACGCTTCGACGCACAGTACCAGCAGGGTGCCTTCGACCCTTCGAGACCCACCGGCGAGGCCGGATTGCAGGAGAGCATCCTGCAGGCGGACCTGCATGCCGGGCTGTTGTTGTACAACAACCGGAAGGGTTGGTCCGCAGGTCTTGCCTGGCGGCACCTGAACAAACCCCTGTATTCGCTGCTGGGAGAGGAGAACCGGCTCGGCATCGGCTTGGTCATCCAAGGGAGTGCCACCGTTTGGTCCTCCTATGCCGGGGCGCGCAGCCTTGTCCTTCGGACGATTCTGCGGCGGCAGTCCGTCTCCGGCGGCAACAGCCTGCAATGGCAGTGGCTGGGCGGCGGCACCTTCCAGCTGGGCATCCCATCCGCCGGCAGATTGTCGCTCGGGACTTATCTTCGGACCGGCAGCACCCCGACCCGCCGGCTGCGCCTGAACACCCTGGTTCCCACACTGCAATGGTCCGGCGAATATGTCACCATCATCCTGACCTATGATGCCGATGTAGCCGGCACCCGTTCTCGCTACCCGGGGGGCATGGAACTGATGTTCGGGTACAGTTTTGGAAAAAAAGACCGCTGTGTGGTCTGTTCCGGCTTTTGAAACCGACTGCAGCCAGGGCGCTCGACAAAGCGGACCGGCTTGTCTTTTCCGTGTCACGTAAGTGCGTACCAGTTCCCAGCCGATAAGACGTCACGTTCCGGCGCCCGACTCTGTTCACCGATTCATGCTGCGCGCCGGCACGCGAAAGTCGAACCAAATGAGTGGGTGGTCGGCATTGTCTCGAATGATCGAGCAGGGAGGTGGTCGGAAATGGATTCGACGGTTTATTGCCGGTATTTATCCACCGATTGCGACCAGGATGTTGGGAAAGATACAGCCTGGTTGCGGGAGGAGTTGTTTTCAAACTGCTGCACAGGCTGCCGAAGTTCGGGGGGATTTCAGTCATGGCAGCACCTGTATCAAACTACCTGATCTCCATCAGCGATTCCTGCCATTGGCGAAGCAGGGAGCCTTGTTCATTAACCGCTGCCCGCAGGGCGGCGAGTTCCCGCCACACCGGTGGCCGTGAATCGATGGCATCCTGCGACAAGGTTCCGAACCGGGCTTCCGCCGCCCAAATTTCCCGGATGGCGGAAACAGGCACCATCCGGACGGGCTGACCATCGTTGTCGGCATGCAGGCGGAAGCTTTCCTGTCCGCCCGCCCTGCTGTCGACCCGGCGGATCAGCACATCATGCCGGGTGACGACGACATGGATGCCCCCTTGTCGGATGCCGTCATCCCAGTCATCGTCCCGAACGAACCGGGCGACCACCTTGTCCCCTTCCCGTAAGGTCGGATACATGGCATCCCCGGCAACTTCGAACGACCGGTAGGATCCGTTTCGAAACCGTTCGTCCGGCAGCTTCATCATTGGCGGGGCAGGTATTCGGTCTGCACCAAAGACGGCATAATCCGATTGCCATGCCGCCGGAACATGCAATATGCAGGTCTCCGGTGAGGCGGAATGTTCGGGCGGAGCCGACGAATGTTCGGGGGGCGGCAGGAACATGTCCCCTTCGCCGGAAAACAGGTACAGTGGGTTGAGCCGGTAGCATTCCACCGCCTTACGCAGCAGCTCTATGGTAACATCCCGGCGACCATTGAGGATTTCGCTGAGGCTTTGCGGCAGATAATCAAGAGACAAGGCCATTTGGCGGCTGGAACGGATGATGCGTTCTTTCCGAAGGACCTTGTGGCAGGCGATGAAGCGGGTCGTGACAATGCTGTTCATAATACAATGCTTGGACGCATTCCGACCGGTTGTCGGGACAAGACCGACATTGCCGGTTCGGGACCGGTCCGGGCGATTGGAAAACAGAGCCAAGGGATGATTACAAACATCGTCAAATTATTGTTATATTTCATGCTTAGCAAGCGATTTTATTTCCTGTCCCCGTAAATCCGGCCACAGGTCGGCGGAGGTGCCCCGCGTTCGGAGTTGTGGGCTTGGTATTGCACAAGAAAGCGTAGAAAATTGTTATATTCGCCAGCGGGAATCCGACGGACCGGCCCCAGCGTTACAGGAATTGACAAGCACTGAATAAAAAGGTCATGAAAAAATTGTTGTTTTCTTTTTTGCTGACAGTTGTCTTCAGTTTCGCCGCGGTGGCGGTGGAGGGTATGTGGCTACCCTTGCTGCTGGGTTTGCTGAACGAAGCGGAGATGAAACAGATGGGAATGAAGATGCAGGCGGAAGATATATACAGTGTCAACAAAGGGTCACTTAAAGACGCCATCGTGCAGTTCGGCGGCGGCTGTACGGGCGAGATCATTTCTCCGGATGGCCTGCTGCTGACGAACCATCACTGCGGTTTCGGCGCCATCCAATCCCATACCACCCTGACGGAGAACTATCTGGAAGACGGTTTTTGGGCCATGCGGCGAACGGAGGAGCTGCCGAATCCGAACCTGACGGTCACCCTCATCCGCCGAATGGAGGATGTGACGGCCCAAGTGCTGCAGGGCGTATCGCCCGGGTCGGGTGCAAAAGAACGGGAGAGGTTGGTGGAAGGCAACATCGAAGCGCTCAAGTCTTCCTGGCAGCGGGAAAGCTGGGAGGACGTCCAGGTGCGGCCCTTTTTCCATGGCAACCAGTACTTTCTCTTCGTCACGGTCACATATCGCGACATACGGCTGGTGGGTGCGCCTCCTTCCGCCATCGGAAAATTCGGCGCGGACACCGACAACTGGGTCTGGCCCCGCCATACCGGGGATTTCTCCCTGTTCCGAATTTATGCCGGTCCGGACAACCGTCCGGCAGACTATTCACCGGACAATATGCCTTACAAGCCGATGCACCATCTCCCGATTTCTCTGGATGGTGTCCGAGAGGGGGATTTCACCCTTGTCTTCGGCTTTCCCGGCCGTACCAACCAGTATCTCCCCAGCTACGGTATCTCCCAGCTCATGGATGAGCTGGATCCCGCACGGATCACCATACGCGACCAGACCCTCGGCATTTGGAATGCCGCCATGCGGGCCGATCCACAGGTGAAGATTCAGTACGCCAGCAAGCAGGCCGGCATTGCCAATGCCTGGAAGAAATGGCAGGGGGAAGTCCTCGGTCTGCGAAGCACCGGCGCTGTGGCGGAAAAGCAGGCGATCGAAGCGGAGTTCAGGAAGCGGACAGCCGAGAATCCGGCCTTGCAACCATATGCCGACATCCTGGACCAGTTCGAGGACCACTACGCGGCCATCGGCCCATATGCGCTCGCCAAGGAATATTACGATGAGATCAACGGCCGAAACATCGAGCTCATGCGGTTGGCCACCCAGCTGAACCGCTTGTCCGCCGCCTTCGAAAAGGAAGGAGAAGCGGGTTTCGAGAAAGCCCGAGAGCGAATGGTAGGCCAACTGGCACGTTTTTACAAAGACTACGCACCTGCCCTGGACCGGCAGGTCTTCTCCGCACTGATGGCCTTGCTGCAGGACAAGGTGGATGCCACCTACCTGCCGCCGTTTTTCCTGGAGCAGGTCCGCCTGCATGGTGGCCATGCCGGTCTGGCAGCCGCCTACTACGGCGGCAGTTGGCTGTCGGATGTCCAACTAGCGAAGGAAACGATCCTGCTGCCGGCAGACCGGCTGCGGACCGCCATCTCCTCGGATCCCATCTGCATTTTGGCAGCGGCGTTCGACCATACATACCGGTCCGTCATCCTCCCGTCTTACACGGAAAACAACCAGGCCATCCAAAGCTTGCAGGAACGATATATGAAAGGTCTTATGGAAGCCTTTCCGGAGGAGCGGTTCTATCCGGATGCCAACGGGACGCTCCGCTGCAGCTACGGAAAAGTCCAGGGATACCGGCCTCGTGACGGAGTGAGCTACGGCAGCACCACCTGGCTGGACGGCGTGCTGGAAAAGTACGTCCCGGGAGATTACGAGTTCGACGTGCCCGAAAGACTGCGAACCCTCTACGAAAACAAAGACTACGGTCCGTACGGGGTCAACAAACGGATGCCGGTATGTTTCATCGGTTCCAACCATACCACCGGCGGCAATTCCGGAAGCCCTGCCGTGGATGCATACGGCAATCTCATCGGACTGAATTTCGACCGGGTTTGGGAAGGCACCATGTCGGATTACCACTACGACCTTTCCATTTGCCGCAACATCATGGTGGATGTCCGGTACATCCTGTTCATCATCGATAAATTCGCCGGAGCGGGCCACCTGGTGGAGGAGATGACCCTGGTACGGCCCCGGCAGCAGAGCGGTTTCAAGACCAGGACCAACGCACCTGCCGGCAAGGTGAAACCAGCCGCCACCAAGCCGGAAAAACTCATCATGGACCATTGATCGGAGTATGGTCCCAACCATTTCGAAAATACCGGTACCTTTGCTCCGTCTACGGGAGATGATGGCTGACACCGAAAAATCCCGGCCGACCGACATGCCGACGTTCGTCGCCATGTCGCAGCACCATCAAAACAAGTTATTTTGACATTTGATTCATTTGGATTTGAAGACACCCTCATGGAGGGACTCGACAGCATGGGGTTCCGAAACGCCACCCCCGTGCAGGAACAGGCAATCCCCGCCATCATGGCCGACAAGGACATCCTGGCATGTGCCCAGACGGGAACGGGAAAAACGGCCGCCTTCCTGCTGCCGATCCTGAACCGGCTGGTAAAGACCCCAGCCACCGCCATCAACACCCTCATTCTGGAACCCACCCGGGAACTGGCCGTTCAGGTGGACCAGCAACTGGAGGGTTTCTCCTATTTCACGCCGGTGAGTTCCGTGGCCGTCTACGGCGGCCGGGACGGACATTCCATGGAGATGGAAATGCGGGCACTGAAGAAAGGGGTGGATGTCATCGTGGCGACGCCAGGCCGCTTTTTGGCTCATTTGCAGCTCGGCTATGTCAAGCTCGACCAAGTCCAACATCTGATTCTAGACGAAGCGGATCGTATGTTGGACATGGGCTTCATCACGGATATCATGACCATCGTCAACAAGTTGCCCCGGCAACGCCAGACACTGCTGTTCTCGGCGACCATGCCGCCGGAAATCCGCCGGTTCGCCCAGACCATTCTGCGAAAGGATCCCGTTGAAATCAGTATCGCCATCTCGAAGCCGGCGGAAGGCATTCTCCAGGGCATGTATTTTGTGGAGGACGGCGTCAAGAACCGCCTGGTCGAACATCTCCTGAGACAGCAGAAGACGCCCGACCAACGCATCCTGATCTTCGCCGGCACCAAAAAAGCGGTCAAGGACCTCAACGCACACCTCCGCCGGAAGCAGTTCCGGTCTGCGGAAATCCACTCCGACCTGGACCAGAAGGAACGCGAGGACACCCTCCTCCACTTTAAGAACGCGTCCGTCCCCATCTTGGTGGCGACGGACGTGCTGTCCCGGGGCATAGATATTAAAGGAATCGAAGTCGTCATCAATTTCGATGTGCCCGGAGACCCGGAGGATTACGTGCACCGCATTGGCCGGACGGCCCGGGCGGACGCCACCGGCGTGGCGCTCACCTTTGTGAACCGACTGGCCAGGCACAAGTTCCAACGAATTGAGAAACTCATGGGTATTGCCGTCAAGGAAATCCCCCTGCCGCCCCAGCTGGCGGGCACCGCGGCCTCCGGCAACGCCCCCCGGAACCGGAAACCGGAAGGCGCGCCCGCAACCCAGTCCGGTGACAACCGAAGGAAAAAACGGCGCCGCCCCGGCGGAAAAGGCCGGCCACCCGGCCGCCCTGCTGCCCGGGACAACGGCGGCGCAGCGCCGCCGATGGGCCCTTCCTGACGCCCCCGGGACTTCCGAACCATCGCCATGCTCGTCACGACCAAAGGGATCGTCCTCCGAACATTGAAATATTCGGAGACCAGCGTCATCGCCGACATACTGACCGAATCCTACGGACTGCGTTCCTATCTCGCCAACGGGGTACGTGCCAGAAAGGCCAGTATCAGTCCGGGATTGCTGCAGGTCATGATGCCCCTGGAATTCATCGCTTACTTCCGGGAGGACAAGGACCTACACCGGCTTCGGGAAGCGAGAGCCATGTTCGTGTTCAGACGCATCCCTTTTGATTTCCATCGGGAGGCATGCGGCATGTTCCTCGCGGAAGTCACCCGGAAAACACTCCTGAAGGGAGAGAACCATCCCGCCTTGTTCCATTTCCTGGTGGAAATGATGCGGCACCTCGACAGCAGTCCGCATCCGGTGGCCAACGTCCCCCTTGCCTTCCTGTTGCGGCTGACAGGCTTCCTGGGCTTCCATCCCGCCGGCAGGCATACGGCGGCAACACCCTGGTTCGACCTGCAGGAAGGCACCTTCACCGCAGCGAAACCGGCGCATGGCCTGTTTCTACCGGAAACGGAAGCCGCCCTGGCCGACACCTTGTTAGACATCCCGCTGGAGGAGGTTCACTTCGTCCGCATTGCACCGGAGGTTCGTCGACAACTCCTTCGCCAACTGCTGTGCTATTACCGGCTGCATATGGAACACCTACCGGAAATCCATACGCATGCTGTGTTGGAATCCGTCCTGCGATAAACCGGACACCCACCGAAAATACCTTTCAAATGAGATACAAAGCCATTCCGCACTCGGATTCCGGACGTAGGTCCGTATGGCTCTCCCTTCTGCTGGTCCTTTCAGCGGGCTTGTCCGGACAGCCTCCTGGCGAAACGGACATCCTGTCCGTCGCGGACACCATGCCCTGCTTCCCAGCCTGTCCTAAACTGCCGGCCTATTCGCCGGCCCACCGCTCGTGCGCCGAAAAGGCGCTGGCTGACTGGTTCTCCAGCAACATGACTTATCCGGAAACTGCCCGGCAACACCGGGCGGAAGGTACCGTCACCGTTTCCTTTGTGGTGGCGCCCGACGGACAGGTCGGGCAAGTAGCGGTGCTGCATGACATTGGCCATGGCTGCGGCGAGGCCGCCGCCAAAGCGGTGCGGGACATGCCGCCCTGGTTCCCAGGCCGGCACGAGGGCGTCCCGGCAGCCGTTCGGCTTAGCATGCCCCTCCAGTTCCGGTTGCGGGACCGAGTGGAAGCCGCCGCCAGCCCCTATTGGCTGTCATGGGGAGACTTGTCAGCCGAAATCGTCGGTCGTAAGCAACTCATGGAAAACCTGGACAAGCCCGTTTACGTCCGGGATACCGCCGGCACTGCCATCTCCATCCAGCACTTGCGACTGAGCTACCGGCATAAAAAGCGGCAACGCCACCGCATCGGCCCGGGTGCGGCTATCTCCCCGGAACAGCGTACCCTCCTTCGGAAAGCCAGACGGGGCGGGATAATCGTGCTGGAAGCGGATTGCCGGGCCGGCGCACAACAGCTGTCCGTCTCCCGTACCTTCCGCGTCGCGGATCCCCGGCACCAGCCGGGGAAAAAGTCGGGAACACTCCTGCCACGGACACAAGCCTTAAAAAAAATAACAAACTATGGCATTTAGTTAAAATTTCCCCTTTGATTTTTAACTTTGCCTGACCTGATGTCCCGGCTGGCTGGGTTGTCCTTGCTTTGGCTTCCATTTCGGCCGGAAAATTGAGAGCTTGCTAAATTCAAGACACAGCGGTGCCTCAGGTAGTGCCGGCGCGTTCCAGCCCGCTCGAATGGTCTACCGGCTCGTCAGCACTACTGTAAAGCACTTAACTTTACCTAATTTCAAAAATCTTTTAAAAGACATGAGTATGAAGTATGCACTCCATTTGGTTGCTTTCTTTATGGTTGCAGCGCTCGCCCTTCCTTCCTGCGTTTCCAAGAAAAAATTCGACCAGCTCCAGGAAGAGAAGAACTCCCTGGCCAGTACGCTGGCGGAAAGTCAGGAAAAGGTGAAGATGCTGGAAGACAAGATCGCCAACCTAGAATCCGAGCTGGCTGCGGAAACCAACAGACTATCCAGCGAACTTGACAAGATCCGCAAGGACTTGGACGCCGCCCGGTCCGACCTCGCCAGCACCAAGAAGTCGCTGGAGGCCAAGGAAGCCGAAATCGCCAAGATCAAGCAGGACGTCAAGGACGCCTTCGGTATCAGCAGCGATGTCGCGGTGACGGAAGACGGCGGTAACACGGTCATCAAGCTGGACAACACCGTCAACTACTCCAGCGGCTCCTCCAGCCTCAACCGCAAGTCCAGGGAAGCCATCACTTCGCTGGCCAACACCTTGAAAAACAATCCGAACATGCGCGTCCTCATCGAGGGACATACAGATACGGACAGGTTTTCCGCCGAATCCGGCATGGACAACTGGCAACTGAGCGTCAACCGTGCGATGGTGGTGGTCAAGCGCCTCATCCGCAATGGGGTCAAGCCGGAGCAACTGGTCGTGGCTGGCCGCGGCGACACCGCACCCGTAGCGCCCAACGACAGCCGGGATGGCAAGGCGCAGAATCGCCGGACAGTTGCCAAGCCGGATCCGAACACCGGAAAGATCTTCAATATCGGCAACTGATGCCAGCAGCCACCTCGGCCTGAAAAGGACTGGGATCCGCTACCTGCGGGATAGCCCAATCCCGAAGCAGCTTGAAACAAGAAGCCCCTTGGTATTGAACAATGCCAAGGGGCTTCCTGTTTCGGACGGCAACAGCAGCCGTCCAAATATATGTGTCAGCATTTGTCTTCGGACGCGGAAAAGCCCGGTCTGTCCGGAAGCGGATACCGGATGCCCGCCACTTCCCGGACCCGGTCGAGCAAGGTAATCAACTCCAGGCTGAAGGACAGGGGAAGCCGTTCGCTTTCCCGCCGTCCCTGACGCAGACAGTCCATCACCTCGACAATCTCATGGTAGTAGCCGTAACCGATGTAAGGATGGCCGTAGCTTGCGGTCGGCTTGTCCGGCCAGGAAACGACCACTTTCTCCGGATGATGGAAGCGGCTCGGCAGATGAAGCGTTCCCTGGTCACCGTACAACCAGCCTTCCGTACCGGTTTGGATGGCGACCGAAGCATCCAGGATGGCAAGGCCACCGTCGGAATAGGACAACAACATGGCACAACTCTCATCCACCCCGGTCGGCCCGAACACAGCCTTGGCCTGAATGTCAGCTGGCATACCCAGCACCTGAAGTGTCAGAAACAAGGGATAAATACCCACGTCCAGTAAGGCCCCGCCGCCGAGCGACCGGTTGAAGAGCCGATGGGACGGCGGAAAATCGGCCCGGAAACCGAAATCGGCCCGGATCATGCGAACCTGGCCGACCAAGCCTTCCCGCACCAATGTCAGGGCCTCGTCAAAGGATGGAATGAATCGGGTCCACAAAGCATCCATCAGAAACACATCCTGCTCCCGGGCCGTCCTAATCATCCCCTTCACCTGTTCCGCATCCATGGCCAGCGGTTTTTCACAAAGCACCGGCAAACCGGCCCGCAGGCACATCAACGTGTGCTCGAAATGACCGGTATGCGGGGAGGCGATGTACACCACGTCCAAGTCCGGACAGCTGACAAGTTCCTCATAGCTGCCGAAAACATGCCTCGCGCCGAATTCCCGGGCGAAGTCCTGCGCCCTTTCCAGGGAGCGGGAAGCTACGGCGTGCAGCCGCGCCCCCTCCACCATGTGCAGATCGTGGGCGAATTTGCGGGCAATCCGACCAGGAGCCAGGATTCCCCAATGGATGACATCTCTCATTGTTTCGTGTTAGATCGAAGACAAGCCGGTACGTCGGGTCATATCCATGGTCCGGACGACCGTATCAGAAGGGAATGTCCTCTTCGTCGTTCATCCTCGACGGCATGGTCATGACACTCGACTGGTCGAACGAGCCACCGGCGAAGTTGTTCCCCACACCCAGTTGGTCGAAGCGGATGTCCTCCAGGTCAGAAAATTTGGCGAACTGGTCCGCAAACCGGAGTTTCACGGTATCCAGGGCGCCGTTCCGATGTTTGGCGATGATGATCTCGGCGATGCCCTTAAGTGACTGTCCGCTTTCATCTTCCAAAATCTGATAGTATTCCGGCCGGTAGATGAAAGTGACGATGTCGGCATCCTGTTCGATGGCACCTGATTCGCGGAGGTCCGACAACTGTGGCCGTTTCGGGCCGCCGCGGACTTCCACCGCCCGGCTAAGCTGGGACAGGGCGATGACCGGAACGTTCAGTTCCTTCGCCAGCCCTTTCAATGCGCGGGAGATGGCGCTGATCTCCTGTTCGCGGTTGCCTCCCCGGTTGTTCTCCATACCACCGCTCATCAGCTGAAGGTAGTCGATGATGATGAGTTGGATGTCGTGCTGCATCTTGAGACGCCGGCACTTGGCGCGCAATTCGAAGATGTTGATGGCGGGCGTGTCGTCGATGAAGATCGGCGCCTCCCCCATCCTTTCAATGGTTGCGTGCAGCTGTTCCCATTCGTAGCTTTCCAACTTGCCCGAGCGCATCTTTGACGCGGATATCTCCGACTCCATGGATATCAGTCTTTGTACCAGTTGAATGCTGGACATTTCCAGGGAGAACAAGGCGACCCCCTTTTGGAACAACATGGCTGCATTATGGGCTAGCGCCAATGTGAAACTGGTCTTGCCCATCCCGGGCCGGGCCGCGACGATGATAAGGTCCGATGGCTGCCAGCCCGATGTCAACCGGTCCAGGGCGGTGAAGCCCGTCGGTACGCCGGTCAGGCCGTCCTCTTTTCCTTTCAGTTCCTCCAACAGCTTCAAGGTCTTCCCTGCCAGTTCCCCCATACTCTGGTACTGTCGGCTGAGATTGTTCTGCGTCACGGCGAACAGCCCTTTTTCCGCATCGTCCAGCAGGGTGAAGACATCCGTCGTGTCCTCGTAGGCATCCCGGATGATCTGGGTTGAGACCTTGATGAGCTCGCGCTGGATGTGCTTCTGTGCCACGATACGGGCATGGTACTCGATATTCGCGGAAGAAGCGACCCGGTTGGTCAGCTCCACCAGGTAATAAGCACCACCGACAGCTTCCAGGTCGCCGGACTTCCTCAGCTCCTCTTGGACCGTGAGCAGGTCGATGGGATGGGACCTTTCGAACAGTCGCAGAATCGCCCGATAGATCAGTTGGTGCGCATCGGTGTAGAAACTCTCCGGACGCAGGATGTCAAGGATGACCGGCAGAGCGTCCCGTTCGAGCATCATGGCTCCCAACACGGCCTCTTCCAATGGTATGGCCTGTGGCGGGACTTTCCCGAACACGTAATCCGACAGTTCGCCGTCCTTCCTGCGCATGCGGGTCTTGCTATCTCCGATTCGCCGTGCTGTGTTGTCCTTGTTCTCCGACATGGTGGGTTCGTTTGTTCATTTCCCGAGGTGGTCTTCGCATCTGCCATGCGACCTATGTGTCTTCCCCCCGTCTTACAAAGATACGGTTGCAGACAGGTATCTCCAACCACCGCTATCTCATGTGGGTCGCCGCATCCGGCTGCCTGACATTATTGGAAATACCTCCGTCAATTACCGCTATCCGGCAGATAACATTATCCATACACGACTTTCCGGGGGAATCCGACAGGTTAGGTTGGATTCGGTCCGCGGAAGCAGCCGGCTGGTACCGGCTGCTTCCGAATCCCGCTTTCGGCGGCCTTGCCCTAACCAAGTCTACACACCATACTTGTTGAAATCCTAAGCCTTTTATCCACAAAATATTATCGGCTTCAATTATTTTGATACGAAGTGATCAATATGTATTACACGCCGGACGGGGTCGATTGGTTTGCATTTTGTCAGCAACCAATCATCAAAAGATGCACGCAGCATTTTTTTTTGTGCTAATTTGCAGCCATAAAGGAGAAGTCATCACCAATACCGCTGTTTCAATAAATCGGCTATGCCCAACTTTGTGGCTTATCGATGAATATCGCCGCATGGTAGCCATCATGGGAAGAAACAGGGGAACGGCTGATTCTCGTGCCGCAAGAGCTGCCGGTGTCCGACTGATGCTGCACGCAAGCGCAAGTCCGGTCGACAGTTCCTTCGGAAGAATGAATAAAAAAGAGGAAACAAGTATGGATTTAGCCCGATACATTGACCACACCCTCTTGAAACCGGACTGTACGTCGAAAGATATCGCCACCCTCTGTGAGCAAGCCAAGCAATATGAATTCGCCGCCGTATGTCTGCCACCTTATTACGTCCGGGAGGCGAGTCATCAACTGGAAGATGGGAAAACGAAATTGTCCACCGTCATCGGATTTCCCATGGGCTATGCATCCATTCCTTCCAAAGTGGAGGAAATCAAGCGGGCGATCGACGAAGGGGCGCACGAACTGGACGCGGTCATGAATATCTGTGCTATCCGGAACGGACAATGGAATTTCGTCCGAAACGAGGTGGAATCACTGACGACCGCCTGCCATATGCGCGGCAGGATCATCAAACTCATTTTCGAGACCGGCTTGCTAAGGCAAGCGGAAATAACGCGGCTTTGTGAGATTGTCACGGAAGTGAAAGTAGATTTCGTCAAGACCTCGACAGGATACAACGGACCGGGCGCGAATCCGGACGTGGTTCGGTTCCTGCGGAAGTCTCTACCAGATAGCATCCGTATAAAGGCCTCCGGTGGAATCCGAACCGCCGAACAGGTATCGGAGTTGATAGCGGCCGGAGCCAACAGGATAGGCACTTCTGTGGGTTTGGCGTTGATCGATGCCTGAGGAAAAAAACGGTGAAGTGTCCTTCCCTACCTGCTGCGGTATGTCCGCGCAGGGATACGACTTCCCAAAACCTCCCGGCAAAGCCGCCCTTTGCCTTCACAAGACGGTATCCCGCATTCTTGGCGGCCGAAACGCTTGACAAGCTCTCGAAATAAGATGTATAATTCCCTATTCACGCTACTGATGCTCATCTGCTCCATGCCAGCCGGTATGTTCGGCCAGGGACGGATTGTGGAAAAGGCGGAACCTGCCGTATCCGCCATGCTCACCAATTTTGTTGAAAACAACAAATCCGTAACGGCCGTGCGGGGCTGGCGGGTACAGATCATTGCCACGACGGACAGGCAACGGATTGACGAGGTCGTCGGGCAGTTCAACACGCTTTACCCGGAACTGCCCATCGATTGGATACATACAAAACCTTATTACAAGGTGCGGGTCGGTGCCTACCAGACCAAACGCGAGGCGCTGCGGATGCTGTACCTGCTGAAGTCCAATTATCCCGGAGCTTATCCTGTTCAGGACGATTACATCCGGCCGGAGGAACTGCTCTGACATGCCTTCCCATCATTCCCTTTTCAATCCGCTTATGAAATCATTGGAACAAACCATCTGTGATGCCTGGGATGACAGGACCCTCCTCCAGCACGGCGAGGTACAGTCCGCCATCCGCACGGTCATAGAGCACCTCGACAAAGGAAGGCTCCGCGTTGCAGCTCCCAAAGCCGACGGGAAATGGGAAGTGTTTGATTGGGTCAAGAAGGCGGTGATCCTGTACTTTCCCATACAATCCATGGAAACGTTCACATTGCCGCCCTTCGAATTCCACGACAAGATCCCCCTGAAGCGGGATTATGCCGAACAAGGGGTACGGGTGGTGCCGCAGGCTGTAGCCCGCTACGGGTCCTTCCTGGAGAAAGGAGTCGTGATGATGCCCAGTTACATCAATATCGGCGCCTGGGTCGGCAGTGGCACCATGGTGGATACATGGGCAACCGTCGGATCCTGCGCACAGATCGGTCGCAATGTGCACCTGAGCGGTGGGGTCGGAATCGGCGGGGTATTGGAGCCCCCGCAGGCCAGCCCCACTGTCGTGGAGGACGATTGTTTCATCGGGTCCCGATGTATTGTCGTGGAAGGCGTGCGGATTGAAAAAGAAGCGGTCCTCGGCGCAAATGTGGTGCTGACGCAATCCACACATATCATAGATGTGACTGGACCGGAGCCTGTCCGGTACAAAGGATACGTCCCCGCCCGCTCCGTCGTGGTGCCTGGAACCTATCCGAAAACTTTTCCGGCGGGTACTTATCAGGTTGCTTGCGCACTCATCATCGGCCGACGCAGCGAAGCCACCAATAAGAAGGTCTCCCTGAACGATGCTCTTCGGGATTTCGGTGTCCCTGTCTGAGGCTGCCCTCCGGGTCTGCATATCCAGCCAAACGGAAGCAAAAAAAACTACCCCTTGTCCCTTACGGGCTTCGGGGTAGCACCACACACTATTGAAACACCCACTATTAACCTTATATCTAATCTATGACGGACCAGATCGATGCCTTTCGGTGTGAAGCCGCGGCCCAACGGGACCTGTACCTGGTGCTTTCCGGATGAGGCGCTGGGGGTGTGCAACCTTGTGACACATTCGTCGCGCCCCTACATCCGGGAACAACCGTGACATCGGAATCGTTCCCGACGGAGCGGGAGACAAAGAAAAAGCGCCCCGGCGTGGATATGTCCTGTCATTTGAACGAAGCCGCCATCCGGCAAATTGCCGATGGCAGTCAACGAGGTTCCTAATTTATTGTTAAGAAACTGAAGGAAAGCACGGTGGCAGCAAATCGAAGCCCATGGCTTCAAGGTAGATAAGTAGACAGCGCATGCAACGGCATTGGAAAGGCTCGCCGGCTGCCGCGTTATAAACGGACGCTGGAATCCACAGGCTATAAAGCAACCAGTCTTGATATCGAATAAGACCGTTCAGGAAATATTGGAGACGGCCCGAATAGAGGAGGTGGTGCAGGACTTTGTCACGCTCAAGCGACGAGGCACCAACCTATTGGGGCTGTGTCCGTTCCATTCCGAACGTACACCCTCCTTCAACGTATCCCCTTCGAAGAACCTGTTCAAATGTTTCGGCTGCGGCAAAGGGGGCGACCCGGTCCGGTTCGTGATGGAACATGAAAACATGCGCTTTCCGGAAGCTTTGCGATACCTCGCGCGGAAGTACCGGATCCATATCGAAGAGATACAACCGAGCCCGGAAGTGCTTGTCCAGCAGCAGGAAGAAGAAAGCCTTTACATTGTCAACGAATTCGCCCGACAGTACTACCAGTCGCAATTGTTGGAGACGGATGCCGGGCGGAGCATCGGGTTAAGCTATTTCAAGGAGCGGGGTTTTCGGGAAGAGACCATCCGCAGGTTCGGACTGGGTTTCGCCCCGTCGGAAGGAGATGCATTCACACAGGCTGCCCTGCATGCGGGATACAAAGTGGACTATCTGCAGAAACTGGGGCTTAGCACCGCCCAACAACGTGATTTCTTCCGAAACCGGGTCTTGTTCACCATCTTCAACCTGTCCGGCAAACCGGTCGCCTTCGCCGGACGGATCATGGAGAAACAGTCCCGGGCACCCAAGTACATCAACTCCCCGGAAAGTGATATCTATGTGAAGAACAAGGTGCTGTACGGCATCAACTTCGCACAGCGCGCCATTCGCCAGGCGGACGAATGCATCCTGGTGGAAGGATATACGGATGTCCTCTCCCTGCACCAGGCCGGTATCGAACATGTTGTGGCCTCCTCAGGCACCTCGCTGACGGACGGGCAGCTCAACTTGGTGAAGCGCTTGTCCAACAACCTGCTCATCCTGTATGACGGGGACTCCGCCGGTACCAAGGCCGCCTTGCGCGGACTGGACATGGTGTTGGAGAAGGATATGAACGTCCGGGTGGCCTTGTTGCCGGAAGGGGAGGATCCCGACAGTTATGTCCGAAAGGTAGGTGCTGCCGCCTTTCGGGAATTTCTGCAGCGGGAGGCCACGGATTTCATCCTTTTCAAGTCCAGACTCCTGTTGGCGGAAGCGAAGGGAGACCCGGTACGAAAGGCCGGCCTGGTTCGGAACATCGTGGACAGTATCGCCCGCGTACCGGATCCTTTCAAACGTTCCTTTTTCATACAGTCCTGCGCCAGACTCATGGAGCTGGACGAAGCCATTCTGGTGACGGAGACCAACAAGACCGTCCAACAGCTGCTCGCCCAACGGCAACGGGAAAAGGACAAGTCGCGGGAGGGTCCGATGGGGGTGCGTACCGCCGGCACAGGCACCTCGGAATCCACCGCGCTCCCTGAACCGGCGGACACCCCGGCTGCACATCCCGCACCGGCCGGCGACCATGCCTTTCAGGAACGGGATATCGTCCGGATACTGGTCAGTGCCGGCGGCACGTTGTACGACCCGGCCGAACAGCTGACGGTCGCCGACTTCATTCTGCACAACATCCAGGAGGTGCTCGATGATTTCGACAACCCGGACTATCAATCCATTGTCAGGGAGGCTGCCCGGATGGTACAGGACGGGGTGCGGTTCAGCCCCCAGCATTTCATCCGCCATCCGGACAAAGTGATCCGGGATATTGCCATCGACCTGTTGCACAGCCCATGGGAGTACAGTCCGGGCTGGGCGGAACGGGACCTTCCCTTGTCTTTCCAAAAGGCGCCGGAACATAACTTCAATGAGGACAGCCTCCGGGCCCTGATGCATTTCAAACTTCGAAAAATCATCCGCCTCTGTGAGAAAAACCAACAGACGCTGAAGGAACAGCCCAAGGATGCGGATCCGGAGCGAACCGACATCCTCCTGCAAGTCCAAACCCGTCTCATTATTTCGCGGAACCAACTGGCCCGGGAACTTGGCATCCATGTGCTGAAATGATGCCGGATGCGCCGCATGGCCTGAACCTCCTGCCAGCCACCTTGTTTAACATCAGACTCTTTCTTCCATCTGCACAACCGGCCACCGCATGCGACAACCCGACCTGGAACTCCGACCCGCCCGACGGGCTCGAAAAGCCTACCTGGTGGCCGCTCGGGTCCTGTGGAGCTACGCATGGTTGTGGTGGCGCCGGCGGCTGTTCGGCGAAAGATATTACGAGCGCCGTATCGAATCCCTTCACACCCGTAACGCCCATCGAATCAAGGATGCCATCCTGACGCTCAACGGATTGTTCATCAAGGTCGGCCAATTGCTATCCGTCACCGGCAATTTCCTCCCCGAGGCGTTCCACCAGCCCTTGGAGTCTCTGCAGGACCGCATTCCGGCCCGGCCTTTCACGCAGGTACGCGAAAGGTTGACCCAGGAGTTCGGGCGGGAGCCGGAAACCGTCTTCCGGCACGTGGATCCGGAGCCTATCGCCGCCGCCTCCATCGGACAGGCGCACCGCGCCATCTTGCCGGACGGCACGGAGGTGGTGGTGAAAGTCCAGCATATCGACATCGAAACCATCGCAATGGTAGACCTGGTCGTCATCCGGCGGCTCACCCGCTTCGCGGCATGGGTGTATGACATCAAGGGTATGGATTTTTTCTATACCCAGGTGGAACAACTGGTTCGGGAGGAACTGGATTTCACCCGTGAAGCAGCAGCCCAAACCCGCATCGCCGCCAACCTGGCCGGGGAGGCAGGCGTGATCGTACCGGCGGTCCATCCGGCCTGGAGCACAGGCCGCGTGCTGACGACCACCTGGCAGGAAGGGGTCAAGATCAGCCGGACCGACCAGATCGACCATTGGGGTATCGACCGGCCGACACTTGCCCGGCGGGTCCTGCGACTGTACTGCAAGATGCTGTTCCAGGATGCATTCTACCATGCGGACCCCCACCCCGGCAATCTGCTGGTCAATCGCGATGGAAACATCATCCTGCTTGACTTCGGTGCCGTCTCCACATTGGGCGAACCGATGCGTAAAGGAATCCCCCGCATGGTGGAAGCCACCATCGGGAACGATACACAGGCCATGCTGCAGGCAGCCCGGGACATGGGCTTTCTCGCCGAAGGTCCCGCTGCCGACGCCCTGGCGGAACGCATCATTGCCACCTTGCGGAATTTCTTGGAACAGGAAATAGAACTGGAGGGGCTCACCCTTGTCAACTTGAAAGTCAACCCCCTGGACAGCAGCTTGTTCGGATTGATGCGGGAGATTGGTCGAAGCGGCTTGTCCGGCACCGTCCAGATTCCGCGCGATTGGGTGTTGTTGAACCGGATGGCCTCCCTCCTGCTCGGGTTGGTCGCTACCCTGGATCCCAAGCTGAATCCGCTCGAAACCGTCCGACCTTATATCCGGGAATTCGTCCGCCAGGAAAAACAAGACTTGCTGTCCCTGGCGACAGGCTATCTCCGGCGAACCGCCACCACGGCGCTGGGCCTGCCAGATGAGTTGCACCGGGTGCTCCTCCGAATCGACCGGAACCAGTTGCAAACCCGCACACCCGATATCCTCGAAGGAGCGCGGCTCCTATACCTCGCCGGTCAGCAGTTCGTCCTGACCCTGCTGGCCATCAGTGCCGCTGTGTTCGGCTACCTTTTTTACTTGAAAGCGGATGCCTACGCCACCCGGTGGGGGTTCGGCCTTTCTTTTATATTCCTGGCCATGCTGCTGCGAAACCTGCGGACCGGCCGCCGCATCAAACGCAACATGGGGCTGAAGGACCGTCCATGAGGGGCTCCCGGCCGTCGCTTTACTCAATCCAGGGTGGATGCCTGTCCCGGATTCAACAGGTCATAGAACTGGTCCAGCTTCGGCAGGAGGATGATGCGGGTACGACGGTTGGCCGCCCGACCCTCGGACGTATCGTTCCCCGCCAGGGTGTTGAATTCGCCCCGCCCGGCGGCGATCAGCTTGTTGGGATCGATCCGGTGCACCTGTTGCAAGGTCCGGACGACGGCCGTCGCACGTTTGACGCTGAGGTCCCAGTTGTCCTCCACGCATGCAGTCTTGATCGGGACATTGTCCGTATAACCTTCCACCATCACTTCCAATTCCGGTCTGGAAGCCAGTATCTGCGCAATTTTTCCCAAAACCTCGTTGGCCCGGGTGGTGACCTTGGCGCTGCCGCTCTCGAACAGCATCTTGTCGGACAGGTTGATGAAGACGACGGTCTTGTCGACCTTGACTTCCACGTCTTCGTCTTCGATGCCATCCTTCAGGACTTGCTTGAGGTTGACCGCCAGGGCCAGGTTAATGGAATCCGCCTTTGATTTGGCGGCCTGCAACAGCTGGATGTACTTATCTTTTTTCTCCAATTGTGACAAGGTCTCTCGGATATTGTCATTGGCAGCCTGAGACAGTACCGTGAGGTCGCCGACTTGTGTAAGTTGCTTATCCCGCTGGGCCTTGCAATCGGCCAGCTGCTCTCGTAGATCCGTCAGTTGTTCCTGCCGGAGTTGGAGCGTCTGCTGAAGGCCCTGCAGATCCGACTGAAGCCGGACTTTTTCCTGTTCACAGGCGGACAGACGGTTCATGTACAGATTCAGGTTCTCCCCGCATTTCCCTAGCTCGCGGTTGGCCGCCGCCAGGTCGGTTTGGAGGGATTGGAACGCTTTTTTGGAAACACAGGATGTGGCGAGCAGGACCAAGCCCGCCATTGTCAGGAATCGAACCAGAGGTTTCATGTGCCGGTGAAGTTAGGTGATGTACGAATTTCTTTGACGGCAAGATTTTGCCAAGGCAAAGTACTTAAATTTCCTTCATTCCTATGTTTCCCTTCACCCATTATTTGATGCCGGGAAAAGGTTCGCGACAAAGCAACGCCTCCGTCAGCTTGGCGCCTCCGCCCAGTTATCCATCGACTGGTGCTCTTGCGGTCTGACGAACGGGAACCTTTACTCGCATGCACATAACCGGACATTCCTTGTCATTAATCCACCTCGATGGTAAGCGGCACCTCCCGGGGACAGACGTCCCAGCGGTCTAACCGTGTGGTGCCCCCCCATTTGCACCGTCCCTCAGTTGGCACCCAAAGCACCCGCTTGTTAAATTTGTACGGGCAGAATCTGGGCCACCCCGTTGTTGTCCGGGGTGATGGACAACGGACGGCACACCAGCTTCAGACCACCTTGTCCAGCACCGTAACCACAGCGCTGCGGGCCTACATGGTGCCGTTCCCTTCAGACACCGCAAGCACCACCGGTTTCGAACCGATGTGTTGGCAGCCGATGCCGGCCGTTTTCACCGACAGTTCCCGATGGCGCAGGCATCGGACAAGTCGTTGTTCAACTGCGCCAGCGTCGGGCTGCCCTGTCCATATACGTCGATGGTCAGAAAGCTGGTTCAGCTCGTGTCGACTCGTCCTACCGGCGGTTGTCTGCTCCGTCGATGACCAGCCGGCCACACCGAAAAGCGGGGCGTGCCGATCCCGCCCGCAGGCCTGTGTTCCCCTGGAAGGAAAGGCTGTCCGCCAGCAGGTACAGCCTCAGTCTCCATGCGCTGCAGAAATGGAGAGTGATGCTGTGGATCCGTTTGTTAGACTGGATGGTCAGAAAGTGATAGGCTTATCCTTTGACATCCGTCGGGAAAGACACCCCGGCCAGATGGTTGCCGGAGTACGCCGCCGGCTGGTTGCCAGCATCCGATAATACACTGCCGGTCATGCACACTGCCTGGCCCTTCGCGTTCATCGCATGGTTGGACGACCCGGTGTTCAACTTCCAGTCCGCAGCAGCGGGATTGCCGCCGGCTGCGATGGTGGCCGGCCTACCGAACCCCGAAGTCCTGGCACCGCAACCGGTGCCAGGAGGCAGTCCGGAACGGCTAAGGTCGCAATGGTGTCCGCCGGGCTATGTCGTTCTTCAGCGGAATCGGGTTCGCCAAAGCCCAGCATCCACGGTGACCCGCCGGAGAAATCCGCCGACATACCGCAGAAGATGTGCTCAACGGACCGTTCCCCGTCCTTTTACCGGGAACCGGGTGACCCTTGCCGAACAGCCGGAACGGATGATGACGAAGGCCGGCCGGACATTCCGAGGAGGAGGAGATGCTCCGGTTCCGGTACATTCGGAACTCCTTCCGGGAGCGTTGCCGGATCAAGAAGCGGATTTCGTCGAGCAGGCCTTCGGAGATGTCGTTCCCATCCGGCTTCTGGCACAAGCGAAGGAAATAGCATGGCGTATGGATGGTGGCTATTTTCGTCAGTACCTTATCCTTGTATTCGTACACCTGGGAGGAGGCCCACCATTGAGGTGGCGGCGACGATATGCCCGGCATGCGTCATGGGTAGCAGTTGTAGGAAGGCTGTGGCAGCGTACAGGCGTTTTGCCGGCGTTGCCTATGACGAAGACCACCGCTTATCCGGCGGCGGCGGTGTCGGTGGAATGCAACCTACGGTTCCTGTCGAGATCGATTTCCAAGACGAGGATGGCGGAATGGTCGTTTTTGGCAACGATATTCACCCCGCAGCTGGGCGTGAAGACATCGCGGGGGATGAACGCACCCGACAGGGCCGTGAACAGTATGGTCGAAGTAAACCGACCGTGAAGCGGTAAGGGTCATGGTCAACATGGAATCCCTCACCGGCGTGCCGTTGAGGGATTTGGCCGCTCAGGACATCACCTCGTGGATTCCCGAAGCCGTGGGTTTCTTCCAGATTCATTCCCTGCAGTCATTCACGCCGGCGATTCCTGGGTACGGATCTAGCCGCCGATGACGTTTAATTCGAAGAAGGGAAACCGCACGCCCCCTGCCAGGGCCTCGCGTCAGCGGTTCAAGGCTGTCGGAGGCCGGATATAAGGAACCAGGCGTTCAGGTCGCCTCGATTCGGTCAACGGGATTCTCTTCCGAAGCGATGATGAATGGCGGCAACGGGGCAGTATCATGCGGAACCAGAACCGTCCCAGGATATGAACTGGTCCGAGCGTGTGGAACAAGCAATAAAAAAGCCTTTGCCGGGAAAGGCAAAGGCCCCAAAATGGACAGGATAATAAATTTTCAAGGGTCATTGCATTCCTTCACTTCAGCCCTTGAAATAACAACGGGTATGATGACGAGTGATTCCTTACGGACGAAAGAGTACTACCAGCAAGGGACAAAGTACCGCTAGGTTTAAAAAGGTGACATCCCTTGTCGGGATGTCACGTCCAACTTAAAACTAAATGGTAATACATGAAACTTTATCCATGACAAAGATAGCCCCACGACGGGCAGTTTGACTACGATAATTTTGACCTTTTTTGGTGGTATTTTAACCAAAAAAGAAAAATAATGCAAACAAGCAGTTAATTTTATCTTACAGAAAAAAAAACCGATCCATGGAAGACCACAGAACGCTACCGAGGAAGCCGTTGTTCGAGCATATCAGCCCGAGTTTCGGCAGCTCGTTCACGGTTCGCAAATTCACGCAAGCGGATATCAGCGGGCTGCCATATTGGCATTGTCACCCGGAATACGAGATAGTATTCATATCGAACGGCCGGGGCAAGCGGCACATAGCGGACCATATCAGTCATTATTTCGAGGGGGATCTCGTGATGTTGGGTCCGAATCTGCCGCACCTTGGATTTGCGCAGGAGACACATGCGGAACACGTGCAGGTGGTGGTGCAGATGCGGGAGGAGTTCCTGGGGCGGGAATTCTTCCAGTTACCGGAGATGGCGGACATACGCCGGCTGTTCCAACGCTCTTTGTCTGGATTGTCCTTCCATGGTCACACGCGGTGGGAGGTGGGTCAGATATTGCAGAACATGGAGGGGATGGACCACTTTTGGCGGATGGTGGAGTTGTTGCGGATCCTGCAGATCATGGCCACCTCGCAGGATGTTTGGCCGTTGAACGTGAACTACCGGTCACTGGAAGTCAAGCCGCAGGACTACCGGCGGATGCAGGCCGTTTACAGTTATGTGGAAGGCAATTTCCAACGGCAGTTCGCTTTGGAGGAAGCGGCGGAAGTGGTGAGCATGACGGCCCCGGCCTTTTGTCGTTTTTTCAAGAAGTTGAATCACAAGACCTTTATAGAATTTCTGAATGAGTATCGGGTGGCGCATGCCTGCAGTCTGTTGTCGGATAAGGATTACAGCATAGCGGCGGTGAGTTTCGAGAGCGGTTTCAACAACCTTTCCCATTTCAACCGGCAGTTCCGGGTGGTGACGGGGGTGACGCCCACGCAATACCGGCGGGAGTTGCGGCAGTTCGTCCGTTCGCAGGTCAAGTGAGGGTCGCATCTTCAGAAAAAAACAAGCGGTATGACATTCGCCAGCATCAACCCTGCCACTGGGGAGGAGATAGGCCGTACGGCGGCACTTACGGAGGGGCAGTTGTCGGCGCGGCTGCGGGGCTGTGACGAGGCGCAGCGGCGTTGGGAAGCGGTCGGCATAGCCGGCCGGGCGGAATTGGTTTCTCGATTGGCGGCGCATCTGCGGTCGGAGCAGGAGCGATATGCGCGGCTGATTACGACGGAGATGGGCAAACCGGTTCGGGAATCACGGGCGGAGTTGGAGAAATGTGCATGGGCCGCAGCCTACTACGCGGAGGAAGCGGCGGCGTGGCTGGCACCGGTGACGGTGGAGACGGCGGCGCTGCGCAGCGAGGTGCACTACCGGCCCTTGGGTCTGGTACTTGGCATCATGCCGTGGAACTTTCCGTTCTGGCAGGTATTCCGGTTCGCCGTCCCGACCTTGTTGGCGGGCAACGGGGTATTGGTCAAGCATGCGCCGTCCGTCCAGGGATGTGCGGCGGCCATCGCAGCCTGTTTCGAAAAGGCGGGCTTTCCGCCGGGGCTCTGCACCAACCTGCCGATTACGGTCGGTCAGGTGGAGCAGGTAGTAGCCGATCCGGCGGTACAGGCGGTGACCCTGACCGGCAGTGGGCGGGCGGGCCGCAGCGTCGCCGCCCTGGCGGGGGGCTACCTGAAGATGACGGTGCTGGAGTTGGGGGGAAGCGATCCATTCGTGGTGTTGGCGGATGCCGACCTGGACCGAGCAGTGGATACCTGCTTGCGGAGCCGGCTCGTCAATACCGGCCAAAGCTGCATCGGTGCCAAGCGCATCATCGTGTCGCGCCCTTTGTACGACAGTTTCCGGGACCGGTTGGCGAAGCGCCTTTCATGCTTGGTGGTGGGCGATCCGGCGGCGGAGACGAGCGACATCGGTCCGATGGCGGGCTTGGTTTACCGCGAAACCCTTCACCGGCAGGTGCAGGAGAGTGTACGGCTCGGTGCCCGGTGCCTGACGGGCGGAACTGTTCCCGAAGGACCGGGGGCCTACTACCCGCCTACCCTGCTGGTCGATGTGAGGCCGGATATGCCGGCCTGGCAAGAAGAGTTGTTCGGGCCGGTGTTCGTGCTGGTGCAGGCCGATGACGAGGCCCATGCCATACAGCTGGCAAATGACACGCCTTACGGACTCGGAGCGACAATTTTCACCGGTGATAAGGACAAAGGCTACGATATGGCATGCCGGGAGCTGGCTGCCGGCAGTTGCTTTGTGAACGCAATGGTGCGGTCCGACCCCCGGCTGCCTTTCGGTGGGATACGGCACAGCGGCTATGGTCGCGAACTGTCGGTGGAGGGTATCCGGACCTTCACCAACATCAAGACGGTATGGCTGGAAGCCTGAACCATCGGGCGCAACCTGAACTTGTCGTTTCCGGGAGCCGGAAGGACATGGCAAATGGAGCCATAGGCTGTAGCTGGGTTTGCGCTCTTGTCAGGCTGCATGCCTAGCAGTGAGGGTGGGGCTGCGAATTTCATGACAAATTGTTGCACCAAAGGGACTTTTTCTTTCAGTTCAGTTGTTCGAACGTTATCGGGAGGCACTTCAACTATTCCTGGCAAGAATTTGCTTCTCGCTGTGCGTCGCGAGAACAGGAAATGGGCGAAGCTGTCGGAAGATGTCAGCCGAGACCCCGACACGTGCGTTGCCGGAGTTTGGGCGCCAGTTAGGTATACGGCGGAAACGGTCGGACCGGAAATCAACATATTTTCACGCCATATTTCCTACTGACGACCAGAATTCCTATTTTTATTCCGTTGACAGCCGGCAGGACACACTGTATGCCGGAAGGAAATAAGTTACGCTCCCGGCCGACCATTCGTTGACGTCATCGGTATGCAACCCGTCACACTACATACCATATCCGCGACAGGTGTTCCCTTGCATGGAATACATTGGCCGCACGAAGCCCCGAGAGCCGCCTTCTGTCTCGTTCACGGTTTGGGAGAGCACACCGGCCGTTATCAACGATGGGCAGCCGGATTGGTTTCGATGGGTATGGCCGTCGCGGGTTACGACCTGCCTGGTTTCGGCCGTTCCGGCGGACTCCGTGGGCATGTAGCCGGCGGAAAGGAGGCCATGCTGGACGTAGTGGACCAAACCGTTTTGGCGCTCCGGCAATGGTACGGCCCTACCGTTCCGGTCATCCTGTTCGGGCAAAGCATGGGTGGCAATCTGGTTCTACGGCACTTGTTGGACCGGGAGGCTCCCATACAGGGAGTCGTTGCCTCCAGCCCATGGATTCGTTTACCTCGGCCACCCGGGCGGCTACAGTTGGTGGCCGCCAGGTTGGCGCGGTGGTTCCGGCCGGAGATGACTCAATCCAACAATTTGGACATCAATCATTTGTCCATTGACCAGGCTGTTGTGGACGCATACCGGAACGATCCGTTGGTTCATGACCGTATTTCGGTGGAGCTGGGATTGTCCATGTTGCAGTCGGCCCGATGGCTGGACGAGTTCCGGGGGCGTGTCCGAAAGCCTTTGCTGCTCATGCACGGTCGGGCGGATCAGCTGACCGACCCCCTGGCCAGCGAGCAGCTGGCCGAACGGACGGACGGACCGGTGACCCTTCGGATCTGGGACAACCTCCGCCACGAACTGCACAACGAACCACGTTCCGGGGATGTGGCGGATTTTCTCTTGGCATGGCTGGCCGGCGTGACAGCAGGGAGTTGACATCCGGCTTCGACAGCCGAAACCTCGACGACATGGATTTGAACAAGATACCGAAGATCTCCATCGACCACGCCGGCGACTTCATCCGGTCCCTCCCGTCGACTGTCCGGCCGGAATGGCTCCACAACATCGACGACACCAATTTTCATTTCGACATCGCGGGAAAGGGGGGAGGCGCCTTCACCGTCCTGGTAAGGGACAGGCAGCTGGAGGTCCATGAGGGCTTCGTCGGGGACCCCCGATGCAAGATCACCGCCAAGGAGGAGAACCTGCTGAAGTTGCTGCGCGGCGAATTGAATCCCATGATGGCGGTCTTCACCGGCAAGCTGAAGATCAGCAACACGGCGGAAATCATGAAATACGCCAAGTTGTTCGGCATTATCTGAACCGATCGTAAAAAGTGCACCCTTCGTTTAAACCGGTCTCGGAGACGGCCGTCCAACCAGAGCGCGTCCGCCGTAGGAAAGGCTATTACACTACCGGACACCTACCCGACCGTACGCAAACACGTCCTATGGAAAACAACCTACATTCACCGACCTTCGACATACCGGCCGCAGGGACCGTCTCCACCCAGCCTGTCGCAACCGGACTCGCCCCCTACAACGGCCCGTTCGGCCGGGAACAGGCAGCCCATCTCCTTCGAAGGACCCTCTTCGGTGCGAGCCCGGCCGACATCGGCCAAGCGGTGGCGGCCGGATTGGACGGTACGATCGAGCTTCTTTTTACAGACAGCCCCCTACCACCGCCGCCGGTCAACCATTTCTACGGCCAGGACCCCAACGTGCCTGTCGGCCAGACCTGGGTGGATGCGCCTTATACGGCAGGAGACCCCCTGATCCCCGCTTACCGCATCCAGTCCCTGGGCGGCTGGACCATCGGCGTCCTGTTGTCCGCCGGAATGAATATCCGGGAGAAGATGACCCTGTTCTGGCACAACCATTTCGTCGTTTCCGACATCAACGACCCCAGGTTCGTGTATCGGTACATCCAATTGTTGCGGGAACATGCCCTGGGCAATTTCCGGGAACTCACCAAGGCGGTGACCATCGACCCGGCCATGCTTCGTTACCTCAACGGCCGGGACAATACGGCCGGCGCACCCAATGAGAACTATGCCCGGGAATTGTTGGAATTGTTCACCGTCGGAAAAGGTCCGTTGGCAGGCCCCGGAGATTACACCCATTACACGGAAGACGATGTCATCCAGATGGCCCGCATACTGACAGGTTGGCGGGATACTGGCTTCTTCAGCCCCTTCGCCGGTGTATCGGTCGGCTCCGTTTTCCTTCCCGGGCGGCATGACAGCGGTGACAAACCCTTGTCCCATCGGTTCGACAACATCGTGGTCACCGACCAAGGGGCTGAGGAATACGCCCAGCTGGTGGACATCATCTTCAGCCGGCCGGCATGTGCCCGCTTCCTGTGCCGCAAGCTATACCGCTGGTTCGTCCATTATGAAATCGACAATGCCATAGAAGAGGGCGTCATCGAACCCATGGCACAGATCCTGACGGACCACGACTACGACGTCGTGCCGGCCCTGCAGGCCTTGCTGCGGAGCGAGCATTTCTTCGACATCCTGCAGATCGGACCGATGATCAAGGGGCCGGTCGATTTCGTGCTGTCCGCAATTCGTCCCCTCACCAACGGACTGGCGGGAGCCAACCTCAACCAATGGTACCGCCACGGTTGGAACCTGTATCGGAACATCCTGCCCGCTCTTCAGCAGACTTATTACGAGCTGCCGAGTGTGGCCGGTTGGAAAGCATACTACCAGGCACCCGGCTATTACAGGAACTGGATTTCCGCCACCACCCTGGATCTTCGGATGCAATTCACCCAGACCCTGGTCGGCACCGGCATCACCCAGGCAGGATATTCGCTGCAGGTGGAGCCGCTGGAACTGGTGGCGCAACTGGACGACCCCTACGACCCGAACGGCGTAGTGGACGGATTTGCAGGCATGCTGTTCCCGCAGCCCATCACAGCGAGCCAGCGAAATGCCCTCAAGGAACTGCTGATCCCAGGACTGCCTGATTTCGAATGGACCGTGGAGTACACCGATTACCTGGCCGATCCCGGCAACCAGAACCTGGCTGCAGCAGTGGAGGCAAAACTGCGCAACCTCTTGCTAGCCATGACCAGCATGCCAGAATTCTACCTTAGCTGACGACCAACCAACAGACCGTCTAAAAAGCACACCTAATGAAAAGGCGACAATTTCTGCAAACGACCGGCCTCTCCCTACCGGTGCTCCTGAACGGTTTCTCGCTGCGTGCCTTGGCTGGTACGCGGTCCTTCGCGACGGCCACCACCACCACGGACCGGGTCCTGGTGCTGCTGCAGCTAAACGGTGGTAACGACGGACTGGCCATGATCACCCCTCTCGACCAATACGACCCGTTGGCAAATGCCCGCGGCAATATCCTCGTACCTGCGAGCCAACTGCTGGACCTCGGCTTCGACAACGGCCTCCACCCCGTCATGACCGGCATCCGAAACCTGTTCGACGACGGCAAGGTGGGCGTCGTGCAATCCGTCGGCTATCCCGAGCAGAACCGGTCGCATTTCCGAAGCACCGACATATGGACGTCCGGTTCTCCGCCAGACCAGGTCTGGACCACCGGATGGCTGGGCCGACATTTCGAACAAGACCACCCGGATTTTCCGGTCGGCTATCCGAATACGGATTTCCCTCATCCCTTTGCCCTGACCATCGGCTCCCTGGTCACGGAAACCTGCCAGGGTACGGGCGCCAATTTCAGTCTCGCTATCAACGACCCCTTCAACCTGAACCCCCTCGCCGACACCGGTGGGGATACCGTGCCCGACACACCTTACGGAGCAGAACTCACCTTCCTACGGGATACCATCGCCCAGACCAATGCCTACAGCGGATTCATTACAGATGCCGCCGGTATGGGAGTCAACATGGTCACCTATCCGGATGACAACCGGCTGGCACAACAACTCCGCAACGTCGCCCGCTTGATTTCCGGCGGTCTGCAGACCAAAGTATTCGTCGTCAGCCTCGGCGGGTTCGACACCCACGCCAACCAGGTCCTCGACGGCAGCCCCGGACAAGGGGATCACGCCGCCCTGCTGCAACAACTCAGCGAAGCCATGGTGCCATTCCTGGCAGACCTGCAGGCCCAGGGCCTGGAACAGCGGGTGCTCACCATGACCTTCAGTGAGTTCGGCCGCCGGATTCGCTCCAATGACAGTTTCGGTACCGACCACGGCGATGCGGCGCCCCTGCTTTTGTTCGGATCCTGTGTCAACCCTGGATTCCTGGGAGACAATCCGACCATCCCGGCAGATCCGGACATTCTCGAGGCCCTGCCTTACCAATACGATTTCCGCGATGTCTACGGCACCGTCCTGACCGATTGGTTCGGCATGGCCGAGGATACCGTCCGGGAAGTGCTTTACGATTCCTTCACCCGGCTGCCCATCCTGCTGCCCTGCGGCCCGACCGAAACCAGCTTCGTCCCACTGCCGTCTGTCGACCTGGATTGCAGTCCCAACCCCTTCACCGACCGCCTGTCGGTACAGCTAGACCTGCATAAGGACGCCTCCGTAAGACTCTCCGTTCACAACACCCTCGGCCATCTCATCACCGTCCTGCTTGACGGTTTCCAACCTGCCGGCAGCCAGCAGCTCACCTTTGACGGCACCCGCCTCCCCCCAGGTGCCTACTTCATCCGACTCCAGCATGCCGATGGACAGCAGAAAATACAGCGCACTGTCAAACTCAAATGATATTTAATCATCCTTAATATAAGGTATCCCCCGAAAAGTTTTGTTATTTCCGTCAATTCCCTACATTTGTCTCATGTTTTCACTGGAAAATTGAACTTTTTTTCGATTGGCTCCAGGAATCGGATAACCAAATTTCACAGACAAGTGGACAAAGACAGAAAACTGGAAAGCGTGTATTCGAAAAAGGTACGGGCAGGCAAGCGCCGGACTTATTTCTTCGATGTACGGCGCACAAAAGGGAACGACTACTATCTGACCCTGACGGAAAGTACCAAGCGATTCAACGGCAACGGGTACGAGCGACATAAGATTTTCCTTTACAAGGAGGATTTCAACCGCTTCCTGAACAGCCTGGAGGAAGTAATCGACTATATCAAGAAGGACCTGATGCCGGAATACGATTACGAGGAATTCGACCGTCGCCAGGAAGAATGGGAGGCCCGCCGCGAAGAGGAAGGCTATCAGGATTATGAAGAGGATATGGAGGAGGAGGAAGAGGACCGGCCGGACCGCTACAACAAAGGCGGCAAAGTGGATGACGACATGGCATGGTGACCGCTTGATACCATCTGCTCACAAACTGCAATACAATTCAATATCCTGCAGCGTGCCGGTCTTCCGCCACCTGAGATGCATGATTTCGCTATCTACCCATTTGTTCGTCCAATTCTCTTGCTGTCTTCGGTACCGATTTGAACCGTTTTCCCAACTCTTTGCGCATATTTTCCAGTTCCTTGTCATCCTGATACCGAAACAGGATGCCTACCCGGTAGAGTCGGTCCACCTTCTGGGTTTCCGCGGCAAAACCGGCCGAAGCCAACTCCGCGGCCAATCGCGTTGCGTTTGACCGGACGCCGAAACTGTGCACAACCAGGAAAACCGACGTCTCCCCTTCGAAGGAGGCAACCGCCTCCGCCGTAGAAGTCACTTCGATGTCTTCGGGCAGGGGGCTTTCCTCTTGCGACACTCCTGCCTCCGCTTCCGTTTGCAAAGATTCCTGCCTGCTTGCGGGAATGGGTACGGTGTCCGCCATTGGCGCACCACCGCTACCCTGCCGCAGCACGAACCGGTAGACCAGCACCGCCAACGCCAGGGCGGACAGCACGACCAGCCACGGCAAGACCTGCTGCATCCGAACGGGCAGGCGTCGAATCGGCCGCCCTGGTTCCTTCTCTTCCGGAGGAGCAGCGCCACTGCCCGATCGGGCCGTCACCCGCTCCCGCACCAAAGGCGCGAAGGGAACGGCGGGCAAGCCGTACGCATCCGGATTGAAATTCTCCCCCTCCGGCAAAAACCGCAGCTGCTGCTCGTAATCCTGGTATATACGGCCGACGCCGGCAATCTCCACGATCTCCCTGTTTGACAGCAACTGTCGGATATTCTTGACAAATTCCTGGATGGCAGCAGTCGCTTCCGATACGGAGACGGTGTAGGTTTCCTGTATCTTATGTGTCAGCAAACCGTCGTTCGTCACCAAGTGCGGCTTGAACTCCAGTTTGCATCCCGGCGGAAATATCATCCCCTGCACATAGTCCAGCACAGCCAAGTCCCTTTCCCTGGTGAAACCGCCCAAGCCGGGTACGATCACCACCGGATGGTCGAACAACAATTCCTTGATTACCTGGTCTACCTTGATTTCCATCTGACTGAAATTTTTCCGCTGATGAACAGGGGCTCCCTGCCGCCTGGACACACCACACAAAAGTATGAATTTTTATTACCATACTATTCAATCGGATGGTTGGCCTGTACCACATCCTGGAATCCGGCCACAGGCGGCTTTTTTGCGGGCCGCTTGAGCAACCATGGGAAAAAACTATCTTTACCCGAACAAATCCAGGCGGATGAAGGCAGCCCGGCAACCCGGGCAGCCCCGCCCAAATCATTGCCGTCATGCCGGAAGGAAACCACGCCCTGCGGACGGTCGCCACCCTCGCCCTGCTCCTGGCGCTAGCCCCCGCGGCGGCCGGACAGGGTGACTGGAACGACCCCGCTCTCTTCGACCGGGCCGACACCCTACGGGGTATGCTGCGCCCGGAACGTACCTGTTATGACGTGATATTCTATGCCTTGGACCTGTCGGTGGATATCGAAGGGCAGCGCATCGAGGGAAGTGTCGACCTGCATTTCCGAACCACCGACACCACCTCCCGGCTGCAGGTGGACCTTTATCGGAACATGGACATCCTGGACATCCGCATGGCAGGAACCAAGCTGTCCTTCCTGCGGGAACACGACGCTGTGTTCATCGGATTGCCCGGCAAGCTGCCGGCCGGCCTTGAAAGCTCCTTGCAGATCCGGTATGCCGGCAAACCGCAGGTGGCCCGGAACGCACCCTGGGACGGCGGTTTTGTCTGGAAGACCGACCCGCAAGGCCACCCCTGGGTAGGCGTCGCCTGCGAAGGTGCCGGTGCCAGCCTCTGGTGGCCCTGCAAGGACCACCTGTCAGACGAACCGGACAGCCTATCTGTCCAGGTCACTGTCCCGAACGACCTCACCGCGGTCTCCAACGGAAACCTCCGGTCGGTGACCGAACTCCCCGACGGCAGCAGACGATTCCATTGGTTCGTCTCATACCCCATCAACAATTACAACGTCTCGGTCAGCATCGCCCGCTATGCTCATTTCCAGGACACCTGGCAGGATGCGGACGGCAACCCCTTGCCGCTGG
Organism: Bacteroidota bacterium; assembly: GCA_041163745.1. Classification (GTDB taxonomy): domain Bacteria; phylum Bacteroidota; class Bacteroidia; order Chitinophagales; family Saprospiraceae; genus UBA6168. The sequence continues at coordinate 45,544 of JBEAQU010000041.1, forward strand.
ATTACTATGTACTCCCCCACAACCTGGAAAAGGCGAAAAAACATTTCGAACAGGTCAAACCCATGCTGTCCTGCTACGAACGGTACTTCGGTCCCTATCCATTCCCCCGGGACGGCTTCGCCTTGGTCGAGACCCCCTACCTGGGTATGGAACACCAAAGCGGCATCGCCTATGGCAACCGCTACAACCGCGGCTATCTCGGCGGTATGATTCCATCCGACATGGACTGGGACTTCATCATCATCCATGAAAGCGGTCATGAGTGGTTCGGTAACGCCGTCAGCGTACGCGACCATGCCGACATGTGGATTCACGAGTCCTTCACCACCTATCTGGAAGCACTTTATGTGGAATGCCGCTACGGCTACCAAGATGCCATCCGCTACCTCGAAGGACAAAAACCGTTCATCAAGAACATCGAACCCATCGTCGGCCCGCCCAATGTCAACTTCGACCGATGGGCTTCCAGCGACCACTATTACAAGGGAGCCTGGATTCTCCACACCCTGCGGCACACCATCGGGCAGGACAGCCTCTTTTTCCCGCTGTTGCGCGGTTTCTACGACAGATACAAATACCAGACCTGCGAGACCGCCGATTTCATCGTTTTTGCGGAGAACTTCCTGGACCGGGACCTATCCGGCTTCTTCGGCCAATACCTTCATCACGCCGAACCCCCTACCCTCGAATATGCCCTGCGAAGCGAAGGGAAGGACCTGGTCGTCCGCTATCGCTGGCTTGCGGCGACGGAAAGCTTTGACATGCCGGTTCGTGCCGGCCGGGAACAGGATTATCAGGTGCTGCTTCCCACGACCGGCCGCTTCCGGGAAACGGTCTTTCCCCGGATGGCCGCAGATGATTTCCGGATCGCCACGGAACTGGCCTACTTCCGGACCCGGGAAATCGCCCCCTGAGAACCGGCCGTCACATGACCTGGCCCAAAGACAATCGCGACGCTTACCCGCCAGACAACGCAAGAATGAAAGGACCCGGCTACACATTCACTACGGAGGATCACGGGCAGACCCTATTCGAATTCCAAAGCATGGGCTCCCAAGGCACCATCACCAAAGTGGTTTGGTTCGCCCGAATCGCCCCGTCGATGTGGAACCTGTCTTTCGGCGACAAATCCGACGAGCCCGGCCAACTCCTCATCGATACCGTGGTGACGAACAATGGTGACCTGCGATTGGTTGTACAGACGGTGGTCAACATCACGTACAGCTTCCTGGAGAACCACCCGGGAGAGCAATTGGTCATCTATCCGGTAGACGACCGGCGAAGATCCCTTTACAACCATATCGTCCGCCGACACTGGCCAGTCCTCCGATACCGTTTTTTTCTCTTCGGGCTGCGGGAGACGTACCTGGAGAGCTACCAGCCCGGAATTTCTTACGACGCCTTTTTTCTGTCGCTGAAATCCGGTATATTTGAAGCATAAACTTTCTTTTTCTCATGAAAGCAACCACTCCGCCGACGGCCGCCGTCCTTCGGTCCCCGCATCCGGTAGCCCCAGATGCGGCAGGACCTGTCCCGACCCCGGGGGAGGTTGCCGCACCTGTCCATACCGCCGCCTACCTCCAGTCAGCGTCCTTTCTCAAGTCCCTGCAGCAGCTGTCCCTTCTCCGGATGGCCTGGTTGCACCGCAGACATCCGGAATGGAAACTGGCGGACATCACCCGGGACATGAAGAAATGGTTCGACAAGGACATACCGGCCGACCTGGTGGCACAAGTTATTCGGATCATCCAGGCGGAATGGCGGAAAAAAAACTTCCTGCATATCGACGCCACCCAGATGGACCGGCTTTTCGACAGGAAATCCATCGGTTGACCGACCCGGTATGCACGACCATTTCCTTGTTGCGCACAGTCGCTTCCGTATCCTGCTGGCGGCAGGATTTTTTCTGCTGCTCTGTTCCTCCTTTCTGTTGTACCGTATACCGGACGGCATGCACCCGCTGCCTGCCGAGCGGAACCTGCATCAGGAGGCCCTCCGCCAGGCCGCATCGGCCCTCCTGACAGACACCCTGCTCCCCATTGGCTACAACCACCTTTTCGCCGGAAGCGGCACCTGTCAGCAATGCCATGGTCTGGACACCCTCGGAATCGCCAGCGTCGATGCGGACGGACACGATGTCAATGTGGTGGACGACTGGCGGGCCACCCTCATGGCCAATTCCGCACGGGACCCCTTCTGGCAGGCTACCGTCACCCATGAGGTCTCGCTCCATCCGCAGCACCAAGCCGCTATCGAAGACAAATGCACCGCCTGCCATGCACCGATGGGGCATTTCAATGCCAAACACCTGGGGGCAAGCCACTACCTCCTGGCTGACGCCATGCAGGACGCCCTCGCAATGGATGGTGTCTCCTGCCTGGCCTGCCACCAACAACGCCAGGAAACCTTGGGGCTGGCCTTCTCCGGTCAACTGGACTACGACACCTTCAAGGTCGCATACGGCCCTTATCTGGCCCCCCTGGTCAGTCCGATGCTTACCCAAACCGGGTACAAGCCCAAACACAGCCCTTTCATGGATGACGCGGAACAATGCGCATCCTGCCATACCCTCGTCACGGAAACCATCGGTCCGGACGGTGAATTCACCGGCAACACTTTCGTCGAACAAGCCACCTATCACGAATGGCTCAATTCCACCTATGCCGGAAACCAGTCCTGCCAGGGGTGCCATATGCCGAATCTCGACAAATGGCCTGTCCACCTCGTCACCGGTGCACAGACGGAACCGCGCAATCCATTCTACCTGCATGAACTGGTCGGAGCCAACGTCACCATGCTTCGGCTGCTCCGCGACAACATTGACGAACTCGGGCTCAAAGCCTCACCGGGACGTTTCGACGAAGTCATTGCCGCCACCCTACGGATGTTGCAGGACAAAACACTGGACCTTGCCGTCCAATTGGCCGACCGTAGCCCGGATTCCGCCACCTTCCTTGTACGCCTCCGCAACAAAGCCGGCCACAAATTCCCTTCCGGATATCCCGCCCGCCGGGCTGTCGTCTCTTTTCTACTGCGGGATTCGGCAGCCGGTGACACGCTGTTCCATTCCGGCCGAATGGATGATTCCTACGAGGTCGTCGGTCACGACCCGGTCTTCGAACCTCATCACCAGCTCATCACCTCCCCGGAACAAGTTCAGCTTTACGAACAGGTCCTGGGGGATGCCGACGGACAGGTCACGACCCTGCTGGTCCGGGCAGCACAGTCCCTAAAGGACAACCGCCTGCCACCGGCCGGCTTCTCCACGGAACACCCCGCCTATGATACCACCCGGATCGTCGGCAACGCATTGGAAGATCCCAACTTCAACCGGGAAAACGGTCAGGAAGGGAGCGGAACCGATACCATTTGGTACAAAGTGGCCTTGGATGACGACGCCGCCGCACAGGTCGAGGTGAAGGTATTGTACCAAAGCACGCCCCCCCGGTGGATGGCCCCCCTTCTGGCGGCCAGCACGCCCGCCATCGAACAGTTCCGGACGATGTTCGAGTCCGCGGACAAAGCGCCGGTCCTGGTACAGTCCGCCGAACTGGCCGTCGCACCCTTGGTTGCGCTGCCCCCAGACCGGTACCCCAACCTTACCCGCTCGGCCAAGGTATTCCCGCTACTGGCACCAGACGGCGTCATCCAGGTGACGGCCGCCTTCCCGCACGACATCACGGTGTACGACCTATCCGGCAACCTGACCCATATGGAAAAAGACCGACAGGGCACCACCCGGCTGTCCCTGGAACGAAAAGGCTTGTTCCTGGTCGTGGTTGGGGACAGGACAGGTTGGCGGCAGGCGGAGAAAGTCTTGGTACCCTGATGGACACTTCCGGTCTTTCTTTCCGGACGCCAAACCGAGACCACTTTTCTCCAAACCCAACCACCGTCAAACAAACACATCGCCATGTCACGTATTCCATGCTCCACGGTGCTGATTTCATCCGCCCTGCTGCTCGTCACCGCCTTGGTCTCATCCTCTTGTGATTCCCGCCCGGCTCCGGCAGACCTCATCCTTTTCAATGGCAACATACACACGGTCGATTCCCTTCGTCCCCATGCCACGGCGCTTGCTATCCGCAACGGCATCCTGGTCGCGATCGGTACAGATGCCGAAATGCTGGCCTTCCAAGGGGAACAGACGCAACGCACCGACCTGGATGGCAGGTTCGTCATGCCCGGCTTCATCGATGGCCACGGCCATTTCTCCGGAATGGGATACAGCCTGATCGACCTGAATTTCCTGAAGGCCAAAAACTGGGATGAAATCGTGGCGGCGGTCGAGGCGGCCGCCCGCCAGGCCAAACCCGGCGAATGGATTGTCGGTCGCGGCTGGCATCAGGAAAAATGGGACCGCGCACTGCAGCGCCATGTACAGGGATACCCCTGGCACGACCACCTCAGCGAAGTGTCTCCGGACAACCCGGTGATGCTTCACCATGCCAGCGGCCATGCGCTGATCGCCAACCAGGCCGCCATGGACGCAGCCGGTGTCGGCCGGGAAACGCCCGACCCTCACGGCGGCCATATCGTCCGAGGACCAGCCGGCGACCCCATCGGCGTATTCGAGGAACGTGCCATGGCCGCCATCGCCGCCGCCCACCAATCCTATCTGGATGAACTGCAACCGGCGGAACGCCTGGAAAGATGGTATCGCGGCATCGAACTCGCCCAAGCCAAGTGCCTGGAGAACGGTGTCACCTCCTTCCAGGATGCCGGCTCCAGCTTTGAGGAACTGGAGCGATACGCGGATCTGGCGGAACAAGGCCGCTTGGACATCAGACTCTGGGCAATGGCCCGCCACCCATCCGATGTCCTCCGCGAAAATCTCCCCTCCTATCCACGCATCGACCTAGGCAACCGACATTTCACCTGTCGCGCCATCAAGACAGAGCTGGACGGCGCACTGGGCTCCTACGGTGCATGGCTCCTCGAACCCTACGCCGACAAACCCGGATTCACCGGTCAAAACACCACCCCATTGGAAGAGGTCGAGACCATCGCAGCCCTGGCTTTGTCGCACGACATGCAACTTTGCGTGCATACCATCGGCGACCGTGCCAACCGGGAACTGCTCAACCTCATGGAAAAAATTACATCGGAAAAAACTGGCGGCCGTCAGCTGCAGATGCTCCGCTGGCGCAGCGAGCATGCCCAACATATAGACCCGACGGATATCCCCAGATTCGCCGATCTGGGCGTCATCGCATCCATGCAAGGTATCCACTGCACCAGCGATGCCCCGTTTGTTGAAAAAAGGCTGGGCAAGATCCGGACCGAGACCGGTGCATATCCCTGGCAAAGCCTGCTGAAGGCAGGTGCCGTCGTCACGAACGGAACCGATGTCCCCGTAGAAGATGTCTCTCCGCTGGCCTGCTTCTATGCCAGCGTCACGCGCAAACGACACCAGGATGCCTACCAAGGACTGGAATTGGCACCTCAACAACGGATGACAAGGGAACAAGCGATCTACAGCTATACCATGGCGTGTGCATACAGTGCGTTCGAAGACCATTGGAAAGGGTCGCTCTCCCCCGGCAAGGTCGCGGATCTCGTGGTTTTGTCAAATGACCTGCTTACCTGCCCGGATGAAGATATACTCCAGACGAAAGTGCTAATGACAATGGTGGATGGTATGGTGAAAGCGGGAGGTATCTGATAGGATGGGTGCAATTCAAAATGTCGCTTAGGCAGCCGCTTTGCATCCCAATTGCTGAACCATACGGTCAGATCACCCATCCGTAGCAAACCAGCCGCGAAGCGGGAGGCCTGGCCATAAAAAATCTGCCCGCCGCCGCAATCCCTCCCCGCGAAGCGGGGAACAAATCCTTGTAATAAAAAGGCGGGAATTTTACAACGCAAGGCCAATCAAAAAATTACAAAAGAAAAAAATCCCTGTAATTAGCCTAATCCTAAAAATTCGCGTACCAGCATCCCCGCGAAGCGGGGAGCAAAAAATCCGCTTCCAACGAAGCCGTCATTCCATCATCCATTCGGACGCGACATCGCACACCCCTCCTCCATGCGGAACCGACAATTTGATTTGTACCCGATAGGATGGTCTTCCGAACAGCCCTGCTCCTCCGAACGGCCGGACCGACATACCCGAATTCCAGCGGGATAGTTGCCGGCAACGGGAGGTAGCACGGTAGCAAGCAACAGCGCTGTGCGTACGCCCCCTATAACAACAAGAGGCTGGGAACTGGCTTCTTGTAAACCAGCATCCCAGCCTGATGTAAGCGGACCGAATTGTACCGCGCGGTTATCACGGAAGTAATGGAAGCAAGCCGTGGCGCACGGAGCATAAGGCCTCAGCTGCCGAAATCATCAAAAGCGATGTTTTCCTCCGGTACGCCCAGATCGTACAGCATTTTCTGAACAGCGGAAAGCATGAGCGGCGGACCGCAGAGGTAGTATTCGATTTCCTCCGGCTCCGGATGGTTTTTCAGGTAGTTGTTGAAGACCACATTGTGTATGAAGCCCACATCTCCCGTCCAGTTGTCTTCCGGCAGCGGTTCCGAGAGGG
>JBEAQU010000042.1:0-33332 GCA_041163745.1 Bacteroidota bacterium
GAATACCGCGGCGGAAATGGGCTTTCCCGCATCGTGTACATCCGCAGCCAACCGGTTGACGAGTTTCGTGACGAGGTCGTAGCGGTATTGTTTCCATGCCGCCACATTGGTTGGGTCCTCCGCCGTCCGGATGTCGGTTCCGGACTGGTCCAGAAATCCGCTGACGCAACGCTCGCAATAGCAATAATCATAAGCCGGGTACTCCCGGTCCATGACCAGACCGTACTTTTTCCACAAGCCCGGCGCCAGGATGACGTCCGGGAACCGGATGTAGTCCAGATGGATTCCGTCTACCGCCGGAACGGCCGCCACGGATAGATACATGCTTCGGAGGTATTGGTACACCTCCTCCCGGCCCGGGCAGAGGAAACGGTAGTAGTCGACATAAGCAGGCTTGTCGAAGGCGGATGCTCCGAGTCCGTTGACACCGTACCAGCTGCTGTCGATGCCGGGTCGCGGCGCTTGCACCAGGGTCGGTATCCAGGCGTGCAGTTCCAGTCCTGCCTGGTGTGCCAGCTTGCCGACCCGTTCGTACACAGCGGGATCTTGTCCCCCGTTGTACATCAGGCCGTCGATGCCGCGGTCCTTGTATTCCCGGAATTGCCGGAGGATGTCCGCGTCGCTCCGTTCGCCGGGGCCGCCTGTCCAGGCATGGACGGGAATCTTGTCCTGATCGTGGCATCCTGGCAGCCAGGCAAGGATGGCCAAGAGAAAAAAAATGTACTTCATATCCAGGTGTGGTGGTGATACGAGAGCAGGGTGAGACCGTATGAAATGCGGCATCGGGAGGCATGCTGTCCCAAACTGTTGGATTGTCTGTGCGTAGGATACGACTGCTCGACCTGCTGCCAAATATTTTGTCGGGGCAGGGTAGGGGCCAGCGGCAGTACTTCCGCCGATATGTTCAACGGGGAGCGATCGGTGCCTTCCGCCATCGCCCCCAGGCGATGAAAACCAACAGGACACCCAGCACGGCGTTCACGGCGATGGCCGCGTATTCGTCGTGCCCGGCGTGGTAGAAGCCGGCCAGCACCATGACAGTGGTCAGCGCCAGGGCCGCCACTTGGGTCAGGGCCGGCAAGATGCGCAGAAGCGTGGGCAGTACCAATCCCAGGGCGCCGAGCAGCTCGGCCGTTCCGATGAAGGATTGGGTCCAAGATGGATATTCCAGGACCCAAGGCATCTGGGCAGCGGCTTCCGAAGGAGATATCCGGAGTTTAGCCACGCCGACGAAACCGAAGAAAAGTGCCAGTATCGTTTGTACGGTCCAAAGAGCGATGTGCCAGGGACGGACGTTGGTGGGCGGTTTCATACACAAAGCGTTAGTGGGTTTGCAAGGTCGCCTCCGGCGGTAGCGGCCTTGCGGGATCCAAATAAGAAAAAGTATCTGACTTGTCGGTGGGCGTAGACCAAACTGTCGGATCACAAATGCTTAGGAGACCGGCTTTCCCGCAAAGCGGTGAACCCCTCTTGCTCTTCCACACCCGTGCCCAGCGCCGCGAGCCCCTCTCCGCGAAGCGGAGAGCAAAATTCCGTTATAATAAGGCGGAAATTTACAACACTAGGCCAATCATAAAATTACAAAATAAAAATCCCCGTAATTAGCCAAATTCTCTGAAATTTGAAGACCTGCACTCCCCGCGATGCAGGGACCAAGCACCTCCCTTGAACAACCAATCCGCCATGGGATCACCGCTTGGGTCGCGACAGGGCGCATCAACTCAAACCAAAGCAGAACCGACAATTTGTTTTGCGCCCGCTTCGGCCTCACGTCGTTTTCAAGGCGGCATAATGCCGGAAATAATGCGGTATCGTCTCGATGCCCTTGTAATAATTGAAAAGGCCGTAATGTTCGTTCGGGGAATGGATGGCATCGCTGTTCAGTCCGAAACCCATGAGGATGCTGTCCCGGCCGAGTGTTTTCTTGAACAAGGCCACGATCGGGATGTATCCGCCTTCCCGCTTGGGGATGGGTTCCTTCCCGAAGGTGTCCTTCATTGCCAGATGGGCGGCTTTGTATTCCGCTGTGTCGGTAGGGGTGACACCCGGCGTGCCGCCATGCATGCGCGTGACCTTGACCGTGACGGAAGGCGGAGCCAGTTCGCGGAAATGGCGTTCGAACAGCTCGTATATCTTTTCCGGCCGTTGGTTGGGTACCAGGCGCATCGAAATTTTGGCACTGGCCCGGGAGGGCAGTACCGTCTTGGAGCCTTCCCCGGTGTAGCCGCCCCAGATGCCGTTGACATCGAGGGAGGGTCGGATGGAGGTCCTTTCGGAAGTCGTGTATCCATTCTCGCCCTGCACGGCGCCGATGTTCAGGTCGTCCATGTATCGCTGCAGGTCGAACGGTTCCCGTGCCATGGCTTCCCGTTCCGCGGGGCTCACCTCCAGTACGTCGTCATAGAAATGAGGAATGGTGATCCGGCCGTTCTCATCCGTCAGACGGGCGATGATCTGGGCCAGGACATTCGCCGGGTTGGCGACGCCGCCACCATAGACGCCCGAATGGAGGTCCCGGTTGGGGCCGGTCACTTCCACCTGCAGATAAGCCAGTCCCCGCACTCCCGATGTGATGCTCGGCGTGTCGTTGGCTATGATGGACGTATCGGAGCACAGGACCACATCACAGGCAAGTCGCTCCTTGTTATCGTCGACGAAACCCTGGAAGCTAGGGGAACCCACCTCCTCCTCGCCCTCAATGCAGAACTTGATGTTGCAGTCGAGGTGTCCCGTTCGCTGCATGGCCTCGAAGGCCTTGACATGCATGTAGAACTGGCCCTTGTCATCGCATGCGCCCCGGGCGAAGATGGCGCCGTCCGGATGGACGGAGGTTGTCCGGACAACCGGTTCGAACGGGGGGGATTCCCAAAGCTCGAGAGGGTCCGGAGGCTGTACATCGTAGTGTCCGTAGACAAGGACGGTCGGAAGGGCAGGGTCGACGATTTTTTCCCCGTAGACAATAGGGTAGCCTTCCCGGCGGATTCCATCCTCCGTATGGTGTGTCGGGCAGACCTCCACCCGGTCACACCCTGCGTCCCGCAGGGAGCGGGCGACGAATTCCGCGCAGCGGAGGACATCCTCCTTGTAGCGGGGGTCGGCGGAGATGGAGGGAATCCGAAGGAGTTCCAGCAGTTCGTCCAGGAAGCGCTGCTTGTTCTCCCGGAGATAGGCGTTCAATTTTTCCATAGGGCTGCTTGATTTTTCTTGTCAACAGGACGCGACTGCATGGGACGGTGCTGCCGGATCTGCCTGCCGGTCAAAGGTAAATGAAAAAAAGGGAATGCCAAACGGCCGTCTCAGAGCGGTACCTTCTGCAGGATTTCCTGCAGGCGCTGCTCCGACAAGCCATATTCCAGCCGGCCGTCCTCGGCATAGCTGATGATCCCGGTCTCTTCCGATATGACCAGGCAGGCTGCCTGCGTGCGTTCCGTCACCCCCAGGCCCGCACGATGACGCAGGCCGGTGGCGTCCGGCAGCGAGCCGCTTTCGGAAACCGGCAGGATGCAGCCGGCAGCCACCAACTTGTTGTCGGAAATGACCACCGCACCGTCATGCAACGGGCTCTCCCGGTGGAAAATGCTCAACAGCAGGGAATGATGGATGTTCGCATCCAGCCGGATGGCAGAATGTCCGATGGCTTCCAGTTCAATGTTGTGGGAAAAGACCAGTAAGGCCCCCGTCCGCTCCATGCTAAGGCGCATCACCGCCACCCGCATCTCCTCTGCGACCTGCTGCCTTTCCTGCCGCTGGGACAGCTTGATGGACAACCACCGCCGCAATATGTTGTGCCGGCTGCTAAGGGTCGTTTTTCCCAACAGGAGCAGAAACCGACGTACCTCCGGCTGGAAGATGATGATGACAATGATGAAGCCGACATTGACGAACCGGCTGAGCAATCCGGAGAGCATATCCATGTCCAATACCTCCACGACCCACCCGGCGACATACAACACCAGGATGCCCAGGACGATATTGAGGGCGATGCTGCCCCGCAGCAGCCTGTATATGCGGGACAGGAGCCATCCCACGATGAGAATGTCCAGCAGGTCCCAGATGGTCACTTCCAGAAAGCCGATGCTTATCGACGGCAGCCATTCCATACGGCCTTTAGGTTTTGCACAAAGCTACATTGTTTTTCCTACCCTCGAAAAATATACCGCACCGCTTCTGCCTTTGACCGGGACTGCCTTTTTTTGCATCGGAATGCGGCAGCCGAACCGGATTGCATTTCCTTTTCTGTCCTTTCCGCTTCATCATCTTCAACAAGACTCCCTATGCTAGGATTGAAATTGCCGACGGACCCCCGGTGGGTCGACCTCGCGGAGAAAGACCTCGCCGAAATTCTGACGGACCACGCTTATTGCGAGCAAAAGGCGGCCACCTCCTGCATTTCCCTGATCCAACAGTTTCCGGAAAAAAAGGAAATGGTACAGGCGGTCGCTCCCGTCGTCACCGAGGAATGGGGGCACTTCCGCCTCGTGCTGCTGGAAATGGAGAAACGCGGCATCGACCTCGGTCGACAACGGAAGGATGCTTATGTCAACGCCTTGCTCCAATTTGAAAGAAAGGGCGGCGGCCGAGAGGAGCGATTCCTTGAGCGCCTGCTCGTCTGCGCCCTGATCGAAGCCCGCAGCTGCGAACGCTTCCGCCTGCTTTCCTTGCATGTCAGCGACGAAAACCTACGGGAATTCTACCATCGCTTCATGGTCTCCGAGGCCGGACACTACCGCATGTTCCTCGATCTCGCCCGCCACTACTTCGGAGAGGAGCCGGTGCGACGCAGATGGCAGGAATATCTCGACCATGAAGCCACAATTATGGAACAGCTGGATGTGCGGGGGGATCGCATGCATTGAGACTTTCTGCACATGTTGGCTGCCTTAATGGTGGTCATTTAATTCAAATAATTGAAATAAAGCATTTTATGTATTTAATAAGCATGTCTTTGCAAACGTTAAAATTTGCATCGCCCGGAAAAAAGAGCCGACGCCGGGTTTTCATGTGGTAACTTTTTTGTTTAGTTTGGCGTAGTTTTTAGATGTTGGAACATTGTACGGGCCTTGGCGGCTCTCCCCGTATGACGGTGTAGCACCGGTATGCCGGCCAAAATCACAACCCTGAAGCGAAAATCGGAACCCTATGCGCCAGTTAAAGATTACCAACAAGATCACATCGAGGGAAAGCCTGGCACTCGACAAGTACCTGAATGACATCGGTAAAATCGATATGCTCACCGCAGAGGAGGAAGCGGACCTGGCCAAACTGATACGGACCGGCGACCAGGAAGCGCTCAACAGGCTTACCAGAGCCAATCTCCGCTTCGTGGTCTCCGTCGCCAAACAATACCAAAACCAAGGTCTCTCTCTCAGCGACCTGATCAACGAAGGAAATGTCGGCCTGATGAAGGCCGCCCGCCGGTTCGACGAAACCAAAGGCTTCAAATTCATCTCCTATGCCGTTTGGTGGATCCGCCAATCCATCCTGCAGGCCATCGTGGAATACTCCCGGATCGTACGCCTCCCCCTCAACAAGGTCGGTTCATACAACCGTGTCAATGAGGCATTCATCTCCTTCGTCCAGGAGTTCGAACGGGAACCAACCGAGGAGGAACTGGCGGAAATACTCAACCTGACTCCGAAGGAAATCTCCAATATGATGAAAGGCAGCATGCGCCATGTCTCTGTCGACGCCCCCCTCGGCGGCGAGGACAGCGACGCCACCATGCTCGACCTCATTGCCGACAAGGACAGCGACCGGCCGGATGATGCGCTCATGGACCAATCCCTCAAGGAGGAAGTCCGCGCAGGCCTCTCCATCCTTTCTCCCCGGGAAGTGGAGGTGCTCTCCGCTTACTACGGCCTCAACGGCCACAAGTCCCTCACCCTGGAGGAAATCGGCGAGATGTATTGCCTGACCCGCGAACGTGTACGCCAAATCAAGGAAAGGGCCATCCGTCGCCTTCGCAAAGCGTACAATCGTAATGCCCTGAAATCATACCTCGGCTGAAACGACCCGCCGGTCCCTGTCGCTTCCTAACATTTCTGCTATGGATCCAGGACTTCTATTGGCCGCTATCCTTTCCCTGGGCGGCGCCGGCGTCTACCTCACCCTCCATACCGTCCGCCACTTCCATCCCGGCCAGCGCAGAAAGCACGCAGCGTTGGACTTGCTCGAGCGATCCCTCCGTTCTTGGACTACCAACCTCGTTCCCCTGACCCGGGAGGAACTCTCCCAGCTCTCCTTCCGTCTCCTGCGGAAATCCTCCAGGAACGGTGTCCTGCGAACCCGCAAGGGCCTGTTCGGCACCGTCTACCACGAAGCGGTCGCAGCATGGGGCTACCAAAGCTTCCCCGGCTTCGGCCACCAAGCCGTTGCCGTCGCCATCCTTTCCGACAAGACTTTCCGCTATCTCATCTCCAATGGAAAAACATCCGTTTTCCTGAACGGCTCCCAAATCGCAACCTTCGATGCGGCGGGTGTCCTGCAGCCTGCTGTTCCGAATCTGCAGCCGGTATCGGTCCGGCGGGACGTAAACATCGCAGCATGCTGGACCCTGCTGATCGGCCGGGAAACGGTCGCCAGCTTGGCAGACCCTGGCGGGAAACCATCGCACAACCTTCGCGCCCTCGACCTGGTCTCTCAACATCCCGACCTGCTTTCCCCGGCTTTCCTGGCCACCCTCCTCCTATTGATGATCCGTCTCGCCGCCGGATATCCCTTACCGGCCAAAGCGCCGCCGAGATCCCTCGCCTGATTCCGCCGCCCCGCCGCATCCTATGCTACTTCTCCGCATGTCCGCTGCTTGCCAAGCCGGCAAAAATCGCAGGCTCCCCGCTTCTCCTTGAAGTAAAAAAAACTACCTTTGTCGGACGCCGGTCGGGTTCTGCTCGCCAGTCATGAACCTTTGTTCGCCGGACCGGGTCCACCTTCCCTCGACATACCTCCCCTGGTGAGGAATACCTGGCTCCGTCATGTCGAATGGTGGTCCGTTCCTCAGCCTTGCGTCCTTCCGGAAAGGACGAACAAATTCGTATCGAGACTGCACACCATCCGAACATCCCGTGATCATGTCCTCCGACGGGTTCCAGGACAACCCGCACGTAAGGACGCAAGTCATAGGCCCAGGCTGCTTCGCTCCCCATTCTTCCACACCGCCGGGCAATTCCCCTGCCGTATCACGCCGGGGCAGCCGCCCATCTTTTGACCAAAGCCCGTTGAATGCTAAATCTTACGTTCATGTACCAACGTATACGTCTCGCAACGACCTGCCGGCGGACCATCTCCGCCGCTTTCCTTGCCTTTTGGTTGCTGCTCTCCAGTTCCGCCTACGCAGAGGGTTCCAAAGACTTCGTAAACTATCCCGGCTACCGGTTGTTCCTGGATACCCGTGACCCCCAACAGTTGAAGGTCTTCGCCAGCGCAGGGGAATTCATACAGGTCGGCGCAAGCCATACCGGACTTCAGGGCGGATTCATCCAGGTCTACCGCCCAGACGGTTCCCTTGCTGTAACCTATGACAATACCGGCACCACGGCTGGCCAGGCCATCATCTTCAATGATGTCCAGGAAGCCGAAGGACCCACCGGCGGCGGTTCCATCCAAGGTTCCGGCTATGTGCCGGGCATCGTGCCCGTCGACAGCGGCGATGCCGGCGTATGGACCGTCGTGTTCGATTACCCTGGTTACATCAACGCCAGCTTCCTGAACATCCTGAACAATGCTCCATGGACCCGCGCACAGAACCAACCCAACGCACAACGCGTCGTCCTCGCCTGGGACGTAACCGTCTCTCAGGACGCACCCGCCAACGAAGGTGGAAACATCCAGGAGGGCAGGCTCTACACCAATGAGCATATCTCCATCATCAACAACAACGGCGTCACCACCTCCCCCGTATTTTATGTCCTCACCCAGGACGGCTACCTCTACCAGGTCAACATAGACCAGGCAGACCCCTTCCGTTTTCCCATCTCTTCCAACTCCCTGGGACTCGTGGACGGCACCGGCAACCCGATATACCAGTCCAAACCGCGTGATGCCTTCGTCCGGAGCGATGATGTCGCCACCTGGCAGCCCGGCGGAACCTATCTCTACGAACCACAGGCTGCCGACGAAGGTCCACTGATAAACAATAAGATTTTCTTCAATATTCCAGACCCCGATATGCCGCTACTCGCTCCCGTCACCGATATATACCGCAATAACACGCATCAGACCTGGTTGTACCGAACCATCGAACCCCTTGAGATCTATGATTTCGCTTTCGTGGGCGCCAACCCGAACGGAGATCCCTGCGCTCCCGGCAACCTCGGCTTCGGTAACGGCGGCTGGTTCGTCATTCAAACCAACCTCGGCGGAAACATGATCCTGCAACTGGACCTGAACAACAACGGTGAATATGACGACCCGGAAGACCTCGTCTTGTCGCAATCCATCCAGGAAGGGGTCGATTCCATCTTCTGGGACGGAGACAACGGCCTCGGCGTCACCATGCCGATCCAGGATTCGCTGCCGGTGATCCTGCGGGGATCCCTCCGGTACGGCGAACTCCACATCGCCCTGACCGATGTGGAAAGCAATCCCGGCGGTGTGACCTTCCAATGGCTCAACCCCTTCCCGGGTTTGCCCGACAGCCTGTTTTATTACGACCACACGGACGTCGGCGGTCCCATCAGCTTTCCCGCCGGCGGCAGCCCCATCCCTGGCATGCCCCAGCCGACCGCCACGCCTTACACCTTCTCCAACGGGGAAGGAAACGACAATTACCTCGACCAGTGGTTTTTCATTGAAGGGGAGATCGAAGAGGATACCATTTTCGTCAATGTGGTGGAAAATTGTGTCTGCGACCTGGCATCACCCGTACTGACCCATCAACCGGACCCGGCAATCGGTTGCACCGACCGGCCGCTGTCCCTGACCGCCTTCAACGAATGGCCCGGTCTCGTCGAACCGATCGCCTATGCATGGAGCGGACCGACCGGCTTGCTCTCGACGGATACGATCGCTCCCTCCGATACCAGCACGCTCGTCCTTCCGCCGCTCTCCCTCGGCGACAGCGGCGCCTTCCAGGTCGTCGCCACCACCGTCACTTCCGGTTGCGCAGATACGTTGTCATTTGACCTGACGGTCTTCCTGACCCCGGCACCCGCTTTCCTCGCTCCGCCGTCGGAGGTCTGCGAGGGCGGCGAGCTGCTTCTCCAAGCCACCGATTTGTCCGCCGGCTCCGGTCCCTTCTTCTTCAGCCTCGTCGGCCCCGTCCTGCAGGCAAGCGGACAGGCAAACGGGGGGGATACGCTGTCCTTCTCACTGCCCACCGCCGGTCCGGCTGATGGTGGCACCTATTCCCTGGTTTTGTCCAGCACGGACGGCTGCGTTTCGGATACGGCGCTCGCCGCCGTCACCATTGCTCCCACACCTGTGCTGCAAGGCCTTTCGACCGGCAGCACGGTTTGCGACCAGGCGGATGTCAGCTTCTCCGCCGTCAATTCGAATGCCGCCGTCGGGGATATGGTCTGTGTATGGTCAGGCCCGAACGGGTTCAGCACCACCAGCCAGCCCCTGGCCGGTACGGATACCGTCCGGCTGCAGCTGACGAATGTCAACGCTTCCTTCGCCGGTACCTATTCGGTGACTTGTCTCGTCGGTGCCTGCGCCTCCACACCGCTCACCTTCGAACTAACCCTCGCGCCTTCCCCGGTCGCCACCGCCCTGCAGGCGGACCAAACCTGCGAAGGGGATACCTTGCTCCTGTCCGCCGCCAATCCGGTTCCTCTCGATTCGATGGTGACGTACACCTGGACGGGACCGAACCCCGCTCAGCCGATCCTCCCTTTTACCGCCACCTCTCCTTCGCAAGGCCCGTTCAGCCTGGCGCTGCCCGGTCTTTCCCCCGCCGACGCCGGCAGCTATTGCCTCCAATTGTCCTCATCCTCGGGATGCCTTTCCGCAACGGAATGTATAGATGTAACCGTTGACCCGCTCCCAGCAGTCTCGCTGCCCGCCGCTTTCGTTGCCTGCCCGGACGATCCGGCCGTCCTCACCGCCTTTGTATCCGGAACGAACGGGTCCCCGTTCCAATTCGATTGGTCACTGGGCAGTACGGTCGTCGCCTCCGGGGTCCAGGTCGGAGACACGGTGTCGCTTGCCATCGCTTCGGTCGATGGCGCTGCGACAGGCACCTACATCCTGACTGTCCGGTCCCTCGTCACCGGCTGCGTCGGCGCGGCCGCCACGCTGCTGACAGCTCACCCGGCCGTGACGGTCTCCTCCCTGTCCGGCGGCGGAGCCTATTGTCCCGGCACTCCCGTACAATTGGAAGCGTTGCCGGATTCCGTGGGCATCGGTTGGACCTACCACTGGAACGGCCCGGGCGGGATTAGTTACGGCCCTTTTCTGACGGACGGCAATCTGCCGCTTGTGCTGGATCTCCCAACCCTGGATTCCTCCCTGGTGGGCACTTATGTGTTCCAGCTGACCAGTTCCGACGGCTGTACCAACGACCCGGTCTCGCTCGACCTGGCCCTGCTGCCGTCGGCGTCGCTCAGCTCCCTGACCCCGGCCGGCCCCCTTTGCAGCGGGGATTCCACCCTCGTCTGTGCCGTCGGTGATGCCGGCACAGCCGGTGATTCCGTCTTCCTGCACCTCCTGCTGCCGGATGGAACGACCGCCGTCTTTCCCGGGCTGTCCGGTGAGGAAATCTGTTTTTCCTACGTCACGCCGGGTATCCTGTGCGCTTGGTTGGTCTCCGCGGATGGCTGTGGCTCCGATACGCTTTGCACAAACTTCGACTTCCAGCCCAATCCCTTGCCATCGGTGGCAACCGGAGCGCTGGAATTCTGCGAAGGGGATACCTTGTTCCTCGACGGCACGAACAACGCCGTCGGCTCAGGCAACTTGTCCTACACTTGGTTCCAACCCGACGGCTCGGTGCTGACGACCGGTACGGCCCCCTGGAACGGCCCTTTCCCTGCCGTCCTCCCCGATGTGTCGCCGGCAGCGGCCGGTGAATACACCCTCTCCCTGACTGCCGGCGATTGTGGCAACGGCGCAGCGCCGGTTTCCGTCATCATCCACCCGCTGCCGCAGACCGAGCTTGCGGTTCAAGGCCCCGCAGTGCTCTGTGTGGGCTCAGACTCCTTCACAGTCCTGGCCACCGTCGGGCTCAACGGGGCCGGCAGCCTTGATTGGACGCTGGTAGGGGCCGGGCTGAACGACAGCGGTACCTTGGTCCAGGATTCCGTCCTCACCTGGCAGCAGCCGGCCACGGGCGCCAGCATCGGTACGATCCTGCTGAGCGTGACTTCCGACCAGGGTTGTACGTTCTCGGTAACGTCCGCCCCCCTGGCCATGCTAGAAGTGCTGTCACCACCCCTGGAAACGCCTCCCGGCGTCCTGTGTCTGGAAGACGACTGGTTGCTCTCGGTTGGCGAAGCCTATCCCGCCGGAACGATCTTCTCCTGGATGCTGGACGGACAGGTGCTCGCCTCCGGTCCAGTCCCCCAATGGCTGCTGGAAGCACCCGTTGTCGCCGGTGATTATTCGGTCACCGCCACCCTCGACGGCTGCTCAGCGACCTCCGTCCCGTTGGCGCTGTCGCCGGCCCCGGTTCCGCTGGCAACGGATGACAGCTATTCCGCCCCCTCGAGCCAGGCCCAGGAAGGGAATGTCCTCGACAATGACCTGCTCGCCGGCCCTGCCGCCCTCACCATCGTCTCGCCGCCGGCCAACGGTTCCGTATCGATCGCCGATGACGGCTCCTTCCTCTATACACCTGCCGGTGTCTTCGTGACCCTGGATGAGTTCCAATACCAGGCCTGTCTGCTCGATTGTCCCGACCAGTGCGCAAGCGCCTGGGTCACCGTCGAGTTCGATGTGGATTGTGTGGTGCCGAACATCCTGACACCAAACGGCGACGATGCCAATGACATCCTCCATGTCGCCTGCCTGGAAAACGACAGGTTCCCCGACAACCGGCTGCGGGTTTTCAACCGATGGGGTGGCGAAATCGTCATCTTCGAACCTTATGCGAACGATTGGGACGTCACGTTCGGCGAGGACAAGAAGCCGGTTCCGGCAGGAACATATTTCTTCATACTGGAACTTGACAAGAATGCCGGCAACGCCGGCGGGGAGAATGTGCTGTCCGGGTATGTCAAGGTCGTCCGTTGACCGAAGCGGCCTCGCCTGGTATCCCCGAGGCCGCACAACCCGGAAATTTTGTACAAGCAATAGAACAACCATATGATGAAAAGAATATTTACCCTGCTGACGGTTGCCTCTCTGTACCTGCCTTCCCTGGTGGCGCAGAGCGATCCCATGTTCACCTTCAACCTGTTCAACCAACTCCAGACAAATCCCGCCGTCGCAGGAAGCGCCGAGGTCCTGGATGCCGGTGCCATCTATCGCAACCAATGGTGGTCCGGTATCGACGGGGCACCCCGGACGACCAATCTGTTCGTCCACCATCCTTTCGCCCGTCAACGCCGCATGGGCATCGGCATGAACATGCTGTACGACCGCATCGGTACGGACAAGATTTTTTCCCTGGCCCTGGATTATGCCTACCGGATCCGGTTGCCTAAGCAATATGTCCTCTCCTTGGGGCTGATGGGACTGGTTGAAAACGCACGCACGGACTGGGGCGAGGCGAACGCCGCCGTCAATGCAGTGGACGCCCGTATCGGCCAGGATGTCGGCTCGCGCACCGTACTGAACATCGGCCCCGGGGTGTATCTGAAAAACAGACACTGGTATGCCGGAATGTCCGTACCACGGTTGTTGCCCAATGCCCTTTACTCGGATGCCGATGCGTACGGCCTGGAGGTGAACACCTTCTTTTTCCAGACCGGCGCGACCTGGCGGATGCCCGGACACCCACAGGTGGAGTGGCTGCCTAACCTCCAGGTTCGGTTGAACCCTTCGGCTCCGTTCAGCTATTCCGCCAACCTCAACGTTCGGTTTCACCAGGCGCTCCTGCTGGGGGTCGCCATGCACCGCAAGGACTCGGTGGACGGCTTGCTGATGTACCATTTCAAAAGCGGACTCAAATTGGGTGCCGCCCTTGATTTCACCACTTCTGACCTCCGGCAGGCCACCACCGGCAGCTATGAGGTATTGGTCGGATACACCTTCCCGTGCGAAGATTGTAAAGTGAAAAGCCTTCGATATTTTTGAAAACGTCCGGCACCGGGTACCCGTCAGACCAACTGGGTGGGATGCCGGCTCCCGACAGGTCCCACAACCGGTAGGCATACCGCTTTCCGTTTTACCGACCGGTGGGACCTCCTCATTCCGATAGCAATTGAACCTCTTTCAAATGATTAGACTCTCCTTTCTCCTGATCCTGGTGTTGGGGCCGCTGGTCCGCTCCTATGCGCAGAACTCCGTCGAGGTCCGTCCGGTCAACGAACTCAATACGGAAATGCTGGACTTCAGTCCCGTTCCTTTCCGAAACGGCATCCTTTTCACTTCCTCCCGAACGAACAGGTTCCTTCAGTGCCCCAGCGATGACCCGGGTGCCGTCACGGACCTGTATTTCGCCCAACTGCTGCCGGACGGCACCTTCGGCCCGAAACAACTCCTGGAAGGGGAGGTCAACGGCGAATACAATGACGGCGTCGCCGCCGCCTTTCCCGGTTCGGACCGTATCCTTTTCAGCCGTAACAACATGGATGGAAAGAATGCCATGGATACTGTCGACCTGCAATTATATTCCGCCAGATCGGTGGAGGGGCGTTGGACGGCCATCGAGCCGCTTCCTTTCAACAACCCGAACTGGTCCACCACCCATCCCGCTTTGTCCGCCGACGGCTACCTGCTCGTCTTCGCCTCCAACCGTCCGGGCTCCGTCGCCGGCAGCATGGACCTTTGGTTTGCCCGGTTCGAGGACGGCAAATGGTCCGAACCCTTCCATGCCGGCCCGTCCGTGAATACGGCAGGCCAGGAATTGTTTCCCGCTTTCGATGCCGCCGGCAACCTCTTCTTCTCCTCGAACGGCCATGGCGGGGCCGGCGGTCTGGATCTCTTCGTCGCGCAGCCATCCGAGGACGGAACCTGGGAAATGCTCGGTAACATGGGCGCTCCCTTCTCCGGAGCAGGTGATGACGTCAGCTTCAGTTCCCTCGAACAAGGCCGGGAAGGGTATTTCTCCGCGCAGCGGGCCGATGGGAAAGGGTTGGACGACATCTATCGGTGGACGTACAATCCCGTCGACCAGGAGACGGTCATAATGGTCGTCGACAAACAGACGGGCGCACCGCTGCCGGGAGCTACCGTCCGGGTGGAAGCGGCCTCGCAGGTCCATATGCTCGACCGACTGTACGAAGCCCCCATGCAACCGGGCGGTAGGCTTCTGACGGCGGATGCAACCGGGAAGATCATGGTGAGCCTACGTGCGGATTACGCATATACCCTGACAGGCAACAAGGAAGGCTATCTGGAGGAAAAAAGGGAGGAACCGTACGCAACCCTCACCGGATCGGAATATTATGAATTGCCGCTGCAAAAAGAACAATATCTCGCGGAACTCACCGTCCTGGTCGTCGACCGGACCTCCGGAGCACCGCTGCCGATGGCCCAGGTGACACTCGAAGGTGCAACGCCTGACCTCCGTGGTCCCCGTGCCACCGACGGGGAGGGCACCCTGACCCTGACCGTCGATTGCGACAAAGTGTACCGATTCCGCGCCGCAAAGGATGGGTGGCTGGCCGACCTGGTCGACTGGAAGGGGCCGTCCGAAGAAGGTTGCCGGAACGGGAAAGCAACCCTGGTCATCCAATTGGCACCCGTAGTGAACGTTCCCTTGTCGCCGGTTTTCTTCCACTTCGACAAATCCTCCATCCGCAAACCGGATGCATTCGACAACCTGGAAGAAATGGCGGCTCTCTTGCAACGCTATCCCAGCCTTACCCTCCGCCTGGATGCGCATTGCGATGCCAGGGGATCGGAAGGGTACAACGACCGACTGGCGAAAAGACGGGCCGAGGCCGTAAGGCAGTTCCTCGTCAATCGGGGTGTCAGCGAGTCCAGATTGGAAGTGGTCAGTTCCGGTGAAGCCAACCCCATCAACGATTGTAAGGACAACATCCCTTGCAGCGAATCCGCTCACCAGTTGAACCGAAGGGTTGACCTCATCCCCTTGGGCCACGAGGAAACGGGTATCCGGTTCCGCTATCAGGCACCGCAGGCGGACGGTTCCCGCCGCTGACAAACCGATTACGACGCCTATGCACCCACGAAGCCGCCCGACGCACCAGGCAGGGGAAATCGATTTGACTCAATGGTCATGCAGGCAACCGGTGTTGCACGGATACAACAACAAAATTCGCAAAGAAAGGGACCGTTCCTCCCCAATTTCTCGCACCGCTTCCCCGTCCGGCAGCACAGGTCATATCTTGTTAAAAGAATGGTAAAAATGGTGGTTCTCCGTGTGGAATACCTTACCTTAGCCTCGTCAGGCTCTTACTACGCACCAGAACAAAACCATCCATGATAACCCTCGTCGTCACCGTTTTCATCCTGGGCTATGCAGCCATCGTCCTGGAACATCCGCTCAAACTCGATAAGACCGTACCCGCTTTGCTGACAGGTTCTCTGCTATGGGCAATCATCTCCATGGGTGGACTGGGTGTCGTGGATGCTGCCCACCAGGCAGGCGAAATCGAAAGTGTCCTGCTGCACCATATTGGCAAGATCGCCGAAATTCTTTTTTTTCTGATCGGAGCCATGGTCATTGTGGAACTCGTCGACTTGCACCGGGGCTTCGCTGTCATTACCAACAGGATAAGGACGACGAACAAGGTGAAGATGCTTTGGTTGATTTGCATCCTCTCCTTCTTCCTGTCGGCTGTGCTGGACAACCTCACCTGTACCATTGTCATGGTCTCTCTGTTGCGCCGCCTGGTTCCCAACCGATTGGAAAGAATCTGGTTCGTCAGTATGGTGGTCATATCCGCTAACGCCGGCGGCGCCTGGTCCCCCATCGGGGATGTCACGACCACCATGCTCTGGATCGGCAAGAAAGTCACTACCGCTGGATTGGTCACGGACCTGTTCCTGCCTTCCGTCGTCTGCATGGTCGTCCCCCTTGTCATCGTCTCCTTGATGCCGGTATTCCGTGGTGAACTGACCATGGTGGGCAAAGGCGATGAAGCGGCCGATGAACACAATCAGCAACTCCTCAGCAGCCGAACCATGCTGCTGGTCGGAATAGGCGGGCTGGTATTCGTACCTATCTTCAAATCATTGACCCATCTGCCTCCCTATGTGGGCATGATGCTATCCATGGGGGTGGTCTGGCTGGTTTCCGAATATGTTCATCCCGGAGACCAATTCTATGAGGAACGCAAACATCTGTATTCCGCCCGCCATGCCCTTACCAGGATCGAAATGTCCAGCATTTTGTTCTTTCTCGGCATCCTGGCTTCCGTCGCCGCCCTGGAGTCGGTCGTCGCAGGTTCCCACAGCGACGGACATCCTGTGGGTCTGTTGATGTCGCTGGCCGAAAAACTCCAGACCGCCATACCGAATACGGATATCGTCGTCATGCTGCTCGGCGTGTTGTCGGCTATCATTGACAATGTCCCCATGGTTGCTGCTGTGATGGGTATGTACCCCATGGACCTGTACCCGGTCGATGACAAACTCTGGCAATTCATCGCCTACACGGCCGGTACCGGCGGAAGCATGCTGATCA
This sequence comes from Bacteroidota bacterium, assembly GCA_041163745.1. Taxonomy (GTDB): domain Bacteria; phylum Bacteroidota; class Bacteroidia; order Chitinophagales; family Saprospiraceae; genus UBA6168. The sequence continues at coordinate 16,694 of JBEAQU010000042.1, forward strand.
TCGGCTCCGCCGCCGGTGTCGCCGCCATGGGTATGGAGCGCATAGATTTCATCTGGTATATGAAAACCATTTCCTGGCTGGCTTTCCTGGGCTTTGTAGCCGGTGCCGGTGCCTTTCTGGTCATTTTTCCATTGTTGCACTGACCCGCAACGACGCAGGTGGCATCTGCCGTATGCTGATGGCGGCTGCCCCGGCCGCCCTTCTTTCCGCCCGGCCACCTGACACACGGATGCCAGCGGTAGGTCGCTTTTCCTGGTTTCCTCCTTTCGGAATAGGAATGGTTGATGCCAGCGAGGCCCCGGTACGCCGTACAGCCGACACCGTTTTTTCTTCTTGCTATGATATAATGACAATCCGTATGAACCGATCAGGAATATGGCTGGCCGTCTGGGTCGCGCTGGCAGGATGCACCGGGTACGCAGCAGGTAGCCTCGCTGGTGACTGGCAATGTGCAAAGTTGGAGGAAAACGGGCTGGAATTACCCCTGGATCCGTCCGGGATTTCCTTCCGGTTCGATAGGAATGGTCTCTATGAGTTCAACAGCACGTTGAATTACCGTGAATCCGGCACTTTCTCCGTGGAAGGGGAATTACTTTACACGCTGGATACCATCAACAAGGCCTCCACGGAGAAGGCGGTCCGCATTCTTTCCCTGCATCAGGACACATTGGTCATCCTCATGAACGCGGAAGGCAATGAACGTATCCTGACGCTCCACCGTCGAGCCCGCTGACGCCGCCCGTTCCAGCGGCGGCACCACCTTGCCTTGCCGTTCGTTCGTCGTCACCAGCGCCGGAAGGAGGGTACGCGGCGGGCGGCCAAAGTGGAGCCGCTGCCGTAATGTGTGCCCAATGTCCGTACCGCCTCAAAAAAAAAGCGTGGGCCCTCTCAGTGAAAGGACACCACGCTTTTCGCCGTGCGTCGACGGCAACAGGGTTTATTCAGCCGCAGTTTCGGTCGTATCGGTCGTCTCGGTCGTCTCGATCGGCTCGGTCGTCTCGGTCGGCTCGATCGGCTCGGTCGGCTCGGTCGGCTCCACCGGAGGTGGCGCAGGTTCCTGTACTTCCACTTTCGGGACGACCTTTTCCGGCACAGCCCGCTCGATGCCCAGTCCGGCGATTTTGGCGTGGCGTGCTATCTTCTCCTGCCGTGTTTTTTCCGCCCGAGAGGCCGTCTTGGCATCCTTGGCGGCGATGTAATCCTGGTATTTCTGCATAGCCGCCTCTTCCGTATGAGCTCCTTTCGCTACGCCCCGCATGACATGCGTACGGTACAGCACACCTTTGAAACGTAGGATGGCCCGTACCGTCTCCGTCGGTTGGGCACCTTTTGAAAGCCAATCATAGGCTTTGTCCCGGTCGATGTCAATGGTGGCTGGGGAGGTGAGGGGATTGTAAGTCCCGATTTTTTCGATGAAGCGGCCGTCCCGGGGAGAACGGGCGTCTGCTATGACGATGTGGTAGAAGGGCTGCTTCTTCTTGCCCTTGCGCTGAAGTCTGATCTTGACTGCCATTTTTTAAATGTTGCGGATACCGGCTCGGAGCCTGGTCGGATCGAAGACGACACCCTGGTTTGTTACATCCCCACCTACGCCGGGAACGGCCGGCAGGATTAAGCGGGTGCAAAAATAGTCCTTTTATTTCGTTTTGGCTGTATGTATCCTTTTAAAAATGACAGATTGGCGCGGAAGTCCGGTAGGATATGGTTTTCCATGCTGATTCGGCTGGGCATTTTCTGCTGCCGGGCAGGTCGGAGTGGCCGTTTGCCGGGCAGGAATTGGTTATATTTGGGTATTCATACAATGTCCGTCAATCTTCCGCCCTATGAAGTTCTGGATAGTCGGTTGTTTTCCCTTTCTGCTTGCCTGTTCGGATTCCGAAGCACAGACGCCCTTGTCGGGTGTCATCAATCATTATGCCCAGGTGCTGTTCATCGATTCCTGCACCGCTCAGATGACGGTGGACGACCCCACGGGATTTGAACCGGGAGACCAGGTGCTGTTGATGCAGATGAAAGGAGCAACCATCGACGCCTCCAACTCCGCCACTTTCGGACAGGTCACCGATGTCGGCGGTGCAGGACGTTTCGAACGGAATGAGATATTGGCTGTCAACGGTACGAACCTGACCCTCCGGTACGAATGTCTGTTCGGCTACGATGCAGACCATGCGGTCCAATTGGTGACGTTCCCCATTTTTCAGGGAGCGATGGTGGATGCCCCCTTGTTGGCGGCTCCATGGGACGGACAGACCGGCGGCGTGTTGGCTTTGCAGGTACAGGGCACCTTGTCGCTTGCGGCGGACGTGGATGTCAGCGGCACCGGATTTCGTGGCGGACAGGTTTCCGTGGTCAATTCCGGTTGTAATTTCCTGGTCGGTATTTCGGGTTACTACTATGAAACAGGCAACTGGCGCGGTGCCGCAAAGGGGGAAGGTATCGCTGAATTCATTCCTGGCCGGGAAAACGGCCGGGGTCCTCAGGCGAATGGTGGCGGCGGAGGTAATGACCATAATACCGGTGGCGGCGGAGGGGGCCTCCTCACTGCCGGCGGTCAGGGCGGGGAGCAATCCTCCAATACCCCTTTCGGCTGCCAAGGGGATTTTCCAGGTCGCGGCGGAAGAGCGCTCCAGGGTTTCGGCGACCGCCTCTTTCTTGGTGGCGGCGGGGGTTCCGGTCATTCGGACGATACCGGTGCCGGCAGCAGTGGTGGCAACGGTGGCGGTATCGTCATCCTGTTGGCGGACACCATCCTGGTCCCGGACGGCACCCGGACGATTTCCGCAGACGGCCAGTCCGCTTCTTTGTCCCCCGGCGACGGTGCCGGCGGCGGCGGCGGGGCTGGTATGGTGCTGCTGTCCGCCGAGGTTTTGTCCGGTGATCTGGCTGTGCATGCTGCCGGTGGCCATGGCGGCAACGCATCGAACAGTGCCAACCGGTGTTTCGGACCGGGTGGGGGAGGGGCCGGCGGACTGGTGGCAACAAATTTGGCATCCTTGCTCACCGTCCATGTCACCGGTGGTGCCGCCGGGGTGAATACCGTGCCATCCGGCCAATGCGCGGGTCCATCCAATGGTGCCAGCCCCGGAACGGACGGAATCCTGCTCGCCTCCGCTCCACTTGTTCCCGGCAGCGCTACGCCTTTCCTTTCCGCCACCCTGGTTACCCCCCCGAAGGATACCGCTGTCTGCACGGCTTCCGCAACCAGTTTCACAGTGGCAGCCGCCGCTTCCGATCCGCTGTTTTACCAGTGGCAAATGGATGTAGGCGGCGGCTGGGCGGATATCGACCCGTCCAGCCCCGAATTCGCAGGCAGTCTGACCGATACCTTGCAGCTGTTTTCCGCCGGGTCAACCCTGGACGGGGCGTTCTTCCGCTGCCTTGTCTCGAACAGCTGCGGTGATACCCTCCGCTCTCCCGCCGCCATGCTGACGGTCCTTCCGCAACCGGTCGCTTCCTTCGACCTGTTCCTCGATGACGCCACGGTCTCGTTCACCAACACATCCTCCGGCGCCACCGGCTTCAGCTGGGATTTCGGAGACGGAAACGCCAGCAGTGAAACGAACCCGGTGCATACCTATGCCGACCAAGGGGTATTCCTGGTATCCCTCGCCGCCTGGTCTGCCTGCGACACCGTCTTCGCTGATACGATCCTTCAGCTGATTCCGACACCGGATGCCGGTTTCGACATGAACGCCAGCCCAGTCGGTTGCGCACCGCTGGTACTGACCTTCCAGGATACTTCCGTCGGGAATGTATCCCAACGTCTTTGGTCTTTCCCGGGCGGTACACCGGCCAGCTCCCCGGATGCACAGGTGACCGTGACCTACCTCCAATCCGGAACCTTTGATGTGGGACTTGCCGTCGGCGGTCCCGGTGGTGCCGACACCTTGCTTCTGCCTGGGTTCGTGACCGTTGCTGATCCTCCTTCGGCCGATTTCGAATCACAAGCCGACGGACTGACGGTCACTTTCTCGAATCTGTCCGTCGGCGGGACCTCCTGGTATTGGGACTTTGGCGACGGCGGTTTCTCCACCGCGGTGAATCCTGTTCATACCTATGCCTCCCCTGGTACCTACTCGGTGACCTTGGCCGCCTATAATGAATACTGCGGCAATGCCCTTGCGCAGGACCTGTCCGTCCAAACAACAAACGGTTCCCAACCCACATCGAGTCTTCGGGATATCCGGGTATTCCCGAATCCTGCCCGACAGCAGCTCTTCATTCAGGTGGATGGGGAATGGCCGGCCGCCGGATGGCCGGCCAGACTCCTTGATGTCTTGGGTCGGGAACAACGGGCCTTCGAACTGCGGGCTGGTCGTCATGCCCTGTCCGTCACCGACCTGCCAACCGGAATGTACTGGTTGGTGGTGCGGCCCGATGTCGGTCCGACACTTCGTTTTCCGGTGCGCTTGTATGCGGAGTGAGGCGTAACGGGCGGCACGCGGATGAAGGCAGCCGTTCGGCGGGAAGCGCCTACCGCCTGTGGGAACAAAGGCGGTCGCTGAACGCGGTGGACGGTCGATGGCAAATTTCCTGGCCTGGCAGCGTGCGGTTCAGGCGGTCGGTCTTTTCAGGCGGAAACGGACGTCATAGAGGTCTTTCCGCCGATCCCGCAGATTCTGCACACTGCCATGCAGGTGAAGCTCCTTGAGAAGCTCCAGGTCCAGGTCGGCGATCAGGATCATCTCCGTGTTCGGGGTTGCTTCGGAATGGATGCCACCGGTCGGGAATGCGAAATCACAGGGTGTGAAGACAGCTGATTGGGAAAACTGTATGTCCATGTTGTGGACTTTGGGCAGGTTGCCCACGCTGCCGGCCAAGGCGACGTAGCATTCGTTCTCGATGGCCCGGGCCCGGGCACAATTGCGAACCCGTGAGTAGCCGTTCTGGGTATCCGTCAGGAAGGGGACGAAAAGTATGTTCATGCCTTGCTCTGCCAGGATGCGCCCCAATTCCGGAAATTCCACGTCATAGCAGATCAGGATGCCGATTTTCCCGCAGTCGGTATCGAAGATCCGCAGCTCCTGGCCGCCGGTCATCCCCCATATCTTCTTTTCGTCCGGGGTGGGGTGGAGCTTGACGAAACTGTCCCAGGTGCCGTTCCGCTGGCATAGGTATCCCAGATTGTACAGTTTCTCGTTCTCCACAAAAGGCATGCTGCCGGTGATGACGTTTATGTTGTACGAAATCGCCAGGCTGACGAATTTATCCCGGATGGGTTCGGTGTACTTGGCCACCTCCCGGATGGCTTCCGGTTCCGACAGGTGATTGTAGGCCGCCATGAGCGGCGCGTTGAAGAACTCCGGAAACAGCGCGAAGTCGCACCGGTAGCCGGACACCGCATCGATGAAATATTCAGCTTGCTCGACCAGGTCGTCCAGGGATTTGTATGGCCGCATCTGCCATTGGATCAGGCCGACACGGACGTACTCCTTCTCGATGCCGGGCTTGCGCTTCTTCTGTGCGGGTCCTGTGTAGTAGATGTTGTCCCACTGCAGCAGACAGGCGTATTCCTTGCTGGCCTTGTCGCCGGGCAGGTATCCCCGCATGACCTTCTTGACGTGGAAATCGTTCGACAGCTGGAAGGTGAGGACGGGGTCGTATATCTCCTTCTCCTTGACCTTTTGGATGTACTCTTTGGTTGTCAGCTCTTTGGCGTACTTGTGGTAGTTGGGCAGCCGGCCGCCGAAGACGATGGCTTTGAGGTTGAGATGCTCGCACAGTTCCTTGCGGTAGTCGTAAAGCCGCCTGCCCAGGCGCAGGCCGCGAAATTCGCGCTTGATGAATACATCGATGCCGTAGAGGACATTCCCTTTCGGGTCGTGGGTGTCGAAACTGTAGTTGCCACAGATTTCATGGTAGGTATGGCTGTCGCCGTATTCTTCGTAGTTCACCACAATGGACAGGGCGCAACCGACGACCATGTCGTTGATGGCGACTGCCACCTGTCCTTCCGGAAAGCGTTCGATGAGCCTGGCGATGTGTTCCTGCTCCCAAAATATGTCCGACATACCCGAATAAGCCTCGATCATGATGTTCTTCATGGCTTCGTAGTCCTCAGGCACCAGGAACCGGAGGTCAACCTTGTCGATGGTGGGTGGCATGGTCTGCGGTTTTCAGGGCGTCGACGTTGGTTCGCCGTCGATTCCCTGTCTGTATTTCACGAAGGTGTTCACAAGAAGCAAAAGGGTGGTGAAAAGAGCCAGTCTGGCGGTCAGGTCGCCCCATTTCGCATAAAAGGTGATGTCGTCGTTGAGCAGCACGGTGTCCCGTATGGCGGCGGGTGCTCCGTACGGGGTGGGTTGGAGGATATCCCCGCGCTGGTTGATGAAGCAGGATATGCCGGTATTGGCGGATCGGGCGATGCTGCGCCGTGTCTCAATGGCCCGCAGGCTGGCGTAGTGCAGATGTTGGCGGTGTCCGGCTGTCTGGTCCCACCATCCGTCGTTGGTCATGATGAAGGTGGCCTCGCCTCCCCGACGGATATAGCCGGTGTGAAAGTCGCCAAAGATGCTCTCGTAGCAGATGACGGGGGCTACGCTCCCGCGCTTGCCGGCAAAGACAACCCGATCGGTCTGCGTACCAAGGCCCTCCACGGTTCCGTCCAGGTAATCGACCAGGGGCTGAAGGAAGAACAGGAACCGGCGGTAAGGAAGGATCTCCGGGCCGGGTACCAGTTTCGATTTGAAATACACAGGAATGGAATCGATACCGTCCTGCAGGGCGATGGCGGCGTTGTAAGCCTCCCAATGCAAGGTGTCCCTGCCTTGTATGGTGGTTCGCAGGGCGCTGGCACCGCTCGTTTCAGTCTTGTCGAAAATCCGATAGGCGCTGATGCCGGTCACCAGGGTCATGTCCGGATGATTGGCCAGGTAACGCCGAATCTGTCGGATGAGCGGGTGTTGTGCCAACTGCGGCAGGTTGCCTGCGCTGAAGGTGGTTTCCGGCCACAGCAGGTAGTCGGTTCCCTGGCCGACCACTTGGTCGGACAGCCGCAGCATGGTGCTGAGTTGGGTTTCCTCCGAAATCCGGAATTTCTGGTAATGGGGTTCGTAGTTCGGCTGTATGACCGCCACGGTGACCGGTCGTCCCTGGTCCTGATGGTGTGCATAGCGGTACATGGAAAACAGGATGGGCAGCAGGATGACCGCCAATCCGACGGATACGGTCCTGGCTTGCTCCTGCCATATGGTCCGGATTCGGGTGCATGCCCGGACGGCCCGGAAGAACACAAGGTTGACCGTCAGTATCCATAGGGTGCCGCCGAAGGTGCCGGTGTATTCGTACCATTGTATCCACGACGGGTGCGCGGCGAAGGCATTTCCCAGGTTCAGCCAAGCCCATGATATTTCCCAATGGAGGTGGAGCCACTCGAAAGACATCCAGTACACCACAAAGGACAAGGCCGTCAGCCTTGGTAGGATCCGACTGGTCTGGCAATGCAGCAACAAGGGTACGCACATGAAGAAGGCGTTCAGCCAGATCGCTACCATGCCGGCGACCAGGGCTGTGTTTCCGACCCACCAGGTGACCAGCAGGTTCCAAAGCACCAGGCCTGGATACAAAAACCGTAGGCTGGTCTGCCATCTGCGGATACCGGCTGCCTGCATTTCCCGGAAAAGCTGCAGATAGGGCAGCCAGGCGACGAAGAGGAGGGGCGTCAGTGGAGAGGGGGGAAATCCGGCGGCAAGCAGGCAGCCGCCCAACACCGACAAGCCCAGCCAGCGATATCCTTGCCTTTGTCGGCCATACTGCCGCCAGTTGGCCGCGAGCAGACCGGCCCATGCCGCCAGGAACAGTACCAGGGGGAGATGCCCCCACAATTGGTCGGCTTGCCAGCGGGTGTACATGATACCGCCGCTAACGGCCAGGGAAATCACCGCGACCGCCAGCAGCGGCGTCCGGATCCGTTGGGTCAGGTTGGCAGGTGTCTTGGTGCCCATGTGGTTGAACGGCCCTCCCGGGCTTTATTTGACGATAAAGCCCCCTTCCCAGTGATCTCCCGGAGAGACGAAGGCCAGCTTGCCCTGGTCATCCTCCGCCAAAAGGATCATGCCTTGGGAAGTGATGCCCCGTAGCTTCCGGGGCGCCAGGTTGGCCAGGAGCAGGACCGTCTTCCCGACCAGGTCGGCAGGGTCGAATTGTTCCGCTATGCCGCTCACTACCGTCCGCTGCTCCTGGCCAAGGTCCACCGTCAGCTGCAGCAGCTTGTCCGCCTTGGGAACTTTCTCCGCAGCCACAATCCGTGCGGTTCGGATATCCATCGCGGCAAATTGCTCGTAGCTGACCTCCGGCTTGATGGGCACACTTGTCTTCTCAGTTTCCGTCGTTTTTTCCGCTTCCATGATTCGTTGCAGTTGTTGTTTTTGTGCAAGGATGATCTTCGAACGTCGGTCGTCCTTGCGGTCGTTGATCTTGGCGAACAATATTTCCGGCGAACCGACCTGGTGCCCCGGCGGCAGGAGCGGACGCCCTTCCGCCACCGCAGCCAGGTCATCCGCCAACCCGCCGGCTCCCGCCGGTTCCCGCCGAAGCAGGCTGCGGATACGCTCCGCCGTGAACGGAATGAACGGCTCGCTCAGACTGCCCAGCAGGACGACCAACTGCAGACTTACATACAGACTCTCCGCAATGCGCGGATCATCCGGTGCGGATTTCCGCAAGACCCAAGGAGCCGACTCCTGCAGGTATTGGTTACCCCAGCTGGAGAGGTCCATCAGACTGGACGCCGCCGCCCGGAAATTGAATTGCTCCAATTCCTGCTGCCAACGGTCCGACAGCTCCCGAACCGGCACCATGGCCACCGACAGGTCGAAGCCGTCGCCCGGCTCGGGTACCACCCCGTCGAAATAACTGTTGGTCAGTACCAACACCCGATGGATGAAATTGCCCAGGTTGTCGGCCAGATCCTTGTCGTGGTGGTCCGTGAACTCGTCCCACCTGAAATCGCTGTCCCTCGATTCCGGCATTATCCGTGTCAATACCCACCGAAGTGCATCCTCCTTATTGGGGAAATCCCGGAAGGCCTCCAGATATTCATGCTGTGCGATGCCCCATCCTTTGCTCTTGGAGAACTTCCGGCCCTCGAAGTTCAGGAACTGGTTGGCCGGTACGTTCACCGGCAGGGCGAACGAACCGTGCGCCTTCAACATGGCGGGAAAGACAATGCAATGAAAAACGATGTTGTCCTTGCCAATGAAATGTATCAACCGGACATCGTCCCCTTTCCAATAGTCTTCCCAGTTGCGGTTGTTCTCTATGGCCCACTGTTTGGTCGCGGAGATATATCCGATGGGCGCGTCAAACCACACGTACAGCACCTTGCCCTCGGCATCCGGCAAAGGCACCGGAATGCCCCAGTCCAGGTCACGCGTGATCGCCCGTGGCTGAAGACCGTCCCCGTCGTCCAGCCAGCTCAGACACTGCCCGATAACGTGCTTCTTCCAATCCGCCGGGTCATGGTGCTGCCGGCCGTCCAATAACCCCGTCCGGATCCAGGTCCGGAGCCACTCCGCATGCCTGTCCAATCGGAAATACCAGTGACGCGTGGGCCGTAACACCGGTTGCTCACCGCTCAGCAGGGAAACGGGCCGGATCAGCTCGCTCGGCGACAGGGAAGTACCGCATTTCTCGCATTGGTCCCCGTATGCCTCCGCATACCCGCACCTCGGGCATTCCCCGCTGATGTAGCGGTCCGCCAGAAACTGCCCGTATGCGGCGTCATAGTATTGCTCCGTCGTACGCTCCTCCAACTCACCGCCCTTTTCGTACAGGGTGCGAAAGAAGGCCTGCGAGGTCTCATGGTGCAACGCACTGCTGGTACGATGGTAATAATCGAACCGGATACCCAGTTTTTCAAATGTATCCTTGTTCAGGGAATGATATTTGTCGATGATGTCCTGCGGACTGGCTCCTTCTTTCTTGGCGCGGATTGTGATTGCGGCACCATGTTCGTCCGAACCGCAGATGTACAGGACATCACAGCCGATGGCCCTGAGATAGCGGACGTATATGTCTGCAGGCAGGTAGGCGCCGGCCAAATGGCCGAGGTGCAACTCTCCGTTCGCATAGGGCAGGGCGGAGGTGACGCAATATTTTTTGGTTTTGTCCATCTTTGCTACCAGCGGGTTTACAGGTTGATGAAATTTGCAAGAGCTTTGAACTTGGCGCCGACAGCCACGCGGCCATCGCTGACCGCCGGGCTTCGCGCACCCGCTTCTCCCCGCAAACGCAAAGATACGAAACTCGTATGCGCCTGTTGCCGGAACCCGGATTTTTGGAACAGGCCGCCCGCCGCTCCGGCTGGCTGCACGTTCAATGCCTGTTGCGAATGGATTTGAGGAAATTATGCTTGCTCGGCTTCGGTGTTCTGATGATCTGTACCCTGCCTGCGCAGGTGCCGGAGCGGCTTGCGAGTGACATGCACGAAAAATATGTCTCCATCCACCAGAATGGGGAAATCGCCTTGCTGAAGGAAAAATACAAGGAGGCGCTCGGTCATTTCCGCAAGGTGACCGGCGCTTATCCCGATTTCATACCCGCCCTGCGGGGAATCGGAGCCTGTTATGAAATGCTCGGCGATCACCGGAAAGCTGCCGACGCATACCTGCTGATCCTGGAAAAGAATCCCCGGTTTTCCAGGGCGTTGTATTTCGAAGCGGCCCGTACTTTCTATCAGTGCGGCGAATATGCCAAAGCCCGCTCGCTTTTCGAGACCTACCGATCCATGCTTGACCTGGAACCCTCGTATTTCTCCTACAACGGGGTGGAGGAATTGGCCGTCGAAGAAAAGTATTTCCGACTCGTGGAAGGAAGTATCTTCGCCTGTACCGTCGCGTTGGATTCCCTGCAGTTCCGGAGCATCGGCTCGGTCACCAACCTGGGCGACCCGATCAATTCCGCCGGCGATGAATATTTTCCCTGCCTGACGAATGACGGCAGGACCCTCTACTACACCTACAGAAGAAACGACAAGTCGGATGAGGACCTTTATCGGAGCACCAATTCCAAGGGCAGCTGGCGAACCGGCCAGGTTGTCGAGGATTTCAATACCGGAGAGAACGAGGGCATGCCAACCTTGGTTAAGGACGGCAGACGGCTTTTCTTCACGGCCTGCCAACGCCCGGAAACCCTCGGGCCTTGTGACATATGGGAAGCAGACCTATCCAACGGGCAGCTCCGGAATCCCCGCCCTGCCCCTGGAGATGCCAACTCCATGAACTGGGAATCCCAGGCATCCGTCAGCTGCGACGGTAGCGCGCTGTATTTCGCCAGCAATCGCATCGGCGGATTCGGCGGGGCGGATATCTGGGTCTCCTACCGGCGGGAGGACGGCCTTTGGGGTAGACCCCAGAACCTGGGCCCCCACATCAACTCGGCCGGTGACGAAGAGGCTCCTTTTATCTCCAACGACGGCAAAGTCCTTTTTTTCTCCTCCACGGGTCACCTCGGGTTCGGGGAACAGGATATCTTCCTGTCCAGAATGAAAACGGACGGTGGCTGGGGACTGCCCCTCAACCTCGGTGTTCCGGTAAATTCCGCATTCCGGGAACTGGGCTTCTTTCTCTCCGCAGACGGCCGCACCGGCTATTTCGCATCAAACCGGACCGATGGGTTCGGTGGCATGGACATCTATCAGTTCCAACTGCCCGAAGCGCTGCGCGGGGATGACATGACCTATGTGGCGGGCAAAGTCATGGATTCCATCACCCAACTGCCTGTCCGGACCGTCGTTCATTTCGATGGCCGTCCCCCGGTGGAAACGGATGCCGACGGTTCCTTCTTCCTCTGCCTGTCCGCGCCTGATTCGCTGGCGCTGATGGTAAGGCATCCGGATTATCATCCCTATCGCAAAGGATTCTCCGTACCGGTGTGGGACAACCGCTCCTACTTTCAACTGAACATCCTGTTGGATCCGCTCTTCAAACTCACCAATTGGCAGAACCCACTTCCGGTGGAGGCAGAACCGAAGCCCGGCCTCAGGGGCAATAAAGAACAAATCCTGGAACTGCGGCATGCCATTCTCTTCGACTTCGACGGCGCGGACCTCCGCCCGGATGACATCATTCAGCTGGATACCTTCCTCGCGAAACTAATCGACGCCGGTTTGGTCGAGGATGTGGAAATCATCGGCTATGCGGATCAGATCGGCCGCGATGCCTACAATCTCAAGCTCTCGGAGAAACGGGCCCGCAATGTGGGCATCTATATGAAAGACAAAGGAGTGTCCGTCAAGAAGGTGTATATCGAAGGGAAAGGGGAATCCATCAACGAACAACCGAATTGGAAAAACCGTCGGGTAGAAATCATCGCCCGATATGTACCACCGGACGAATGATCCGTCCTACCCTCACCCCCCCAGCGCCGCCCGGTAGGTCTCCAGACATCGCTGGCGAGCATACGCATGCTCGACCATCGGCTTCGGATACCGGTTGCTGCCGTACTCCGGAACCCATCGGCGGACATAATCCAGCGATCGGTCGAATTTTTGCAGTTGGGCGGCCGGATTGAATATCCTGAAATAAGGTGCCGCATCTGTCCCGCAGCCTGCAGCCCATTGCCACCCACCGTTGTTGCTCGCCAAATCGAAATCCAGCAGTTTCTCCGCAAACCAGGCTTCCCCCCACTGCCAGGGTAAAAGCAGGTGCTTCGATAGGAAACTCGCTACGACCATGCGTACCCGGTTGTGCATATAACCTGTTGCCGTCAACTCCCGCATTCCCGCATCCACCAAAGGGTATCCCGTTTCGCCCGCCCGCCATCGGTCGAAGGAGGCTTGGTCGTCCCGCCATTCCACCGCCGCATAGGCTTCCCGGAACGGACCGGTGGCCACGTGCGGGAAGTTCCACAGGATCATGGAATAGAAATCCCGCCAGATGAGTTCGTTCAGAAAGGTCTTGCTCAATGTCTCTGACTTTCGGGCTTTCTCCCGGATGCTGATGGTCCCGAATCGGAAATGAACACCCAGCCGGGATGTCCCCGCCAAGGCCGGATAATCCCGGGTCTCGGCATAGCCGGCAATCAACTGCGACGGGACACTCGCCGGCGGAAAGGTCAGCGCCGCTTCTGAAAATCCCATGTCTGCCAAGGTAGGCCATGGTTCTGTCGGCTGCCCCGGCAGACATCGGCCCAGCTGCTCTTCCGACGGATACCGGGCGAAGGCCCCCGCCGGTTGTCCTGCTGCCTGCGCACCTGCCTCCGCCATCCGCCGGGCCATCCACTTACGGCTGTATGGCGTGAATACGGTGTAGGGCGTCCCGTCATCCTTCGCCACTTCCAACCGCTCGAAGACGACATGGTCCTTGTAGCTCCGGAAGGCGATGCCCCGCTCCGCCAGCAACCGCTCCACCCGGCCGTCCCGCTCCCTGGCGTAAGGCTCGTAATCCCGGTTGGTATAGACCGCATCGACTTCATACTGCCGGACCAGCCGGTCCAGGATGTCGACCGGGTCTCCGTAGTATACCCGCAGGCTGCTTCGAACGGCCTCCAGACCGGTGTTCATCTGCCGCAGGGCCCGGTGGATGAAGGTCACCCGCGCATCCGTGGGGTCGTTCAGCCGGTCCAGAATGTTCCGGTCGAAGATGAAGATGGGCAGTACGGGCAGACCCTGTCGCAAGGCGTGGTAAAAGCCGGTGTTGTCTTCCAGCCGCAGGTCGCGGCGAAACCAGAAAATGTTGATGCGTTCCTTCATGTGCGTAGGGTTGTTCCGTCGGCTTCGGTTCGCTCCGGATGGATGAAAGGACGATTTCGAGGGCCGGCTGACCCTTCTTACAACAAGACCGGACCGGTTCTGTTCAGAATCCTGCCTGTTGCCAATGTACGGCCGCTTTGTCGGCCTGGTCCAGCCGCTGGTAGATGCGCCCGAGCAGCTGATGGTCTGCTGCCCGGAGACTGCCGGGAGGGATGCTTTCCAATACTTCCGCGGCTGCCTCGTAGGCGCCCAACCGGTACTGGACATTGCCCAGGCTCGCTTTCGCAAAATAGTTGTCGGGGTCGTCCCGCAACGCCTGCTGCAGGGCGGTGACCGCCGCATCATATTCTTCCAGCAGGATGTGCATGTTGCCCTTGTGGATCCAGCCGGTCGGGATGCCCGGATACAACTGCAGGGCCGTATCCAGCTGCCGGACCGCCGCAGCGGCATATTGCCGGGCCTGCTGCGGATCGGACGTCTGCCATTCCACGGCTTGTTGCGCCAAGGCTCCGCCCAGGTTCTTGCGTACCCGGGCGTTCCCGGGCGCCAGCTTCACGTCATGACCGAACAAGGTGGTGCCGTTCCGCCATACCGGTAGGTGAACCGAAGTCAGGGCCACCCCGGATACCGTCAGCAAGGCCGTTGCGGCGACAAACAGGAAATTTCGAGCCCACCAGGAACCGATTCCGGTGTCGGTTCGTACCAGCCGGCCCAGCCACAGCGCCAGTAGGAGGCAGATTCCGAGCACCGGCGTGTACAGAAACCGGTCGTTGTACACCGATACATTGGTGATGAAAATATTGCTGAAGATGGTGAGGGAGACAAAGTAGTGCAGGATGGCATAGCCATATGCCTTGCGCCGAAACAGTCCGCGTACCCCGATGCCCAACAGAAAGAGATTCGCAGCCAAGGCGGCGTATACCCGCAGGTCCCCCCAGCCGAGCAGGGGCAGGGTCTGCCAGCTGTAGTCGCTGAGGAGCGGATAGGGTACGACCGTTTTCCACAGGTAATACCCCAGCACGTAGATGGTGGATGCCGTCCGCTCGGACAGGTTGACGGCGGCCAACAGGGAATTGTCCAGATAGGTCAGCGTGACACCCTCGTTCAGTCCCCCCAACACCAGGCTCCGGATGCCCAGGTATGCCAGCACGGTCAGCAGCAACGGAGCACTGCGCCGAATGGCCTCGCCCTTTCCGCAGTTCCGGAATGTGTACAGCAACAGCGGAAGCAACACCGCCGCAGTGATGACTTCCTCCTTGGAGGTCAATCCGATGAACAAGGCCGCTGCCGCCGCCCCGTACCAAGCAGTCCGTTCCCGGTCGTATGCACGAAGCAGGAACAGCGCGGCTCCGACGAATCCAAGGAAACCCAGCAGCGTGTCCCTGCTTTTGATATTGGCCACCACTTCGGTATGGATGGGATGCGCGACGAACAACAGACAGGTGATCATGGGTGCCCAGGGCCGGGTTTTGCCCAGGAGCGCTTCCAACAAACGGTAAAGCAACAAGGCTGTGAGTCCATATAGCAGGATGTTGACCAAATGATGGAAGCGGGGGTCCAAACCGACCAGGGAATGGGAGATGGCCAAGGTCGTCAAGGGGAACGGCCGATAAGCCCTCGCCTTCATTCCTGCATCGTATCCCTCGAAGTAGCTGGTGGTCCAGATGTCCGCCAGTCCGTCCCACCCCGCCCGAACAAATCGGTTGTTCCGAATGACGGCGTCGTCGTCGTATACGAAATCATAGGAAATCGAAGGGGTGTACAGCACCAGAGCCAACAGGGCCGGCAAGAGGGGAAGATACCATGCCGCGGACAGGGTAGGGGAAGACCCCGACGTATCGGATTGCCGAGGCACTGGCCCGCGGGGACGCGCAGATGAAGGTTTGCGTGGTTTCATTGCTCGGGATTTTCTATTTGCGGGCATTGATTCCAGGGAAGGTCTGTTCAGTCGGCGAAACACGGCCGGATGGGACCGTAAGCTTCTTCAGCCCTGCAGATAGCGGGCGACTGCCCGCGCGACGTTCTGCCCGTCCATGGCGGCGGATATGATGCCGCCCGCGTAGCCCGCCCCTTCGCCGGCCGGGAACAATCCCTCCGCATCGCCGTGCATGCAGGTGTCCTTGTCGCGGGGAATCCGAACCGGTGCGCTGGATCGGCTTTCCGTTCCGATGACGTTGGCTTCCTCCGTGAAATAGCCCCGCATTTGTTTACCGAACACCTTGACCGCATGTTGCAGCCGGGTGTATATAAATTCCGGTAGCAGGGAATGCAGGGGGGCGGCCCATAGGCCCGGGATGTAGCTGCTGGGTGGCAGACTCCTGGAAACTTTCCGGTTGACAAAGTCGGTCAGCCGTTGCGCGGGTGCCCGCTGGCTGCCGTCTCCGGCCTGGAACATCCGCTGTTCGACTTCCTGTTGGAAAGTGAGCACCTGAAACGGTCCGTGCGACCGGTATGCCGGCAGGTCTTCCAGCTCCACCTGTACCACCGTTCCGGAATTGGCATAGGGTGAGTCCCGGCGAGACATCGACATCCCGTTGACAACCAGTTCCCCGGGTGCCGTGGCAGCCGGCACGACCAGCCCGCCCGGACACATGCAGAAGGAAAAGATGCCTCGCCCGGAGGACTGGCAGGCCAGTCGGTAACTGGAGGCGGGCAGTGCCGGGTCCCGTTCGGGTTGTCCGTATTGAATGCCGTCGATCAACCCTTGCGGATGCTCGATCCGGACCCCAAGGGCAAAAGGCTTGGCTGCGATTCCGATTCCCCGACCTGCCAGGAGCCGGTAGATATCCCGTGCGGAATGGCCAGTGGCCAGGATGACCGCCCTGGCTCGGAATTCCTGGCGGCCGTTCACCACCACCCCTTCCATCCGTTTGCCCCGGATCAGGAAATCCGTGACCTTTGACTCGAAATGAATCTCGCCACCCTGCCGGAGGATGGTCTCCCGCAGCC
>JBEAQU010000043.1:0-35446 GCA_041163745.1 Bacteroidota bacterium
AATGAAAAATTTCATGCAATCGTATTGTTCAGGTGAATGTTTAGCAGCGTATTGACGGATCTCAGCACGTCGGTCGAGTTCAGAACAACCAGACCAACAAGGTCCTGGACAGCAGACCGACCAGCAGGACGGCCACCAGGTTCAGCACAATCCCCGCCCGTACCATCTGTCGGATGCTGACGTGGCCGCTGGCAAAGACAATGGCATTCGGCGGTGTGGACATGGGCAACATGAAGGCACAGGAGGCCGCCATCGTCACCGGAATCGTCAGGTGAACGACCGGAATCCCCAGCGAGATCCCGATTCCACCCACCACCGGCACGAAAATGGCCACCAGGGCCAGGTTCGACATGATCTCCGTCAATAAGATGGACACCATGGCCAAGCCGACGATGGTCCAGAAAGAACCGCTCGTGTCGGTGAAAAAGTCCCCCACCAATTGTATCACGCCAGTCTTTGCCAGTGCTTCCGCCAGACTCAATCCGCCACCGAACAACAACAGGATCCCCCAGGGGAGCCTTTCCGTGTCCTTCCATTCCAAAATGAATATTCCCGAACGGAAATCCACCGGCACTGTGAAAAGCAACAGCACAGCCAGGATCGCCACCATCTCGTCCGACAGTTTAAAATAAGGGTTCAGCTGGTTCAATACACCACCGAACACCCAAAGACCCGCCGTCAGCAGGAATACAATCATCGTCCTTCGCTCTCCGGTCTCCATACGGCCCAGTCCACGGACCTCGGAAAGGATGATGTCCGATGCGCCCGCTATCTCCCCCAGCCGGTTGGGAAACAACCAGCGGACCAACACCAGGTAGGTGGCCGCCAACATCAGGACGGAAAACGGCAGCGCCAGCAGCATCCAGTCCATGAAACTGACCTCTGTACCGAAGTTCTGCTTCAGCAAACCTTTGAAGATGACATTCGGCGGGGTGCCGATCAATGTGGACAACCCACCGATGCTGGAAGCATAGGCGATGCCCAGCATCAGGGACAAGGAAAAATTGCCCCGTTGCCCGGCAGTCAATGCCTGTTGCTGCCCCCCGACCAACAAAGCCACGACGCTCAAGGCAATAGGCAGCATCATGAGCGTCGTGGCGGTGTTGCTGATCCACATGCTCAGGAAGGCGGATGACAACATGAAACCCAGGATGATCCCGTCAGCATGCGTTCCCGTCATACGAACGATGTTCAGCGCGATCCGGCGGTGAAGGTTCCATTTCTCCAATGCCAGCGCCAACATGAATCCGCCGAAAAACAGGTAAACGATGGGATGGGCGTACGGCGCCGCCGCCGCCTTCATTTCCGTGACCCCCAGGAAAGGCAGCAACAGCATCGGTAGCAGTGCCGTCACGGGGATGGGGACCGCCTCGGACACCCACCAGCCAATCATCAGGGTGGCGATGGCCAACACCCGGATTGCCTCCCCACTCAATCCGTCGGATACCGGCAGACACAAGACTCCGACCGCCAACAGCGGGGAAAGTATGAATCCGGCCTGCTTGAATCCAGTCATAGGTTCGCATGGAATGAAAACGACACCGGTTGGTGGGTACCGCTTCCAGGAAAGTCCCTCCGATGGGCGAGGCGGTCCGCCTCAGGCTGTCAGTTCGACTGCACGCCACCCAAGGCCTCCTCCGGTTTGCGTAAGGTGATGCGCCCTAAGATGAAGGATCCGACCGCCCTACCCTGCTCCAATCCCCGCTCGCAGGCAGGACGGTAGTGAATGCCGCCATAGACCC
Organism: Bacteroidota bacterium; assembly: GCA_041163745.1. Lineage (GTDB taxonomy): Bacteria > Bacteroidota > Bacteroidia > Chitinophagales > Saprospiraceae > UBA6168. The sequence continues at coordinate 1,743 of JBEAQU010000043.1, forward strand.
GGCTGATACCCGCTTCTTCCGATGCTTGCCGGAAGGAACTGAATTGCCGCACGGGCAGTCCGTAATTCACCTCCACGGAATCGGTGTAAGCAAAGTCTTCGCCATAGAGGTGCGTCAGGGCCGTGGCCGCACTGGCCGAGATGACACTGTGACCGCTCGTATATTCCGGGAACGGCGGCGTCTGCAGCACGGGTAGCCATTCCGGGTCGATGTAGGTGTTGATGACCGTTTCCGGTCGGATCAGCTCGCTGCGGAATTTTTCATCCCAGCAGGAAATGAAGCCGTCCGCAAGCGCCACCGCTGTCAGCGCATAGGTGGCGGCCGCCGCCATGGTCGTGGCACCGGCCTGCTCGCAGGCTATCTTCGCAATTCCCATCCAATGACCGCCGGGGGTGATTTTTTTGGTGGCGAACATAACATGTCCCTTGTGATGGGAGACATAGGGGTTGCAATCCCAAAAGGCGGCGATCTCCTTCTTGCGACTGTATTCCTGCGAATCCACTTGCATGATGCCGTACACCTCCATGACTTCCCGGTAGAAAGGGCTGTTCTTGTCCGTCATGTCGAAGGCGGTCGGCGGGGGGGGAATGAACTGGTCTGCGGAATCCAGCACGAAGGGACGTATCTTGTTCCAGTGGGGTTCGATGGCGTCCATGTAATCCGGTGGTGTCGGCTTCCAGCGGGCCGGGTTGTCATCGACCGTGTACTTGGGAAAGGTGCGGGTCTGCTTGTAGTTGTCCTTGTCGGCCCAGGCGAGGATGTGGGCCGCCACCGCCTGCCCATGGGCGACGGAGCGATCGAAGACGGCGGCCGGTATGCGCAGGGAACGGAAGGTCTCGAGCAGCTCCGTTTCGAAAGCACTGATTTTCTCCTCAGAAAATATCAATGCCTTGCCGACGCTTAGCATGGCTTGTGCACCGGCCAGCGGAAAGCAGTAATCCTTCCCGGCATCCGGCTGCGGCACACCCGCCAATCCGTTGAGTTGCCCCTGCAGGGACTGATAGGCCGGGTTTCCGGGAACCATGGCCTCATAGGCAGCGATGGAGGAATAGGCATAGATTCGACTGGCCACCGGAGGCGAGAAGATGTCGTGCACGATGACATCCGTAATCCGTTGCAGCGATCGGTGCAGATGCTCCGGCTGGTCGGCTTTCCCCTGCCAGTCCGTATTGTCCTGATTGCAAGCGGAGGGCAGGATCGCCAGCAACGGAACCAGCAAGGACCACAACAGCAAAGTCTTTTTCATGTGTCGAATGATTTTGAAAGATGCTTGGTTGGTAATGACACTCATTCCTTCCGTGTGGCTGCCATCTGCGGGAAACCTTTTGCTTGTCGCCGTTGCGGATGGGATTGATGGGGTGCTGTGCGTGGGAACCACGGGGCCGGAGAGCCACAAAAACCGACCGGACGCGGTAAAATTAACCAAACATGTGTTTTTTTTCAACAAAAACCAAGGGATACCGCTTTCAAAGGCAAGCCGCCCGGAAGGCGCATGGCAGGATGCGCGGCACAAATCGTCCGCACCACAAACAAGGAAGCCACCCGGAGACCGCTGGGGGTCTGTCCGGATGGCTTCCGATGACATGGTTGTAGCTGATTGGCCTGCGAGCGCTTACTTGCCCTTCACCTCCTCGAACTCCACATCCGTCACATCATCCTCGGCACCCTTGCCGTCCGGTGCAGGCTCCTCCGCCGCGAAGCCGGCGTCAGCCCCGGCGCCACCGGCCTGCTGGGTTGCCTGGTACATTTCCTGGCTGGCCGCCTGCCATGCGGTGTTGAGTTGGTTGGTCGCCTCATCGATGGCGGTGACATCAGCGGATTTGTGCGCATCCCGTAGCCGGTTCAACGCTTCGTCGATGGCATTGCGCTTCTCGGCGGGAATCTTGTCACCGTAATCCTTGAGTTGCTTTTCCGTCTGGAAAATCAGGGAGTCGGCGGCATTGAGTTTCTCTATGCGTTCGCGCTCGGCACGGTCGCTGTCCGCATTGACCTTGGCTTCGTTCTTCATACGCTCGATTTCCTCCTTGCTAAGGCCCGTGCTGGCTTCGATACGGATGTTCTGCTTCTTACCCGTTCCTTTGTCCGATGCGGACACATTCAGGATGCCGTTGGCATCCATGTCGAAGGCCACTTCGATTTGCGGAACGCCGCGCGGGGCGGGTGGGATGCCGTCCAGGATGAAGCGGCCGACGGTCCGGTTGTCCTTGGCCATGGGGCGTTCTCCCTGGAGGATGTGTATCTCCACGCTCGGCTGGTTGTCGGCGGCAGTGGAATAGACCTTTGACTTCTTGGAAGGGATGGTGGTGTTGGCCTCGATGACCACATCGAACACACCACCCATGGTCTCTATCCCGAGAGATAGCGGGGTCACGTCCAGCAGCAGGACGTCCTTGGTCTCGCCGGTCAGAACCCCGCCCTGAATGGCGGCTCCGACGGCCACGACTTCGTCCGGGTTGACCCCTTTGTTGGGTTTCTTGCCGAAGAATTCCTCGACCACCTGTTGGATGCGCGGGATGCGGGTGGATCCGCCGACGAGGATGACCTCGTCGATGTCATTGGCTGACAGGCCGGCGTCGCGCAGCGCAAGACGGCAAGGTTCGATGGTCCGGCGGACCAGGTCGTCTGTCAGCTGTTCGAAGCGGGAACGGCTCAGCTTGACCACCAGGTGTTTCGGGACTCCGTCCACCGCCGTGATGTAAGGCAGGTTGATTTCCGTTTCGGAAGAGGAGGACAGTTCGATCTTGGCCTTCTCGGCGGCGTCCTTCAGGCGCTGCAGGGCCATCGGGTCCTTACGCAGGTCGATACCTTCCTGCGACTTGAACTCGTCGGCCAGCCAATTGATGATTTTCCGGTCGAAATCGTCTCCTCCAAGGTGGGTGTCCCCGTTGGTGGATTTCACCTCGAAAACGCCGTCACCCAATTCCAGGACGGAGATGTCGAAAGTCCCGCCGCCAAGGTCGTACACGGCGATGGTCATGTCCTTGTGGCGCTTGTCGAGTCCGTAGGACAATGCGGCGGCAGTGGGTTCGTTGATAATCCGGCGGACTTTCAGACCGGCGATTTCCCCGGCCTCCTTGGTGGCTTGCCGTTGGGAATCGTTGAAGTAGGCCGGAACGGTGATGACCGCCTCGGAAACCTCATGGCCGAGAAAATCCTCCGCTGTCTTTTTCATTTTTTGTAGCACCATCGCGGATATTTCCTGTGGCGTGTACAGGCGGCCGTCGATATCCACCCGGACCGTGTCGTTGTCACCTTTCGCAACTTTGTAAGTGGTATGTTCCAGTTCCTTGTTGACTTCCGAATGACGCTGCCCCATGAAGCGCTTGATGGAGGAGATGGTCCTGGCAGGGTTGGTGATGGCCTGCCGTTTGGCTGGGTCTCCCACCTTGCGTTCGCCATTGTCGAGGAAAGCCACGATGGAGGGGGTAGTCCGACGGCCCTCGTCGTTGGCAATCACAACCGGCTCGTTTCCTTCCATAACGGCTACGCAAGAGTTCGTCGTACCCAAGTCGATTCCGATTATTTTGCTCATATGTCGTGAATTTTAAAAATTTCAGAAAGGGTGATCAACATTGGCTCATCAATCTGCATGCCATGGCAGGAAGGCTGCCTTTTTGTACGTTTTCGGCTTGTTTTCTGAAAAAATTGGCAGGAAAGTGCGGGTGAGGAGGTGACAAATCGGCAGGAGGCGAAAGATGGACTTCAGCCGGGGTCGGACGGCCGGAGGGTAAGCTGCCCGAGCAGTGCCGCTGCGGCGGCGGCGGGAGTCATGCGCCCTTCCGACACATCCTGTTCGAGTTGCCGGAACTGCGCCCCCAGGACTGGGGCGGAAAGCAACAGCTCCTGCAGGCCTTTTTCCAACAAATGGCGCATCCAATAGCGGTTTTGCGCCGTCCGGCGCCGTTGCAGCCAGCCTGTGGCCCGACCATGCCGCAGGCAATCCTCCAGCTGCCGACCGAGGACGTCAATGCCTTCGCCGGTCCGTGCAGAACAGGTGGAGACGACCGGTGACCAACCATCGGCTTTCGGCGGGAACAGATGGAGCGCACCGGCATACTGCCGGGCAGTCTGCCTGGCAATGGCTTGCAAGGGGCCATCCGCCTTGTTGATGGCGATCAGGTCGGCCAACTCCACTATTCCTCGCTTCATACCCTGCAGTTCGTCCCCTCCCGCCGGCAACAACAGCAACAACAGACAATCCACCATGGAATGGACCGACACTTCGGACTGCCCCACCCCGACCGTCTCTATCAATATCCTGTCATATCCCGCCGCCTCACAAAGCAGGGCGACCTCCCGCGTGGCATGGGAGACCCCGCCCAGGGAAGATCCCGCCGGACTGGGTCGGATGAAGACACGGTCATCTGCCGACAGTCCGGCCATACGGGTCTTGTCACCCAGGATGCTCCCGCCGCTCAGCTGACTGCTCGGGTCGACGGCCAGCACAGCGAGCCGCCGGATGCCCTGTTCGAGCAACCAGCTGCCGTATGCCTCCACGAAGGTGCTCTTCCCGACGCCTGGCGGGCCGGTGATGCCAATCCTGACCGCCTGACCGGTGGCCGGAAGGCACGCCTCCAGCACGGAACGCCCCAATGCCCGTCGGTCTGGCCGAAGACTCTCGAGCAGGGTGATGACCTTGCCAAGGACCATCCGGTCCCCCGACCGGATTCCTTCCACATATCTTTCCTGATCGCTTCGTGTCGCCATGCGTTTTTTCCTTGTGCCGTTTCGGCTTGCCACACCATGGACTTGTTTTCCTGCGCCAGGGCAAGCCACGCAGTGCACATACACCCGCGCCTGCCGATAAGTTCCGCGCCCGCCCCGACGACTCAGCCCGACACTTCCCAGACAACTGCCGTCCGGTCGTCACTGCCCGATATCAACCGGGTCCCTCCCCGTGCCCAGACCAATGTGTTGACGGAATGAAAATGCCCGCCGTCCCGAACCCCCTCCAACACCTTGACCAATCGGAATCCGTCCGTATCCCAGATCCGAATGGTCTTGTCCCGACTGCCGCTGGCAAAGACCGGCCATACCGGATGAAAACACAGACTGTTCACCGTGAACAGATGCGCGGGAATATCCCGTACCGCACCGCCGGAACCGTCCGGCGACCAGATGCGGATATGCGCATCCCGGCCGCCGCTGACCAGCCAGTTTCCGCCCGGACTGTAGGCCAGACAGAAAACAGAGGGAATGTGCGCATCCCGGATCACCTGCCGCAAGGCAAGGGTGTCCAGGTCCAGCAGGTAAATCGATGCATCACTTCCCCCGACCGCCATCTCCCGCCGCTCTGGGGAGACCGCCAGGCATCGAAGCGAACGATGGCTCAGCGTGAGGCTTTCCGTCGCACGGCACGATTCGGCGTGCCAACGGGTCAGCTTGCCATCCCCGCCGGCCGTGAACACATGCTCCCCGCTCCGCAGCACCGCGAACACGCTGCCCCGGTGGCCCCACAGGTCCTGGTTCCGCCCGGTCTCCGAAGGAAAAACCCAATGGACACCCCCATCCATATCTCCCAACAGCAGAGACCCATCCTCCACACCCATGGCCATGGAAAACACCCTGCCTTTGACATCGGCCACCAAACGACCCAGGTCCGGAGCGTCCAGGTCCCAACGCACCACCCAGCCGTCCCCGCCTCCCGTCCAGACATGGCGGTCGTCCGCATCCGTCAGCATGGTGAAAATAGCAGCCTTGTGCCCGGTCAACCGGCTCCTTGTCCTGAATCGCATGAATATACACTTGGTCTGTTGTCATGGTACCGGCCGGCGGTGCCCGGCTCCGCTACCCACTACGCTCCCTTGCTGACATGCGCCATTAATGCATTACCTTTGCCAAAAGCATCGCATGTTCGAATGGCTGCAGCAACACACCGGTGAATCCCTGTCGCTGGGCATCCACCCGATGGAGGAACGCGACCTCGAGGAATACCTGGCGGAATTGTCTCTGACCCCGCGCGAGCAGGCGGAACTACACCCGCTGCGCAAGCGACGCAGGCTGGAATGGACCGCTGCCCGATGGCTGCTGCACCAAATGCTTTGCGAGGCAGGCCATACCGGCCGTATTCCCGTTGTCAAGGATGCACAGGGGAAACCCTTCCTTGCTGACAGCCCCCTGCACATATCCCTGTCACATTCCGGAACCCTGGTCGCCGCCGCCCTGTCCACCACACCGGTCGGGGTTGACCTGCAGCGCAAAAATGAGAAAATCATCCGGGTATCCCATAAGTTCGTGGGCGAAGCGGAGGAGGAGAGCCTCACGGATGCGTCCAGGCTGGAACACCTCCATCTTTATTGGTGTGCCAAGGAAGCACTGTACAAAGCATATGGCGCCCGCGAGGTGGATTTTCGGCGGCACCTCTTCGTGGAACCGTTCCCGTTCACCGAAAAAGGCTTTGCCCAGGCATGGGTCCGTACGCCGTCCGCAAAAAAAGAATACCGGCTGACATTCGAGACGGCAGCGGATTATTTCCTGGTCTGTGCCCTGGAAACGCCGGACAAGAACGGCAGCTCACCGACCGACGTGAACCACCTGCTCCGGCGGTAACAGCGGCAGCCGCCTCAAGCGCAAGTACAATTGTGCAGTCGCGAGGACATCCTTCTCACAATATAAGGCGATTCGGTCCAGGTCCTGGTCCTCCCAGAAGACGCGTCCCACCTCACTTCCGTCGATGTCGTCCTTCGGCGAAGGAAATCCCAATACGGCCGCCAACAGCTTGAGTGAAGTGAAATGCTTGCCGTCCCCGAACTTCCACAATTCCATGGTATCCAACAGATGCCGGGTCTCCCAAGGTTTCTTGCCGTACAGCCGGAAGGGAACCGGCAGCTCCAGCTGGTGAATCACCATCCGTCGGCAGATGTAGGGTATGTCGAACTCCTTTATGTTATGCCCGCAGAAGTGATGCCGGGCAGGATTGTTGTAGTGCCTGGAAATCAGCGCGGAGAAATCCAGGAGCAGCTGCCGCTCGTCCAGGTGCTGGAAGGACTTGAGACGGATGCCGAGCTGTTGTTCCGCGTCCCGTACGATCAATCCGACGGAAATGCATACGATCCGCCCGAATTCGGCGTAGATACCCGCCCGCAGCCGGTATTGCTCCGCCACCTCCTCGCCGGAAGGTTCCGCACCGTCCGGCCGACGCAGCAGACTCCGGCATTTGTGATGCCATAACTCCTGGAAATCATCGTCCAGCTCGTCGAACTCCGCCTGTCCGGAGACACACTCGATGTCCAGAAAAAGGATGTCGGCAAGATCCGTCGTTTCCATTGCTAGTAGGTTTTGCTGCCATGCGACGGCAGAAAACGGTGGGGTTGCCCCGACGGACGCCCATTTCGCTTCCTCCCATCAGTCCGACTCCAATCCTCAACAGTCGGCCACCATGACCGGCTTTGCCTGGGCGTGTTCCGACGGAATCGGCCGAACCACTCAAAAATAGTGTTTAAATTCCTTTACTTCGCACAAAATGCCAACCTTTCTGCCCGTATCACGTTACAGGCGGAACTGCTTGTGACCAAAACTAAACATCAACATGAACAACCGGTCGTCCTCCAACAGATTGCTGCCCGCCGCACTGACCGTCATCGTCCTCCTCCTGTCGGTCAACGCCTACCTGCTCTATAACAAGGTCAACCAAGGCAAACGGATACAGGAGCAACAGACTGAACTGACAGAAGCCAATCTCCTCAAGATTGACCTCGAAAAACAATACCACCGGGCCATATCGGATCTGGAGGAGATGAAAGGCTCGAACAACGAACTCAACGTCATCATAGACCGTCAGAAAGAGGAACTCCGCCAGCAACGCGACCGCATCGACGGCTTGCTGCGAAACGGCCGGAGCCTGGAACAGGCCCGAACGGAAATCAACAACCTGCGGAGCCAGATCCGCGAATACGTCAGCCGCATCCAGGAACTGGACGCCGCCAACGACGCCCTTCGTACCGAACGCGACGCCCTGTCCTCCAAAAGCGTATCCCTTACCGCCGACCTGGACAGCAGCCGCTCCGTCTCCCGCATCCTCGAACGCGAGAAACAAGCGCTCTCCGACCTGCGGGACCAACTCAGCACCCAAAACAACCAACTGCAGGAAAAAGTGACCCTCGCTTCCGTCATCCAGGCCGAAAACCTCGTCGTCACCCCGCTGAAGGACAAATCCAACGGCAAAGCCGTCAAGAAACGCTACGCGAAAAACATCGACCAGTTCAAGGTCTGCTTCACTGCCCGCGAAAATCCTGTCACCACCGCCGGCCAGGAAATTTTCCATGTCAGGATCATCAGCCCTGTCGGCGAAACAATGGTCCCGGACGAATCCGTCGGCGGCACCATCCTAAACCGTGACACCAACGAGGACATGCGCTACACCTTCACCGTGGAAATGGATTACCGGAACACCGACGAGGAGGTCTGCCACGTCTGGTTCCCCCGCACCGGCAACTTTTCCCGCGGTGATTACCAGGTGGAGGTCTATAACAAAGGATACCGTTGCGGCCGGGGAACCGTTTCCCTCAAGTGACAATGCCCCGCAAACCGGCAACTTTTTGATGTCGCTTCTGTTCTATCTTTCATCTTACCCTCATCCGTAGTGAAAGAAAAAGACCCTACATCCTTCCCTCGCATCGACCCCGACAAAGTGGCGCAGCAACCCCACCTGCTCCCTTATGCCCACACTGTCGGTGGATCCGTCATAAGACCCATCGACCGCGGCCGGGTCAAGGGACAGGCCATGGCGGCCATGTACGACCAGACGGAGAAACAACTGGACCAATTACGCGCCCAGGTTTCCCTCCTGGCGGAACAGGCCCAGGCCATCCGTCGGCGGGTGGAGGTATCCGAACGAATCTACCTGGCGGAATTGCCCTTCCAACCGGTCATGCACCATGACTACCACCTGTACAAACGCCCGGACGGTACGGAATTCCTTTCGATGATCGCACCCTCCGAATGGGGCCGTTCAGCCCAGGTCTCCTTTCAGGCCTCCGTCAGGTTGTGCTCAGACCACACCTGGGAAATCCTGACCACCTCGGCCGACTCGCAGCGTTGACCTGACAGCCGCCGCCGAACCATTGCAAACAAGCATTCCCATCCATGCGCATCCTGCCAGCTCTCGCCGCCTGTAGCCTCCTGCTGACCACAGGCGCATCCTGCCATGCCCCCCGAGCGGCCGGCAATTGGAAGCCGGATGCCCTTGGCTGGCTAAGGGGCACCTTCCACGATTTCGGCCTGTTGCCGCAGGACACCACCGCCACCATCCATTTTCCCTATCGGAACACCGGCACCGCCCCCCTGCAGATCGAAACCATCCGTACCGATTGCGGTTGCACCGTGCCCGCCTGGCCACTAAAGCCCCTGCCGCCGGGTGGCACCGATTCCATCCAGGTGGCATTCGATGCATCCGGCCGCGGCCGCTTTGAAAAACACCTCCGGATCTTCTTCCTTGGCATGCCCCGTCCGTACAAACTCACCATCGCCGGGGAAGTCGGACCGCCCTGACCACTTCCGCTCCTTGGCCTAAGCCTCCTTCTCCGGACCAACGCCAGCAGCGGTGGCCCGGACCTGAGCCCCCGACCATATTGCCGATCCGATACCCCAAATGGGCTCGCCTTAGCAGCGCTGTCGACAATTTGGTATGCACCAGCATAATGGTCTTTCCGGAATTGCAGTATATTTGTCCCGTTCGTGTAGCTCGAAGTGGTGTCGAACGGTCTCCCCAGTATCCGCAGCGCGACAACGGCCGCTGTTGCGGAATCCCGGGAAATGGAAATTGTCCGGTCCGGCACTGCTCCCGAACAAATCGCGGCCTGTCAGGCCGGCCCTTCACCACCATTCACCTAACTACCTTGTAATTTCCCACCATGGAAATCCTTATTTTTCTGGTTGTCAGTTACCTGCTCTTCAGTATCTCCCTGAAGCCACTCTTCGAAAAAGCCGGCGAGAACGGATGGGCCGCGCTGGTACCCGGTTACAATTTCGTTGTGATGAACCGGTTGGTCGGGCAACGCCCCTGGCATGCGGCCTGGATGCTATTCCCCGTCGTCAACATCTTCATCTATGTCGGACTGTGCGTGGACTTGGTCAGGTCCTTCGGAAAATACAGTTTTCCGGACAGCGCCCTCGCCGTCATCTATGCACCCCTTGCTTTTTTCCTGATCGGCAGAAACAAGGACGACAAATACAAAGGCCCCGTGCTGACCGCGGAGAAAGCGTACAAGGAACAGATCCGGGAGGCTTCCGAAAAGGGCCAGGAAAAAGAACTTCGGAAGCTACTCCGACAGAATCCCTTCGCAAAGGGCCCGGTTCGCGAATGGGTGGAAGCCGTGGTATTCGCCATTTTTGCCGCCGCTTTCATCCGGATGTTCCTCATCGAAGCCTACACCATCCCCACCTCCTCCATGGAGGGTTCCCTCAAGGTGGGCGATTTCCTGTTCGTCAGCAAAGCCCACTACGGTATCCGCACACCCAAAACCGTGCTGATGCTCCCCTTGCTCCACAACCAAATCCCCATCATCGGCGGGGAGAGCTACCTGTCAGAACCCAATCTGCCCTTCTTCCGGCTACCGGCCCTGACCAAGGTCAAACGAAATGATCCGGTGGTCTTCAACTACCCGGAAGGGGACAGTGTCTACGTCTTCCCCGAACGAACCTGGAGCATCCACGACTTCCGCCGCGGAGCGGTATCCCCCAATCGCTTGATGGATATCCGGTCAGGAAAGGCGGACCTCGCCGTGAGGCCCACAGATAAGAAGGACCATTATATCAAACGCTGTGTAGGCCTGCCGGGTGACACCCTCGAAGTACGGGACCGACAAGTATATATCAATGGGCAACGTGCCCAAAATCCCACCCATATGCAGTTCCTGTATATGTTGAAACAGACTTCCGGCGCAGGTATCAATCTCGGCCAGTTGAGTGCTTTCGGTGTCAATGTGGCAGAAAGCAACCCTCAGCTGGGCCTGTTCTTCCTGGATTCCCTGCAGGTGGAGCAAATCCGGGAAATGGATCCGACCATCGCCGTCTCCCTGCTGGACCAACCGCCGCCGGGTCGCAATTACCTGTTTCCACACGACAGCGAAAATTTCCCGGATTGGACGGTCGACAACTTCGGCCCGGTCTTCCTGCCCGCCAAAGGCAGCTCGGTACGCCTCGAACCGCATACCATCGCGCTATACCGACGGATCATAACGGTATATGAAGGCAATACCTTGGCACAGGACGGCGACACCTTCCTCATCAACGGGCAACCCGCCACCGATTACACGTTCGAAATGGACTACTATTGGATGATGGGGGACAATCGCCATAATTCCGAGGACAGTCGCGTGTGGGGATTTGTTCCACAAGACCATATCGTCGGCAAACCGCTCTTCATCTGGTTCTCCACCAAGAACGGCAGCATCTGGAACGGTATCAATACCAATCGGATTTTCCGCTCCGCCAATACCATGTGAACAGCCAGGCTTCCGACGATACCGGTCGGACGCTACCACCGGATACTGTACCAGGCCACTGCATTCCGTCCGTTCGCCTGTGGCGGCCCCGAAAATCTCCGCCGCCCCGACTCAACCGGCGGAGCGGTGCGTTGTTTTAGTATTGTGGATTTCCCCGCCACCCCCTTGTGAAATACCATTCAACCAAACTCGTCACACCATGCGATTGCTACTTCTGCCCTGCCTGTTGGCCTTGTCCGTCTTGCCAGCCTTTGCCCAACAAAAAGGATATCAGGTGAAGGTAAATATCGAGGGATTCCAGGAAAAACAACTTTTCCTCGGATATTACTACGGCGACAAGCAATATATCCGGGACACCGCCTTCGTCGAACCGGACGGCTGGGCTTACTTCGAAGGGGACGAACCGCTCCCGCCCGGGATCTATCTTGTCATCCTGCCTCCGGACAACCAATTCATCCAGGTTCTCCTCGATGAGAACAACCAATGGATCTCTCTCGAGACGGCCCTGCCGATCGAGGACGCCACCCGTAACATGAAGGTCAAGGACAACGGTGACAACCAGCTTTTCTTCGATTACCTTCGCTTCCTGGACGGGAAACGCCGCGATGTCGAAAACCTCAACAAGGAACTGGAAACCGCAGAGGAGGACTCCCCCAAATCAAAACGGCTCCAGGAAAAACTGGCGGCGGTGGACGAGGAAGTCTCCGCCTACCAGGCCGACGTCATCCGCAACAACCCCTCGACCCTTACCGCCGCCGTCATCCGTGCCAACCGCCCCCTTGATAACGTCCCAACCTTCGAAGGCCTCGACAAGGCTGCAAAAGACATGCAGTCCTTCCGCTGGATCCGTGAACACTGGTTCGACAACCTGCCGCCCGGTGACCCCCGTATGCTCCGGACGCCCTTCCTCTTCCAAAAAATCGACCACTATGTCAACAAAATGACGGTCCAACATCCGGATTCCATCGCTGTTGCCATAGACCGTGTCCTGGCGCTGACCAAACCCGCAGAAGAGACGTTCAAGTTCTATCTCATCCATTTCCTTAACTTTTACGCCAAATCCAATTACGTGGGCATGGATGCCGTGTACGTTCATATCGGCCAACAATACTACGCCAAAGGAATGGCTCCCTGGACCGATGAGGAATCCCTCAAAAAAATCATTGAAAACGCCGAAAAACTCGCTCCCCTGCTCATCGGAAAAAAAGCACCGGATATTGAGATGCAAACCCGGGACGGACAACCCATCAACCTGCATGGCTTCGATTCCCCTTATACCGTGCTGTTCTTCTGGGATCCGGATTGCGGACACTGTAAGAAATCCATGCCCGACATGATTCAGTTTGCCAAAGACTTCAAGGAAAAAGGGGTCAGCGTGTTTTCCATCTGTACCAAACTCATGACACGTGACAACGATGGCAACCTTTCCTCCAAGGAAGTTGATTCCTGCTGGACCACCATCGAGGAAAAAGGCATGGATGTTTTTTTCAACACCGTGGACCCCTACCATCGCAGCCGTTACAAAAGTGTGTACGATATCCGCTCCACTCCCCAGATTTATATCCTGGACCATGATAAGACCATCCTGAGCAAACGCATCGGTGCGGAACAGCTTGCGGAGGTCATGAACCAAATCATGGAAATCCAGGCCAAGAAAAAGGACGCCGAACAGTAGTCCGTCGCACAACCCCACCATATCCGCCTGCCGAATGCCCCTTCCCGGAATACCCGGAAAGGGGCATTCGCATGCATGACCGCAACCGAACCGCCCCCGCCGAAAAGGCATCCTGCCTTCGGCCTTTTGGCGTTGTTCCCCGCGGACCGCCCGGCACACCTTACCTTTCCTGCCATGCGAAGGAGCTCCCGTAAAACTCCGTGGTTTTTTTTGCGTTGTTCGCTTCCCTTCGGAGGTGATCATATGTAAAATTGGCATCATATTAGCAGTGTAGATAATATGAATCGCCCGGCGCGGCACCGCCGAACTTCCATCCCACCGATCGGCGGGCCCAACCGAAAGATAAGCACACACCTGGAATCCGATTACGCTCACCGGGACCACATCCCCCGGCTGGGCCTGCCACTTTTGTTAACCTACACATTCCAGCTAATGAGAGCGAAATTACTTTTGGGTCTATATCCGGCATTCCGCTTTTCCAACCTGACGGTCATGTTGATGCTGCTGCTGCCCCTCGGCGGATGGAAGCCCCTTGATTCGGACACCCCCAAGTCCCAGACTTACAGCCAGTCCGGCAATGTCATGCCGGGTATCGGTGCCGCCCAGCATATCGCCGGTGTGGCGCCAGCCAATTCCGGTATCCCCGGGCATTTCAACATCATTTGCGAAATCGTCATCCGGAATACCGGGGGGGACACGCTCACAAACTTCCAAATCATTCAACCCCTTGCCAGTCCCTCGCTTTTGGGTAGCACCTTTGTCAACATCAACGACTTGCCGCAATTCATCGCGAACGGAACCCACGGCCAATCCACCACCGCCACCCTCACCCCCTCTACCAACCCCGCCTACAACGGTTCCGGCGACATGCTCGCAGGCGGCGGCATGTTGTTGCCTGGCGAAACCATGGTCCTGCGTTACCGCGCCGAGGTCAATCCCCAGGCCGCCGGCGCCCCCATCCTTCCCCAACTGCAGGCAACCGTGCTGGCGGAAGCACCCGACGGCATGGGCGGTTTCCTCCCGGTGTCCGACCTGACGGACGCCGGCTTCTCCCCCATTGGAAACAACAGCAATTGGCCGGGGAATACAGGCTCCGGTGACGACCCTACCCCGCTGACCAACTGCTGGAATCTCGTCTCCGGCGGTCTGGCCTGCAACAACCTCGTACAAGTCTCCTTCAATCAGGATTGCATCGCCGCCATCGCACCCGAAATGATCCTGGACGGAGAATTTGCCATCTGTACCGGCGACAACCTGCTTCCGCTGGGTGGATACTATCGCGTCCTCATGGTGACAACCCTGGCAGGCGACCTGGTTCCCGACCTCGACCCGTCCACCCCTTCGGTCTACGAAGTTAGCGGCAGCTATATCGACCAAACCCTGGAGGTCAAAGTCGGGGAAATAATCCAAAACAACTTCTGCTGGGGTAATATCCTGCTGGAAGACAAACTCAAACCCGCCATCGATTGTGCCTCCCCTCTCACCGTCCTTTGCAACCAAGATCCGGATGACGTCCCTCCCCCTACCGTGTCCGATAATTGTGATGCACAACCCTCCCTGGGGCTGGTGTCCTCCGTCATTCTTGACAACAATATCTGCGACGACGGCCTGTTCGTCATCCGCAGAACCTATGTGGCGGAAGATGCCTCCGGCAACCTCTCAGACCTCTGTGTCCAAGACCTCCATCTCACACGTCCGTCCATCGATTTTCCGGATGACATCAACTGGACGTGTTCCCAATTCAACAGTCACCCCGCCATAACCAACGCTACGCCGCTGTCCGGGCTCATCACCGACAGCCAACCCGCAACCCCCGCCATTGATGTCCTCCCCTCCCTCCCTGCTTCCGTCCTCGCCGCCACCGGCTCCGGAATCGTCAACATCGCCGGAGCAGGACCCTGCAATTACAATGTCTTTTCAAACGACGAAGTCATCACCGCCTGCGGAAACACATTCCAGATCATCCGTACCTGGACCGTACTGGACTGGTGCAACGGTAATTTCGTGACCGTCGGCACCGGCGGGGAAGACAACGTCCAGGTCATCCAGATCGTCGACAATACCCCACCTGTCATCACGCTCCCGGGTTTCAGTGTCGGCACCACTTCCCCTGCGACCGCCACCCAACCCTGCCGCTCCCAAGGCTTCCTTCCGCCGCCAACGGTGTCGGATGATTGCCATGCCGTCACCATCCTAATCCTGACCCCGCTTGGCCAAGCCGTCTATGCCAACGGTGGCAACGGTGCCGACGGCGGCTTCATCCCCGCACCCGGCCTGCCGGTCGGCAACCATGTCATCTCCTACATTGTCACCGATGCCTGTGGCAACAGCAGCACGCTGCCCGTCACCATCACCGTGGTGGATGACATCGGCCCGACCCCCGTATGTGACGAGCTGACGGATGTGAACCTCAACTCCAACGGAAACGCAGAAGTGCTCGCCCTCACCTTCGATGACGGCAGTACGGACAACTGCTGTGTGCATCACTTCGAAGTACGCCGAGTCACAGACCCCTGTAACGACGGCCATGACGACACGCTGTTCGGACCCTCCGTCCGTTTCTGCTGCGAAGACAGCGGAAACGGCCCCGTTCAGGTGGTCCTACGGGTCTTCGATTGCTATGGACAGTTCAACGATTGTACCGTGGATGTCACCGTGCATGACCAGGTCGCACCCCAACTCAGCGGCTGCCCCGCCACCGTTACCGTCTCCAGCGACTTCTACCTGTCGCAGCTGGCGGATTCCCTGGATGTTCTCCAAGGCGATCCCGCCGCTCAGAACAACTTTCTGAACTCCTTCTTCGGAATGCCCAGCTTTCAGGACAACTGCGGATTCTCCGAAGTCCCGACCTTCAACGCCAATCTCGATACGGCATGCTGGAGCGGCACCCTGACCAGGACCTGGCGGGCCGTCGATGCCGCCGGATTGCTCTCCTCGCCTTGCACTCAGCAAATCATCGTCGAACACCTGTCCGACTGGGGCGTCACCTTTCCGGCTGATACCACCATCAGTTGCGGAACCGCTTTGCCCGAACTCGGCCCCGACGATACGTTCGACGCACTCAGTGAACATATCGCTTTCAGCTTCCAAGACCAACTGTTCCAAATGGTGGACCCATCAGGACCCTGCTACAAAATCGAACGTACCTGGACCGCCATCAACTGGTGCGTGGTCGGCAACCTCGTCGACCAGGAAGTGGTGGAATCATCGGAGCGAGACTTCCAACTGGCTTTTCCTGGACTGGATTGCGACTTCGACCAGGACGGAGATTGCGATTCGCTCACTTACCGTGACAGCTGGCGCGTCTCCCCGCTGGACACCCCAGGATTCTCCGTCGCCTCTCAGGTCATCGGACCGGATACCGATCCAGACCACAACCCGTGGGATGGTTACATCCAGCATGTGCAAACCATCTATGTCTACGATACCATACCCCCGGTCTTTACCGGCTGTGCCCCGGATACCTTCTGTATCGACCCGATCAGCTGTACCGCCGACATTTCGCTCCAGATGCCCGCTTTCTCCGAATGCGACGCATGGGTAGACACCAGCGCCGTCGGTGAGCTCGGCACCGGCTTCGGCCCCTTTACAAGTGTGGCGCCCGGCTCCTACGCCGTCACCTACACCATCGATGACCTTTGCGGTCATTCGACTACCTGTGCCACCTCCGTCGTCGTAATCAATTGCCAAGCACCCATTGCCGCCTGCCGCGATACCTTCTACCTGGAAATGGACTTCGGCGGCCCAGGATTCCCCCCTGCCGCAAACCTTTCAGTCGACAGTCTCGACAATGGCAGTACGGACAACTGTTCCGGCGGCGTCACGCTGTCCTTTCTGCCGGATTCCACGGTCACCGTACTGACCTTCGATTGCGCCGACCTCGGCGTGTTAAACCAGGCCCTCTGGGTAACCAATGCGGAAGGGATCCAGGCAAGCTGCCTGTCGACCCTGTTCGTACAGGCTTCCATGGACCAATGCCCGGATGACCCGCTGGTTGCTTTCGTCGGAGGGTCACTCAAACAGGAAGATGACACACCGGCCTCAGATGCCACCGTCCAACTCAGTGGCCAACTCAGCGCCACCACCCTGAGCGCAGTCGACGGGATGTTCGCCTTCCCGTACCTGCCGCTGGGCTCGGACCTGACCATCACGCCTTCCGATGACGAGGACCCGCTGCAGGGCGTGACAACCTACGACCTGGTCCTAATCGGCCGGCATATCCTCAACATCGCCCCCCTGGACTCCCCTTACAAACTGATTGCGGCCGATGCCAACAACTCGGGATCCGTCACTACCCTCGATATGGTGGAAATCAGGAAACTAATCCTGCATATCAACGAATCCTTCCCGAACAATACCTCCTGGCGCTTCGTCGCCAAGGATTATGTCTTCCCCGACCCGACAAACCCCTGGATGTACGCCTTCCCAGAAGTGATCAACGTCAATGACCTGCCCGGAAACCTGCCGGATGCGGATTTCGTGGCCATCAAGGTCGGTGATGTGAACAATTCCGCCAGCCTTCTCGACGATGCGGTTGAATCACGCCACCAGCTTCATCCTTGGGTGTTGCAGGCTACGGACGAAATCCTGTCCGCCGGGGATGTTTTCACGGTGTCCTTCGGCACCTCCGATACCGACATCGAAGCATTCCAACTTACCCTCCGGTTTGACCCCCGACACCTGAGCTTCGAGGATGTGGTACCCGCCCTCGCGGATGCGCAACATGTCGGTCTCCGCTATGTCTCGGAAGGTGCCATCCTCCTTAGCTGGCATCGGGACCGTCTGGCACCAACAGTCGGTGAACCCCTGTTCAGACTGTCGTTCCGAGCCCGTTCGGAGGGTGCCGTCCTGGACCATCTCTCCCTGTCGGACCGCTACGTCCGTTGCGAAGCATACCGCCCGGACGGGAAAGCAGTCCCCGTCCGACTGGCTTGGGAAAGTGCCGACGCAACGGATCCGCTGAATACCCGCCTGCAATGTGTCCCCAACCCGTTCGCCACCCGGTCCTCGTTGGAGTTGTTCCTCCCTACGGACAGCCAGCTTGAACTGACCATCACCGATATCTCCGGCCGGGAGATCGCCCGCTACCGATTGTCACGACCGGCCGGTTTCCACGCTATCGAACTGGAAGGCAGTGTGTTCCCGGATTCCGGGATTTACCTCTGCAGCCTCACCACCGACACCGGTGTCAGACGCACCATCAAACTCGTGCGGTCATGAACCTGTCCGAATAAGAATGACCTCCGACCAATATCTAAAGTGTTTCATTTGATGTGCACAGTTGCGCAACCGGGTTCATCCCCGTCTTGCGCAATTGTTTGTACGGTCATGCCCCGCCGGACAGCGGTCGGTTCCGTTTTTTGGTCAGTCACCCGATTCCGGGTATTGGCAGGCATGCCGAACCAATAAATATATTTATTTTTATTATTTTAATACCGTATATAAATTATTTATAAATATATTTGAGGCATAAATAGCGTAGTCCGGTTGACCATGTCTTTATCATCAACTATAAGCCGCTGACAGGCTTGTTGAAACACAATAGCGCCAGACCTGATTCGACAAAAACGAATGACCCGGAGTGAATCCGGTCTGCCTTATTCTTGATCGATGAAATTTGGCAACAATTTTGGCTTTAATCAAGCAATAGACACCTACGGCACGACAAGGTTATAATCCTATGAAACACACCGCCCCTTCTCATGTGTCGGAGAAGGGGCGACTTTTTTTCCCCACCTCCGTCCCGCGCCTACGTTCCCAACACCCCGCGGGCATTGCAGGTTACCGCGACCGCCGTGGTGATCCTCACCAGCCTGCGGAAGGAATGGAAATGGAACCAAATTGATTTCAGGCTGACAAACAGACGATCCTTCCAATTGGAATGGCTCCTTCTTGATTCACGAAATCATCTTGCAGGCGCCCGTCACTACCCATGCCAGAAAGCAAGGCGGACAGGGCTCAAACCGAATGGTGTCCCTGGTAATGCTGTTCATGCTGACAAGGATGTCGGATGTAAGGACAGTGACGGACAGGTAGAAGAACCGGCGGCAAAAGACAAAGAGAAGAACCTTCCAGGACGGCAGATAATGCCCCAAGGCCTCAAAGAGTAGCGAATCCGAAACATCAACACACGTCCACGACCAAATGACTGGACTGGCAGACCATCTTAATGGCACATCTAGACCGCCCTTTCACTCCGACTTAGCCTTCCTAACTGCCTCCGTCAATTGCGGAACCACATCGAACAGGTCACCTACGACACCGTAATCCGCCGCCTTGAAGAAAGGGGCCTCGGGATCTTTATTGATGACAACGATGGTTTTGGACTGATTGACTCCTGCCAGGTGTTGGATGGCACCGGAAATACCGACCGCCACGTACAGATTGGGACGGATCGCCACGCCTGTCTGGCCGACATGCTCGTGGTGCGGTCTCCAGTCCGCATCCGCTACCGGACGGGAACAGGCGGTCGTTGCACCGAAAGCAGCCGCGAGATCCTCGATGATACCCCAGTTTTCGGGGCCTTTCATTCCTCGGCCTGCTGAAACCACGATCTCCGCTTCCGGCAGGGGCACGATGCCATCCAGCCGTTTCGTTTCCAGGACCCTGATCTGGGGTGCGGGATATTCCGGCTCAACAGTCTGCACCGAAACAGGTTGTCCGACCACTTCCGGCTTCACCTCGTTTCCCGCGACGGAAACGACCATGGTACGGGTCGGAACGGACAAGGTTGCGATCGCCTTTCCGGAAAAAACGCCCTTCGACACCAGCCATTGGCCGTTCTCCGCGGCCGGAACGGATTTGGCGCCGCTGACGAGACCAGCCCGGAGGCGGATCGACAAGCGACCGGCCAGGCATTTTCCTATGGCGGTGTGGGAAAGGACCACCACTGCCGCTTTTTCCGTTTGCGCGAACTGGGCGATGATCGCCGCATAGGTCCGACCGTCGAAGCTGGCCAGTTCGCCGGCCGCCACCTGCAAGACCCGGTCCGCACCGTATGTGCCCAATGCGCCGGCATCCGCAGCGGGGCCTATGACCAGGGCGGTGCAGACCGTATCCATCGCCTTCGCTGTCCGGTATCCGTAAGCCACTGCTTCCAGGGCGGATTTCCCGAATTTCCCCTGGGTTGTTTCCGCAAAAACCAGTACCATATCTTGTTGTTTGCTTTCGTCCCGGCTGCCGCACGCTGCGATGCGCAAGCCGAACCACCACCGGAACGGTTCTGATTTCAGGTAAAATTCGGTTCCCGACGGTCAGATGACCTTCGCCTCCTCCCGCAACAGCCGGACCAATTCGTCCATGCGGTCGGCCGGCACCATCCGTACACCTTTCTTTCCTTCCGGCATGGACAGTCGGACAGTATGCACCTGCTCGGACACGGCTACCGGTTCCAGGACGGTCATCGGTTTGCTCTTGGCCTTCATGATGCCCATCATGTTGGGAATCCTTTGCGCCGCAAGCCCCTTGGCCGCACTGATGACCACCGGAAGCTGCACGGCCAACACCTCCACGCCACCTTCGATGTCACGCACAATCCGCGCCTGACGACCGTCCAGTGCCAACTGCGAGACATTGGCCACGAAAGGAAGGTCCAACAACTCCGCCAACATCGCCGGCACTTCGGCACCGTTGTAATCTATGCTTTCCTTCCCACAGAATATGAGGTCGTACGGCTGCTCACCAGCCACCCGGGCCAATTGCGCCGCAATGTAAGCGGCGTCCGTCGGATTCGCCTCCACCCGGACCGCCTCGTGCGCACCGATGGCCAGCCCCTTGCGGATGAGCTGGTCGGAACCCGCGTCCCCGACATGTGCGATTGTGACGGTACCCCCGCTTTGCTCGGCAAGCTCCAAGGCCCGTACCAGGGCATACCACTCATCATATGGGTTCATGATGAAGGTCACCCCATTGGATTGGAGGGTCCGCCCGTCCGCCTCCACCGCAATCGGCGCCGTGGTATCCGGCACCTTGCTGACACACACCAGGAATTTCATCTCGTCTTATTTTGATCGGTTGTTTATCGGACCCGTTACGCCCGAAACGCTGCACCCCTATGGGATAGAACAGTATCCCGTCGCAAATGTGGCATCCCTTCCTTTGTGCAGGCAACGCCATGGGCAGGCACCAAAACCCTCCCCCGGCGTTCCGGCGGCCATCGGACCGAACTTCTTGGCACGCCAGATTGTTAACGCTGCAGCGAAGGGACTGATCTGCTCCGCAAATATAGGTCATTTGCGGGCATGCCGCATGATGATTGCGAAAATTCGCTGCGAATTCGCCCTCCGTGACATGATGGGGTCCGTCGCCTGACAAGCCTTACGATCCGGACGAACCGCCGGAAAATACTTCTCCGCCCGTCCAATATCCGACCGACCCGCTCGTTTATGAATACAGCCGGACAAACCCCGCTCCCCGGCCGTAAACGGCAAGGTGGCGGAATGGGCGGCGTCATCCAACCACTTTCACCTGCCATGCCAATCCGTTTGTTTCTCCTGACCGGCTTCCTGCTCTGGTTCCGATTTCTTCCGGCCCAGCCGTCCTTTTCGACCGGCATTGCGGAGGAAGACTTGTCCCTGCTGCAGGAATACGAGGACACCTTGGGCCTCTGCGGATTTTCCGTTGTCAACGACTCGACCCCGACGATCCGGTTCCTGAGTTGCCGGAAGATGATAACCACCCTGGTGAAAGCCTTGAAGATCAGAAATTCCTTCCAGTTTCCCTTCGAACAGCTACGCACGGTGTCCATCCTGTATCCACCGGACAGCACTTTCAGAATCTTCACCTGGCAGTTGTTTGTCGGAGAGGAGGATTACCGATACTTCGGCGCCATCCAACGGAATACGCCCGACCTGCAGCTTTTCCCGCTGGTCGACCGTTCGGCGGAATTGGAAGCGGCCGACGAGAACCCGGTCTCTCCGGAGCGGTGGTACGGGGCCCTATATTACAACATCCATCCGTTCGAAGGGCCCGACAACCGTACGCACTATCTGTTGTTCGGCTATGACGGCTATTCCTTTTTCAACAGGCGCAAGCTGATCGAAGTGCTGAGTTTCCAGGACGGCAAGCCACTTTTCGGAGCTCCTTTGCTGGTGGATACTGATCCGGCTTCCGGAGAGGAGTTTCCCCTCGGCCGGCTGTTGTTGGAATATTCGGCGGAGTCTTCCGTCCGGCTCAATTATGACGAGGACAGGGAGATGGTCGTCCACGACCATCTGACCACCATGGGCGGCAATTACGGACAAGGGGAGGTGAATGTGCCGGATGGGACCTATGAAGGATACCGCCTGGACGGCGGCCGCTGGATACAGGTCCATCGAGTCTGGCAGGAAGTGATGGACGAGGCTCCCCGTCCGGAACCTGTCTTCCAGGAAGGGGTCCGACGCGACCTGTTCGGGAAGGAAAGAAAACAGTAAGGCAAGCATCCGCGATACCGCACGAGGCATCTGCAAACCCTTCCGACCACCTACGGCCATGTCCTGACAAGAACCACCGCATCCGGCCGCTGCGTACCTGGCCACTCAACGATGAGAACCTGTTTCGTTCCGGACATGTCGGCCGGGCAAGTCCGGGTACGGCTGCATGGAAGGCGGGATTCCCGACAGGTCGTCATACAATGGCTTCAAGGTCTTGACAATCTGCTGGTGTACTGCTGAAAATGGAATGACCTCAAGATTGGACTTGGCGAGAAAGGATTGCCATTGCATCATTCTTTTTTCATCCGATGCAAATGCGTCTGCAAATAGACTGTGGTTATTGGTAAAAGCGGTTTCCCTTGTTCTGAAAGTATTCGAGATGGCTTGCCGCAGGATTTCCGGGTCATGCCGGCCAGGTTGCAGCAATCGGAAGAGGTCATAGAAATCTTTCATGCGGCTGTTTGTTTCTGCCAGGTCAATCATAGCCTCGAATTTCTCGGCGATGACTGTTTCAGGGGAATAGGCCAAAAGTTCCGGTGCATCCATTTCAAGGAGGGTCGGGAATTTCATCTGCACAGGTGCTGGTGTCACGAAATCCCCGAAGCCAATATCTACCTGCATGTTTTGCCGGATGTTACCCAATCGTGCAATCACTTTTATCCTTATCCCGCTGTAATGCCCTTCCTTGGCGATTTCTTCTGTGGTAATAGTATCGAAGTCAAATGTCACCCCGTCCTCTTCATACATCACCTTCAAAATACTCCGGAAGATGGAATGGAAATCTGCCTGCCTCCTTGACAATCCTAAGCCCAGCAAGTCCAGGTCCATGGTCGGGCGGCTCTTTTCCATTTCCAAAGCATACAGCAACGCTCCTCCTTTCAGGCAAAAATGCTCCCGGTAACTCGAGCAGGAAAGCCTGTACAGTATCCTTTCCTGAAAATAACGAATGAGCAATAACTGGAAATTCTTCTGCTCAGAACGAGCCAAGTTTTATAGCCTGTCCTGGACGCTGGCAACGAAGTTTTTCATACCAAAAGGGTGACGAGTTTGTTGACCTCCTCCTTGATGTTCATGACGGAAGCGTATTCGAGGAGTTTATGAATATTCCGGGGTTTCCGTTGGAGATAGGTATTCAACACTTCTTTCAAGATATCCATTCCCACTTTTTTCTGGTATCGAACAATATCGCACACGGTCTTTTCTGCATCGTACATTTCCACCATTTCGCCTTCAACTTCCACGCTTATGATGCCTGTTTCATAGGCAGCCTCTTCCCAATAGTAGAGCTTGATGGGCGGGTATTCTGGCAAAACAACTTTGTACTTTTTGGGTACTGCCACATGGTATTCAGCGGGAACAAAGGTGGAAAGGTCATGGTATGCTGCCGCAGAGAAAAGACAGAACACACCTTTTTTTACAATGTAAGATACCTCCATCATTTCAGAGACCGGAACATCCGTCCACCGGTAAAGGCCACGTTTCAACTTTATCACCTGCCCCGAATCCAGTAGCTCCTGAAGCTGATAATAAGTAATACCATCTTCAAGAAGCTCGCTGGCATTGGCGACACCGCCGTGCTTTTCAAATACCGATTCAGGTTCAATTGTATTTTTCATTTCTACGGCTAAAAATAACTATCAGCCGTATATTTCTGAAATAATAATGGCTTTTCAAAATATATTGAAAGCATGAATAAGCCCTATTTGTCCCCTATATGAGCCACACATAATTGCATAATTCAAAGAAATTGAAGCAAAAAAGCCCGGACTCAACGCCCAGGCCTAAAAATTTACTCCGAAGGAGTGCTTTCGGCATAATCCCATGAACAAATCCAAAACGCTACCTCATTGGTCGCCTTCACTGCCGTTAGGCTAACCCCTGCGGCGACCGAACCAGCAACAACCAGGACTTTGGCAGCCGCCAATATCCAGGCAGGCAGGGCAACCGGAACGGTTATCAAGGTACCACCAATCGCACCCAGGACAATCCCCTGATTCAGAATGGTTTTGAAAAATTTGGGAGTCGGAGCGCCCAGCCGCTCCATGACGGACATTTTTTGAGTTTCCATAAGCCTATGAATTTTAATTTGGATGAAAAAGGGCATGGATCTCTTCAGCCCATGCCCCGGATAAAACAATTGTGCAAACCGTACCCTCATCAGGGAATTAATCAGAACACGTCCACCAACTGCATTGCATTGCCGGAGGCGAACAGGTAGTAGTTGTCACCGACCTTTTGGAAGAACTCGATGCCAACAGCGTTCAACACGGCCACATCAGCGGAAGGCTCCAGATCGTTCAGGAGCTTTGCCTCCAGGCTGATGGCTTCTGTTGGCACCTTCACATCAAGGTAATCCGTGTAAGGTCATACCCGAAATGCCGTTCTGGTCAGCCACCTTTGGCTCGTAAACATTGGACTCTGCGTTGAAGGCATAGTCGGAAATCGCCGATACTGCATTCACCAGACGGAAGTGGGTCGCACCACTTGGCACATTCACGAAGTTTTGCGGCTGAAAAACCGGAACGGCGAGCGTCGAACCAATCCTCGCTGCCAGCGGCGTCAAAGTGAAAGGAATCCGGAGAACGGAAGGGAGCGACAGCCTGGGGTCGAAATCTAAACCTTCCAAATACTGTGGAACTTGGGTGATGAGTATCGCCCGCTGGCCACGTGCCTCGGAGCCATCCTCCAGGTTAATTTTTTTTACGACGGACATAAGCGTCCCGGTGAGCCGCCTGCTGAACATGTGCTTCAAGGGGCTGAAAGCCGTGCGGATAGCCTTTCCGACACTCGCACAGCCGGCAAACTCTGCCATGTTTTCACGGGTGCGTTTGAACTCATCGGCAGTCAGCACTTGCTCCGCAGTTGGTCCCTCGAGCAGCCGGCGAATTAGCCTTTCTCGCCTTTGATTTTGAAATACCGCACGTCACCGATCGTTCCGACATACTTGATTAGACCTTTTTGCCTTGCCATAGCTTTACATTTTTGTGATTATATAATACTGAATATCAACTACAAAGGTCGTCAGGGAAAGGGTGGCGAGTCAAACTCATAATGAAGCAGCAACCCGCAAAAAGCACGGTTGCAGGGCGAAAATTTTAACCAAACAAAAAAGTGGAAGGCGATTCAGAAAGTTGTAAAACGGGTTTCAACGGAAATTTGTGAAATACAGCGTAAGGAGAGGAAATTTTCAAAATGTTTAACCTATGTTTGACCCAAAATGAAAAAAAAGCCTCATAAATCATTGATTTGCAAGGCTTTATTGTTTAAATTCGTGATCCCGTCAGGATTCCGTCTGTTGCGCGCCGGATTTGATTTCCTCCACAACTTCCGGGTTCAGCAGGGTGGATGTGTCTCCGAGACTGTCGGTTTCCCCGGACGCGACCTTCCGAAGAATGCGTCGCATGATCTTCCCTGACCTGGTCTTGGGCAGTCCGGAGACGACCTGAATCACATCCGGCTTGGCTATGGGGCCGATGACCCGGGTTACGGTGGCACGAAGTTCCTGTTCAAAGGCTTCGGCATCACCGACAGGCCGGTCTACGATGACGTAGGCATAGATGCCCTGTCCCTTGATGTTGTGCGGATATCCGACCACGGCACTTTCCACCACGCTGGGGTGTTCGTTGATGGCGTTCTCCACCTCTGCCGTTCCGATGCGGTGGCCGGAGACATTGATGACATCATCGACCCTGCCGATGATGCGGTACATGCCGTCATTATCCCGCCTGGCTCCGTCGCCGGTGAAATATTTCCCCGGGAAAGTGGAGAAATAGGTCTGACGGCATCGCTCGTGGTCCCCATAGGTCGTCCGGAGTATTCCCGGCCAGGGAAACTTGAGGCAGAGCATCCCCTCCACGTCATTTCCTTCGATCTCGTTGCCGTCCGCATCCACCAGACAAGGTTGTATGCCTGGCAGCGGCAAGGTGGCGTAGGTCGGTTTCAGGGGAGTGATACCAGCCAGCGGCGAGATCAGGATGCCACCGGTTTCCGTTTGCCACCAGGTATCAACGATTGGGCAACGGCCCTGGCCGATCTTTTCATGGTACCAGTGCCATGCTTCCGCATTGATGGGTTCGCCGACCGAACCCAATACCCGCAGGCTGCTGAGGTCGTGCCCTTCCGTCCACCGGTCACCGGCGGCCATCAGCGCCCGGATGGCGGTCGGGGCGGTATAGAAGATGTTGACCCGATGTTTTTCGCAGACCGTCCAGAACCGGCCCGGGTCGGGCCAGGTCGGCACACCCTCGAACATCAGGGTCGTTGCGCCGGCCAACAAAGGGCCGTACACGATGTAGCTGTGCCCGGTGATCCAGCCTATGTCGGCGGTACACCAATAGACCTCCCCTTCCCGGGGTTGAAAGACGTTGAGGAAGGTATACAGGGTGTAGACCATGTAGCCGCCGACGGTATGTACCACCCCCTTGGGTTTTCCGGTGGAACCGGAGGTATACAGGATGAACAGCAGGTCCTCCGCATCCATCCAGACCGGCGGACAGGTGTCGGGCTGCCCCTCCAGCGCCGCATCCCACCATACATCCCTGGCGGTGTCCCATGCCACCGGTTCACCGGTATGGCGCAGCACCAGGACCTTTTCGACCGAAGGACACCCCATGGCAATGGCCTCATCCACCACTTGCTTGACGGGGATGTTCTTTCCTCCGCGGGCGTTGTAATCGGAACAAACGACCATCCTGCAACTGGCATCGTGGATTCGGTCTGCCAGGGAATTCGCGGAAAAACCGGCGAACACCACGGAGTGGACCGCCCCGATACGGGCACAAGCCAGCACACCGACGGCCAGCTCGGGCACCATGGGCATGTAGAAACAGACACGGTCCCCCTTCCTGATGCCGAGTGCAAGGAAGGCATTCGCGGTTCGGCAAACGGCATGATACAATTCGCGATAGCTGAGCCTGGTGGCCGGCTTGTCCGGGTCATTGGGTTCGAAGAGGATGGCTGTCTGCTCACCCCGGCTGTCCAGGTGCCGGTCCAGGGCATTGTAGGTGATGTTGGTCTTGCCGCCGGCGAACCAACGGACGGACGGCGTACGGAATTCCCAGTCCAACACCTGTTCCCAAGCTTGTTCCCAATGCAGGCTGCCGGCGATTTCCGCCCAAAACCCTTCCGGATCCTGTATGCTTCTGTCGTAGGCGGCCTGGTAATCTTCGAATGTCTTCAGTTGAAATGACATGTTGGCGAAACGTTTTGTTGGATGAAGTCGACCGAATCGGTCATCAGCCCGTCGGGTCGTATCACCCGGAATCTCCCGTGGCGAAATCCGGCTTGGCGAACCGGCTGTCCGGTGTAAAGTTTCAATTTTTCAACGGGACGGCACAATAAAAAACGGTGATTTTTATCGGCGGCCATACTGCATGCGGCACATTTTCGTACTGTCGGCCCCGGAAGGAAGCGGTGGCCTAGCGGACGGTGAAGACCTGTCCGCGCACACCCTCGCAGGTCCGGCGTGTTTCGCCGTACACCACCTCGAAAGGACCGTCGGCATCGGGCCTTATCTTCGCTTCCGTCAACCGGCCCTGCTGCCAGGCCAGGTCCACGGTATAGCCGCCGCGGGCACGCAGTCCTCGCACCGAACCGTCCGCCAGGGCGGCAGGCAGGGCCGGCAACAAGGTGATGGCGCCATCATGGCTCTGGAGCAGCATTTCCGCAATACCGGCCGTTCCGCCGAAATTGCCATCTATCTGAAAGGGCGGATGGGCATCCAGCAGGTTCGGGTATGTGCCGCCGCCGTGCATGACTATTTCAGAACCGGCAGGATGGTAGTGCAGGAGTTTGCGCACGGCATCCCAGGCCATTTCCCCGTCCCCGAGCCGGGCCCAGAGTGATATTTTCCAGGCAATGGACCAGCCGGTGCCGTTGTTGGTCCGCAGCTCCAGGGAGCGGCGGGCGGCGGCGGCCAGGCCGGGGGTATGCCGGAGACTGACGGAGCGGCCGGGATGCAGTCCGTAGAGATGCGACAGGTGGCGATGCTGCGGGTCCTGGTCCTCCCAATCATGGTACCACTCCTGCAGCTGGCCTTTGGCCCCCACCTCATACGGGCGGAGACGCTCCAAAGCGTGGGCAATCTCGGATGGCAGGGCGGGGTCTGCATCCAAAATCCGCGCTGCGGCGGTAGTTGCATGGAAAAGTTCCAGCACCATGGCCAGGTCGGCGGTACCGCCGTAGAGGGTGGCACCGACATAGCCCTGGTCCGTGCGGTACATGTTTTCCGGGGAAGTGGAGGGAGCGGTCACCAAGAAACCGTTCGGACCCGGGGTCAGGAAATCAAGGCAGAAGCGGCTGGCACCGGCCAACAGCGGATAGCCCTCCGCCCGCAACCAGCTGGTATCCCGCGTGTACTGAAAGTGTTCCCAAAGATGGGTGGAGAGCCAGGCGGCGCCCATGTTCCAATTTGCCCAGACTGGGTGCCCCTTTCCGTAATCCCCCACGGCATGGGTCATGGCCCAGATGTCGGTATTGTGGTGGAGACACCAGCCGTCACAGTCATATACCTTGCGGGCGGTGACGGCGCCGCTGACAGCAAGTTCCTGCAGGAAGTCGAGCAAGGGCCGGTGCATCTCCGGCAGGTTGGTCACTTCCGCAGGCCAATAGTTCATGCCGGTATTGATGTTGGTGGTGTAATTGCTGCTCCATGGGGGGCGGACATGTTCGTTCCAGATACCCTGCAGGTGAGCCGGGCGCCCACCGGGCCGGGAGGAGCTGATCAGCAGGTAACGGCCGAATTGGAAATACAGGCTGACCAACGCGGGGTCCGGACTGCCGGCACTGAACATTCGGAGCCGGTCCGGCGTCGGCAGGTCGCTGGTTTCGGAACGGCCCAGGTCTAGGCGCACCCGGTCGAAAAAGCCGCTGAAATCAGCCTGATGCCGCGCCAGCAGGCCGGGATAAGTGTTCGCCTCGGCAGCGGCCAGGTATTGGCGCGCCTTGCCCAAGGCATCCGCCCCCTCCGATCCGGGATCTTTGTCGAAACCGTTGAAACTCGTGGCCATGGAAACCAGCAACCAAATGTCAGACGCCTTGGAAATGACAAGGCTGCTGCCAGGCAGACCGACCCGGCCATCCGTGCCACCGACACGGAGTGCGGTGACAAAACGCATGCCGTGGTCGGCATCGTATCGCAATGCCTCCGGCACATCCCCCAGGTAATTCGGAGCTGCGTGGACCGGAGCCTGGCCTGACAGCAGCAGATCCGCCCCGTCGGGCCGCACTTGATACGGAAGCTGACTGGAAAGGCGGCAATGCAGGTCCATGCGGTCCGGCCCCTCGGCTTGTAGCCGCAGCACGATGACCTGGTCAGGGTAAGAAACGAAGCAATCGCGCCGGTACCGAGTCCGCCCGATCCGGTAGCGGACGGTACTGACGGCGTTTCGGATATCCAGTACCCGCTGGTATTCTTCCGCCTGGGACATATCGTGACCGAGGGACAGGTACAGGTCGCCGAGGGGGGCGTATGATTGGGAATAGCTGCCCTGCAGTCGGCGGACCAGACTGTCCGCCAAGGCATATTGTTCGTCGAACAAGGCCTTCCGGATGGCGGGCAGCTGCCCGGCGGCATCAGGCACCTGGTCGGGCCGGACCGGTCCGCCGCTCCATAAGGTAGCTTCGTTGAGGAGCAGCCTTTCCTCGCCGACCCCTCCGTAGACCGTCGCCCCCAATCTGCCGTTTCCGAGCGGAAAGGCTTCCTCGAATGCCATGGCGGGTGTCTGGAACCACAACAAGTTCCGGCCGGTGGTATCAGCCGGCGGTATCGTTCGTGCATCCGCCAAACGGGGCTCCATCCAGGCAAAGGCACAGATGACGGAAAGCATGTGGAGTTGCTTCATATTGATTTGCTGATTGTTGGCCTGCCAACGCAAAAGTGGTTGGACAACCGTGCGAGGACATGACATAACCGATATGTCTGGTCTTCCGTTCAATTCTTCCCCCCGGTGCCGAAACCGGAGATTGGGCCTTCCAGACATACCCCCTCCCGGGACCGGCTCGTTTGGCAGCCGGCTTCGGTCAGGGCGCCACTTCCACGACCAATTCCACCTCCACACACATATTGCGCGGCAAGGACGACATCCCGACAGCGGCACGGGCATGTCTTCCTCTATCACCGAAAACTTCCACCAACAGGTCGGAGCAGCCGTTGACCACCTCCGGGTGCTGGGTGAAATCATCCGTTGCCTGGACCATACCCAGGACACGGACCACCCGGACCACCTTCCGCAGGTCGCCCAGTTCCGCCTGCAGGGCTGCCAGGGCATGCAGGCCGGCCAGCCTGGCGGCGGCGTAGCCATCCGTCACCTGAAGATCCAGCCCCAATCTGCCGCTGACATAGCCTCCGTCCGGCAGGGCCGGCCCTTTCCCCGCCACAAAGACCAGGTTGCCGGTCCGCACCGTATTCACATAATTCGCCACCGGCGCAGATACCGCCGGCAGGGAGAGCCCCAGCTCGGCAAGACGCCGCAGAGGGTCCCCAACAGCCGCCTGTTTTTCCGCACACCCGGTGAGAAAAATCGGGGAAAGCCCGCACAGCAAAAACAAACATATCGTTCTTGTCATCATGACCTCGTTTTCCGGCTGGCAAACACCGAGCCTCGCCGATACACAGGCAAAACGGCAGCGCCCGCCGGCATAGCCCAAAGATAACATTTCATTGAAAACAGCAAACCGTATGCGACATACGGATGTGCGTCCTGTCCTGGAACCATTGCCTGCCGACTGACGGACGGTAAAAAAAACTTCGTACCGGAAACCCCCACCCTGGAAATTGTGTTCTAAGCCGTACCTTTGGAATCCTTTTCACTGTTGTCAGAAACTACGAAACGTATGCACCTGGAGCCGAAAGACCTCCTTGAACGCCTGGAATTCGACAAGATCACGGACCTATTGGAAAAGGAGTGCATGGGGGCAATGGGCCGGCTGGCCGTCCGTTCGCTCCGGTTCTCCTCCGAAGTCGAACTGCTCAACCGCCAACTCCGGTCGGTCTGGGAATACAAGCTGGGGCTGAACAACAACGATGTCCTCCCGCTGGGATCTTATGAAGATTTGTCAGATGATCTGCGGATGCTGGAAATCGTCGACTATGTGTTGCCGGAAGAAGGCTTCCGGCGCATACGCACCGTCCTGCTGGTCACCGGCGACATCGTCCGCTACTTCACACCGGAACGACGGCAGCTGTATCCCCATCTGTTCGACCTGATACGTCCCGTCAGCTATGACGAACAATTGCCGGCGGCCATCGCGAAGGTGTTCGATGCGGACGGCAATATCCGGCCCGACGCCTCCCCCGCCCTGCAGCGGATCAGACGGGAAATCATCCAGCGGGAACGGGAGGTGGACAAAGTGTTCCGGCAGCTCGTCCAGACCTACCGCAACAGCGGCTGGCTGACGGATAGCGCGGAATCCGTCCGCAACAACCGTCGGGTGCTCAGTGTCCCGGTCGAACACAAACGAAAGGTACGGGGTATCATCCATGACGAAAGTGCCACCGGAAAGACGGCTTTCATCGAACCGGAGCCTGTCATTGAAATCAACAATGACATCTTCGACCTCCAACAGGAGGAAAGGCGCGAAATATGGCGCATACTCAAGGAGCTGAGCGCCCTGCTCCGACCTTATGCCCCGTTTCTGCGTCAGTACCAGGAGCTGCTGGTGCAATTCGACGTATTGTACGCAAAGGCTCGTCTGGCCGGTCAGATGAACGCCAACCTGCCCCGACTGGTAGACCGGCCGACCCTGGGCACGGAAATGGGCCGGCATCCGCTGCTGTTCCTCAAGAACCGCAAATCGGGCCGGGAGACCGTGCCCTTCGACCTGCGACTCCATGGGGATAACCGCATCGTCGTCCTGAGCGGACCGAACGCCGGCGGCAAGTCCATCCTGATGAAATCCGTCGGCCTGCTCCAGCTCATGCTGCAGGCAGGCATGCTCGTTCCGGTGGACGAAATCAGCGAGATGGGTGTTTTTGAACATATTTTCGCCGACATAGGCGACCAGCAGTCCATCGAAGACGACCTGTCCACTTACTCCAGCCGCTTGGTCAACATGCGTCGCTTCCTGGATCGTGCCGACCAGCGGACCCTGGTCCTCATAGACGAATTTGGCTCCGGCACAGACCCCAAGATGGGAGGCGCCATCGCCGAAGCCATCCTGAAACGACTCAACGAACAACGCGTATTCGGGGTCATCACGACCCACTATTCCAACCTGAAGATATTTGCTTTCAAGCATCCGGGCATCCTCAACGGGTCGATGCTTTTCGACCAGGAACACCTTGTGCCTACCTATCGCTTCAAGGCGGGTAGGCCGGGTAGCAGCTATGCCTTTGAAATCGCCCAGAAAAGCGGCCTGGACAAGGGTATTCTGGCATACGCAAGGCAGCGAACCGGCAAACAGGAAACGGCCGTGGACGCCCTTCTGATTGACCTGCAACGCGAAAAGAAGGAAGTGGAGGAAAAACTGGCTGCGGTGAGCGCCCGTGAAAAACAACTCGAAAAGCTTATCCGAAGTTACGAGGAACTCCACCGAGACCTGGAATACCGCCGCAAGAAGTTCAAGCTGGAGGCGAAGGAACAGTCCCTCCAGGAATCCGTCCACGATACGCGCGCGCTGGAACGGCTCGTCCGAGAGCTTCGCGAACAACGGAACCTGCAGCAGGCGGAAATAATGGCCGCGAAACAGAAGGAAGCCCAGCGGGAACTTGCCACCGTGGTGGAACAACTCCGGGATGAGGTCTATGCACCCCCGCCTGCCTCCGCCCGGCAAACACGGAAAGGGACCATCGAAGTGGGCGATTTCGTCCGTATGCGGCATGGGGGAACCACCGGAACCGTGGAGAGCATCGACAAGCAAAAGGCGATTGTCATCGTCGGCCAACTGCACA
The DNA here is from genome assembly GCA_041163745.1 of Bacteroidota bacterium. Taxonomy (GTDB): domain Bacteria; phylum Bacteroidota; class Bacteroidia; order Chitinophagales; family Saprospiraceae; genus UBA6168. The sequence goes on from JBEAQU010000043.1 coordinate 35,163, forward strand.
TGACGGTGTCCTTACGAGATCTTGAACTGGCAAGGGAACCCTTGGAAGTGCGTTCCCAAACCAGCATCCAGCATGATACCGTTTCACAGAACGCCGCTTTCGGCGACCAGCTTGACATCCGGGGACTGAAACCGGAGGAGGCCATCCCGATCCTGCAGGATTTCCTGGACCGCGCCCTGCTCAGCAGCGCCAACCACCTGCGCATCGTTCATGGTAAAGGTACCGGCGTCCTGCGCAACCTGGTCCGTAGCAAACTGCGGGAATACCGCCATTTCAAGAAGAGC
>JBEAQU010000044.1:0-14388 GCA_041163745.1 Bacteroidota bacterium
AGATTCTTTCTGGCCAGGCCTCCCGCTTCCCGGCTGGTTTGCTATGGATGGGTGACCTGACCGTATGGTTCAGCCATTGGGACGCAAAGAGGCCGCCTAAGCGACATATTGAATTGCACCCCTTTTCTCCCCACTTTATGCCTTTTTTGGGTCAAATAGCCGGGCTATGTTCCCTCAAAAAGCCTTCAAGTGGAATGAAAATAGCTCTTTTTTCCACTTCGCTGACCCATTGCAACAAGTCTATTTCTTCCCGCCCAACGTAAAAAGGGCACGCATTTCCCTATGCTAAGAAAAAAGGTTCTCCGGCCCGACATGGCAGGCGATCCGTCTCCTTGTGCAGCCCGGCTTTGCAGGCAACACCCGCCCCCCTCTTTTTTGCCGTTTCTCACAGAACTGACGGCGAAAGATTAGTTTTGTGACAAGTTTCATGACGCCCTCCGGCTGCCCGGACCAAATACAGCACGACATGGATAAGACCAAATTGAAGGAAGACGCCCTCCTCTACCACGCCAAGGGAAGACCCGGCAAGATCGAGGTCATCCCGACCAAGGAAACGGCCAACCAACGCGACCTCTCCCTGGCCTACTCACCTGGCGTGGCGGAACCGTGCCTCGCCATCGCCCGCCAGCCCAATGATGTCTACAAGTACACCGCCAAGGGCAACCTGGTCGCCGTCATCAGCAACGGGACGGCCGTACTGGGATTGGGCGATATCGGACCGGAGGCCGGCAAACCTGTCATGGAAGGCAAAGGCTTGCTGTTCAAGATATACGCCGATATCGACTGCTTCGACCTGGAACTCAACACCAAGGATGTCGACGAGTTCGTGCGGACCGTCAAGATTCTCGAACCGACCTTCGGAGGCATCAACCTGGAAGATATCTCCGCTCCGGAGTGTTTCGAAATCGAGGAGCGCCTCAAAAAGGAACTCAACATCCCGGTCATGCACGACGACCAGCACGGGACGGCCATCATCAGTGCGGCGGCGCTGCTCAACGCCCTGGAACTCGTCGGCAAGGATATCGCCCGGGTCAAGATTGTCGTCAACGGCGCCGGCGCCTCCGCCATTTCCTGCACCAAGCTCTACGTCAGCCTGGGAGCCGACAAGCACAACATTTTCATGTTCGACTCCAAAGGACTGCTCCACCCAGACCGGCACAACCTGGACGGAAAGAAACATGAGTTCGTGAACGGAACGCTGCCCGCCGACACGACCCTCGCAGCTGCGCTCCGCGGAGCGGATGTCTTCATCGGCCTCTCGAAAGGTAACGTTCTTGACCAGGATATGGTCCGCCCCATGGCGAAGGATTGCATCATCTTCGCGATGGCCAATCCGACACCGGAAATCAGTTACGAGGACGCCACCGCCGCCCGGCCCGATTGCATCATGGCCACCGGCCGGTCCGACTACCCCAACCAGGTCAACAACGTATTGGGGTTCCCCTTCATCTTCCGCGGCGCCCTGGACGTCCATGCGACGGAGATCAACGAAGATATGAAGCTGGCGGCCGTCAAGGCCCTCGCGGAACTGGCCAAACGGCCGGTGCCGGATATCGTCAACCTCGCCTACGGCAGCACCAACCTGAAATTCGGCAAGGATTACATCATCCCGAAACCGGTGGACCCCCGGCTCATCACCTGCGTCGCACCGGCTGTCGCCCGTGCCGCCATGCACTCCGGGGTCGCCCGCACCCCCATCACCGACTGGGAAAAATATGAATCCGAACTCGCCAACCGCCTCGGCAACGACAACCCCATCGCCCGTATCTTCGAAACCAAGGCCCGGCAAGACCTCAAACGTGTGGTCTTCGTGGATGCGGAACACACTTCCGTACTGAAGGCGGCCCGCGTCGTACTCGAAGAAAAAATAGCCCTTCCCATCCTGCTCGGCAACCATCAACGAATCAGTGACATGCTGCTGGAACTGGGCATCACCCTCCCCGGTGTCCGTATCATCGACCCTCAGTTCCCCATCGACGAGGCAGAACTGCAGACGCTCCAGACCTATGCCCAGACTTTCTACGAAAAAAGAAAAAGGAAAGGATTCAACCGACTGGAAGCGGAAGACATCATGCGGAGCAGAAGCTATTACGGCGCCATGATGGTCGATGTCGGGGAGGCGGATGCCATGATCGGCGGTCTCTCCAAAAAGTATCCCTACACCGTGCGGCCGGCCCTGCAGATCATCGGCGCCCGGGAAGGCGTCCGCAAAGTGGCCAGCATGCACATCGTCATGACCAAGAACGGCCCGCTCTTCCTGGCGGACACAACCATCAATCATCATCTCACCCCCGAGGATATCGCCGATATCACGGAACTCGTGCATGAGGAAGTGGAAGCCCTCAACATCAAGCCCCGGATTGCGCTGGTCACCTACTCCAATTTCGGCTCCGTCGCAGATGGAGAGTCTGCCAAACTCATGCACCGCGCAACCGCCATCCTGCACGAACGGCATCCCGAGTGGACGGTGGACGGTGAAATGCAGGCACACATGGCCCTGAACCCGGATGTCCGCAACCAGTTCTACCCCTTTTCCAAGCTCGGGGACGAACGGGCCAATGTCCTGATTTTCCCCGCCCTTTCCGCTGCCAACATCGCCTACAACCTGCTGCGCGATGTCTCCAATGTAGACATCATCGGCCCCATCCTCATGGGGCTGAAGAAACCGGTTCACATCCTCCAACTAGGGGCCAGCGTCCGGCAAATCGTCAGCATGGCAGGAGTCGCCGCTGTCCATGCACAGCTGACAGCGGCGGAGCATCCCTGAACCCGCCATTGACCGCCAACCCATCTCCGCCATCCAGGCTGCACGGATTTGCTGCATGCTTCCCGGGGGATGACCGCCCGGGCATTCTCCGTTCCTTGTGCCTTCCAAGTACAAACCGAATCATCTCATGCACAGCGACGGCTAGCCCCGGCTTCCATCGTATGGTCCGAAACCGGGGCAACGGGCCTTCTTTCTCACATAGGCCTGGCCCTCCGCGGCGGGGACGGTAGGCGTTGCATGCCAGTCTCTACCGCGCTCCTTCCCCTTCATTCCGCACACATCCGGCTCCTCCACCAACCATATCCACGCCCTTTCGCGCGAAACGGGAAACAAATCATACAGTCTAAGCCCGGTGAAAAACAAACTTTACATCGACCGGATTGTCACCCGAAATGGCGTTATGACGTACATCCGGCAATTCGGTTGGCGACCGATGAGCCGGCAGGGGCGGCCTGCAAAAGGAACATAGGAGAACCCGGCCCTCACATTGGAAGACTGGCGGACAGGCCGGCGGACGGATCCCCTTTGGCCATCCTATCCGGTATGATATCCGCAAAACGACCGGTGGACACCTCATTCCTCCCCGATATCCTCGTTCCATTCATCCGGATGCTTCCGGATGAATGCCTGCATCAATTCCACACATGCCTCACTGTCCAGCACCACCACTTCCACGCCGTGACGGCGGAGCAGGTCTTCCGAGCCCATGAAAGTCCGGTTCTCCCCGATCACGACCTTGGGGATGCCGTACAACAAGATGGCACCGGTACACATCGGACAGGGAGACAGCGTGGTGTACAGCACGGCGCGGCGATATACGGAAGCCGGTTGGCGACCGGCGTTCTCCAGCGCATCCATTTCACCATGCAGGACGACACTGCCTTTTTGAATCCGTCGGTTATGGCCTTTGCCGAGGACATGGCCATCACAAACGAGGACACTGCCAATCGGAATGCCACCTTCCGCCAGGCTTTTTCGGGCTTGGTTGACTGCTTCTTCAAAAAATATATCCATCGAGCGTACATTTTCCTCTGCTGATTTGGCAGCAAAAGAGGCCTGCCAGCGTTGCAGGCCGCAATTGCGTCTCACCAGGTTCCCGCATAAGACAAGTATCCCGCTGGGTAATGAGCGGCCTGATGCCCGTATTTCAGCCGGGTGACCTGACGCAGGTGCAGACAGCCATGCCACAGCCAATTGGCCAGGAACTGTTCCGCGGACATGGCCCCCAGGCGGGAATGCTGGCAGACGTTCCCCGATGCAGCATCCTCCAGGGTGTCGAGCCAGCGGAGGGAAGCGTCCCGTTCCTGAATAAATGCAGTCAGCACTTCCTCTTAAGATTGTTCCTTGTATTTGCAATGCAGAACCCGGGTCGAAGGATCGAACGGCTGCAAGGGCTGGCCGGGATCCTGCAGTACCAGTCGGATTCGGGGGGCGTAAACCAAACTGTCGGATAACAAATCCGTAGCAGAACAGCCCGCGAAGCGGGGAGCAAGCCTATCCTTTCAACAACGAATCTGCCCAACGCCGGAACCCCTCCCCGCGAAGCGGGGAGCAAAATCCTCGTCATTAAATACCAAACAAATTCCCAATACACGACCAATTAAAAAATTACAAAAGAAAAAAATCCCTGTCATTCGCCTAATCCTAAAAATTCGCGTACCAGCATCCCCGCGAAGCGGGGAGCAAGTCTATCCTATCAACAACGAATCTGCCCTATGCCCAACCCCTCCCCGTTCGCGGGGAGCAAAATCCTCGTCATCAGAAGGCGAACAAGAATCCAACATACGGCCAATCAAAAAATTACAAAAGAATAAAATCCCCGTCATTCGCCTAATCCTAAGAATTCGCGTGCCAGCATCCCCACGAAGCGGGGAGCAAGAACCTCCCTTGGACAACCAACCCGCCATTCCATCACCACGTCGGCCGCAACATCGCGCATCAACTCAGGTCAAAGCGGAACCGACAATTTGATTTGCGCCCGGATTCGGAGCCTGAAATCATTTCGCTCCTCATCCGACAGATGACACAACACTTCCAAGATGCACTATCCGCCGGCCGGCGGCTTCCAGATACGGGCACCTTCCGGCACGCCCCGGAGCATGGATTCGAATACCGCCTTGTTTCGCCGAAGCTCCGCAATGATGTCGCGTGGATTCATCCGCAGTTCATTCTCTTGGATAGGTACGAAAATCATCGTTGGCCTGCTCGAGCAATTTACGCCGGTCCGGGTTCCGCCAACCGGCCCGGCCCCGAAACGGAACCCAACATATCTTCAGGTCCGCCTGGCTGGGCCATTGCACGAAAAAAATTCTCTTGTCCGCCCGCAGGGTCGTTTTGGCGAAATACCAATATCCTTTGTTTCCCACCGCTTCCGTAGCATAGGCGACACGGTAAACGCACAAGTCGGCCTGGCTTTCATATGGGACGACATGTACCCGCAGGTCGGCGGCAGAAGCGTAGGGCACCTCGAACACAACCTGCGCCGTCACCGCAGGCGCCGACACGAGCCACACTGTGAGCAGACGGACCAAACCCCGCAGGGGGAACGCCTGCTGGATGGCCTGAGACACAAGGCTGTCATCCTTCAGGCGCGAACCCAATTGACGCCCAGGCAGCGGCAGATTGTTGATGTGGATCACGGATACAAAAATTTGGTTTTCATCCCATCCGTCGGTAAAAAACCCGGCACGGCCATGGGACGAGCGACACGCTTGCTCTGCGCCGACCGGTGGCCGTGCCCGCTTGTCCGGCGGCTCAGTTGTCCCCGAAACGCCGACGGATGGCCCGTTCCACCCGGGCCACCAACCAGACAGTACCCAGTACGAGCACCGCGACACCCAATATCGAACCACTCTTTTCTTCCATCCGAAACAGGCTGCCGGCTATTGCCAACAACACTTGGATGGCGCCGACCTTCATCATTTCCGATGCGGAAAACCGCTGGGCAAAATCCCATTGGGCCTGCCCTTTCATGGATCGGGCGGTCCGGTATCCGTACACACCATTCACCCGACGGGGTGGAAAACGGTATTGCAGTGCCCCGACCAGCAGGAAGACGGCGCCGGACAACCCACCGACCAGGAACAGCGGATGTTGAAAAATCATGGTGCTGCGATTGTTAAAAATATGGGCAAGCCGGCGGATGCCGCCCGCCGGACTGATTAAAACGATGCCCGGGATAGGCCTCCGGCCGACCGGCGACCGCTATCCGGTCGGCCGGGTCATTTCCCGATGTTCCGGATACGCGCTATTTCCCGGAGCAACAGGGGAAAAGCAGGTGCCGTCATATCGTGGGAATATCCGTCCAGTTCGTACAGCCGGGTGTCCGGGTGTCCGGCCAGTTTCATCATCCGAAGAAGATAAGCGTTTTCTTCGTAGCGGCCGAGCAGCTCCAGTTCCCGGTCGCCGGTGATCAACAGCAGGGGTGGAGCATCGGCCCGCACATGATACAGCGGAGCGAGCTCATCCACAACGGGTCGGGTACCTGGGATACCCCGTTCCGCCCGGACAGTGAAATGGGTGATGGCATGTCCGCTGAACGGAATCAAGCCAGCCAGCCGGTCTGCATCCACCTGGTGGCGGGCCAGCCACCGCTTGTCAAGACCCACCATGCTGACAAGATAACCGCCGGCGGAATGACCGGACAGGAACACTTGTTCCGGATCGCCTCCGTATTCCGCTATATGTCCGACCACCCAAGCGACCGCGGCCGCCGCATCTTCCACATAAGCCGGAGCAAGAACCTTCGGATGCAACCGGTAGTTGACGGCCACGACCGCAATGCCTTGTTCCTGCAGGGCAGTCGGGATCTCCTTGTTCCCCGCTGTCAAACCGCCTCCATGGAACCAAACGACGGTGGCGAATCCATCGCCATCGGCAGGGTGGTACAGATCCAGCCGGCAGCGCTCCGCAATGTACGGGTCGGCCTGCCGCTGCGCCTCCGGGTAATACGGAAGGTCCTCCAACAATACATACCGCCCGGCCTGCGCCCCAATCCATCCTGGCCAGCAAGCTAGCAATAACAGGAAGAAGTAATTTTTCATCAACATCGGTTTGTCCGCCCTGTGCTTCGGAGCGCTTCCCCATCAAATGGAATGTCCGGACAACACCTGCAATGGACGTAAGCTGCTTACAAGATACGTATTTTTTATTGTTCATCCCTTACCCGCCTGCTCGCCCATGCCGCCGGGAACATCCGGATTCCTGCGTTTGCAGCGCCAAGACCCGCTGTGCCCGGTGGAGCGGCAAGCATACCGCCGGTCTTTCGGCACCAGCGGCCGTTCCATACCCCGACGGCGCGGGCAATTTTTTTTGGTTATTACAACCCGGCGAAATACATTTGTTTACACAGAATATTCTCACCAACTATGGCACCTCGCGCCTCCGGCAGATGCAACGCAAGCTCAGCCTGCCGGATTCCGGGTGGGTGGTACCGAAAAAAATCTGGCATATGAAGAACCTGGACAGGAGATCCTTCATCCGTAAGACTTCCCTTTCCGCAGCAGCTGTCGCCTCCGCTTCCTTGCTATCCGCACAAAACGAAACCGTCCCGTCCCGCCCCTTGACCGGCCGGTATATGGGTGATTTCGCCGCCACGAAGCTGGATACCGTCCGAATTGCCGTCATCGGTGTCGGCGCCCGCGGCCCGTCCCACCTGATGTTCGCAGCATCCCTGCCCGGAACGGAAATCGTCGCCGTCAGCGACCTGTATGAGGACAATGCCACCAAATGGGCGGAGAAAGCCCGCGAAAAAGGGGGTGGACAGCGGCATCGCAACATCCGCACCTATTTCGGCGGACCGGACAAATGGCGACAGATGCTGCAGGATGTCCGCCCGGACATGGTGTTCATCTGCACCGATTGGAACAACCATGCCGTCATGGCTGTCGAAGCCATGCGACATGGCGCCCATGCGTTTGTGGAAGTGCCCGTCGCCGTGACCCTCGAGGAGATGTGGGAGATTGTCGACACTGCCGAACAAACGCAACGGCACTGCATGATGATGGAGAATGTCAATTATGCCCGGGAAGAGCTCATGTACCTGAACATGTGCCGCCAAGGGGTCATTGGAGAGGTGCTGCATGCGGAGGCGGCCTATATCCATGAGCTGCGCTGGCAGATGGAGGAACAGGAACGTGGCACCGGCTCCTGGCGTACCCTTCATTATGCCCACCGGAACGGCAACTTGTATCCTACCCACGGGTTGGGTCCGGTCGCACAGTACATGAACCTGGCCAGAGGGGAAGACAATTTCGGCAGTCTCGTGTCTTTCTCCACGCCGGCTCGCGGCAGACAGGCTTATGCCGCAGACCATTATCCGGCCGACCACAAATGGAACCAGCTGGATTACAAAGGCGGTGACCTCAACACCTCCATCATCAAGACGGTGCTGGGCCGCACCATCCTGGTGCAATGGGACGAAACCAGCCCGCGTCCCTATACCCGGCACAACCTTGTCCAAGGCACCAAAGGGACGCTCACCGGTTTCCCTACCCGCGTGGCGCTGGAAGGCGGCGTGGAAGGCATCACCAAGGACCATCACAGCTGGGTCCAGGGCGAACAGCTGGAGGCGGTCTTCGAACGGTACGACCATCCGCTCTACAAGCGGTTGAACGCCGAGACGAAGGAGAGCGGTCACGGCGGAATGGACGGCATGATGGTCTATCGGATTATCGAGTGTCTGCGCAACGGCTGGCCGCTCGACCAGAATGTGTACGAAGGGTGCTTCTGGAGCGCCGTCGGCCCGCTCAGCGAGCGGTCGGTCGCCAGCGGGGGTGCTCCGCAGCCTTTCCCGGATTTCACGAGGGGTAACTGGAAGGATACCTTGCCGCTGGGAATCATCTCCTGACAACGGGATGGGGGGATTCCTTCACCGCTTCACGGGTATCATGACCTGCAGCCAGGACGGGGGCGGTGCACGTTGTCGTGGGGAAGGCCGGGATGCGAATTGTTGACATCATGCTGCGAATGGCAGGGATTTCAATTTCCAGGCCGGACGCGGGGGTGCGGACGCAAACCAAATTGTCGGATCACAAATGCTTAGCAGACCAGCTCTCCCCGTGAAGCGGGGAGCAAGAACCTCCCTTGAACAACCAATCCGCCATGCCATCACCGCTTCGGACGCGACATGGCGCATCAACTCCAATCAAAGTCGAACCGACAATTTGTTTTGCGCCCGGAGGGTGCGGGCTGTGTTGGGACTGCAGTCCTTGTTGCGAGGGGCATGGAGGCACATATCGGAACGGGTACCCGACGAATGGATCGGGTACCCGTTCGATGTATTCGGGGCTGTGCCGGTGTGCGTATCAGCCCAGGACCGATTGGTCACCATAGAACGGTTGAGCGTAGAGACGTTTGCCGGTGGCGCGGTACAGGGCATTGGCCAATGCGCCGACGACAGGCGGGTTGACAGGTTCCCCCAGTCCGGTGGGATCTTCCTTGCTATCCACGAAATGCACCTCGATGGATCGGGGCGATTCTTCCTGTCGAATCAGCCGATAGGCGTTGTAGTTGTTTTGTTGCGGCGTGCCGTCCTTGAAGGTCATGGCGCTGTAGAGGGCATGGCCGATACCGTCCACGACCCCACCTTCCGCCAGGTTGGCGGCGGCATCCGGGTTCACCACGATACCGCAATCGATGGCACAAGTGACCTTTTCGATCACCGGTTTACCACTATCCATGCGGATGTCGACCACTTGGGCGGCATAGGAATTATGGCAGAAATAGGCGGAGAAGCCACGGTGCAAGCCGTCGGCCGGTTGGTCCCAGGCGGATTTTTCGCGTAGCAGCCGGATGACGCCGGCATAGCGGGCGGCATCGTAGTCGTTGTTTTCGCCAACAGGCTGGGTGGCGGCCCGTTCGAACAGTTCCAATCGGAAATCCACCGGATCCTTGCCGGCCGCTTCCGCCACTTCATCGAGAAAGGATTGTTCCGCACCGGCGATGAAATTAGAACGGGGTGCCCGCCAGGCACCGATGGAGATGTTGCTGTCCAATCGCCATTCCTCCGCCAGGTAGTGATCGACAGCCCCGGCCGGAAAACGGTTGGCACTCACCAGGTTGTCATTGGTACCGCCGCCACGTACGTGGAATGCGACAAGTCGGTTGTCGGCATCCAGGGCCGCCCGATAGGTGACGCGGTAAGCAGGCCGGTAGACCCCCTGGGTCATGTCGTCTTCCCGGGAGTATACCAGCTTGACAGGAGCCTTCATCCGCTGGGAGATGACGGCGGCTTCGACGACGAAGTGACCGTACAGCCGGCGTCCGAAGCCGCCCCCCATCCGAGTCATCTGGATGTCGATGTTCTCCAAGGGTATGCCCAACCGGGCCGATACGGATTTTTCCGTGAACTCCGGGGTTTGGATCGGGCCGACCAAGATGGCCTTTTCCGGCGTGACGTGGGCGAAGAAGTTCATCGGCTCCATGGTGTTATGGGCGACGAAGGGAGCCGTGTAGGTTTTTTCGATGACTCTGGCGGCCTGGCGGAAGACTGATTCCGGATCGCCGTCCCTGCGCAGGACCTTGGCCGGGGCCTGGTCGAGGGCGGCCATCCTTTCCGCGTGCTGCTGGCTGTTTTCCGGTGGGGACACCTGCTCCCATTCCACCCGGAGGGATTTCCGGGCGTTCATCACCTCCCAGGTGGTGTTGCCGACCACCACGACCAGGTCGTTGAAGGCATTGGTATCCATCCATTGTTTTTCGTATCCCTCCTCGTAGGTATTGATGGTGAAGACATCACGGATGCCGGGCATGGAGCGGGCGGCGGCGTCATCCACGGATTTCAGCTTCATACCGAAAGCGGGCGCATGGACGACCATCGCGATGAGCATGCCGTCCTGGTGGTAATCCAGGCCGTACAAGGGTTGGCCCGTGACGATCCTGCGGCCGTCCACATTGCGACGCGAGGTGCCGATGATTCGGAAATCTTCCACCGACTTGAGTTCGACCGTCTCCGGAACAGGCAGCACGGCGGCAGCGGAAGCGACCGTACCGTAACCCGTTTGCCGACCGGATTCCGCATGCAGCAGGATTCCTTCGCGGGTCGTCACCTCTTCCACAGGCACCTCCCATTGACGGGCGGCCGCTTCCATCAGCATCCTTCGGGCCGTGGCACCGGCCATGCGCAGGCTTTGCCAGCCTTGCCGGATGGATTGGCTGCCCCCGGCCAGTTGCCGGGTAAAAATGGAAGTGTCCAAGGGCGCCTGCTCCACCAGCACCTGCTTCCAATCCACATCCAGCTCCTCCGCCACAATCATGGGCATGGAGGTCTTGACGTTCTGACCGATTTCCGGATTGGGGGACATGATGGTCACCACGCCGTTTTCCCCGATCTTGATGAATCCGTTGATGCGGAACCATTCCTCGGGAAGCTGCAGGACCTCTTCCGGTGTCGGGCGGCAGGAAGCCAGCCAACTGAAGCCCAGCAGCATGCCACCGCCGGCCAGGACAGACGATTTCAGAAAGGACCTTCTTCCGTATGTTGTTCTTACGATAGTCATGACGATTGCGGTTGGATGGTGAAAGATTGGGAATCAGCTTTTCTTCGCGGCGGTCTTGATAGCCTCCCGGATGCGGATGTATGTCCCGCAACGGCAGATGTTGCCGTTCATCGCGGCGCTGATCTCCTCGTCCGTCGGGTTGGGGTTGGCCTTGAGCAAGGCGGCTGCGTTCATGATCTGTCCCGCCTGGCAATATCCACACTGTGGAACATCATGCTCCAGCCATGCCTGCTGCAGGGGGTGGTCGCCGTCTTCCGACAAACCTTCGATGGTCGTGACCGCCTGGTTGCCGGTCTGGGCGACGGTCAGCTGGCAGGATCGGACGGCAATTCCGCCCAGATGAACCGTACAGGCCCCGCAGGCGGCAATCCCACATCCGTACTTGGTGCCGGTCAGGTGGAGATGATCCCGCAATACCCAAAGCAAAGGGGTGGAGGGGTCGACGTCGACCTCCATATGCTTTCCGTTGATGGTAAGGTTGAAATGCGCCATAATCGGGAGGTTTCCTGCCGACAGGTCCGAAGGTCGCCGTTGCGGAGGTCCTCACGGGTCCAACAAACAGGCCGGCCAACGGTGCGGCAATTTTTCCGGTTGCAATGTGATGATACAAATATAATGGAAAAAGGGGCTGCGTCAGATGATTTTATGTCAAAATCCGACAGCCGAAAAACCATCGGCGGACGACGCGTCTCCCATCCGCCTGCCAGGCAAACATATCCGTTCGTACGGACAGGACCTCGCCGACGCCTCCTGCTCCTGTTGGTAGGTGCCGTACCCTGACTCCTGAAAAGGTCAGGTGCCGCTTCCACATTTTCACGGGGAGGGCCGGCATGCGATTTCCTTGAACCCTTAGACGAACCACAAATTTTATTACCGGCTCCCCGCTGATGCAAGGGAGCGTCGCAACGTACTATCGTTGCATCCAGGGTCTTCGTTCCAGGATGGTAAGCCAATTTGCCTGAACTTTGGATTTTCAGGCCTGCGCCATCGTTGCACAGGCAACGGTCCAGTTGCGTCCAGGCATTGTTTTTTACTTATATTTGGCCAGCTCGCCGATATCGTAACAGGAATCCCTCCCTTACGGATCCGAGACCTCCGGCCGAGCCGTCCATTCGGTAAAGAAGCCGGCATCCTGTCAGACCCTGTGCGCAGACCGCCCGAACCCCGGTCCGCAGACAAGGCGCCGGGTGCCCAAATCGTTTCAAATGAAGTATCCTACCACCGCAGGCCGCAGCTGCCTGGCCTTCTTGTTCCTCTGCCTTTTCTTTCTGCCGCTCGATGCCAGGGAACTTCCCCGAATCGCCATCGCCGGGATTGCCATCGAATCCAGCACCTTCTCTCCGGCCAAGACCCACGAGGAAGCATTTCATGCCCGCTACAAGGGTGGTGTTTTCTACGAATATCCGTTCCTCGCGGAAGATGCGCCCCTGCGCCGGCGGGCGACCTGGCTGCCGACCGTACGCGGACATGCCCTCCCCGGCGGAATCGTCACCCGGGAGGCCTACGAATCACTCGTCGGAAAGACCCTGCAACTCCTGGCCGCCGAACTGCCCCTGGACGGTATCTTCTTCGACATCCATGGCGCCATGAGCGTGGAAGGGTTGGATGACCCGGAGGGTGATTTCATCCTGCGCATCCGGGACCTTGTCGGACCGGAGCCCCTGATCTCCACGTCCATGGACCTCCACGGCAATGTGTCGCGCCGGCTGGCCGAACAAACCGACCTGATCACCTGCTACCGCATGGCGCCCCACGAAGATGCCATGCAATCCAAACAACGGGCTGCGGAAAATCTGGTGTCACGACTGGAAAGCGGCCTCGGAAAACCGCGTTACAAAGCCTGGGTCAAGGTGCCCATCCTCCTGCCGGGCGAGCAAACCAGTACCCGGGTGGAACCGGGCAAAAGCCTGTACGCCATGATTCCGCCCCTGACGGAAACTGACGGTGTCATCGACGCCGCCATCTGGATGGGATACCCTTGGGCGGACGAACCCCGCAACCACGGGGTCGTCATGGTCGTCGGCGACGACCGGGAGCAGGTCGGAACCGCCGCCGCCACCCTCGCACAGGCATTTTGGAATGCCCGCGACGCATTCGCTTTCGTCGCTCCGACCACCACCCTCGAGGCCAGCATACAGGAAGCCGTCAACAGCCCCGAACGCCCTTTCTTCATCAGCGACATGGGGGACAACCCGACGGCCGGCGGTGCCGGCGACGTCACCTGGACCCTCCGGGAAATCCTCCGGCACCCAGCCCTTACAGACGGACTTCGCACCGTCATCTACGCCTCGATTCCCGGCCCCGAACTGGTCGCCCAGGCCTTGGAGAAAGGTGTCGGCGCGACCGTCTCCGCTCCCGTCGGCGCTATGGTGGACGACCGGTATGCGCCGCCGCTCCTGCTGTCCGGTACCGTGGATGCCATACACAACGGCGACCAGCATGCGGAAACGGAAGTGGTCGTCCGTACCGGCAACTTCCGGGTCATCGTCACCAAACGGCGCAAACCCTACCATTATGAAAAGGATTTCTCCACGCTCGGCCTCGATATTCGCCAGGCGGACATCGTCTTTGTGAAAATCGGATACCTCGTTCCGGAACTGTACGATATCCAACAAGGCTGGCGCATGGCCCTCACACCCGGCGGGGTGGACCAGGATCTCCATCGGCTGCCTTACCGCCGGATCGAACGCCCCATGTTCCCACTCGACGAATTTCCGGCTCCGCCGGACCTGAGGCCCGTTTTCATTCCCGTGACGGAATAACCCGCCGGCAAGGAACATTCAACACCCCCTGCACCATTTCCGGAAGGAAGCCTCCCGACGGCGTAAACCAAGTTGCCCTGTCCGTGATTCCAAGACGGCAGGCTGACCTGCCTCCGCATCTTCCAGGCGCAAACCACAAATGGTCGGTTCGGCTTTGATTCGAGTTGATGCATGATGTTGTGGCCGAAGCGGTGACGGAATGACGGATTCGTTGGAAGGGGCTTTATTTTTTTCCCGCTGCGCGAGGCGGGCTGGTACGCGTCGGGCGGATTCGTTGTGTAAGGGGTGTGATTTTCTTCCCCGCTTCGCGGGGATGCTGGTACGCGAATTTTTAGGATTAGGCTAATTACAGGGATTTTTT
>JBEAQU010000045.1:0-4139 GCA_041163745.1 Bacteroidota bacterium
ACCAGGCGTGCTTCCGGATACCGGTTGCGGACGGCCAGCAGGATGGCGGACAGGTTGTCATAGGTGTCGGCGGGATCGATACCGCGCAAGGCGTCGTTGCCACCGAGTTCCAGGACGAAGATGTCGACCGGGTCCCGCAGGATCCAGGTGATGCGTTGGCGTCCGCCGGCGCTTGTTTCCCCGCTCAGGCCGGCATTGACGGCAAGATAGGGCAGCTGCAGGGAATCCAGCCGTTGTTGCAGCAGGGCCACATAGCCGTCGCCGGGGGCGATGCCATAAGCGGCGGTCAGGCTGTTCCCGAAGAAGACGATCCGCCGTTGTTCGGACGGTGCCGGCACGGTGGTGGCAGCGAGGTCATTGGCGGAGGATTGGGCGGGGGGCTGCCGGTCCGGTTCGCCGGTTCCGCCGGGGCGGCAGGCGGCGAGCCATAGGGTCAGAAAGCCCGTGTGTAGTAGAAAGCGGAGGGAACGGAGCGGAGGGTAAGGTTGCATGGTTGTCAGGAAGGTTTGTTTGCCGAAGGATGGGAAGTGTTTCTTAGAAACGCCAGGTTGCGGGACAGGCCCTTGAACCCTGCCCGCCGGACCGCCGAGTGTGCGAAGAGTCGGTCGAAGACCGCCTCCGTCATGTCCATCCATCCGGCCCGGGTCAGGTCCAGCAGTTCCGGAGCCGGTTCGAAGGCCGGTTCCTGTTGGGGGCTGGAGAACCGGTTCCAGGGGCATACTTCCTGGCAGATGTCGCAACCAAAGGCGTTGTCGGCCAGCAGGCCTCGGAAGTGGTCGGGGATATCCGTCCGCAGTTCGATGGTCAGGTAGCTGATGCACCGGGAGGCGTCGAGCAAATAACCCTGCGGGGAGATGGCTTGGGTGGGACAGGCGGTGATGCATCGGCGGCAGGTGCCGCAATGGTCGCGCAGGGGTTCGTCGGGCGGCAGGGGAAGGTCCACGATCAAGGTGGCCAGGAAGTGGTAGCTGCCGGCCCGGGGATGGATCAGCAGGGTGTTCTTCCCGGTCCATCCCAAGCCGGCGTATCGTGCCCAATCCCGCTCCATGACCGGGGCGGAATCGGTGAAGCAGCGGCCGTTGACGGCACCAATGTTTTCGTGGATGAAGGACAGCAGCCGCCGTAGTTTTCGTTTGAGCACCCGGTGGTAGTCCGCTCCATATGCATAACGGGCCAGTTTCGGTGCGGTCGGGTCGGATTGTGTTCGGCGAGGGAAATAATTGTGCAGCAGCACGATGACCGTCCTGGCGCCCGGCACCAGGCGGGTCGGGTCGATCCGCAGGTCGAAATGCCGCTCCATGTAAGCCATTTGGCCGTGGTAGCCCAGGCGGAGCCACTCCTCGAGGCGGCGGGCCTCAGTCGACAAGGGGACGGCCCGGGCGAAGCCTGTGAAGGCGAAGCCCAGCCGGGCGGCTTCCTGTCGGATCCGTTCCTTGTCACCGATCATTCCAGGACCTGTAATTTGGCGAACTTCAGCATGATCCGTTTCTCTTTTTCGGTTTCCAGCTGGGGAAAAAATATGGTCGCCATGCGTTTGTCACGGTGGCCGTCGATGGCGAGCACTTTTCCTTCGCCGAATTTCTGGTGCAGCACCTTCATACCGGTAAGGATGGACTCCGGTGTGCTGGGGTGGAAGTTGGCGGTATCCACGGCCGGGAGGGCGGCCGTCCGGCCGGACGGCCGGAAATTGCCTGTCACCCGGGATGCCGCAGCCGGCGCATCCGGAACCGGGGATGCCATTCCCCCCCGTTGCCGGCCCAGGGGGAAGGAGGCGTCCAGGTGTTCCGACTGGATTTCATCCAGGAAACGGCTGGGTTGGTTTTGGCGTTCCTGGCCATAGCGGTACCGGCTATTGGCAAAGCTGAGGGTCAGGAGTTGTTCCGCCCGGGTGATGGCGACGTAGAAGAGGCGTCGTTCCTCGTCCATTCCCTCCGGAGACTCCCGGCTCATGAAGGAAGGGAAGAGGTCCTCCTCCAGGCCGACGACGAAGACGCTTTTGAATTCCAGCCCTTTGGCTGCATGGACGGACATGAGGGTGACCTTGTCGTCCTGACCGTCCTGCTCGTCCTGGTCCGTCATCAGGGCCGCCTGTTGGAGCCAGGCGACGAGCGATTTGTCGAAGCGTTGGTCTTCGTCCGTCTCCGCTGTTCCTGGCAGGATGGTATCCTCGTCCACGAAGGCACTGATGCCGTCAAGCAGCGAGGTGATGTTGTCGAGCCGGCCGATGCCCTCGAGGGAAGTGTCGGCCTTCAGCTCGTCCAGCAGGCCGGATTGGCGGACGATATAGCTGGCGGCGACATAGGCGTTGTCCTGTTGCGCTTTGGCGGCGCAATCCCGGACCAGGGAGACGAACGCCTGCAGGGAAGCCTGGGTACGGCCGGTGAACACCGGCAGCTGCAGGGCTTCCCAGAGGGTGGTGCCCTGTGTGGCGGCCACTTCGGAGAGTTTGCTCACGGTGGTGTCACCGATGGCCCGGCGGGGATAGTTGATGATGCGGCGAAGGGCTTCCTCGTCCAGTTGGTTCAGGGAGAGCCTGAGGTAGGCGATGAGGTCCTTGATTTCCTTACGCTGGTAGAAGGATTGTCCGCCGACGATACGGTAGGGGATGTTGTAGCGGCGGAGGTTTTCCTCGAAGATCCTGGACTGGGCGTTTGTCCGGTATAGGATGGCGATTTCCCGGTTGGTGATATGGAAACGGTTCTTGTGTTCCAGGACGAGGTCGGTGACCCGGCGGCCTTCCTCCGAATCAGTGATGGCGCGCAGGACGCGGATGCGTTGTCCCTCCCCTTTGTTGGAGAAGATGGTCTTCTGTATCTGCTTGCGGTTACAGGAGATGACTTCGTTGGCCGCCTGGACGATATGGCTGGTGGAGCGGTAGTTTTCCTCGAGTTTGAAGGTACGGATGCCGTGGGGCTTGAAATCCCGTTCGAAATCCAGGATGTTCTGGATGGTGGCGCCCCGGAAGGCGTAGATGCTCTGGGCATCGTCGCCCACCACGCAGATGTTGCGGGGGCTGCCGTCGTAATTCACCAGTTTCCGGACGATGGCATATTGCAGGGTGTTGGTGTCCTGAAACTCGTCGACCAGCAGGTAGCGGAACTTCCGGCGGTATTTTTCCGCCACGTCCGGATGGTTTTGCAACAACTCGTAGAGCCGGAACAGGAGGTCGTCGAAATCCATGGCACCGGATTTCTTGCAGCGGGCCACATACAGTTCGTACAGCTTGACGAAATGGGGGCGTTGTGCGAGCCGGTCTTCCTCGAGCAGGTCGGGTCTGGATTGGTATACCTTCGGCGTGATCAGGTTGCTCTTGCAGGAGGAAATCCGGTTTCGTACCGCATTGGCGTTGTATTGTTCCTTGTTCAGGTTAAGCTCCTTGATCAGGTTGCCGACCAAGTTTTTGGTATCATCGGTGTCATAGATCGTGAAATGAGCGGGGTAGCCGATGCGTTCCGCCTCGATACGCAGGATGCGGGAGAACAGCGAGTGGAAGGTGCCTGCCCAGACGCGTTGGGCTTGTGAGCCGACGACCTTGCCGATGCGGGCCTGCATTTCCCGGGCGGATTTGTTGGTGAAGGTCAGGGCCATGATCTCTCTCGGCGGCACGCCTTTTTCGATGAGGTGGGCGATGCGGTAGGTCAGGACCCTGGTTTTTCCGGACCCGGGGCCTGCCACGACCAGCACCGGTCCTTCGGTTTCCGTCACAGCCTTTCGCTGGATGTCGTTCAGTTCGTCCAGATAGGTGTTTGTCATCGATGTTCGCCTGATTTGAGAAGCTACGAAGGTTTTGCTGAGCGGGTAAAGTTACAAAACAACAGGCGGTCGGCGGGACAATTTCCATCCTGCGACCGATATCCCACCGCCCGGAAAGCAGAAAAAATCCCTATCTTTACTGCGGAGCGTGTCTGTCGGAATGGGTGTAATTCAAAATGTCGCTTAAGATAATAGTATTATCTGGGCGCAAATCAAATTGTCGGTTCCGCATGGAGGAGGGGTGTGCGATGTCGCGGCCGAAGCCGTGACGGGATGGCGGATTCGTTGCAAGCCGATTCTTTGCTCCCCGCTTCGCGGGGATGCTGGTACGCGAATTTTTAGGATTAGGCTAATTACAGGGATTTTTTTCTTTTGTAATTTTTTGA
>JBEAQU010000046.1:0-5863 GCA_041163745.1 Bacteroidota bacterium
CATTGCCGCCTCATTAAGGCGGGAATACGCAAGCGAAAATGGCACGGAACTCAATGCGCTGTTGCCAAGGATGAGTCCGTTGAACCCTCAGTATCTAACGAAAAAACAACGTGTATTTCAAAAAATATCTTCGTTTGTGGACAAGTTCAAAGGGGTTGGTGGTGAGTTTTGACTTGACAAAAATTACGAAAAAGGCAATTGTCCTGCGCCGGGGGCAAATTCCGGTCGGCTGGACCCCCTCCGTCCGGTTCGAACCTGCCACAAGCGCTGCAGTTGGGGCTGGACGCATACGGTATTGTCATATTTCGTCCCATCGGGACAGCGTACGTTCGGGACAGCTGCGGATCAGCAGGGATGCGTTGATCAGGTGGAAATGGTCAGCGACTGGATAGAAAACACGGCGCTGCCCAACGCGTCTAGATGTCACATTCCTACCTTACAAGTTGCCAAACGAAGGATATAAACCCACCGGGAATAGCTCCGGGATGTGATTCAACAGAAAGCCGTCATCCCACATCTCCCGTATCCAAGCGTGCCTGCCGGGGAACGTTGAAGCCACCCGGCTGAGAGTTGCCGAAGGCTTGTCCGGTCGGACTGGCCACGCAATCGGTTGCAGGCCGGGCGGTCACCATGAAGGGTGGTGCTCACTTCCCGATACAGAACCGGCTGAAGATGACGTCCAGCAAGTCATCCGTCGACACCTGGCCCAGGATTTCCCCGAGGGCATGCAGGGCCCGGCGCAGGTCGAGGGCGACCAGGTCCGAGGGCAGGCCGGTAGCCAGTCCTTGCAGGACGGCATCCAGGCTGTCGCCGGCCAGGAGCAGCGCCTCGTAATGTCGGACATTGGTGACGACGGGGGTATCCAGGTCGAGCTGGCCGGAGAGGGCGAGGTCGAAGATCCGTTCCTGGAGGTAGGGCAGGTTCATGCCATGGAGGGCGGAGAGGGTGACGACCTGGTCGGGGCGGAGGGGGCTGTCCGCCGCCGCCGTCAGTTGTTCCGGTCGGAAGTAGGGGTTGGTATCCATCTTGTTGCAGACCACCAGCAGCGGGGTGCCTTCGGCGGCCAGCCCGGCGAGGTCGGAAAGGACTTCGTCGACAGGGGTGGCACGGACATCGAAGACGTAGACCAGCAGGGCTGCCTGGCGGACCTTCTCCAGGGTGCGGGCCACGCCGATGGCCTCGATCTGGTCCTGGGCTTCCCGCAGGCCGGCCGTGTCGATCAGTCGGAACTGGACGCCGTTGAGGTTGAGGATTTCCTCGACCGTGTCGCGGGTCGTGCCCGGTATCGGACTGACGATGGCCCGTTCCTCCTGCAGCAGGGCGTTGAGGAGGGTGGATTTCCCGGCGTTCGGCCGGCCGGCGAGGACGGTCGGAACGCCGTTGCGGATGACGTTGCCCAGCTGGAACGACCGCTGCATCTCCCGGACCAGGGCTGCGCTGCGGCCGACCAGGGCGGCAAGTTCCGTACGGTCCGCGAATTCCACATCCTCCTCCGAAAAGTCCAGCTCCAGTTCCAGCAGACTGGCGAACTCGATGAGCTGTTCCCGCAGTTGCCGGATGGCATGGCTGTAGCCGCCCCGCATCTGGCGCATGGCGAGCTTGTGCGACTGTTCCGAGGCGGCGGCGATCAGGTCGGCCACCGCTTCCGCCTGGGAGAGGTCCATTTTGCCGTGGAGGAAGGCCCGCAGGGTGAACTCCCCCGGCTGTGCCAGCCGGGCGCCTTTGCGGACCAACAGTTCCATGACCTTGGCCAGCACATAGGGGGAGCCGTGACACGACAGTTCCACGCTGTTCTCGCCGGTATAGGAGCGGGGGGCCCGGAAGACGGAGGCCAGCACCTCGTCGATGACATGGCCGTGCTCATCGACGAGGGTGCCGAAATGGAGCGTATGGCTTTCCTGCAGGGTCAGGTCCTTGCCGGCGAAGATCCCCTGGACCAGCCGGATGGAGGCCTCCCCGGAAACGCGGATGACACCGAGGGCCCCGGTACCGGGCGGCGTGGCGATGGCAGCGATGGTATCCTGCCGGTCGTGGCTGGCATAGTTCATATCTCCGGATTGACACATGGCCGGGGGAAGGGTAGGGCGCCGTTGCCGGCCTGCCGAGACCCCACCGCCGGAAAATAGCAGGGTGAAAAAGAGGATCCCGCGCATTTTGTGCGGCGGAATGGTAAAAATAACGGATATTTCGGTCCCTTCCCCATCGGAGCAGCATCCGGGGCGACGGTACACCTTTTTTCACCAACCGGCGGATGCCGGTACAGGGGAATCCGGAGGCGCCGGCAGTGGCCGACGCACCGGATTCCTTTTTCGATCCGCCATTGCTATTGACCGATGATGAACAAACGAACCACCGAAGGAAAATGGGCCTTGGTCTTCGCCGCCATGGGGCTGATATGGATGTGGCTGGAAAAAGCGGTCGGGCTCCACAGCACCCACATCGACCAGCACCCCACCTACACCAACCTCATCGCCATTCCCGCCGTGCTGGTCTATGTGCTGGCCCTGCGGGACAAGCGCCGCCGCGACCTGGACGGGCGGATGACCTACGGGCAGGCCTGGGTATCCGGTCTCGTCCTCACCGGCATCGTCACCCTACTGAGCCCCCTCACCCAGTACATCACCTCCACCGTCATCACCCCCGGGTACTTCCCTGCCGTCATCGCCTACGCCGTGGACAAGGGGCACATGACGCAGGAAGCCGCGGAAGCGTATTTCAACCTGAAGAGTTACATCCTGCAGGGACTGGTCTTCACGCCGGTCATGGGCTTGGCGACCACCACCGTGGTGGCCTTCTTTGTCCGGCGGTCCTGACCCCCGGCGGGGTGGGAAAATGATTGCATATGACTTGGAACCTTGGCAAGATGCCGGTGAGCCGCTGGTATGCGGCCGTCGCCTGTCTGTCCGCCCTGGCGGCGGGCTGTTCCGCCGGCACGGACGGGACCGGGCCGGCGCGACCGAACATCATCTACATCCTGGCCGACGACCTGGGATATGGCGAGTTGGGCGTCTACGGGCAGGAGAAGATCGAGACACCGAACCTGGACGCCCTGGCGGCGCGGGGCATGCGGTTCACGCAGCATTACACGGGGGCGCCGGTTTGTGCGCCGGCGCGGTACATGTTGCTGACGGGCCGGCATGCCGGGCATGCCTATATCCGGGGCAACGACGAGTGGCGCGAGCGGGGGGCGGTCTGGGATTACCGCGCGGCGGTCCGCGACGCGAGCCTGGAGGGGCAGCGGCCGATTCCGGCGGAGACCCTCTTGTTTCCCCGCTGGCTGCAGGAGGCGGGCTATGTCACCGGCATGATCGGCAAATGGGGCCTTGGGGCGCCCCACACCGATGCCATCCCCACGCGGATGGGGTTCGATTATTTCTTCGGCTACAACTGCCAGCGGCAGGCGCACACCTATTATCCGGTGCACCTGTATGAAAACGAGGACAGGGTCTACCTCGCCAACGATACCGTCCCGCCCAACACCCGGCTGGCGGAAGGGGCCGATC
This sequence comes from Bacteroidota bacterium, assembly GCA_041163745.1. GTDB lineage: Bacteria > Bacteroidota > Bacteroidia > Chitinophagales > Saprospiraceae > UBA6168. The sequence goes on from JBEAQU010000046.1 coordinate 3,504, forward strand.
CGGCCGATGAGCGCTCGTACGCCCCCTTCCGGCAGGCGGATTACGCCCCCGACCGGATGTTCGGCAAACTCATGGATTTTGTCGCCGCAAACCGGGACGAGCCTTTTTTCCTCTATTGGGCCACACCGATCCCGCACAATGCCATCCAGGCTCCGCAGCGTTGGGTGGACCATTACCGTCGGAAGTTCGGGGACGAGCCGCCTTACCTCGGCGAACAGGGCTACTTCCCGCACCCCAGCCCGCGGGCCGGCTATGCCGCCATGATCTCCTACCTCGACGAGAACGTCGGCAAGCTCATGGCCTACCTGGATTCGACCGGGTTGTCGGAGAACACCCTCCTACTTTTTTCCTCCGACAACGGGGTGACCTTCTCCGGTGGTACCGACGGGCCTTTCTTCGACAGCTCCGGACCGTTCGGAGAGGAATACGGCCGTGGCAAGGGCTTCGTGTACGAGGGCGGCATCCGGGTGCCGCTGATCGCCGCCTGGCCGGGACGGATTCCCGCCGGTAGCGTCACCGACCATTGCTCCGCCCATTACGACCTGGTGCCCACCCTGGCGGAGCTGCTCGGCCTGGCCTGGCCGGCCGGTACGGACGGGATCAGCTTCCTGCCGACCCTGCGCGGCCGACCGGCCGACCAGGCGGAACATCCTTTCCTTTACTGGGAATTCCCGGAGTACGGCGGTCAGGTCGCCATCCGGATGGGCGACTGGAAACTGGTCCGGCAGCAACTCAACAAACCCGACGGCACGCCGACCCTGGAGCTCTACAACCTGGCCGCCGACCCGCAGGAACAGCACAATGTCGCCGCGGAACATCCCGATGTCGTCCGCGCCGCCGCCGCTGTCTTCGCCCGCGAACATACCGACAGCGAGGTGGAACGCTTCCGCATCCCCCTGCTGGAAAACGGCCTGCTCGCAGGCACCGGTCTCCGCTAGGCCGGCGTCGGATCCCGACCTGCCGCCGCAACAATCCCACCCTCCGTACCGTACAACCATCCGCCGGCACGACCCGCCGCCGTGTCCGGCTTTCGAACTTTTCCAATGCAGGACGCAGATTTATTTATTTCATTTGAAAAATTTCAATGAAAATAGATAAAATTTAGATGAAATCAAAAAATTAAAATATTTGCGTGAAATATTTGCATCATAATGGCGTTTTGGTTTAAATTTGCATCATAACAACGGACAAAAAAGATTGTCCTCGACACTGTGAGGTGATGAAACAGGCAGCCATGCCCTCTTGTCTCGGGGGTGGGGAGTTTCGGGATAAACGCGACATAGAGCCGACTATACCTTGTGTACGGCCGACCAGGGTTGACCACTAATCTTTGTGTCGCAGCTAACCGCCCCGTGGAGGTTCGAATCCTCCTCTCACAGCCCAAGCGCATCGGAATCTTCTTCCCATGCGCTTTTTTTTTGCATCCTACCAACAACGGCGGAGCCTGCCCGGGCCTCTTTCCCACGGGCGTAAACCAACCAGTCGGATCAAAATGCTTAGCGTACCAGCATCCCCGCGCAGCGGGGATATCCCCTCCCGCTCTTCCACATCCGTGCCCAGCGCCGTGTGCCCCTCGCCGCGAAGCGGAGAGCAAAATTCCACTAATAAAAAGGCGAAGAAATACCCAACCCACTTACTTTCAAAAAATTAAATAAAGAAAAAATCCCTGTAATCAGCCAAATTCTCTAAAATTCGTAGCCCAGCATCCCCGCGCAGCGGGGAACAAGAATCACCCATGAACAACGAATCCGCCATTCCGTCACCGCTTCGGCCGCGACATGGCGCATCAACGCAGCCCGGGCGTAAACCAATTTGTCTGATTACAAATGCTTAGCGTACCAGTATCCCCGCGCAGCGGGGAATCCCCTCCCGCTCATCCACATCCGTGCCCAGCGCCGTGTGCCCCTCGCCGCGAAGCGGGGAGCAAAATTCCACTAATAAAAAGGCGAAGAAATACCCAACCTGCTTGCTTTCAAAAAATTAAATAAAGAAAAAAATCCCTGTAATATGCCTAATCCTAAAAATTCGCGTACCAGCATCCCCGCGCAGCGGGGAAAAAATCCTCTTCCAACGAATCGGGCATAAAACAAATTGTCGGAACACAAATGCTTAGCGTACCAGCATCCCCGCGCAGCGGGGAACAAGAATCACCCATGAACAACGAATCCGCCATTCCGTCACCGCTTCGGCCGCGACATGGCGTATCAACTCAGCCTGAGCGTAAAACAAATTGTCTGATCACAAATGCTTAGCGTACCAGTATCCCCGCGCAGCGGGGAATCCCCTCCCGCTCATCCACATCCGTGCCCAGCGCCGTGTGCCCCTCGCCGCGAAGCGGGGAGCAAAATTCCACTAATAAA
>JBEAQU010000047.1:0-8738 GCA_041163745.1 Bacteroidota bacterium
CCGCTTCGCGGAGAGAGCTGGTACGCGAATTTTTAGGATCAGGCTAATTACAGGGATTTTTTCTTTTGCAATTTTTTGATTGGGAAGATGTTGGAAAGTGCTGCGCCTTTTTATTATAGAGATTTTGCTCCCCGCTTCGCGGAGAGGGGCACGCGGCGCTGGGTACGAGGGTTGAGGAGCGGGAGGCGCAAACCAAATTGTCGGATTTGCTTCGATCCGCGCTAATGCGCCATGTCGCCGCCGCAGCGGCGACGGATTGGCGGATTCGTTGTCATCGGATTTGTTTTTTCCCGCTTCGCGGAGAGAGCTGGTACGCGAATTTTTTGGATCAGGCTAATTACAGGGATTTTTTCTTTTTTTAAATTTTTGATAGCAAGTGGATTGCGTATTTATTCGTCTTTTTATTAGTGGAATTTTGCTCCCCGCGCAGGGAGGGATTGCGGCGTTGGGCAGATTCGTCGTTAATTAGGATAGACTTGCTACCCGCTGCGCGGGACATACTGGTCTGCCACCAGTTCGCGATCCTACCATTTGGTTAACGCCCGGTATCACCACCGATAGAAAAACTGTTTGCAGCAACGACATTTAAAAACGCACCCTTTCCGAACTGCCGGGGGGCGGTACAAACCGGCTCAGCCGTAGCGGAACAGCACATTGACGGGTGCATAGGGCCCCGGCAGGAATGGCCGATCTTCGAGGTACACATTGCCACCCTGTTGAAAAACTTTGACAGCCAACAAATTGGTGAGGGAAGTATTGGAGCGTTCCTGATGATCCTGCAGGCGGACCTCCGTAGTGGCACCATCGTACACCCCCCAGCATTCCAGTTGGCGGTCCAGGAAAAGGGTGTCCACCAGTCCGCCGAAAGCTGCCGGCAGCGCGCTGCGGATGTCGACGGTAGTACGGGGCGTATCCTGAAACTGCAGGAAGCGGTCCGCCCGTTCCTGCCGGTCGCGGTCGAAATGGAAGGCCAGCCTGTCCCACGCCGCCTTGTGCAAGGCCTCCGTCTGCAAGCGTTCCGGATTGCCGTAAATCGCCTCGGGGAGGAGTGCGCCGTAAGTGTTGGCCTGTTGGTACAACGGGAACAGATGAGGTAAACAGAACACCAGCAGCGGCGCACGCTCTCCCTGAAGTTGCTGGGAAAGCTCGCGGTCGACGGCACGGAAGAACTGCAGGATTTCCTCCTTTTCATCCTCGATCCAGGCTGCCTGCCCATGGAACACGGCCGCATATTGCCTGCCGGCGCCGGAATGGAAATTCAGCTGGCTGGGACGGTAGTCCTCCCCGACCACCTCCTCCCGGTGCTGCGGCAGAGACAAACCGCTGCGGATTTCGGCCAGGTGGTGCCGGTCCCCTTTGTACAGCCGGACATCCTGGAAATTGAGTGTCAGCAGAAGGAAGTTGCCGTTGCCCGTAAAGAAGGGTATCAGGGGCTTGAGATAAAACTCGTGGGAGAGGTACTGGAAGGCCGGGACGGCATAGGGCAGGTGGAAATAGTGCAGGGAGCCCCGTTCCAGGAAAATGGCCAGGGCAGCCGCCTGGTGCCGCCAAAAGGTACTGTCCTCCCATAGTGCCCAGGCAGGTTCCAGAAATTCCGTGGTTTCCTCCCGACCGAATTCCAAGGCCAGCATCTCCTTCTCCACGGTGGAAAGAAGATTCTTGAACTGCAGCCTGTCCTGTTGTTCCATCACTTCCATCCCTTGCCGGTGCGTCGGCAGGTAAATCGACACGCAGCGTGCGCCATGCACGGCTGCCAGTCGGTCGAACACTTTCCTTGTGAGTGTTGCCATGGTAATGCTTTTTTTTTCAGGTGAAACCGACCCGCCCTACACCGGAAAGCCTTGCCTCGCCGACGGCGCGGCCAAGGCCGGACATCTTTCGTTGCAAGGCGCCGTCGGCCTTGTCTTGTTCTGCAAAGGAAGCGGACAGCGGACACGGAGGCCATGATTTTGCTCGGTCGCCAGGAATGAGAATAGTCATCACTGCTGCCGAAATCCAATCGTTCACCGGAGCCTGACGACCGGGACGGAATTTTGCTATATTTACAAAGCGGGAACCTTCCGCGGATGTGCCTCCGCACCGCCGCCCCGGGCTCCGGTGCTATGCAACCAAAAAGATTCGGACGGATGATGAAAGTGTTGGTCATCGGTGCCACCCATCCGGTAGGCAGCAAGGTGGTGGATCTGCTGCTGGCGCACGGACACGCCGTGGTGGCTTTCGGCAGGAATGTACTGGAGCGGATGTCATTGGTCCGCGAAAGGCTGACCTTGTTCCGGGGCGCGCTGTTCTCCGGGGAAGACATCCGGCGGGCCGCCCGTGGATGTGATGCGGTGATCGCCGTCATCGGCGGAGATGCGGAAGGGGACGACAAGGCACGGTCGCTCGGCATGAAGAAAATCGTCCACGTCCTGGAAGCCTACGGCCCCCGTCGGATCATTGCCCTCGGCACGAAAGGCATCCTCCAGGCCGACGAGCAATCCTACCTGTTCGATGCACCTGATTTTCCTGCCGGCCGCAAGGCAGCCGCCCTGGAATACCGTCAGGCCTTCCTGTACCTGAAGGCTTCCCGGCTGGACTGGACCATATTCTGTCCGGACAGGGTCATTCCCGGCCCGGACACCGGTGGTTGCCGCTTGCAGCGAGACTTCCCGGCAGCAGGCAGGACGGACGTCTCCGTCGGAGAACTGGCCGCTTGCATCGTGGCGGAACTCCATCACCCCGCCTTCCTGCTTGCCCGTGTCGGCATCGCCGGCGGATCGGACAATCCGACCGTACGAAGCCTGGATCCGGCCGAACCGACCGGACAAATACCGGACAGCGATGTTTCGGACAACAAGGATCTGTAACCACAACGGTAACATGCCCGTGGAAATCCCGCCAGACAGCCCCGCTCCCCGCTAAAGGTGCTTGGTACCACCCAAGCCCATTCGTCGGCCGACCAACGCCGGCGCCCTGTGTGGATCGGTTGTCTGACGACCTGTTTTGCCCTTGCCGCTCCCCCTTTCTATCCGGCGCATCCGGATTTGGTTTGAAAAACGTAGATTTACTTCCTTGAACAAGCGCACGGAAATTTTCATCGAAGTCCATGGCCGGCGCCGCCCACCGAAGCAGCGAAAAGCCGACAGCAGCACCGGCAGGTCGACACCCGGTGCGCCGGTCCCGGCTTTCGGAGACGAACCGGCCGGACGCGCCCCCGGACAAAACCCGACATCATGAACCGACTCACCCTTTCCATCCTCACCGCCCTCCTGCTGACGACGGCGCCGGAGACATACGCCCAACAGGATGTCCCCCGCGACATCCTGGACCGCACCCTCGCTTACTTCCAGGCCACGGAATCCAAAAACTGGGATGCCGTGGCGGATATGATCTATCCCCGTTTCTTCGAGGTGGTCCCCAAGGAGCGGCTCCTGGAAGTGTTCAGCCAGATGGAACAGGAAGGACTGACCATGCAGATGCGCAACTTCGACGTGCGCAACGTTTCCAATATCATCCGACACGGCAAGGAAAGTTTCGTGCAGATCACCTACGAGATGGAGATGAGCATCTCGTTCACCTCCGTGGAATACCGGGATTCCTTGGTGCAGCGCCAGATTCACCGGAATTTCGAATCCATCTACGGAGCGGAGCAGGTCCGTTACGATGCGGGGGACTTCCGGTTCGACATTACCGCCAACCGGAAGATGTTCGGCGTTTCCGGATTTCCGGACGACCAGTGGTATTTCATCGAAAACGATGTCATAGAGGAAGGGGGGACGACGGGCCAACGGCTTATCCCGCCGGAAGTCTGGGAGCAGGTCGCCCCGGCAGGAGAAGGTACCCGATGAAGGCGGACACGGACACCCGGCACCAGGTCGGCCAGCTGCCCCTCCATCCTGCCTATTCGATGTTTTCCTGAAAAAAAAGCCGTCGGCCGGTCATCTCGAATGCACAAAGATGACCGTAGCCTGGGCGCCCTTTCTGGAAACAACCCGCATCGATGTCCAATACCTGTGCATCTTCCAAAACCCGGAGCTGGCGTTCAATCTCCGATTTGGTCACCGGGGTATGACCGTGCAGTACAATCCGGTTCCCAAGCCAATCCCGGTCCGTTTCCGCGTGCCAGTCGCGCAGGTACAGCATGTCATGGTACCCGGCCAGCGGGTCGCCGCCGCGGAATCCCAACCCGGCATGCACCAGGATGTACGGTTCCGCTTCCAAGTACAAAGGCATGGTTTCCAGCATGGACAGATAGGCGGTTGGAATCATCGACAGATCGGAAACCCCGAAACTCCGGATCGTTTCCCGACCGCCCCACTGGTGGTACCAGGCCTGGGCCAAGGTGCCGTCGTATCTTGACAGCAGCATCGCATCCTCGTGGTTTCCTTTGATGCAACGAACCTGATAACCGCCGGCCCGCAGTTCGAGCATCATGTCGAGGACCTGCCGCGAAGCCGGCCCTCGGTCGATGTAATCCCCCAGCAGGAAGAGTTCGTCCGCAGTGGACAGCGCAATCCGGTCCAACAAGGCCGAGAACGTCCGGTGACACCCGTGAATATCGGAGACGGCATACTTGAACATACCGGCAAAGGTAGCCTGCCAAGGAAAAAATGATATTTTTGCCGACTTAATTATTTCCTCCGCTGCGGACCGACCAGCCTATCGGCACAAGTCCGGGCGGCATCCGACCATACCTTATGAAAAACATCGTTCCAACCATCCAGGACGGGGTGATACAGGCGGTGGAATCCTTGTACGGACATGCCATCACGGCCGCCGACATCACCATGAACCTGACCCGCAAGGAATACGAAGGGGACTACACCGTCGTCACCTTTCCCTTTGCCAAACTGGCCGGACGCAAACCGGGTGACATCGCCGCGGACATCGGTGATTTCCTCCTCGACAGCATACCTGCCCTGGATCGCTACAACGTCGTGCAGGGTTTCCTGAACCTGGTCATCAGCGACGCCTATTGGAGGGATTTCCTGTTGCACGGGGCGACGGATCCCGACTTCGGCAGACAGCCCGGGAACGGAAGGAAAATCATGATCGAATACTGCTCCCCGAACACCAACAAGCCCCTGCACCTCGGACATGTCCGCAACATCCTGTTGGGATGGTCCTGTGCCCGGCTGTACGAGGCTGCCGGCTATGAAGTGACCAAAGTCCAGGTCATCAACGACCGGGGCATCGCCATCTGCAAGAGCATGGTCGCCTGGAAATTGTATGCCGACGGAGCCACCCCCGCCTCGACAGGCATGAAACCGGACCATTTCGTAGGCCAATACTACGTCCTGTTCGAAAAGAAACTCCAGGAGGAATATGTAGCCTGGCAAAGTTCCATTGATGGACTCAGCAGTCTCAAAATGTGGGGACGAGCCGGAGCGGATCCCGACGAGTTTTTCAAGGGTTACCGGAACACTTATTTCAACAGCTACTATAGCGAGCTGGGTACGACTGCCAGAGAAATGCTCACGCAATGGGAAGCGGGAGACCCCGATGTCCTGGCGCTTTGGCAACGGATGAACGGCTGGGTCTACGAAGGTTTCGAGGTGACATTCCGCCGGCTGGGCATCGGTTTCGACAAGACCTATTACGAAAGCGATACCTACCTGCTGGGAAAGGATATCATCGAAGAGGGACTCGAATCCGGTGTCTTCTTCCGGAAAAAAGACACCAGCGTGTGGGTTGACCTCCGGGAGGCCGGCCTCGATGAGAAAGTCCTGCTCCGTAAGGACGGCACCGCCGTATACATCACCCAGGACCTCGGCACGGCCCGGCTGCGGTACCGTGATTTCGCACCGGACAAAATGGTGTATGTGGTGGCGGACGAGCAGAACTACCACTTCCAGGTCCTGTTCGAAACACTCAAACGGCTGGGAGAGCCCTATGCCGACGGACTCTACCACCTCAGCTACGGCATGGTGGAGCTTCCCGAAGGAAAGATGAAAAGCCGGGAGGGCACGGTCGTCGATGCCGACGACCTCATCGACGAGGTCATCGCCGAAGCGAAGTCCGCCACCGAGGAAAGAGGGGAACTGTCCGGTATCGACCCGGACCAGCAGGAAGAAACCTACCGGAAAATCGGCCTGGCCGCGCTCAAGTTCCACCTGATCAAGGTCCATCCCAAGAAAAAGATGGTCTTCGACCCCCGCGAAAGTGTGGACCTGCAAGGGCAGACAGGCCCCCATATCCAATACGCCTATGTACGGATCCAATCTGTTCTGAAGAAAGCCGGACGCCCCCTGGACGACGACCTGCGCCGACTGGCCGAGACCTACGGGCCACTGGCTGTCCAGGAGAAGGAACTGATCGCGCATCTGTACCGCTACCCGGATGTGGTGCTCTCCGCCGCTACGGAATACGATCCCTCCGGTGTGGCGAACTACTGCTACGACCTGGCCAAGCTGTTCCACCGGTTCTTCACGGACCTGTCCATCCTCAAGGCGGACACACCGGCCGCCGTCGCATTCCGCCTGCAGCTTTGCCAGTCGGTCGCCATGGTCCTGCGAAAGGGTATGGACCTGCTGGGCATCGAAATGCCGGACCGCATGTGAGCAGGCACCCATCCCTGCCCACCATCCGGTCGGAACAGGCGGATTTCCGCCCGGAACGCATCCAGTGCACCTGAATTCCGTAAATCCTTGCCGGCAAGGTCCGCTCTCGCTCAGCCTGAGCGTACCCCGCCGGCAACCTTTCAATCATGCAGACCATGACCAACGAACTGAAGGAAAACATAGGAAAAACACCCCTCAATTTCCTGGAGGAAATCATTGAACAGGACATCCGCTCCGGCCTGCACGACGGCCGCGTGCATACCCGCTTCCCTCCCGAACCCAACGGATATCTGCACATCGGACATGCCAAGTCCATCTGCCTCAACTTCGGCCTGGCCCGAAAGTACGGGGGGCTCTGCAACCTCCGCTTCGACGACACCAATCCGGTCACCGAGGATACGGAATATGTCGACAGCATCATCGGGGACGTCCGCTGGCTCGGGTTCGAGCCCGATGCCGTGTATTACGCCTCCGACTACTTCGACCGACTCTATGGTTTCGCCTGTGACCTCATCCGGAAAGGCAAGGCCTATGTCGACCACAGCAGCCCGGAGGAAATGGCGGCCATGAAAGGAACGCCCACCCGGCCCGGTGTCGAAAGCCCGTACCGCCACCGCTCCGTCGAGGAAAACAGCAGGCTATTCGAACAGATGAAGAACGGCGAACTGCCGGAAGGCACCTGTGTCCTGCGAGCCAAAATCGACATGTCTTCTCCGAACATGATCCTGCGCGATCCCGTCCTGTACCGTATCAAGTTCGCACACCATCACCGGACAGGCGACAAATGGTGCATATACCCGATGTATGACATGGCACACGGCCAATGCGACAGCATCGAGAAAATCACCCATTCCATCTGCACCCTCGAGTTCATGCCCCACCGCGCACTGTACGACTGGTGCATCGAACAGCTCGGGATCTTTCCTTCCAAACAGTACGAATTCGCCCGCCTGAACCTGAACTATACGGTCATGTCAAAGCGGAAACTGAAACAACTGGTCACGGAGAGATTCGTCAGCGGTTGGGATGACCCGCGGATGCCCACCATCTCCGGCATGCGCCGGCGAGGTTATACGGCGGCGGCCATCCGGGAATTCGCCTCCCGGGTCGGAATCGCCCGCCGCGACAATGTCATAGACCTCGGTCTTCTGGAATTCTGCGTCCGGGAAGACCTGAACAAGGTCGCCACCCGTGCCATGGCCGTCCTGCAACCCCTGAAGGTGGTCCTCACCAACTATGCCGACAACCAGACCGAATGGCTGGAGACGGATAACAATCCCGAGGACCCGACCGCCGGCACCCGGAACATCCCCTTTTCGAAGGAACTGTGGATCGAACGGGAGGATTTCATGGAAAACCCGCCCAAGAAATTCTTCCGGCTTGCCCCCGGGGAACTGGGCCGCCTCAAGAGTGCATACATCATTCGATGCGACGAAGCGGTCAAGAATGAAGACGGACAAGTCGTGGAACTCCGTTGCACCTATTTTCCGGACTCCCGGAGCGGTAACGACACATCCGGCCTGAAACCGAAGGCGACACTGCACTGGTTGTCCGCCAGTCATGCCGTCAGCGGGGAGGTGCGGCTGTACGACCGGCTGCTGATGGTGGAGAACGCGGCGGAAGACCCACGCGATTTCAAGGAGCTCCTCCATCCGGAATCCCTGGTCGTCGTCAAAAACGCCCTGCTGGAACCCAGCCTGTCGTCGGCAAGTCCCCAGCAACCGTTCCAGTTCATCCGCCTGGGCTATTTCACCCCGGACCCGGACAGCACGCCCGACCGTCCGGTCTTCAACCGGACAGTCACGCTCAAGGATGCATGGGCCAAAATGGCACGGACCGGCAAGGAATAGCGCCGTACGAAATCGCCAGGCGGTCTTTCTCTGCCCGCCACACACCGATACAGAAACGCCCCGGTGCCCGGATCGCCCCGGTGCCGGGGCGCAAACCGCTCCGTCGCCCAAACAGCGGCAAGACTTTGTTTCAGGTGACGAACGGGTGCAATTCAAAATGTCGCATCAAGCAGCATTTTTCAGCAGGTTTCGAAGGGTGCAAATCAAATTGTCGGTTTCGCATGGAGAAGGGGGAGTGACCTGCGATGTCGCGGCCGAAGGGATATGATGGCATGGCGGATTGGGTGTGCCAGGGAGGTTCTTGTTCCCCGCTTCGCGGGGATGCTGGTACGCGAATTTTAGAGAATTA
>JBEAQU010000048.1:0-156121 GCA_041163745.1 Bacteroidota bacterium
CCGGCGAATAGAACATGTTGGACTGTCCGCTGCACAACCAGACTTCTCCGAAAAGGACATCCTTGAAATTGACCGACGTCTTCCCGTCCTCGACCCGGAGGGTATAGGGCCCGCCGGCAGGCCGGGGCGGCATGGTCACTCGCCAGGCACCCTTTGCATCCGCCCGGACCAAGCTCGTTTGGTCCGCCATCATGACCCGGACCTCCGTTCCGGGAGAAGCGGTTCCCCAAATCTGCACGGGCATTTCCCGCTGCAGGACCATGTGGTCGCTGAAGATCCTGGGTAAGGACAGGCTGTCCTGCGCCAGCAGCGGAAGCCAGACGAACACGGTCAATACGAACGGCATGGCGATCCGGCGGCTTATGATTGGTTGTTTCGACATGGTCATAGAAGTTAGCCGATCCGTGTCGCGTGCAAGCTGCGGAACGGAATCGGCGCCATCAGATCTTCACCCGGAAGAACCGGGGCCTGCAAAGGCGGGGCTCCTTCTGGATGTCTTGCCAGAAATCAAATGAATTCACGTTATATGAGACAAGGAGTTCGCCCGGTTGGGAAAAATGGGGAAAGGCTTTGGCGTTGTAGGCGAAATAATCCAGGTCGGCCTCCCATTCCCGGCAATGCCAGACCTTGCGGGCGGGCAGGTAGGGACCGGCCGGACTTCGCGTAAGCTGGACAGCCACCTCCTGCTCCAACCCGAAATACTGGTAAACCAACGCATAGCGGCCGTCGGCCGTCGGACTCAGGCTCATTTCGTTCGAGACGTGGCGGGTAACCGGGATGGCCTGCAGCGGATCGTTCGTCCAATCGGTTCCCCTGGAGAACTGCCAACGGTCGAAGGCCTCGAAGTCCTTTGGCAGCACCCTTGCCACAACAAGCCCCTGCTGTTGCCCACCGACCCCCAGGATGTAGATGTATCCGTCCGGATGGGGTGCGCCTGCCCATTCGGTATTGACCAGGATGGCGCTTCCCATGGTGACCTTGCTGCCGTTTTCAAGTGGAAAGAAAAACGGCGTTTCCAACTGACGCTGGTCGGGGAACGGTGGACGGCTACCTTTGGGAATGGCGATCAGGTTGACCCCGGTCTGTTCAAATTCGAAGAAGGAGCCGGGGATGACCGTATCCCGCACGGGGTAGGCGAACAGATACAAGGTGCTGTCCAGCGCTACATTGACGAATCCGTCCCCCAGCCAGTAGTAATCACCGGGGCGGGTATGGTTCGTATTCGGAACGAACAGGGATTGCGGGTGGCCGGCCGAATCGCGGGGAATGTGAAAACGGAACCTGGCGGGGTCCGGGAATTTTCCCTCCAAGGTGGCCACACAATTGTGGACCATGGTGAAATCAGACCGTTGGATGGAGGAACCGACCGAATCCGCGATGACGGAATCGCTGAAGAAGAACCAAGACAACGTGGAGTCGGTCGCGGAGCGAAATTCGGCACCGTCGGCAGGGACGGCGAATATGCCGTCTCCACCGAACCATCCTTGATGTCGGTAAAGCAGACTGTCCCATTCCGGAGCCGCCCTGCTGCTGACGGGTTGGTAGGGATCCGGCGTGGGTTCGACAGGTTGTCCCGGGACCTTGTCGGAACAAGCGCCGAGCCCCCAGGCTGATAACAGCAGCATTCCTGCTGCGATGTTGTTGCTGATCATAAGAATTGAAAAATGGTTGTCGATTGGCAGGTCGGACCTGGGCGGGGGCCGGCACGGGTAGTTCGGGACTGGGTATCGGCATCCGCTCGACCGAACCGGTCGAATTCGGCGCGGACCGTCTCCGGTAAGCCGGCTACCTGGCGGCAGCCGGCTTCCCGAAGACAGGTCAACGCCAGGCAGGCTGTTTCGAGGGTACGTACCCCGACATGCCATTATTCCAGCACATCATCACTTGGGAATGGCCGTGAACTCGAACGTCCAGTCGTATACGATGCAACCAAAGACCGACAAGTCGATGGTTTGGGTGGCCTTCAGACTGGTGGTCGTCGCCTCCGTGATCTTGTACAGCTGGACCTGTACATCATTCGGGTCGAATACGTTCACGGCGTTGATGGTCAGTTCGGTTTGGTCATCATTCAAAGACCAGCCCGCCGGTGCCCGGAACCCGTCGAAATCACAAGTTCCGCCGCCGGTGCCGGTGATGGCGCCGAAATCCAAGGCATAGGACCCATCCGCGTTGAAGCTGAAGAAGTTGTCCTTCTCGCAATCGAGGATCTGCTCTGTCTCGTCCTCGCTGGCAAGGCATTTGCCGAGTTTCGACTTCCATTGCCAGTTGTAGGTGGTCAGCAGAAAATCGACGGAAGCCTCGGTGGTGACGAGGAAATCAGCGGAACCGACCTGCCCTGTCTCGTCTTCCGCCGTAAAGTTGAAACGGACCGGGGTGGTGAGTCCTTCGGCATTGAGTTCATACGTTTCCGTATGCTCCATGTGCGTGAAGGTCTTGACACCGTTGGTACCGTAGTTCGGGTCCGGCGTGGTACCGAGGAACTTGGTGATGGTCAGGGATTTCAGGCCGCCGGGCGCGTTCACCATGGCGGTGACGGTAGCGATCTCCCCTGTTTTTCCGGAAAATTCCGAGGCGGAGAGGGTCACGACCGGTACAGGGAACACTTCCTCGTCATCTCCGCAGGCGGTCATGGTCAGTGCTGTGGTCGCCAGCAGACCGGCGAACAGCAGATAAGGCAATTTCATTTTTCTCATGATTAAAAAATTTTGTGATTGGTATAAAAAAACAATTTAGTTCGGCCGTTGCGGAACTTCCGGCATTTACCGGAGGAGACCGCTTTCGTCCGATATGGTTTCGAAGACTTGAAAATGGCCGTCGGCCCGCACGGCCAGTACCAGGGGGGCATGGTGGCCGCCCCGTTGTACGGTGGCCAGGGCGCGAACTTCATCGGACAGGAATATCCCGGTTTCCACCGGCCACCGGCACCGGTAGGTACGGCTGCTTTCCCTGGTCAGCATCAGTCCCGGGAGGGCGTCGGCAGACGGCTCCGGCACATCGAATCCGGATGTGTTCCCGGCGACCAGGATACCCGGGCCTTCGGGTCGGGACACAGGCAGCAGGGCGAACACGGGGGCGGACTGCACCGCGGGGGGAAGGGGTTCCGCCGAAAAGCGGCCGGTTCCGTCATTACGGAACAAAGTGCTTTGGAACCAAGCCATTTCCCATACCTTGGCTGATGACATCCGATCCTTTCCCAGCACCTGCGCCATGGATGCGGCAGAGAAGGCGGCATGGGAAGGAAATTTCCGGTCAAGCCCCGCCAGGTGACGAAGCAATTCGTTGCGGCCGTGAACGGGCCATTCCGCTCCTTCCGACCGAAAAGCCGGTACGATATCCCATTGGTCTTTGCCGGGTAGTGGAATGCCATACAAGCGAAGCGATTCGATTCCCGGTCTGGTATAGGTGGTGTTGATGCCGATGTTGCCCGCCAGAAAGTCCTGGTCTCCGTCTCCGTCGAGGTCTGCCACCCGGAGGGTCTGCCACCATCCGGGGAAGTTGGATAGACCGGCCTGCCGGGTTTGTTCCCGCAGTATTCCCTGGGAATTGAGCCACATCCGGGGACTGTTCCATTCGCCAAGGGTCAGGAGGTCTTCCCATCCGTCGCCGTCCAGGTCCGTCCAAGCGGCCGCCCGGACGATACCGGCATCACCGAAGCCGGGCGAAGCTTCCTGAGGAACGATGCGAAACCCGGCTCCCGTATTTTCCAACAAGAAACTTTTCGCCGCCAGCGGATATTGGTCGTACAGCGGACCGCCGGCGGCGAAAAGGTCGGCATCGCCGTCCCGGTCGTAATCCGCCGGGCAGAGCACCGATATGGGGCCGGGCATCGGGATTTCGAACCCTGCTGCCGGCAGGAAGTTTCCCTGACCGTCGTTGGTGCGTATGGTAAGCGTTGCAGCGGACCTGTCCGGGCCATGGCTCGCCAAGGCGAGATCCAACCAACCGTCCGCATCCACGTCGAGCAGGCAGGCGGCGGTCACGTAGTCATCCTTCCTCCAAGGAAGTGCCTGCCGGATGAAACGATTCCCCTCGGGTGCGAGGGTAAAAATGACAGGCGGATTCCCCGCCCCGTCCGCCAGGAACAGCTCGGATCGCTCGTCCTTGTTGATGTCAGCGGCCAACAGAAGCGGCCTCGCCGTTTCACAGCGTTGCAGGGACAAGGGAGGGAACAGGCAATGGACGTAGTTCGCCCCGGCGGGCGCTTCGGCAGGCAACCCCCAATCGGCGGCGGCCAATTCCCGGAAAAAAGTCCGGTTCGGTTTGCCGGCCGGTGTTGTGTAATCCACCGGGGAGGCATTTCGATGGTCCAGTGCCAGTTCCTGGTCTGCCGGCGTATCGACGAGCAGCTGCTCCCTGCCGTCCGGCCAGATGATGCGCAGCGAATCGACCTGCTCCGACGGACCGATGCCGATATGGAGGAACGGACTGACGGAGGACAGGAAGCCGCGTTGCGGCCATTGTTCCGCCAGCTGCCGATTACCGGCCGTATGCAGCAACACCCGGGCGCCCACCCCGTCGGGGTTGTCGGAAGGACCGACCAGCCTGATCCGGATGTGATGGCCCTTCCCGGTACCGGTATTCTCCAGGATCGTTGCGGGCGCGTTGATATGGTTGACAATCAGGTCGAGGTCGCCATCGAGGTCGAGGTCGGCCCAGGCCGCCCCATTGGAACAGGGCGGAATGTCATCCGCTTCCCATGCCTGCGGCATCGGACGGAAATCACCATGTCCGAAGTTTTTAAAGAAACGATTCGGCACCATCCTTCCCGGACGTTGGCGGAGGAGGTCCAGCATGACGGAATCGGCGGTGGCATCCCGCAGGAAGAGCGTCCGTTGGTTGGAATAATCCAGATAATCCCGGTCCACGATGTCCCGGGGGTAACCGGTGGTCAGGAACAGGTCTTTGGTGCCGTCGTTATCCAGGTCTGAGAACAAGGGTGCCCAACTCCAGTCTGTGGCTGCCAGGCCTGCCTGCCGGGCGACCTCGAAAAAAGCTGGCGAAGCAATAGCGTCTGGAAGTGGGACAGCCAGTTGCAGCACGTTCCGCATGACCTGGGCTGGAAACCCTGCGTCGGTCATGGCATGCCATTTCTCCAGGGTCATCGAACCAGCCATTCTTTTCCGACCGGCTTCCGTATCCGGCAACATATCCGCGACGAAGAGGTCGGTCAGCAGATCGTTGTTTACATCGGCGGCGTCGCAACCCATGCTGTTGTAACTTTGCCGGCGGAACGCCTGGTCGGCGATCTCTTTGAAATGACGACCGGCGACATTGAGGTAAAGCCGGTCACCGGCGATGAAATCATTGGCGACGAAGATATCAGGCCAGCCGTCCCGGTTGAAATCGCTTACGGCGATACCCAGTCCGTTGCCGGTGTGGTTGACCCCCATGCTGTCGGAAACCTCCCGGAAACGGACGCCGTCGTTTTTGTACAGGCGGTCCCGGCTATCGGCCAGGAGCCGGTCCGCCAACGGGGTGGGCGTGTTCAGTGCGTCCCGCTCGTTTGCATGGTTGAGCAGATAAAGGTCCAGGTCGCCATCGCGGTCGAAATCCAGAAAGGCGGCGTGGGTGCTGTAGGATGTGTCCGCCAGGCCCCATTCGGCCGCCGCTTCTACAAAAGAAAGCCGGCCGGTCAGCGCAGTTCGGTTCAGGAAGAGCAGGTTGCGACGGTCCGTTCCGACCGGATGGCCGGCCACACAAACGTAGATATCCGGCCAGCCGTCCGCATCCACATCTGCGACGGCAACGCCGGTGCACCAGGCATGGGTCGTCAGGCCTGCGGAGACGGTCCGGTCCTCAAACCGGAGCGCGCCGAGGTTGCGGTACAGGCGGCACGAGTGCTCGTTGGCAGCGAAAAAAACATCCTCCAGACCGTCCCGGTCGAAATCCGCCACCCCGACACCTGCCCCGTTGTAATAATAGATGTACCGGAGTATGTTGAGGGCCTTGGATTCCGAGAGGTCGTTACGGAAATCGATGCCGGAATGGCTGACAGGCACCGGATCGAACCGAATCGAAGATACATCGGACGAACAGCCGAACCAGGCCAATACCCAGCACAGGGTGTAGGCCGAGCTGTGCCAGGGTGCGCCGTGGCGTATTCGGAATGGTATGTCAGCTTTGCTGAATGACATGATACCGGTGATAAAGAAAGTACCCCTCCGGGCGGTGTCCGCAGACCGGACAGGGTCCGGCCTCCAGGTGGCTACCGTTCGTCCGACATGGAAGGCGGAGCCTGTTCCGGGGCGCTGCCCCAGGCGTTGTTCGGTTCGGGTCCCATGACCAGCACGAGGCTTCCACCGTCAACGAGCTGGCTATGCCGGAACCAAGGCCTAGCCAGGGGTTTTCCATCGAGGGTGGCGGATTGGATGTACTTGTTCTCAGGGGAGTTGCCGACCGCCTCGACGGTGAATGTTCCGCCGGGGTAGTACGCGGGATCTAGCCGGATGGTCGCGCGGTCGAACAAAGGGCTCCCTATTTCATAGACCGGATCCTGGTCGCAGCCCCCGCGCATTTGGAACAAGCCCATGGCGCTCATGACAAACCAACCGCCCATTTGTCCCTGGTCCTCGTCACCCGGCCAGCCGTCCATGGGCCCGTCCCCATAATACAGGTCCATGATTTCACGGGCCCAGAACTGCGTCCGCCAGGGTTGTCCGGCGTAATTGAACAGATACGCGGCCTGCATGTTGGGCTGGTTGCCATGGTTGATGGGGAGGACGCCCATGGCGAATAGGCTGTTCTCGTGGGTGGATTCGGAGTTGAATTTCCAGGGTCTGGATAGTTCGAAACCTTCTTCAAGGCGTTGCAGGAAGGTATCCCTGCCCATGAGACCGAGCAGGCCCTTGAGGTCGTGCGGTACGAACCAGGAATATTGCCAGGCGTTGCCCTCCACCCAACCGGATCCCAGGAAGGTGGAGCAGCAATAAGGTTCGAACGGTTGTTTGAAGGAACCGTCGGCCATGCGCAGGTTCATATAGCCCACGGAAGGATCCCAGATGTTGCGGTAGTGTCCGGCCCGATGCCGGAAATACAAGTAGTCGTCCTGTTTTCCGAGTGCCCTGGCCATTTCGCTGACGGCCCAATCGTCGAAGGCGTACTCCAGGGTGTTGGAGGTCGGTCCGTATTCGTAGGGTACGAAGCCGAACTGCAGGTATTTGTCAAGCCAGCGGTTACCTGCCCAGCCACCGCCCGGATGGGCGACCCCTTGTTCCAGCTGGTTGTGCCGGATGGCCTCATAAGCGTGGTTCGGGTCATACCGACGATGGATACCTTTTTGGTAAGCACTGACGATCAGTTCGATTTCATGGGAAGCGACCATGATGCCGGAATATTCGATTCCTTCCGGGCCTTTGCAGAGCCAACCGCCCCGGTCATACATCTCGAGCAGAGAAGCCACCCATTTGTCCGCGATGTCCGGTGTGGCGAGGGTCCAGACCTGGTTGAGGTTCCAGAAAGTGTTCCAGAAAGCGTCACCGCCGTACATTGGGGCGTCGGGATCCTGCAGTTGCCGCACCTGTTCGTACATGTCCACATATTTGCCGTTTACATCGCTGAAGATGGTCCTGCCGGCGTAAACGCGGTAGAGATTGGTGTAGAACTTGCGCCGGTCGGCAGCGGAACCACCTTCGACGAGGATGGAGGAGAGCAGGTCGTTCCAGGTATGTCGGGCGGCTTGGTGGACGGCATCGAAATCCCAGCCGAAGGGACCGGCCAATTCCGTGTCGAGATTAAGGCGGGCCTGTTCCAGGCTGACGAACGAGATACCGGTTTGTGCGATGACCTGTTCACCCGATCGGGTGTCGAAATGGACGAAAGCACCGAAATCGGTGTGGTCCCAACCGCTGAATAGTTGGTCGCCGGGCGGGAACAAACCGTCCCGATTCCATCCGCCGAAGCTATGGAACGGTTTGTTGAAGCGGATCACGAAAAAGAGTTGGTATTCGTTCCAACCGGCGCCCCGCAGGCTTTGCTGGTAGGTATGGCCTTCGATGACGGTATCGCTTACCCGGGTGATGGTGGCGGCGGTCAGTTCGGTACCGTATTCGGAAGGTATCTGGAGGTCGATGATGACGCGGGCGCTGTCGGAGGCAGGGAACGTGTACCGCTGCATGCCGGCCCGGGTGGTGGCGGTCAGTTCCGCCCGTATTCCGGTGTCATCCAAGGTGACGGCATAATAGCCGGGCGTCGCGACTTCCGTTTCATGGCGGATACGGGAGCGGTATCCTTCGTCCGGGTGGTTCTCTCGTCCCGGTTCGAGTTGCAGGGGCCCCAGTGTGGGCATCATCAGGAGGCCGTCCATGGTCCAGGCATGGATATGGCTGAAGCCGGCGATGTTTTCCACCTGGTATTCGTATCCTGCTTTCCAGCCCTGCCGTTGGTTGTTCGGGCTGAGTTTCACCATTCCGAAGGGAAGGCAGGCACCGGGAAACTGCATCCAGCGGCTGTTGTGGGTGCCTATCATCCCGTCCACCTCATCCACGGGGAGCCTTGCTCCGCCGGATTGGGCCAGGGTGGGGCAAACCGACAGCCATAGCGACAGACAGCAGACAGGAATACAGAGCAGGCGGCTGATTCCGCGTTTTGAAAAATTTTGCATATCGAAGTGTTAAGGACGGCCGGCAAACGGTCACGCGGTCAAGGGTGCCTGGTCGCCGTTCGCCAGGATTGTTCGATTTCCTCCAGCGTCCGGCCTTTTGTTTCCGGCACCTGGAACCAGACGAACAGGCAGCCCAGGGCGGACATGCCGCCGAAGAACCAGAAAGTAAGTGCCGGACCCGCCGTTTCCAACAGGACCGGGAAAAACTGGGTCACGAGGTAGACGGCGGTCCAGAGCGCGAAGGTGGCCACGGACATGGCCACCCCCCGCAGGCCGATCGGAAATATTTCCGAAATCACCACCCAGGTCACCGGTCCGTAGGAAGCGGCGAAGCAGGCGATGTACAAAAGGATGAAGCCCAGCAAACCATAGCCGGTCCAACCGTAATGGAAGGCGAGGCCGACCATGAGCAGGCTAAGTCCCATGCCGGCTCCTCCCAGCAGTAGGAGCCGTTTTCGACCGGCGCGGTCCACGAGGCGGATGGCGACGAAGGTAAACAGCACGTTGATGACGCCGATGATGACGGTTTGTTGGAAAGCAGCATCCGTACCGGTGCCGACGGCCTTGAATATCTCCGGTGCATAGTACATGATCGCGTTGATGCCCTGCACCTGCGAGAAGACGGAAAGGACCACGCCGATCCATACCGCTTTTCGGAAGCGTCCGCCGAACAGTTCCGACAGGCTTCCTTTCTCCTCCTGCAGGGTGGCTTTCACCTCCGCCAGGGTGGCTTGTGCGCGGGCTTCGCCGTTCACCCGGACGAGGACGGCCAGCGCTTCCGCTTCCCGACCCGCCCGTACCAACCAACGGGGGCTCTCCGGAACAAACAGCAAAGCGACGAGGAAAAGCACCGCCGGAAGAAGCTCCGACCCCATCATGTACCGCCAACCTACGGATTGGTTCCAATCGGCATCACCTGCATCCTGGATAAGCATGTTCACGAAGAAGACGACCAGTATGCCAAGGACGATGGCCAACTGATAGAAGGAGACCAGCCGGCCACGTTCCGAGGCAGGTGCCACCTCCGTGATATAAAGCGGGGAAACCATGGAGGCCGCCCCTATTCCCATGCCACCGACAAAGCGGAAAACAGCGAACTGGACCAGATTGTCCGGCAGCGCGGATCCGATGGCGGAAACGGCGAACAGCACGGCGGTCAGCAGGAGGATGTTCCTTCGTCCGAACCGGTCTGCGAGGTAGCCGGCACCCAAGGCGCCGGCGATGCAGCCGATGATGGCGCTGGAGGCTGCCCAGCCGGTCATCGCGGCCGACAACTCGAACCGATCGCGCAGGAATCCGATGGCACCGGAGATGACGGCCGTATCGTATCCGAACAACAGGCCGCCCAAGGCAGCGACGGACGTGAGCAAATACACAAATCGCATGGCATCGCAAAGTTGAGCCCCCGGCCGAACGGATGATGGTACCGGACGACAGTTGAGCGTTTGTTTGGTTGGTCTTGCGGGGCTGTCTTGCCTGGCTCAGGGCCGGACAAAGGCCTTGATGGTGGCGCATTCCGTTCTTGCCCCTTCACCGAAGGGTCGGATGGTGTAGGGGCCTACGGCTGCCGGGACCACGAACGTCTCCGCGTAATGGACAACGAAGGGCGGGAATGCATCCGTAGGGCTTTCCACCACGACGGCCGCTCCTTCCACCAGGTTGAGCACATTGACGCCGCCGCCGGTGTCGTGCCGGACCGTACCGGTAAACCAATGGCGCCGGGTTTCGATAAATTCCGTTTCATGCAGCCCGGTCCGCTCCTCGCGCCAGCCAGTCCCTGCCCCCAGCGGTGTGATGTGGTTGACCAGTTCCAAACGCACCCATTCCGCGGTGCGCTCCCAACGTATGTTCGCCTCCCCATGCTCCAGATTGATCGGCCGCGGCAGCCCGTCCAGGCCGAGCCGCCCCCAATCCCATAGCTTGAAGGTGAAGATGTAGGGCGTTGCGCTCACCTCCAGCACCATCGTGTTCCTGCCGGAACAATGCACCGTTCCGGCGGGAATCAGAAAATGGTCATGCTTGCGGGCAGGCCAGCGGGCCGCGTACCGGTCGGCATCGAAGTCGGCCTGACCATCCCGGGCCTCCCGCAGCTCAGCCATCATGGCCTTGCAATCAACCCCCTCCTGCAAACCCAGGTACACGACTCCATCCGGCTTGGCATCCAGGAGATAATAGCTTTCGTCCTGCGTGTAGGACATACCGAAGTGCGCCCGGATATATTCATTCGACGGATGGACCTGCCAGCTGAGGTTGCCGCCGTCCATGGTATCCAGAAAATCGAAGCGGATGGGAAATTCCGCCCCGAAACGCTGGTATACAGCCGGTCCAAGCAAGCGTTCCGGTTCCCGGAACACCAGGTTGACGGCCGGAATCTCCAGCACCGCCGGGCCGAAATCCAACAGCAGGCTGTTCTCTTCCGGCACACAGTCGAAACACCAGGCATAATTCGGGGCAGCGGGGTCCAGGTCGCACACGGACTTCATCCATTGACCGCCCCAAGGCCCCGGGTCGAAGAACGGAACCAGCCGAAAGGGCCTTTGCGTCAGGTGATGCAGGGCGGTTGACAAGGCATGGGCGCTGACCATCACCGGGTGAGTCGGCCGGTTAGTGTCCAGCATGAAATCCCAACGATCCATCAAGGCCTGTTTCCGTCGGTCCGCGATACGCCAGTCTACGAAATACGCCTGTTTGTATAGGCGACTGATTTCCGCTCCGGCATTGTCCACACCGAGGTTGCCAGTTTGTCCCCGGCGCATTCGCTGCTGTATTTCCCAACGGGTCAGGTCCGCGTACACCAATAAGTCCCAATCCTCCGCCACCAGGGAGGCGCCTGTCCCGTGGAGGATGACCAGTCCGTGGGCGGCACGGATACGCTGTCTGAAATCCGACACGTTGGCCGCATCGAGGTATTGCTCGAGACGAAGGCCGGTCATCACGCCGAATATGCGGTCGTCCGTGACATCGGGTGCCGCCATGGCGCTGATTTCGGCCGGCGGCCGGAAAGCCGATTCCGCATCCAGGACCAGGGCCGGCTCCAGGCGCTGCCAAGCGCTGTTCAGTTCGGCCAGGTCTGTTCCGGGATAGGTTTCCACCACCAGTATCTGTTGCGAGCGCTTTCCGGCCTGCGCCTGCAGCGAACGGCGCAGCATGGTACACACGGCCTCCCATCCGCTGACACATTCGTTTTCAAATCCTTGGATTGGTACTTTGGGAAATTTGCCATAAGTTGAAGAAAACTGCATCTGAATAGTTTCTTCCTGCGGGAAACCGGTTTGACGGCGAAAGGCGTGCAGGAACCGCCCGGTGATTGCCGACGTTTTTCGGTTGCAGGCTGTCGGAACCCGATCGTAAGCCTATCCGGTTCTTCGTCACCTGTCGCCCGCAAGATAAGCCATACCCAGCACACCTGCCCAATCCGGCTGTGAAGCGGCGGCCACACGCACCGAATTTCCCGGCAACCATGCCAATTGGTCGATGTGCCGCCGCAGGAAGGGCAGGATGACGTCGGCACTGTTCATGACACCGCCGCCCAGGACAACGATCTCCGGGTCGAAGGCATAGACGAAATTGGAGATGCCGGCGGCCCAAGCACGCAGGCAATGCCGTTGTACGGACAGGGCGAAAACATCCCCTTGCTCCGCCAGGCGGAACAACTGCTCGAAGTTGGCAGGCACGCCGTTTGCGAACGGGCTTTCTGCATATCCTTCCGTCCGACGGACCAATCCGGGAAGGGACCAGGAGGAGGCTTCGCTTTCGAGGCAGCCCGTATTGCCGCAGTTGCAGGGTTGGCCGTCGAACCGGACCACCTGGTGACCGCCCAGGTTGCCCGCGAGGTACCGGCTGCCCTTCAGGAGATGTCCGTCCAGCAGCACCGCGGATCCGACTCCCGTGCCGATCGTGACCATGAGCAGGTTTCGGTAACCCTTTCCGGCACCATGGCGCCATTCTCCGACCAAGGCAGCCCGGGCATCGTTTTCCATGAACAGCGGGGCGCTCCATTTGCTGCGTACCCATCCTGCCAGATCGAGGTCGTTGGCATCGGCATACTTCACATATTGGTAAAGCAGGCGCATCCTGTCGCTGTCCACGATGGTCGGGAACGACATCCCGAACCCGACGAGCGGGGGGCGGCCCGCAGCGGCGAGCAAGCCATCGACGACTTTCTCCACCAGCGGCATGACCGCCTTGAAGCTGTCGCTCGACGGCACCGTCACATTGGCGGAGGACAGCAGCGTTCCCTGGTCCACCAAGCCCGCTTTCACACGGGTTCCTCCCAAATCCAGTGCGATGACCGCCATGGCATACGTAAGGTTGTCAGTCGGACGTGGCTGATGTTCCGGTCAGCATTCCGTCCATCCGCGATGAATGATGAGGCTGCCGAAGCGACAGCCCTGTTCAATACCCTTCGTTTTGGGGCAGCAGGTTCTGGTTGAGGTCAATTTCATTTTGGGGAATCGGAAACAGCCCATGGTACAAGGCCGGCTGCACACCGGTTTTCGCCAGGGGAACCAGGCTTGTCAGCTTGCCGAAGCGCACCAGGTCGAACCAGCGGTGCCCCTCGCCTGTGAATTCATGACGGCGTTCGAGCAGCAAGGCTTCTCTAAACTCATCGTAGGAAAGCCCGGCGAGGTCGGGAAGAACCGGCAGCTCCTGCGAACCATCGAAGCGGGCACGGCGTCGGACCTGGTTGACCGCGTCGTAAGCCGCCGGAACCGGGCCGTTGTTCAGTTCGTTGAGGGCTTCCGCCTTGATCAGCAGGATGTCTGAAAAGCGGAGGTATGGGAAATCATGATCCGTATTGCCGGCCTGTGGTTCGTTCACCCGGTCCCAATACTTTTGAATGTGGGGTTCCACATTCGTCACAGTGCCGTCCGCATTCTCAATTCTGGTGAGCAGGGTCACTTGCCGGCGGCGGTCCTGTGGGTCGAAGGAATCGTAGAGGTTTTGTGTGGCCACCTGCCATCCCTGCGCATTGACGCCGGGGATGGCACCGGAGAGTTGCCTAGGCAGGAGTCGGACGTTGAACTGGCCTACCTCCCAGAAGGAGATGCTGTTGCTGGCCGTACCGAAGCCGATGCTGAACAGGGTTTCCTGTCCGTTTTCATTCGGGATGCGGAATGCCTCGGCAAAATCCGGATACAACCCGTAGCGGCCGCTGTCGATGACCTGGTCGCACTGGTCGATGCAGCGTTGCCAATCCCGGGTGTACAGATACACCTTGGCCAGCAGACCGGATGCGGCGCCGCTGGTCGCCCGGCCCAGGCCGTCATTGGGTGGATAGGCTGCCGGGAGATGGTCCTGTGCGAAGCGCAGGTCCTCCACAATCTGGTTGTACACCGCTGCGGCAGCGGTACGGGGCGGTTTAAGGTCTTCCTCAAGCGACAGCAGCAGGGGAATGTCCCCGAACCAACGGACCAGGTCGAAGTACAACAAGGCCCGAAGGAAGCGGGCTTCCCCCATGAGCTGGTCTTTTCGGTCCTCGTTCATCGGCACCCTGGGGATCCCGTCGAGGGCGAAATTGGCGTTGCTGATACCCTTGTAAGCCAGTGCCCAGAAATCATACAGGTTGGCGTTGACCGGGCGGTGCGTGAAGGTTTCCAGTTGGTCGAGGTCGACGGCACCAGCCAGCCGGTTCTCCATCTCGTCGGACGCGAGTCCGACCGTCACCCAGTAGCTGCTGTGGTATGCCCCGCCGAAAGTGGGGGCGGAGCTGGTGGAATTCAGGATGGCATAGATGGAATTGACGGCGGCGACGGCATCGTTTTCCGTCTGGAAGAAATTCTCCACGAAGACCTGGTCCTTCGGATCCTCCTCGAGCAAACCTTGGCAGGCCCAAGGGAAGGGTAGCAACAAGATCAGGAGAAGGGCGGTGGTTTTAAAGTTATGCATAGGAACGAAGCTGAAGTTGAGGATGAATGAAAAGCTGCCGGGTCAGAATACCACCTGAACGCCGCCCAGCAAGGTCCTGGCCAGGGGATACCCGCCGTAGTCTATTCCCTGCAGGAGATTGTTTTGTCCGAAAGCGTTGACTTCCGGGTCGTAACCCCGGTATTTGGTGATGGTCAGGGCGTTGTTCGCACTGGCGTAGATCCGGCAACTGGACATGCGCACCTTTTTCAGCCAGCCGGCCGGCAGTGCGTAACCGAGGGTGACGTTTCGCAGCCGAACGAAGGAGCCGTCCTCCACCTGCGCATCGCTGAAGGTGTTCCGTTCCGAAGGTCCGACCTTCGGGTAGGTGTCACCGGGGTTGTCGGGCGTCCAGCGGTTGTCGTAGAATTCGCGCAGCACATTGGTTTCGGCATGGAGGGAACCGATTTCGAAGAGGTATGCATTGACGATCTGGTTGCCGTGGACACCTTGCAGGAAGAGGGACAGATCCCAGCCATTCCAGCTGAACTTGTTGGTCATCCCCCAGGTGAAGTCCGGATTGGCGTGTCCGATGACGGTGCGGTCTGCTTCGTCGATGACACCGTCCGGTCGGCCGGTCAGGTTGCCTTGGGCGTCTCGGGAGTTGATGTCGCGGTATCTGCGGTCGCCGGCCTTGGGGGTCTGGGCCTTGAGGGCCGGTCCGTTGGCCGCTTCCTCATCCGTTTGGAAGATACCGTCGGAGAGGAGGCCGAAGAAAGTGCCGATGGGTTGTCCTACGCGCAGGATGCTCCAGCCGGCAGGAATCTGCAGGACACCGGGGACCGGAATGTCGTCATCACCCGACGACAGGGCGGTGATTTCGTTTCGGTTGACGGAAAAATTGAGGTCGGTCTGCCAAGAAAAAGACCCGGTGATATTTCTGCTGTTCAGTGCCAGTTCCAATCCTCTGTTCCGGAGTCCGCCGATATTGGCCAGGTATCCGCTGAACCCGGAGGTGACCGGCAGGGGGGCATACAGGAGCAGGTCGCGGGTATTTTTCTGGTAGATGTCGAATGTCAGGGCGAATCTGCCATCGACGAATTCCATATCCAGACCGGCATCCAACTGCTGGGTACGCTCCCAACGCAGGTCCGGATTGGGGAATCGCAACGGTTCCTGGCCGAGATAGGGTTCCGAATTGTTGAACACCCCTTGGCCGAGCGGGCCGACGGTGGCCAGGGAGGCGTAGGGAAAGATGTCCTGGTTGCCGATGACTCCGTAGCTGAAACGAGCCTTGAGGGTGGACAACCAATCCAAGGACTGCAGGAAAGGTTCCTCATGGATTTTCCAGGCGAGGGCGCCGGAAGGGAAGAACCCGTACTTGCTGTTCGCCCCGAACTTGGAGGAGCCGTCCATACGGCCGGTGAGTGTCAGGAGCCATTTGTCATCGAGGGAATAGTTCAATCGGCCAAGGTAGGAGACGATACCCCAACTCAGTTCCCCGTTGCCGGCGGGCTGGGGGTTCAGCCCGTTGCCCAGGTTGTGCCAACCGGTGCGGTTGTCCGGAAAATCCAGGGTGAAGGCGAAGAGCCTTTCCGAACGATAGCCTTGGTACGTGTTACCCAGGAGGGCGTCCACGGAATGTCGCCCCCCCCATTTGCGGTTGTAGGCGAGGGTGTATTCCGACAACCAGGAATAACCGTCCACGATGGCGACTACCGCCGATCCGTTGTTGGATTCCGCACGCTTGAGAAAATTCGGGACAAAGCGGTTCTCTTTCACAGAGAAGGCGTCCGCACCGATGCTGGCCTTCAGCTGCAGGCCGGGTGCCAGTCGGA
Source organism: Bacteroidota bacterium (assembly GCA_041163745.1). Lineage (GTDB taxonomy): Bacteria > Bacteroidota > Bacteroidia > Chitinophagales > Saprospiraceae > UBA6168. Next base: position 16,285 of record JBEAQU010000048.1, read on the forward strand.
GCTGTCCGTAGGTGTTGGCGACGATGCGGCCGTTGTGCGCCAGGTTGTCGGTTTCCCGGACATCGGCCACCGGATTGCCGATGTTACGGCCGCGGTCGTCTTGAAAAGTGTATCCACCGGCCTGGGTGCTGTCCAGGACCGGCAAGGTAGGCGGAAAAAGCAGGGCGGAAGTGGCGGCTCCTGGCAACAGCACCCCGGTGCCAGGGCTTTGGGCACCGGTCAGCACACCCCGGGAATTGATGTAACTGATGCTGATGCTGGTACCGGTTCGGAAGGCAGGGCTCACCTCATGGTCAACATTGGAGCGCAGGGTGAAACGCTCGAAATCGGAATTCAGGATGATACCTTCTTGTCGGTAATAGCTGCCGCTGGCGGAAAACTGGGTTTTCTCATTTCCGCCCAAGGCACTGAGCTGGTAGCTCTGCATCGGGGCGCGGCGGAAGATGGCCTCCTGCCAATCCGTGCCTGCACCCAGTTTTTCCGGGATGATGTACCGCACATCCAACGGAAGTCCGGTCGTGTTGCTGTATTCGTTCATGTAGCGGGCGAACGTCTCCCCGTCCAGCAGGTCGAGGGTCCGGGTAACTTCCTGCACGCCCACATAGGTATCGAAACTCACGGAGGACCGGCCTGCCTTGCCCCGGCGGGTCGTGATGAGGACGACCCCGTTGGCACCGCGTGACCCGTACATGGCAGTGGCGGAGGCGTCCTTGAGAATCTCGATGCGTTCGATGTCCGCCGGATTGATGGCGGCCAGGGCGTTCAGTCCGGGGCCTGCGTTCCCACCGGCGTTCACCTGTCCGTTGTCGCTCGTCACCAACATGCCGTCTATCACGAACAGCGGCTCATTGCCGGCATTGATGGAACTGCTCCCCCTTATACGGATGGAGGTCTGCCCGCCGGGTCGGCCGCTCACCTGTTGGACTTGCACGCCGGCCACCCTACCCTGCAAGGCCTGGTCAAGGGAAACCGGCGCACCCCGCTTGATATCCTCATCCGAAACGCTGGCGACCGACCCTGTCAAGTCGCTTTTTCTGACGGTTCCGTAGGCCACCACGACGACATCCTGCAGCAGGCGTGAAGAGGAAACCAGCTCCACCGAAAGGATGGTCCGACCCGAAAGGGCTATCTCCTGCGTTTCGAATCCAAGGTAACTGAACTGAAGAACGGCGTCGGCAGGGGCTTCGAGACGGAAGGAACCCTGCTCGTCCGAAATGGTCCCGGACTCCGTCCCTTTGACCAGGATGTTGACACCTGGCAGCGGAAACCGGTCTTCCGCGGAAACCACCGTTCCGGTGACCGACTGAGCGGACGTCAAGGCGGCGCAAAGGAAGGACATGCCGGCTGCAAGCAGCCGGAGACTTGATTTTAGTTGCATGACTTACCAATTTTACAATGGAAGGGGACTTCACGGTCAGTCCCAGCACGGCTGTCGGCCTTTGAGAAGCAGGTACTGACGAAGAGCTTCCCGAGCCCGGCATCCGGTGGAACGGTCATCCCCTAGTTCCTTCCTATATCGATGGAATAAGAAAACCCATCCCCCCGGTAATAGACCTTGTTGTACTCCACCATCCTACCGTCGGAGTCACAAACGGAGCGCGCACGGAACAGTACCGGTTCCCCGGTCTCGATCCCCAGCCGCTGCGCCAACGACTCCTCGGCCCGGATGGCACTTATCTCCTCCCTCGACACCGCTGCCATCACCCCGTGATCCTCCTCCAACATCTGGTACAAAGGCCTTTCGAAAGACGTTTGGTCGGACAGCGGTATCCGGGGATGAAACCAGGATATGGAAAGCAGACAGGGACCGGACGATGTTCCACGCAAGCGGGACAGACACACCACCTTGGTGCCCAAGCGCAGGTGAAGGGCTTCCGCAACCTCCTCGTTTGCTGGAATCGTGGATACGGTCACTTCGAAATTGACCACCGAAAGTCCGCGGTTGGCCATTTCCTTCGAGAAGCTCCACCAACTGTCCAACCGGGTGGATATCCGCCGGCTGGCCACCACCGTGCCGACCCCTTTCTTCCGAATAAGCAGCCCCTCGTTCACCAGTTTGCTGATGGCATGCCGAACCGTATTCCGAGCCACTCCCAGGCGCTGGGACAAGTCCACCTCCTTCGGCAGGTACGCACCGTTCCGGTACAGCGGATCCTCAATCAGCTCCCGCAGCATTTTCTCCACCCGGCTGTGCAGGGGCTCCTTGCCCGCCTTGTCTATCTTGAACTGCATTGAATATATGTTTAAACATACCAAAGGTAATGTTTTTTTGAAATCCACCAAATATTTTGGATGAATTTAGACAGGGTGTACCTGTCTGCCCGCGATGTGCCGACGGGCCAGGTATCCGAACCAATTGCGGCCCCGAAACTAAAAATCTTCACCGCCACCGAACAAAGGATGTATCCGTCACATAGTAAGGTACAGGCTTGTCAGACCGTATGTTTGCCAGGCACAGCGATTGATGGCCGTCGGGCAAAACGAACCGTTCGACAATCTACGTACGATTTCCTGCATGGACCCTAGGCCCGGCGGTCAGTATTCATCATTTCTAATAAAAAAAGCGCCATGAATTCAAAGCAAGTTCAAACCATTGTCATCGTCGTATTGCTGCTTTTGTTGCTGGGTGTGGGTTACTGGGGATATCAGACTCACACGGAGAAGAACCAGTTGGCCGCCATGAACACCAACCTGAACACACAGGTGGAAGACCTTTCCCAGCTTCGGGACGACCTCCGGCTGGAAGTCGACAGCCTGGAGGCAGCCTACAGCAACCTGGCACAGGAGAATGAGAACCTGCAGGGTTCTCTTGCCGAAACAAAAAAGAGACTGGAACAAAAGGACGCCTCCCTCCGGAAGATGTCCAAGCAGAACTCTACGGAGAACAAGAACCTGAAAGTACAGATTGAGGAACTGTTGGCCGCAAAGCTGCAACTGGAATCCTCCATCCAGGCCATTCAGGCGGAAAACGATTCCTTACGTGCCCTCACCGGACAGCTGACGGAGGACCTCGCCTCCGCCAAGTCGGAGAATGAAGCCCTCAACGCCCTCAACAGCACGATACAGGACGAACTTAAGAAGCTCACGCTCGCCAATTTCAAGGCCAGTGCCTTCCGGGTGGAAGTCGAGCGGAAAAAACCGAAGGCAACCGCCAAGGCAGGCCGTGCAAGGCGTATCATGGTCAGCTTCGACCTGACGGAGGTCAAGAAGGAATTCCAGGGTCTCCGCCCCTTGTATCTGGTCATCACGGACGACAAGGGCACGCCCATCAAGACCGAGAATCCGGTTCAGGCAAGGGTCAAGGTCAACAACCAAGGAATGGACATCATAGCCGTAAAGGTGCAAGACGTGGACGTGGTTCAAAACCAGCGGCTATCCTTTTCCCACGACCTGGAGGAAAAACTCCAGTCGGGTTATTACCGCGTAGCGGTATACACGGACATCGGCATGCTGGGGGCTTCCAGCTTCCGGCTGCAGTAACAAACCTGGCCGAGGAATTCCCTTCCCGGCACAATGATGCTTTTCATCTCGGACGCCCGTCTCCTTCCCTGGACGGGCGTCCGTTTCATATCCCAATCCAGGTAGTTGATTCGTCCAACGGCCACCCGCTCACCCTGTTCTCCGCAGCACCCCCCGGATGACGGGCTACGCAGGCTGGGACGAACGCCCGTCCACCCTGCCCCGGCCCCTTTCCATAAAGTGATTATATTTGCGCGCAAGCAGGGCGCCCAGCCCTACGCCACCCGATTACATACAGGTGTTTCCCAATCTGCCAAACGGTAGCAATCCAACAAAAATGAAGAAGTTCCATCCCGTACTGCAGCCCACCCTCCTCCTGGCGACCGTCCTGTCTTCCAACCTCCTGCTGGATTCATGCGTCAGCAAGAAGCTGCACCAGACCGAATTGGCTGTACGGGACAGTGTCGCCCAGCAGCTGAACGGCAGGGTGCTGGAGCTCAATCGGGAAATCGCCGGTCTGAAACTGGATCTTGCCGAAAGAAAAGGCGAAAACAATGTCCTTCGAGACCTTCAGACAAAACAGGATACCCACATCGAACGCCTCAAGACCGAAATAGAGAAACTGACGGACCAATCGCTCTCCCAACAACAGTTGCTGGATATGCGTCTGCAGTCAAAACAAGAGGCGCTGGACCAGGCGGACGACTTCATCCGCCAGGTGCGTACCGCCATCCACGAGCAGGAGCAGGCGCTGGCTTCCATCGCCACCGAACTGTCGGACGCAGTCACGGATTTCGACAGCACCCGGTTCTACGTCCTTTTGCGGGAGGATGCCGCCGTCTTCGGCATCTCGGAAGCGCTCCTTTTCAAGCCGGGCAACACCACCTTGCTGAAAACCGCCGCCCCGCTGCTGGAAAAGGTAGCCGAGGTCCTCAGCCGGCATCCAGCGGTTAGCCTGTTGGTGAAAGCTCATACCGACAACCTGCCTGTCAAAGGAAACGCATATGTCGACAACTGGGACCTGACCGCCCAGCGAGCCGCTGTCATCACCAAAGTACTAACCCGCGAATTCTACCTGAACCCCAGCCAGCTGCTGGCCGCCGGCAAAGGGGAATTCGAACCCGTCGCCTCCAACGAATCTCCGGAAGGCCGAGCACAAAACCGTCGCATAGAGTTGGTATTGGTCCCGAAGACCAGCAGGATACTCCGCATGGTCAAGGACGAATGAAGGGAGTCGCCATCATCGGAAATCTATGGCGCTTGTTCTCCTGCCAAGCCATCCACCAGCGTGATTTTTGTCACTTTTGCAAATTTTTCAGCTTTTTTAGCCGAACTTTCCAACCTTTGCCGACTCTTGCGTGTCTATATGGTCGATGATCCGGTAGAATTCCTCACCGGCAAGGCAGCTCACGGCAGCCACCCAATACACCGCTACGACACCGAACATCAATCACAAGACTACTTTAAGCGAATCGACAACGCCATGAAGAAAATCGCACCGAACCGCTTGATCTTGTATGTCCTGATTGCCGTCAGTACGGGTTGTTACGTCTACCTGCAGACTTCACCTTATCCGGCAGGCCGTCCCTATTCCGCCGCTTGCCTTCCGTCCTCCACGGAAGGACCGCGCCAACAGCAGGAAACGGATGATGCATCCGGAATCACGCTGCCGGATCTTCAACTCATCAAAAAGATCCTGAACCTCACCAAGATGGTCAATCGGGAGTATTAGGCTTGTCGCCAGGATTGGTCCGTTGCGAAGCATACCCCTGGGTACCGTTTGATTCAGCAAGTTCTTCCGCAATCCTTCCCTGCACTGCGGATTTTTCCGGCACCGTCCGTTTCGCCCGACGACCTTCAGACAAGTCCTTTGTCCGTCGCTTTCCGCCAATACCGCAGCAATCCGGACACGGACATCCATGCGGGATTGGCGTACCGGTACCGAATTCGGTCAGCCGCCCCCACGCCGGCCGCCTCGAGCTGACTTTCCACATACCGCTCGAACAAGGGAATGACCTGCTCCGTCGGTACCGCATCCAGGAAGTAGGGACGCATCCATTCCGTCCAACCCGACAATTCCGACCGAAGAGACCGCAGATGCTCGTCAACTGCGGTGACTTCACCGAAGTGTGTCAAGTACAAAGCGGCAGGTCGGAGGGAGGATAACAATTCTATCGACGACTCCCAAGCCGGAATGTCTATGTCCGGCGGCGGGCACGGCGGCTGCACCACCGCCTGCGACCCGATGCGAATCCCTGCCACATCTCCCGTGAACACCACCCCTTCGAGTTGCCAGGAGATATGATGGACCGCATGCCCGGGTGTATGCCAGGCGGCGAAACCATGTCCCCCCAGCATCAAGGTCTCCCCATGTCCGACCGCAACCAGCCGCTCCGACGGAATCGGTCTCATTTCACCCCAAAGCCGATCCATTTCCGACCCATAGATCTGCCGGGCGGACGCCATCAGCCTTTCCGGTGCAAGCAAATGCCGCATACCGACAGGATGGACGTATATGGTCGCACCGGCCGCTGCCAAAGCCCAGGCAGCACCGGCATGGTCCAGGTGGATATGTGTCAGCAGGGCATGCCGGACATCCGACAGGCTGTATCCATGGGCAAGAAGGGCGGCCCGCAGGGCCGGCAAAGTGGAATGGGGGCCCGTCTCGACCAAGGTCAGGCCGTCTTCGCCGGGAATGGCATAGGCCGCCACGGCACCGGTAGTGCCCATGAAGTTGAGGTCCAACGTGTGTATCATAATCTTAGAAGCGAAAAATCCTTAAGCAGCGCTTTGGTGGCGCAACCTGCCGGCAGCGGGGTGCCCTGGAAGAAATCGGCGGACCGCAACCTGCCGACATGAGCGGACGGGACGGTTCCGATATTTTTATCCGACTGAAACCCAAGGGGTGGATTCCTACGTTTAAACAGCTCGATGAAATCCGCCGGACAACAACCGGTACGCCGTGCATGCCGCCGGAGCGGCAGGTCGCTCCCAGGCAACCGTCGTTTGCCTCCGGCAGTCTCCACAACGGGAGCCGTCGCTGCGCGAACAGGACTAAAGTTACATCATAAATTTCAATGCCATGAATACAAAGCGTTTGTTTTTAGCAGCCTTTCCTGTCATCCTGGCCATCAGCTGCCGGCAGGATGTTCCGGAGCAGGGGTCTGAGGGATTCTCAGCAGAAACGGAGGACACCCTTTCCTACACGAAGGAAGACCCGGTCCGGTCTGAAGACGGGCTTTTCGAAACGGTGGCGGTGGTCGACACCCTGACCGGACAGGTCACCCGTAAACAACGGGCGCTACAGGCGCTGAGCTCGGCCGTCGGCCCCCAGGGGGTCATCCGCATGGACCCTGTCAAGCCATCCTACAATCCACCCGCCCCTTCCTCCGAACAACAGTCCCGCGTCATCCGTGTGCTGACGGACCGTTACTGGAGCGTCTGGGGACTGGTGAAGATCAACGACCCGGCCGCCAACAATCTGAACAAAGGGGTTTGGTTCCAATTCAATCCGGACGGATCCTACCTGTACGGCCAATTCGATGACTCGATCGGCAAAGGTGCCTGGACCTTCGACGGAAACCAAGCCACCTTGCTGATGGATTCGGAACTCCTGGGAGACGACCGGGAATGGCGAATCAAGATTGGCAATGCCGAGGATGAAATGCTTTGGATCGGCACCACACGTTTCGCCAACACGAACGTACAACTCAAACTCAAGAAGTACGACGCCATCCCGCAGTCGATGGAGGAAATGGGATACGAGGAATGACGAACGGCACCCCGTCGACCGCGACGGCCGCGGCCGACCACTAAAAATACCAGGGAGAATGCTTGCCGGGGGACAATCCGTTTTTATATTTACGAGGGGAATATCGGGCCTGCCGTCCGAGATGCAGGGTGTGGGCGCTCCTTCGAGAACGAAGCCGCCTGCCTGCTTACAACAGCACAAAACGGAAAAAATGGTCACCAAACCTACCTTGTCCTTCTGGCAGATATGGAACATGAGTTTCGGATTCCTGGGTATTCAGTTCGGTTTCGCGCTGCAGAACGCGAACGTCAGCCGGATTTTCGAGACCCTCGGGGCCGATATCGAAGACATTCCGATCCTTTGGGTGGCGGCCCCGCTCACAGGGCTGGTGGTGCAGCCCGTCGTAGGCTACCTGAGCGACCGCACTTGGAACCGCCTGGGGCGCCGACGCCCTTACTTCCTGGTCGGTGCCCTGCTGGCCTCCGCCGCCCTGTTCGTCATGCCCAACAGCCCGGTTTTATGGTTTGCCGCGGGCATGTTATGGATCATGGATGCTTCCATCAACATTTCCATGGAACCATTCCGTGCGTTTGTCGGTGACAACCTGCCGGATGAGCAACGGACGGCTGGCTTCGCCATGCAGAGTTTCTTCATCGGCACCGGTGCGGTCGTCGCCTCGCTGTTGCCCTATGTGCTGACAAATTGGTTCGGCGTCAGTAACGAAGCGACGGAAGGCGCCATTCCGGATTCCGTGAAGTGGTCGTTCTATCTTGGCGGCAGCATATTCCTGGCTGCCGTGCTATGGACCGTTTTCATGTCGTCCGAATATAGTCCGGCCGAAATGGCCGCCTTCGAGGGTGTCGTCGAATCGCAACACGCGACGGGGCACTCGCAGACCCTGGCGACACCCCAAGTCATGACCGCTCAGAAACGGCTCGGAGGAATTTTCCTGCTGACAGGAGCCGGCCTGACCTACTGGTTCCAACAAGCCGGCCTGAAGAAGGACCTGTATATTCTGTCCATCGGGCTGCTCGTCACCGGCATGCTGTTCCTGCTGGCTTGGTTGCTGCAACGCAACAGGAGCAGCAACGGCTTCACTACCATGGTCAATGACCTGCTGTGTATGCCCGCCACCATGCGGCAGCTGGCCGTCGTACAGTTTTTCTCCTGGTTCGCCTTGTTCTCCATGTGGATTTATACGACGGCGGCGGTGACCAGGGAAATCTATGGTGCGGAGGAACCCAACGCCCCGGGCTACAACGAAGGAGCGAATTGGGTCGGGGTTTGCTTCGCCGTATACAGCGGTGTATCGGCCCTCATGGCCTTCCTGCTGCCGATATTGGCCAGGAAAACCGGCAGGAAGGCCACCCACGCCATGTGTCTTGTAGCCGGAGCGGCGGGGCTGGCCAGCATTTTTGTCATCCGGGACCCCCACCTGCTGCTCCTGTCCATGGTTGGCATCGGTATCGCCTGGGCTTCCATCGTTTCCATGCCCTACGCCATCCTGACCGGGGCGCTGCCCGCCTCCAAAATGGGATATTACATGGGCGTCTTCAATTTTTTCATCGTCATCCCGCAGATCGTGGCGGCATCCATCCTGGGCTTCTTTGTTTCCCGCTTCTTCGCTGGGGAGGCGATCTATGCCATGCTGATCGGAGGGATTTCCTTCCTCCTGGCTGCGGGATACACCTTTCTTGTGGAGGACGGCCGGCAGCCCCAGGTCGAGTGATTGCCGGCAGGCCTGATCAGGCTTGTTCTTTTTATGCTTGGGAATTCTTGAAGAAAAGGAGGTTGACCATGGCCTGCAGTCAGCAAGCCGCAGCCAAGAGCACACTTTTCAGACCAGACTGCCACGGACCTTCTCTCACCGACCGTCCGGCTCGTTCTTGTACGTCAACGAAGGCGAACCCGACATAAGTACTGGTGAGCGGTGACATACAAGGTGTGGCCGGCTGTATCCAGGGCACAGTTAGCGGTGGCCACCCCCGTGAGAAAGCGCCCTATCGGTGTTCCGTCCGGCCGGAACACCCAAACACCACCGGGACCGGTTGCAAAAATCCTTCCCTCCGCGTCCACCTTCAGCCCGTCCGGAAGCCCTTTCCACCGATCCCCCACCTGGTCGGTGGCATCATGAAAAATCCTGCCGTTCCGCAGCGTACCGTCCGGTGCTACATCATAAGCATGCCAGCATGCATTTTCCGGGTCTGAATTGGCTACATACAAGGTGTTTCCATCGGGCGACAACGCAATGCCGTTCGGCCTGGTGAGGGTATCCGCCAACAAGGTGACCTGCCCGGCCGTATCGATGCGAAATACCCCTTGGAAGGGCAGCTGCTTGTCGGGATCCTCCATTTTTCCCGGCAGGCCATAGGGAGGGTCGGTGAAATAACAATTGCCCTGACGGTCGAAACAAAGGTCGTTCGGACTGTTGAATCGCTCCCCCTGGAATTGGTCCGCCAAGGTCCGGTAGACCGGAACAGGGGCGGACAATGGGGCCTGCAGCACCGCCACCCGACGGTCGCCATGCTGACAAAGCGCCAGTTCGCCGGACGGAAGCAAAGCCAACCCGTTGGCGCCCGGCTCATCCCCTGCCGTACCGGTCCCGGTATAACCGGAGGGCGTCAGCCAGAGCCGCACACCAGTGGAAGCCTGCCAGGCAAAGACCTTGTTCTGCGGAACATCGGTGAACAGCAACAGGGAATCCGATGCCACCCACAAGGGGCCCTCCGCCCAGACAAAACCATCCCCCAGCACCTCTATGGCGGCGGTGGAATCCACAATATCATCCATGTCCGGAAGAAATCGCTCGATGGAACCGATGCTCGGATAACTCGCAGTTGCCTTTTCCCCGGACGGATGCGGTTCCGAACGACAGGAACCGAGCAAGCACAACAAAATGAAGCAGCAGGTCGCCCGGACGGACAAGCGGAGCATACGAGGGCCCATGAGCAGGATTTTTCAGCGTTTTTCCGAACGGTCCTTTGACAAGGCGCTGCCATTGACCGTCCGCAGACTATCAGGAAACACGAATGTAGCAAAAATCGGCCAAGCGCTAAATGGATTGGAGTCGAACCCTTACTTTTATCCCCGAACAGGACCGGTGCCACCGGTGCAATCCACAGCCACATGAAGAACAAGTATGACCTCCGTGGGGTTTCCGCCGGAAAAGAGGATGTGCATGAAGCCATTCAACAGTTGGACAAGGGTCTGTACCCGAATGCCTTCTGCAAGATACTCCCCGACATCGTCGGCAGCAGCGACCGGTACTGCAACATCATGCATGCAGACACCGCTGGCACGAAAACCAGCCTGGCCTATCTGTACTGGAAGGAAACCGGCGACCTCTCCGTCTGGGAGGGCATCGTACAGGATGCACTGGTAATGAACCTGGATGACATGGCCTGCGTCGGTTGCGTCGATGACATCATCCTCTCCTCCACCATCGGCCGCAACAAACACCTCATTCCGGGAGCCGTCGTCCGGGCCCTCATCCATGCCTCCTCCCGCTTCGCCAAGCGGATGGAGGAACACGGCATCAGGCTCCATCTTTCAGGTGGTGAAACCGCCGATGTCGGCGACATTGTCAGAACAGTGGACGTGGGTTTCACCACCTTCGCACGAATGAAACGCAGTGACTTGGTCATCAATGATATAAAAGACGGGGATATCATCGTGGGCCTGGCCAGTTTCGGCCAGGCCACTTATGAGGACGAATACAACGGCGGGATGGGCAGCAACGGACTGACCGGCGCAAGACACGATGTCCTGTCGCAGCATTACGCAGCAAAATACCCGGAAAGTTTCGACCCCAACACCCCTTCGGCAGTGGTGTATACCGGTGACAGGCGGCTCACCGACCCAATCCGCCTGCCGGACGGACGGGAGACAACGGTCGGCAAGCTGCTGCTGTCACCAACACGGACCTACCTTCCCGTGCTGAAGAAAATCCTTGAGGAGTTCTCCGGAAAAAGAAGGTCAGCCCTTCACGGCATCATCCACTGCACCGGCGGCGGCCAGACCAAGGTGCTGCATTTCATTCAGGACAAACGCGTCGTCAAGGACAACCTCTTCCCGCCACCACCCCTCTTCTCCCTCATCCGGGAATCGTCGCGGACCCAATGGCAGGAGATGTACCAGGTCTTCAACATGGGCCACCGGCTGGAAGTGTACCTTCCGGAAGAGGAGGCCCAGGCCATCATCGCCATCGCCCGCTTCTTCAACATAGAGGCCCGTATCATCGGTCGGGTCGAGAATGCCTCCGGCCGGTCGGTCGTCATCCACGGACCCGACGGAATCTTGGAATACGCCTGAATCCAGGTACACCCGTCCTGTATCCCCTTCCCGCATCACCAGGCAGGGACAGCCATTCATTTCATCGGCGCTACATATTATATTTTTTTTTATTAAAATGGCATAGTTTTAGATGCATTAGATATATTGTTTATTTGACCGGTCATTCGGATCGTCGTCATATCGGAACAAGGATTGACCGGAAGCAGAAACTGAACAACAAACACCCACCTGTAAACACAGACTGTTGCGGAAGCAGGCGCAAGCATGTGCAAGGTTTTTCCAAGGACATGCTGCCTGTTCTTCCGGTTTCCGGAAGCAAAGGATTCGCAACAGAGAACTCCCGCACCGGAAACATTCCGCTCAGCGTTAGGATGGGTGTCCGAGGGGGCGGGCAATCCCGCCGGCTGGGTGTTCCCCAGGGACGCTGTCCAGGAACACCGGAAGACATACCGTGGGAAATCCTTCATGCAGTTGTTCACCAAGGCACTTTCGCCGCTTCCGTTGTCTCCGGCAAGGCGATGTTCTACCCAGCCTCCCCAGGGTTATCGTCCGGAAGGCTGACCGCGAGGTTTCGAAGCGGACGGAACGATCGAACGCTTACGGTGGATAAGGGGCACTAACCGACCGTCCCAGACGTTGCCAACGTCACCGGTATGAATGATTCGGCAGTGTAACAAACCAAACTTATGGTGGCAAGCTCCAGAATGAGCGTGAAAAAACCCTCTGTTCCCATGAAAAGTGTTACTCGCCTCCGCGCCATCCTTTCCGTCCTGGCAATGGTATCGGCATTGGGCGTCCAGGCGGCCAATCCGCCCACAACGGGCATCGAATCAATCACGGTCCTTCCGCCGCCTGGTAACTTCACGGATACCATTCCGGCGGACATGCTTCCCCATACCCTTTGCTTCAACACCACCAACCTGCCCGGCATACCTGACACCATCTACAACGACTGCCCGGACGCATCCGGCACCTACGTTGATTTTTTTGTCGACACCCAGCAGTTCTGCGTGAAATACCAGGGGAAGGTCTGTGAAGGCGAGGAACAGGCCTGCATCATCATATGCGACGATACCGGCGTCTGCGACACCACTTATCTGGTGGTCGTGACGGACAATTCCGCCTGTTCCGGCGGCGGTCGGAAAATCGTGGACTCCGTCCTCATCCATTTCAGCGCCGACTATTGCATCCCCGCTGCCGTTCTGCCCGGAACCGTCGTGTCCGTTGAGAACATCTGCCCAGCATCCAGCGGACAGTTCGTTCAATTCTCAATCGACACCGCCGCGCTGTGCGTCAACTACACGGGATTCGCCCCCGGATTGGAGGAGGTTTGCATCCTCCTGCGGGACGAGTTCGGCAACACCGATACGACAACCCTGTGTGTATTCGTCCTGTTACCGCCCCCCCTGACGGTCATTGACACGGTCGTCGTGGGTGCATTCGATGTATTCTGTCTGGATACCAGCCAACTGGCCGGACAAATCGTACCGGACGCCACCCAGTTCTGTTCCCCCATCACCTTCGGCCCCGCCTTCTTCACCATCGACTACACGTCTTTGTGTGTCGAGTACGAAGGGATCTTCATCGGTACCGATACGGCGTGCGTCGTCGTATGCGACAACTTCGGGGTATGTGACACCACCTTTTTCCTCATTGCGGTCGTCCCCGACGAAGACGACCCTTGCGCCAACACCCTGCCGCCCGTAGCGGTGACGGATTCCGTCACCACCTTCCTGAACACGCCGGTGACGATACCGATCCTGGCCAACGACAACCTGGGGACCTGCCTGCCGGTTTCCCTGACCCTGTTGGATACCGGGACGGGCGGTATCGGCCCGCAACACGGCGTGGCTGCGCTGAACATGAACCAGACCGTCGGCTATCTGCCGGCATCCAACAGCTGCGGGCTGACGGATTCCCTGCAATATGTGCTATGCAATGCCAGCCTATGTGACACCGGCCTGGTCCTGGTTTACATTTCATGTGCCCCGGACAACGACAGCCTGATCATCTACAATGGCTTTTCCCCGAACGGAGACGGGTTCAACGATGTATTCACCATCGAGAACATAGACCGATTCCCAAACAGCCATCTGCAGGTGTTCAACCGTTGGGGCAACCTGGTCTTCGAAGCACAAGGCTATGACAACACCTGGGACGGCAAGCACCGGGGTTCGGACCTTCCCGACGGCACCTATTTCTACTTGCTGGACCTGGGTGACGACCAGGAACCGTACACCGGATATTTGCAGCTGCAACGATAGCCGACCATCCAAACGCAGGAACAATGAAACACATCATCGCCAGCCTCGGGTTCATCGGGTGTCTGTTCGCCAGCGCCACCGCGCAGCAAGACCCCATGTTCACCAAGTACATGTTCAACACCCTGAATTTCAATCCAGCCTACGCCGGCGCACGGGATTATCTGTCCATCGCCGTAATCCACCGGTCCCAATGGCAGGAAATCCCCGGTGCACCCACCACCCAAACCCTGACCATGCATACCCCCTTGCGCAACAACCGGGTCGGCATCGGTTTCGGCGCCGCCCGTGATGCCATCGGTTCCACCCGCACGACCGGGGCCAACCTCGCTTACAGTTACCGCATTCCATTCGGGAAATTCAAGTTCTGCTTCGGACTCCAGGCCGGGCTACAACAGTTCAACGCCGATTTCGACGGGCTGCGGCTGGACAATCCGTCAGACCCCGCCTTCGAAGGCTACCGTGGCACCATGCCCAACATCGGAGCGGGCTTCTATCTTTACAGCGAACGGTTCTATTTCGGCATCTCATCCCCCAGGTTGGTGGAAAACGACCTGCGGAGAAACATCAGCACCAATGCCTTCGCCCGGCAGGAGCGGCATTTTTACCTGGCAACAGGTGCGGCCATTTCCCTCAGAGGGGATGCCATCATTTTCAAACCCTCCCTGCTGGTCCGGAACGTTGGGATAGACAACCGAATTTCACAAGACGTGTTCTTCAGCGGTGTCGGCGCACCGGATGCCTTCGACCTCGACCTGTCCTTCCTTTTCCAGGAAACACTTTGGCTAGGCGCCGCCTTCCGCTCCGCCTTCTCCGCCCCCATCTTGTCCACGGACCCCAAAAGCTCCTATGATTCGGCCGACATCTGGATCTCCTACCTGTTTAGGAACGGCCTGCGTATCGGCGCCGCCTACGATTTCCCAATCTCCGACCTGGCCAACGTCACGGTCGGCTCCGTGGAACTCATGGTCGGTTACGATTTCAATTTCCAGGAAAAGCGGATTGTCACACCCCGGTACTTCTGAGCAATCCCGCTGTCATGACCATGCCAACATTGACCAACCACTAACAAGCACCAGCACATGCGACTCCTCCTCCTCACCCTGGTATTCCTGCTGCCGGTAATCACGACATCCGCTCAAACCGGCAAGCTTCGGCTTGCACAGCAAAAAATGGACGACCTGGATTACGTTGGGGCCATCGGGATGTACAACGAAATCCTGCAACACAGCGACGATGCCTTTGCCAAACTCAACCTGGCGGAAGCCTATCGCAAGGTGAACGACCCCGTCAATGCGGAATTCTGGTATGGCCAGGCTGTCCGGACGCCTCAGGCAGAGCCGATCCACCAGCTTTATTACGGAATGATGCTGCAAAGGAACGGGAAGTGCGACCAGGCCCGCGTATGGTACCAACAATATGTGGAACTTGTCCCAGGCGACCAGCGTGGCCGCTACCTTCTGCGGGCATGTGATTACGAATCGGAATTGAAAGCAAAGGGTGATGGAATCTACACGGTGGAATCCTGTGATTTCAATTCTGGTTCCGATGACTTCAGCCCCGTATTCTTCGGCAACCAGACCCTGGTCTACTGTTCTGAACGGGATACCAATCCTGCCGTCCGCCGGTCCCATACCTGGACCGGAAACCCCTTCCTCGAACTTTTCGTCGTACCTTACCTACTGACCGATTCCAGTCGGGCGCCGTGTGGCCATTTCCTTTTCGGCAGACCGGAAAAATTCTCGCGGGAACTCAACTCCAAATTCCACGACGCCTCTGTATCCTTCTCCCGAAACGGGCAGGAAATATACCTGACCCGAAATAATTTCCTCAACGGCCGGAAAGGGACCGATGACGACGGCATTGTCCGGTTGAAAATCTACCATGCCCGCCTGGATGCGGATGGCAGATGGGGCCCCCTCCAAAGCCTGCCGTTCAACAGCGACGAATATTCCGTCGCCCATCCGACCTTGTCGCCTGATGGGAAATTCCTGTACTATGCCTCCGATATGCCGGGTGGCTTCGGCGGAATGGATCTTTATGTATCGGAAAAAACAACCGGCAGATGGGGTCCCCCCATCAACCTGGGTCCGGAAATCAATACCGAAGGCCATGAAGCATTTCCTTACGCCGCACCCGACGGCAAACTGTATTTCGCTTCGGACGGCCATATCGGAATTGGCGGGCTGGACCTTTTCTCCTCTTACAGGACCGGAGACATCTGGTCCGTCCCTATCAACCTCGGCGCACCTTTCAACAGCCCCTCCGACGATTTCAGCCTGGTTTTCAACGACGAAGGCAGCTGCGGCTTCTTCGCTTCCAGCAGACCGGGCGGCAAAGGCGGAGATGACATCTATCAGTTCAGCCGCATCGGCATCCCGGTGGAAGTCTTTGTCTACGATGCAAAATCGGGGCAATCCCTCCGGCAGGCCCAGGTCGTCCGCTCCTGCCGGCAGGATTCGCTGTCGACGGACGAGGACGGCAGGATCTCCTTTTTCATGAAGGCCGACGATTCCTGCCATCTCATCGTCAACCTCCCGGATTACGATCCTGCGAGCGCCATGGTATCCACTGCGGGTAAGCAACCCGCCGAACTCGTGCTGGTCGAGATTCCCCTGAGGCGGACGGCCGTGTTCGATGTGGAAGGAATCGTGTTCGACGGGGCTTCCGGCCTGCCCCTGGAAGGTGCGCTCGTCACCCTGGAGGACAGCACCGGAACCGGCGTCGGTTCGGTCACCACCACCGTCACCGGTCATTATTATTTCAAGCTGGAAAAAGACAGCCGGTACCGGCTCAAATCAACCCGGGAAGGATTTTTCGCCGGCATCGTGGATACGGTCCATACCACCGGCCTGACAGAATCCGAAACATTCCGGGTCAACCTGTACCAACAACCCGTCGCAATATCCGCACAGAGCACCCCTTCCGCTCCCCAGGAGGAATTGCCTGGGGGATCCGGCCTGCCGGAGACCGCCTATACCTTCTATGACCCACAGACGGACACCTGGTTGGACAAGGACACCTATCTGCCGGCAAACGGTACGTATCCCGACGGAAAAATCTACCGGAAAGGGGTACTGTTCGGCGGCGGCAAGGATTTTGTGGAAAGCCCCAGCAAAGCCTCTCCGGAGAACCCTGCCATCCCATACCTCCTGCACATTTACTATGATTTCGACCAGGCATACATCCGCAAGGATGCGATTCAGGAATTGGAAAAACTGCATACCCTGCTGGTCGAAAATCCGCAATACATCATTGAAATCGGTTCTCATACGGATGCCCGTGGCTCGCATCATTACAACCAGCGACTCTCCCAACGCAGGGCGGAAGCCGTCGTCCGTTGGTTGGTAGACAAAGGTGTCAGCCAGGAACGGCTTGTCGCAAAAGGTTACGGGGAATCCGTCAATGTCAATGATTGCATCAACAACGTACCCTGTAGCGAGCGGGAACACCAGATGAACCGGCGGACGGAGTTCAAGGTCATCGGCTGCACCACCTGTGTGGAAAAAGACAAAGCTGTGCTGTCCCGCGAAAATAAGAACGTCCGCGTCGACCCCTGCCGACGCTGCCCGTTCTGACCGTACCTCGGCAAATTACCATCCGGCATTTCTATTTTCCCGCCAAAAAACAGACTTTTGCCACGGCAACGGTTCCGTTGCGAAACACCGGTCAAGATTTGTTGTCTTGAAAAAAATCCTCATCGCCATCGACGGGCATTCCTCCTGTGGGAAAAGCACCCTCGCCAAGGCCCTGGGCAAGGCCTTGGGCTACACCTACATCAGCAGCGGGGACATGTACCGGGCCGTCACCTTGTATCTCCACCGACAGGGCGTCGACATCCGGGACGAGGCAGCGGTTGCCGCGGCCATGCCGGACATTTCCCTCCGCTTTTCCATTGTACACAATGAAAACCATATCTTTCTGAACGACGAGGACGTCTCGGAGGAAATACGAAGGATGTATGTGGCGGAAAAGGTCAGCCCGGTGGCAGCCCTCCCGACCGTCCGTCGGGAAATGGTCCGGCAACAACAACGCATGGGCAAGGAAAAAGGAATTGTCATGGACGGGCGTGACATCGGCACGGTCGTGTTCCCCCATGCGGAGTTGAAAATATTCCTTACAGCGGATGTCGAAACGAGGGCTCAAAGGCGTTATGCCGAATTGCTCGCCAAAGGACATCCGGTGGCGCTGTCGGAAATCCGGCACAACCTTACGGCAAGAGACCATATCGACGCGACGAGGGCGGACAGCCCCCTGAGGAAGGCGGAGGACGCCGTTCTGCTGGACAATTCCCGGCTATCGCCGGAAAATCAGCTGCAAATCGCCCTGGAACTCGTGGAGGCTCGGCAATCCCAGCATGCCCCCGCTTCGTCAGATGCCTAACCGGGCTGTCCCAACCGGAAATATTCCTTCGCATTGTGATAGCAGATTCGCCCGACCAGGGTACCCAGCCATTCCATATCATGTGGCAACAGGCCTTGTTGCATATCCCGTCCGATCGTCCGACACAAGAGCCGCCGGAAATATTCGTGCCTTGGGAAACTGAGGAAGGAGCGGCTGTCCGTCAGCATCCCCACAAAACGTCCCAAGAGCCCTGTATTGGACAAGGTGTCGAGCTGCTTTTCCATCCCGTCCAACTGGTCAAGGTACCACCAAGCTGCCCCGTACTGTACTTTGCCCGGCACACTGCCGTCGTTGAAATTGCCGGCCATGGTGGCGAACACTTCGTTGTCGGCGGTACGAAGATTGTACAGGATGGTTTTCGTCAGGACATCCTCCCGATCCAGCCGGTCTAGAAAACGTCCCAGGGGAACAGCTTGGGAGAAGTCCCCTATGCTGTCCACGCCGGCATCGGTGCCCAGGCGGCGCAACAGTCGGCTGTTCTGGTTGCGTAGGGCGCCGAGATGAAATTGCTGTACCCAGCCTTTGCGATGATATTCCCTTCCCAGGAAATGCAGCAGGGCGGATTGGTACTGTGCGACGGCAGACGGTTCCAAAGGCTCTCCTTTCAGTCGGTGCCGCAAGGCAATGTCCGCATGGATTTCCGTAAAATCTCCGTCCGGCAGCCGCTCCAACCCATGGTCCGACAATCGGCAGCCATGCGCGTGGAAATAGTCGATGCGTCGACGGAGCGCCTCGAGCAATTCTTCCCAGGTGCCGACCGGCATACCGGCCGCGGCGGACAGGTCGGCGACATACTTCGGGAATTGCGGTTGGTCGATCCGGATGGCCTTGTCCGGCCGGAAGGTCGGATACATCCTGGCCCGGACCGGATGGTCGGGCACCTGCCCTTGTTCCGCATGCAGGCGACGGTGGTGAGCCAGGTCGTCGACCGGATCGTCGGTGGTGCACATCCACTCGACATTTCTTTGCGCCAGCAATCCGCCCACCCGGTGACCGGATTCTGCCAACCTGTCGTTGCAACGGCTGTAGATGGAACGGGCGTTGTCCGGGTCCAATCGTTCCCCGATGTCGAAATACCGGCGCAACTCCAGGTGCGTCCAGTGGTACAATGGATTTCGGACGGTCCAGGGAACCGTATCCGCCCAAGCCAGGAATTTTTCCTCATCCGAGGAATCTCCGGTGATGAAGTGTTCTGATACCCCGTTAGCCCGCATCACACGCCATTTGTAATGGTCTCCCTGAAGCCAAACCTGCGTCAAGTTGGCAAATCGGTGGTCATCCGCCACCAGTTCGGGCGGCAGGTGATTGTGGTAATCCACAATCGGCAGGCCGGCGGCGAATTCGTGATACAAGCGGATGGCTTCCGGCGTATCCAACAGAAAATCCTCCCCCATGAACGATTGTCCCATGTGCTGTGCGTTTGACGGACCGATCGCAAGAGGAAGCCTGGGATAACATAGGGCTGTTCCTCCCGACCAGGACCTGAGTCTTACCTGTCGCGGAAGTACGGTTCCCACCCGTAATCGCCGCAGGCGGAGCGACCGAATGCAAGCAGTCGGCCTGCCATCTGCCGAAAGCCGCAGGATTTTGCATTGCCCCTGCGTCGGCAGGAGAAGGCTTACTTTCGGCGGGTAGGCCTCCGAATATCCGAAGATAACAAATTTTCCAGTCGTCCGCATCTCGGCATCGCCACATTGCCGTCGGCCGAAAATCCTGACGGCTTGGCTTCAGACGCCGCTCCATGCGCTGAAACCTCCGTCCACCGGAATAACGGTGCCGGTGACGAAGGCTGCGGCTCCGCTGCATAGCCAGATGGCGGTACCCGTCAGTTCATCCGCTTCTCCAAACCGCCGCATGGGGGTCTTCCGGATGACATCCGCTCCCCGATCTGTGTATGTTCCGTCCTCCCGGGTCAGCAAACGACGGTTCTGGTCCGTGATGAAGAAACCCGGTGCGATGGCGTTTACACGGATGCCTTCCCCGAACTTCAGGGCCACCTCCACCGCCAACCAGCGGGTGAAACAGTCGACCGCCGCCTTGGCGGAGGAATAGCCGGGAACACGGGTGACCGCCTGTTGCGCCGTCATGGAAGATATGTTGAGGATGCAGCCGGACCGCGCCGCCGCCATGTATTGGCCGAAGACCATGGTCGGAAGCACGGTTCCGTCAAAATTCAGCGAGAACACCCGCTGCAGGTTTCCGAAAGGGTGCTCAAAAAAATTCGACTCCGGCGGAATGGCCGCTCCGGGGATGTTACCGCCTGCTCCGTTGACAAGGATGTCCACTCGACCCCATGCTTGCATGACCTGCGCCGCGGCGTTCCGCAGATCCTCCTCATCCAATACATCGGCAACCAGCGGAATGGCAGTTCCTCCCTCGGCAATGATTTGTCCGACCGTCCGGTGAACTTTGTCCGCCGTCCTACCGAGCACAGCCACCCGGACGCCCCTTCGGGCCAGTCCCCCGGCGATTGCCCCGCAGAGAATGCCGGAGCCACCGGTGACCACCGCGGTTTGTCCGGATAGGTTGAAAATGTCCTGCATGTTTCACATTTGTTTCCGGTGAGTTCAAAGGAGGAGCCACCGACAGTCCCGGATGTTCCCCGCCGGCGGACCTTTTCGGACAAAGGTAACAGGACAACCTTGCGCCTGCGTCGGCAAATGGCAATTAAAGTGTGCGACAGCGGACCGGACCCCAAAATTCGTCAACACCGGAGCGGCGGCCAAACGTTCCTGTTTCGTACCTTTAAACCGGCCGGGGAACCATATTCCGTAGCGCGGCTGCATGCGACCGGCGAGGCATGCCCACCGCTGCAACAGAATCCAACTCGATCAGATGACTGCGAAGACTTTTCATACCCATACCCTTTCCGACAACGTACCCCACCCGCACCCGATGCGGCAGATGCCGACCAGCGGGAGCTGGCAAAATATGCTCCGGTGCATTTGCCTGGTTGCATCGATCGCACCTACCTGTTCGGGGCAGACACCTGTGCCGTCGGACCTGCCGGTCCTGGTGGAGCACATTGTCCTCCGGCCGGCCCGTTGGGAGGAACATGTCCTCACGGAGCCCGTCAATGAACGCCGGAACCTCGGCGGTTTGGCATTCGTTTACTTCCGCAACCAATCCGACAAGACCGTTTCCCTGCGGGAATGGTACCTGAACGAACGAGAAAGCGGTCATTACCGGCTGGCATATGACATCGCCTGGGACAGGACACACACGAAAACCCTGCATCCCGGGCAGACATCCGTGTTGGAGATCTGCGGCACCGCGGCCGATTTCCAACCTGGAAAGCCGGCATTTTTCAGCTGGATCGGCTCCGATTGGGAGGTGGTGGCCGCCTGTGCCGACACCTTCCGGGAAGCGCAGGTGGACATTCCTTCCATCATCGTGGACAGCACCCTGCGGCAGCTGACCGTGCACTTCCGCAACCGTACGAGCGGACGGCTATCCGTCGGTTCCGTGGAACTCCCCGGCGGACCGGCAGTCGTCGCTTCGGAATGGACTGCCTCCACCATGCGACAGGGTGGCCATCTGATCGCCAGGTTCCGCCTGCAGAAAGCCCTGACGACCGGTCAGTTGTTCATTCTCAAGGCCAGCTTTGCCAAGGAAGACGGCGGAACCGTCACTTCCTTCACCCACCGGCACGCTTATCCCGATCACTTCCCCAACGGAACCTGGGGTATCGAACCCGACCGGTACGGGGAGGCCAGAAGACACCACCTCAACATCATGGTGCGAAACGGACGATCGGACGACCAGTTCTTCTCTGAAGCCCATGCCCGTACCGGTATTCGGGCCATGCCGCATACAGGCATTCATCCGGACATCGCATTGCTGCAGGACCTGCAGGATCATCCCGCCGTGGCCTGCTGGTATCTGCAGGACGAGCCGGACTGGTTGCTCACCCCGCAGTCGGTTCATGCCTGTGAGACGATGACCCGACGGTATGCGCCTGGGAAGCCCACCATGCTCACCTTATGTCGGAATGTGAAATTCTTTGAATACGCATTCCTACCGGACATTGCCTGCCATGACCATTACAGCGTGACGGCACCGACGACCAGCCGGTGGCCCCATCCGTTCGGAACCCGGTTGGAAGAAACAGGATATTATACCGCCGACCTCAAATATGCGGCGGCGCCGAAACCCATCTGGGTCTGGACCCAGGGGCTCCATCTTTGGGAGGAGCGGCCGCTCATGCCCTTGCCAACACCCGACGAACTTGGGGCGCAATTGTATTTCAACCTGGGGCGAGGAGCCAAAGGCAACCTATGGTTCACCTTCCTGAAAGCCGCCGCCGAGCGCTATCCGGCCACCCGGCAGGCCTTGCAGGCCTATGGACGGGCCGTCCGATTGCTGTCCGGGGACCTGTTGCAAGGGGACCCATACGGCTATGTCGGCGGCCGGCGGCCGCCGACGGTGGATGTAGCCGCCGTTTACGCCCCTGAGCGCCTGGTCCTCTTCCTGGTCAACACCGATTACGACATGCTGGAAACTGGCTATGCCTGGCGAAACAGCACCGCCGGACCCTTGGAATTACCCTTGCCGGACGGATTCATACCGAAGGAAGTGTTCGAAGTGGATCCCTGGAAAGGACTTCACCCGGTCGTCGGATGGTCTGTGCAGGAAGAAAATTGGAAAGCGAGGCTTCCGTCCTTCGGTATGGGAAAAATCTGGGTCCTGAGCCGACGGGAGGGAGAGCAGGCCCGTTTGCAGGAAGCTTACGACAACATCCTGGCAATCGAGCGGCAGCAGGAACCTTGAGTAGCCGGAAAAGAGTTGAAGGTGAAGACCAGCGTCATCGAAACCCAGGACCTACAACTGCCGGAGGTAACTGACCTTGAAGATGGCATGTTCCTCCCGGCGTTGGAGTCGCCAATCGTCCTGGTAAGCATTGTGATTATATACAAGATATACAAAGGACAAAGGGGCGAATTCCCATGAAAGCCGGACATTGTAATTCCACGTGTCGCCACCGGTATTCCGTTGGTAGAAACCCATGAGCTGCAGCCGGGGATTCAAGGCTAATCGGCCCTCCAGACTGAACAAGTCGACCGTTGCGTCCACAGCCGGCTCCCCTACCTCCCGGAATCGGTTTCTGTTGAATCGGCCTACCATCGAGAAATAGGGAGACGGGGAACATTGTAGGGAAATATCCGCCGCGAGCAATCGGCCGTTGAAGTAGGTTCCTCCGTCGATTTGTCCGAAGAGGTAAAGGATGCGGGACGGGTCCGTGCTGAACCAGAGTTGTTGCCGGAAGTACCGGTAATCCCCGGCGGGAAGGAAAAGGCCGAGCGGTTCGAACGGCTCGGAAAGCCGTTGGAATGCAGGCACCATCCCGTATCCCAGGTAGCCACCTTGTTGAAAATTGAGCCACAGCGGAAAGAACCACCATTGTCTTTCCGTCATTTGTCCGGTGGACGCCTGCCAGTAAAATTCGGGCAGAAAGCCAGGTTCGAAGGCCCGGAGCAACCGGCGCAAAGGCAAGCGCCGTCCCCGGTAGTACCAATTCATACCGGGTGTCAGGCCGATGACATCCTTTCGGGATACGAAACCCATTTCCGGATTGAAACGTCGGGTCACGACGGATTGAGTCGCCCAGAATTTGAAATCGTTGGTGGCATGCACATACTGGACCATTCCGGCGAACCCTGTTTCGGCGACCTGACCGCCGGAGGAACCGGTTAGGATCGCCTGGACCGACTGGGATTCGCCCAGTCGGAAGAAGCCGTCCACGGTTCCGACGAGATTGGTGGCGGAGGGTTGGTGGCGCACAGTGAGCAACGACCCGAGGCGATGTTGCCTTCCAATGTTTCGTGTGTGGCGACCGACCAGGAAATGAGTGGCCGGATCATCCCCGGCAGCCCTTTGCCGCATGGCGATGATACCGAAATTATCACGGGTGGACCGCGATACGAAGCGGCCGCCGGCGTCAATGGGTATGGGACGACCTGCATCATCCAGTCCGATGGAGCGGCTGAAAAAAGGTTGAAGGCGCATGGATCCGCCGGACCCGTCGGCGGCCTGACCCACATTGAATCCGAAAAGAGCGGCATTTTCGAGGAAAAACTGTCTTCTTTCCGGAAAGAAGACCGAGAAGCGGCTGACATTGTTCACTTGTCTGTCCACATCAGCCTGGGCGAAATCGGTTTGGAAGGTCAGGTCGAGAACAGCGTGGGGGCGGACGGCCCACTTCAGGTCTCCGCCAGGCTTGAACTCCTGGTCCCTGGAACCGTCATCTGTACCGACGGTTCGATATCGGTCCATGGACATGCGCAAGTACGGCTGGACCCGGACATTGGGCTTGGGAGGGGGCGGGGTCAAGTTGGTCAGTCGGCCGGCATAATCCATCCTGGTGGCGCCGAAAATCCGGGGGAATGGGGCGAACGCGCTGATTTCATTGGAAAAGCGCCGGTTACGATAAATATTGAACCCCATTTCCCGCAGGGAATCGGAAGATGGCGGGTAACGGAGTGTCTGCCAGGGAATGGCGATTTCAGCTACCCAACCGGAATCTGTCCGTGTCGTCCGTACCCGCCACATCCCGTCCCAATCCACGTCATAAAGGACATCATCGAAGGAGAGGAGGTCTCGTTGCACCCCGTACGGATTGGTCGCGAATACCATGGCATTGCGTTCGTCCAGGAATCCGTCGATGGCCAGGTTGACCATGTCATGCTGACGGGGATCGAAATCCCTTCTGAAATCAGTGGCTCTCAGCGCCTGGCGACCAAGGCTGTCGCGGCAGAAGATGCCGACATAAAGGAATTGCCGGTTATAAAGAAATCGGAGGTCTGTCTGCTCGCTCGCTGGCATGCCCTGCATAGGCTCGACCTGGACGAATCCGCCGATGGGTGGACAACGGCTCCATTCGGGTTCATCCAATACACCGTCCACAGAAAGAGTGGCCTTGGTAGGCAGGGCGGACACGATCCGCTTCTTAGAAGGTGGCGGAAAGACAACGGCATCCTGTGGGAGCGCATGCTCCGGAAGCAAAGTCAGCAGGACCGCCAAGCAACCGACTTGAACGGCATGTGTCATGTTCGTTTGTTATCAACCGGCTGAACGGTATACCCTACCCCACCCAACGTTTAACAGTCCCTAAATTCGTACCATACCGTTGTTACGCCCTGCCGTTGGCGGGTAAGGATTGCAAAAAGGAAAGCCCTTGTAAGTTGCATGTTTACAAGGGCTTTAAAAAATATTAGTAGTCCCGAAAGGAATCGAACCTTTATCTCAGGCTCCGGAAACCTGCATACTATCCGTTGTACTACGGGACCCAAACTTAGCAGCGGAAGGTACTTAATACCTCCTATCTGAAGCGGAGCAAAGTTAAGAAGAATCTCCTTGTTGGAAGACACAAATAAAAAAAAAACAGGGTGGGCACTGCCTGTCGAAAGTTGCATTCAAGGACATACAGTTATCTTTGGGCATACGGGCATAACGAAAGGATAACACCCGAGCCGACCATTGGGAAAGTGGCGCTCCCGAAAAAACGATAACATGTTCAGAACCTTCCTGATCCTTTCGCTTGCAATCCTAGGCGCCTGCCGGGATCAGCGAGCCTACATACCGATGATCAAGGAATTGGCTATGGAATACAAGGAAACCAACCGGAACCTGGCCAACCTAGACAGTATCCTGCATGATTGGCAGGATTCACTAAGCAATTCGTCTGCCGGATTGGAACAAGGGAGACTTGTCACGGGGCACCTGGCGGACGATACCTCCACCACCCGCAAACAGGTCTCCCATCCGGCCGATGTCATTCGGCAGCTCGAAGATGAAATCAGCACATATCTGCTTGTCTGGGAGCAGCAGGTCCGGGGTTTGGATTCACTGGAACAAGACCTAGAGGCAGGCACCAAGGATCCGTTGGTACCGGAACGTGCGGCCATGTGTACGGCAGCGCTCAATGAAGCCAGGATAAAGGTGAGTGCCTGGCAACAATCCGTTAATGCGTTGCAACGAATCATCTGGCCGCAGACCCCTACGCCGACGTCCGTCATGGCGGACACTGCAACGGCTTCTGTCCGCAGCCCCAAGCAATCAGCGACGGCGGACAGTACCGCCGATCTGACAGTGCCGGACAGCCTGCCTCGGAATTAGAAGTGCAAGCATTTTGTGAGCAGGAGGACCGGGCATGGAAGGTGCACCAACGGACTTTCCGAGAGGAAATAGATGAAACCGGACAAAAAAAAAGTCGCTTCCGAGAAGCGACTTGACATTTATCCCATGAACATATCCAAAACAAATAAATATTTTAACCAATATTTTGATGCAACTGTAGAAGGAATCAACAATTAACCTTACCTTGGGCCCATAATTAAACGGGTTGGATGAACAATCCGGCTATTGGCAAATTATATTCCCATGAACATGTTGAAAAGCGAAGCTGACCTTTTCGGTCGGCTTTTTTTTTAGGGGATTAAAAATAGCAAGCCGCCCCATCATAAGGGCGACCCACTATTAACAAATTATAATCCCATGAACATATACTATCAACAAGGACCTTCCGTTTCACAGCCTATCACACCATCCTGACGGTCGGCCCTGACATGTTTCAAAGAAGCAAGTCATTTGAAAATGACCTGCTACTAACAAATTATAATCCCATGAACATATTCAAATCGGAGGCGGCGCTTTTGCCGCAGTCTTGTCATTGCTTCCACTCCCTCAATTGCACAGTACAAAAGTGAATAAAATCATTACTTGGTACAAAGACAAAAAAGACCCTTTGTGAGGGACGAATTACAATCTTTTTATTTTTTTAAATTTCTTTATTATTGAATAATAACATCTTGCAAATTCATATAGTTCCCATTCATAACGTCATTGTGAGAATATTTATTCCTAAAAGAAAAAAAAAGCGCGCTGTTGAAAAAAAATTATTCCAAAAAGAGCGCTAAACGAGAATTATAGGTTGCGCAAAATGGTTCCAAGTGTCACTATCTCCGGCACCAGACTGCCTCTACAGGCGGCCATGTCCCTGCCGAGACAGGCTGGTCGCCGCACCTGCTGTTCAAGAAACACCGTTCGGCACGGGAACGTTCCCTGCTGACGAGCTGAGAGGTCTGCGGTGCATCAACGCTGGATGTGGGGGCAGCATGAAAATAGTGGCGGCTTGGCAGACCGATGACCGGGCAAACAAGCGCGGTGATGGGGGTGATTACCGGAACGGAACGGGAGAACTGGCAAGGACAGCAAAGCGAACCTCATAAGAAAACAGCCATGCTTTCGCATCTCCGAAAGCATGGCTGTCCTTATCGTCCAGAAAGGAAATTAGACAGTGTTGGATGTGGGGAAGGAAAAAGTTTACATCGGCTGGGCCACATATTGTCAAGCCGTCCTGTCCGGAAAAAAAAGATTTTTTCTGCTGCAGAACCGGAAAGCGTTGTAAGCCTACCGATGTTGAATGCGCAAAAGAAGCCGCAATCAGCGGACAACCTGTACCTTACGGCTATGTACGTTCCCAGCGGAGTCCACCGCCTTGACCAGGAACACACCGGCAGGCAAACCGGACAAATCCAGCTGGACGCGACGAGCATCCGTCAGCACTGACGGGGCTGCGACCGCACCGGTGAGGTGCAGGATATCCACCCGCTCCAGCCGGAGGCCTTCTCCATTGATGTGGACCGTCAGCTGTTCCTGTACGGGATTGGGGAAAACCTGCAGGTCACCACTGAGGAGCGGAGCCGGATCCTCGTCCTTCTGCTGAGCGCGCAGTGTGAGGGTGAATTCATTTCCACCCATGCCGACGGATTGCCCCCAAGCGTTCATCATACCGAGCGGTGTCAGGCGGACTTTCCCCTGTTTGCTCCGCAGGCGGGTACCGGCGACATCATCAATCACGATGAACTCCACCACTCCGATGATGCCGTAGCCACTGGCGGACGTACCGCTGGTCCGGGTATATCCGACATCCAACCTGCCGGGAAAAGGCTTGTGCATCATGGAGAGGATAGGGGCGTTGTACTTCATCCAGGATGTATCGCTGAAATGGATGTTGACATCCTCGAGAAAGCCCGGGTCGAACTCTATGGCGAAAGTAAGACCATATGCGTCAAGTGCATGCACCGTATCGTTACCAAGGTAAATGGGTGCGTAGAGCACATCGCCGGGCGACACTTCCGTGAAATCCGGCTCCTGAATATAAAACGGCAAGCTGCCTACGGGCGGAGCGGGCGTTGGAGTCAGATTGTGGTAGTGGCCGTAGAATTGCCTGATTGCGGCCGTGTCCGATGCGGAAACGATTCCGTTGCCATCCGTATCGACATATTTGAGGTCGTAACCTAGGCCGGACGGCGACAGGCTGTTCCAATCGCTGGCGTGCTGACCGAACCAAGCGGAGTTCGGGTTGCTGCGAGGTATGCCCACGGAGCCCATGGACCAACCTATGGGAAGGATGTCACGTACGTCCACGACCCCGTCGCGATTCGTATCACCCGACCAGACGCAATCGCCGCCGGCGCATTGCGGGCCAGGGGTTTCCCCTACCCGGACGATTACCTTCGTCAGCGGGCAGGGTTGGCTTCCGCTCGTCCCGGGGCAATAATTGAATTCGAACTCATCGATTCCTTCCGCATCCGGGTCCGGGTCGTAAACCAGCATATTGAAGCCGCTGAAGGACTGGCCATGCTGGGAGGTCACCGTCTGATATCCCGGGTAAAACGTCACTGTCCCCAGGTTGCCTCCCGCCTGATAGTTGGTGAAGGCATAGGAGTTGATCGGAAGATGGTCTCCCAGCACCAGCGGCGTGTTCAATGGGGTGGAGAGATGAAACACCGGTTTGACAGGAGATTGGTTGGATACGACGATGTAGCACCAAGCCTCCTCGAAAAAGCCGCTTCCAGGGGAGTAAGCCTTGTACCGGAAGCGATCCACCCCTTCGAACCCGGTGGGCGGAGTGTAGCCGTACACGCCTTTACCGAACTGCGGGAGATAGGTCAGTGAACCACCAGCCTGGGTGGAGGGGTATCCGGCCACGCTGACGCTCGTCAGGTAGGCACCGCCGACATCATTGGCAAGCAGGTATATCCTGTCGATGGATTCATCGACGGGAGTGTGCACGATGTCATTGACCAGAAAAGAGTTGGCGGAAGGGACATCCAGCACCCGAATTTGGGCGACCCGGGTCCTGTTGCCGGTGGCATCGTGGAAAACGGCCTTGTCATAGCCGGTATAATCCGGATCCGGAACATAGACCAGCACGCCGTTCGTATCGATGGTGCCGTGAAGCGGAGCCTCGGACAGGGAGAAGGTGCTGTCGATTTCTGTCAGCACCACCTCTTCCGCGTTTTTTTCCGTCAGGATGAAGACGGAGTCGTAATTTGGAGAGGGATCCGGCCGGACGATGACGCTGACGGTGGCCACGTCACAGGAGCCCTGGGCGTCACAAATGGTGTAATTGAAGCTGGCCACCCCTTCGAAACCTGGAGACGGGTGGAAGCGCACGGCGGTCTGGCCGTTGATACCGACCGCGGAGCCATGGTTGACGTTCGGAATGTCCGCCACTAGCAAATCCGTACCGTTGCCGATGTCATTCGACAGCACGTCAATGTCGACGGATTGTCCCGCCAGGGTGGTTGCATAATCGTTGAAGGCATCCAGATGAGAGGGTACGACGGTCAGATAGAAGACCTTGATGACATTTTGCGAACCGAAATTGCCCAGCTGGCGCAGATACTTAACCGAGAAGGTGTCACGGCCGATGAAATTGGGAGCCGGGGCGTAGTACAGGTGGTTGGTGGCGGGTGTTCCTTTGACTCCCTGCTGGCCGTTGCCGCCGCAGCAGCTCGAGGGGGAGAAGAAGGCCGCACCCTCGGACGGACTGTCGTTGGAGGGGATCTGCGGGGCGTATGACAGACCGTAGTGGTCGAATGCGATGTGGAACGTATCGTTGCGAAGTACAGTGGCGTGGTGGACCTCCAGGGTGGGGGTCTGTGCCAAAGCGGCTGAACCCACTGACAACAGAAGGAGAAGCGACAGCCAGACCGCCGACTTCTTTCGCCGAGGTAATGATACATTCATGGACGGATGGATTTTCATTGCTCTTTAATAGTGCTTCAGACGAGAAACTCCGGTTCCGGATGACCTTTCCCAGAGACTTCCCCACTCCTCATAGTACCGAGCTTTTGTTTTCCTTCACAAATCTCAAGCAACAAAGTCAAATATTAAAATACAAAATTCGATTATTGTGAAGGTTGAAATCCTTATTCAATAGAACGTTTGGGATTTAGTCTTTTGTCAATCAGTAAGTAAGAATTTGAACATTAGGAAAATGCGCACATGCTTGTGAAACTTAATTTTCCATAATAGGATGAAAAAAGTAATTTTTGCAGGACAAATTGTCTTCTTAGGCCCAAACTGCGCTCTAAAATACGAACTTTTCAACAAATGCAAAACAGCAAACTCTATTCCGTGCTGGGATATTTCGACAAGTACGATCTGAACCGGCTGCGCAAGTTCCTGCATTCTCCCTTTTTCAATCGGAACGGTTCGTTGGTCGGCCTGTTCGAGGTCTTGGCAGCGCACCGGAACGGTCCGCCGGAGGAGCCGTTGGAAAAGAATCGGATATGGGCGGAACTGATGCCGGGTCAAAGCTTCGACGATGTGTTGTTCCGGAAGTACTGCTCGGACCTGCTGAAGCTGATAGAGACCTTTCTGGCCCAGCAGGTATATGAGGAGAACAGTGTCTATCAGGCCTCCTGTCTGATCGATGCGGTGGCTAAGCGCAAGTTGGAGCCGCTGTTCAACTCCACGGTACGGACCGCACGAAGACTCTCGGGGCAGCAGACATACCGGACGGCGGCCTACTACCTGTCACAATACCAGGTGGAGAAAAATTTTTTCAACCTGGAGGAGCTGCGGCACGACCGGACTGCGAAGCGGAACGTGGAGGACATCCTGAACCATCTGGACCGCTTCTATCTGTCGGAGAAGCTCCGGTACGCCTGCTATGTGTTCAGCCAGCAGTCGTTGGTGTCACATGAGTACCAGCTTCTTTTCATGGAGGAGATTGTCCGGCATGTGGAGCGCCACGATTTCGAGGATGTCCCGCCCGTATCCATATATTACCAGATATACCTCACCTATGTCGATGCGGAGAACACGGACCATTATTTCCGGCTGACGGGATTGCTGGAGCGCTTCGGGGACCTGTTTCCACGGCAGGAGGCGGAATTCATATACACCACGGCGCTGAACTATTGTATCAGGAAGCTGAACCAGGGAAGTCACCAGTTTCTGGAAGAGTATTTCAATGTGTTCGTCATCTTGCTGGACAAGGAACTGCTGCATACGGACGGAGAGCTGTCGCCGTGGCATTTCCGCAACATCGTTTCCATTGCCTTGCGCCTGGGCAAGTACGACTGGACGGACCGGTTCATCCAGGACTATCAGCGCCACCTGCCGGCAGCCATGCGGGAGAATGCGGTGTCTTTCAACCTGGCTCTCCTGCATTTTTACCAGAAGAACCACAGCAAAGTCATCGAGCTGTTGCGTTCGGTGGAATACGACGACCCGTCATACAACCTGAACTCCAAGTCGATGTTGCTGCAGACCTACTATGAGCTGGACGAAATTGAGCCCATGTACTCCCTGATGGACACCTTCCGCACCTATCTGAACCGGCACAAGGACTTTCCGGCATCCCGGCGGGTGCTGTACACCAACTTGATACGCTTCACCAAGCAGCTTTCCAAGGTCATGCCCGGCGACCAAAAGGCGGTGCAGCGTCTCCGGATGGAAGTGGAGGAGGCAGCGGAGACGGAAGGCGTCGCATCCATTACCTGGCTAAAGGAAAAGATTGCCGAATTGGAATAGCCGGGCGCGAGGAAGCGCGAACAAGTTTGTCACGAACAAGTGACCGAGCGCCACGCAACGGACCGGCTTTCTTCGACGGCAAACGGCCACAACATCGAATCCAAACCGTTGGCAGGAAAGTCGGTAAGGCCGGATGGCCGGCATGCCGGCCAAGACATTCGGGGTGGGCGCTCGCTGTATTCCGCAGCAATCAAATGTGCGACCGCAACACTCCCAACCGCTTCCCTTCGAGGTGCCAGCGGGGGGATGCTGTGCCACAGCGAGGGGCAGGCGCGGCGGATTGTGCCATCGCTAGCAGCGGCTGCACAGGGACGACACCGTCCTTGCCCGTCCCGTCAGGGACAGCCTGGCTGACCGTTCGCCCCTATTCCTGCTTATCGCGGACCGGACTTTTTCTTCTGGCGGCCCACCAGAGTGACCACCATTCGTTGCTGAATGCAAGCAGGGAATGTACCAGCACCGCCACCAGGATGTTTCCGGTCTGCAAGGTCATGAGGCAGAGCAGAATTCCGAGCGGTATGGCCCCCAGTGTTTCCCGGCGGCCCTTGTGTACATGGGCGAAAGCGTACAGGGAGGCATTGACAGCGATGGCCGGCCATTTGTCCATGTCCTGCAGACAACCGAACAGCAGGATTCCCCGGAAGAGTACTTCGTAAGCGAACAGGTAGAGGGCCCAGGTCATGGCGCTGCCCGACAGGAGTGCGGCACCCCAAGGCGGATTGATTCGGATCTGGGGATACATGGCGAGGTTTCCCTCCGTCCGGGCGGCGAAGATATTGACAGCGAAAGCGAGGCTTCCCAGGCCGAGAAACCAACCCGGTGCCGACGGGTGGTACGCCATGGAAAGACCGACGGAATCGAGCGGCGTGCCGATGGCTACGCACACCGCCAGGGGAACCAACCCGTAGAGGAAGGCGCCGAAGAGCCGGTAAACGTAGATGCTGTAAGCCGCCCGGGACAAGCCGAATCTCGGCACGGAGACCAGTTTTTCCCAGGTCTCGGTTTTTGTCAGGAAATGATAGGCGCTGAAACAAAGGGTGACCAGCGCGACAGAAACGAGGGTATCCATGGTGTTCGTTATGACGGTTCGGATGCCGGAACGGTATCCGGCGCACCCGGCGACCGGATCGGTCCGGTTGCTATCTTCTTGCGGCCAGCAGATACAGTATGGCCATGCGGATGGCCACCCCGTTCTCCACTTGGCGAAGGATGATGGAATTAGGCGAATCCGCCACATCTCCGGTCACCTCGACGCCCCTGTTCACGGGGCCGGGATGCAGGATGACGACCGGTTTGCCCACTTGGTCCAGCAAAGCCCGGTTGATGCCGAAGAAGCGGCTGTATTCCCGCAGAGAGGGAAAGTAACGGATATCCTGCCGTTCGAGCTGGATACGCAGCACATTGGCCGCATCGCACCATTCGAGGGCTTTGCGCACGTCGTACTCCACCCCGACACCCAACTGGGGCAGAAAGCGGGGTATGAGGGTCGGAGGACCACAGACCTTGACTTCCGCGCCGAGTTTCCGAAGACAGAAAATATTGCTCAGGGCCACCCTGGAGTGCGTGATATCCCCGAAGATGGCGACTTTCCTGCCGGCGACATCCCCGAATTGTTCCCGGATGGAATAAGCATCCAGCAGCGCTTGCGTCGGATGCTCGTGGGTGCCGTCCCCTGCATTGACGATATGGGCGTCCACCTTGTCCGACAGAAAACGGGGGGCGCCCGGAGCCGGGTGACGCAGGACGATCATGTCCACTTTCATGGAAAGGACGTTGTTGACCGTATCGAGCAGGGTTTCCCCCTTGGAAACAGAGGAACCTGAGGCAGCGAAGTTGATGATGTCGGCAGACAGCCGTTTTTCCGCCAGTTCGAAGGAAATGCGGGTCCGGGTGGAGTTTTCGAAGAACATGTTCGCGATGGTGATGTCGCGCAGGGAGGGGACCTTCTTGATGGGCCGGTTGATCACCTCTTTGAATTCGTCGGCGGTCTCGAAGATCAGCTCCATGTCTTCCGTCGTCAGGGACTTAATACCCAGCAAATGTCTACTGCTCAGTTGGGAAGGCATACGATTATATTTCTGTCGCACCGGGAGGGCCGTCCGGGAACGAATCCGCGGACGGTCCGAAAGGGTGGCCGTGCGGAAAAAGCAGGATGCGGTCCTCTCCGTCCGCTTCCTCCCATTCGACCTTGACGTAGGCTTCGTCCAGTGCGTCGACCTGCAGACCGCTGTAATCGGCCCGGATGGGCAGTTCGCGGTTGAAGCGTCTGTCGACCAGGGTGAACAGTTCGACCTGCAGCGGCCGTCCGTAGTGTTGCAGGGCGGTCAGGGCCGCCTGAACGGAACGGCCGGTATAGAGCACATCGTCCATCAGCACCACCTTTCGTCCTTCGACGAGGAAGTCCATTTCCGTGGCATGGGCACGGAGCGGTTTGTTGCGGTGGCGGAAATCATCACGGTAGAAGGTGATGTCCAGCTTGCCGGTCTGTATGCCCGGCAAGCCGGTGATGGCCAGCAGGCGCTGCCGGATCCGTTCCAGTGCGCGCACACCGCCCTGCTGGATACCGATGAGGCAGCAATTCTGAAAGGTATCGTGGTTTTCCACCAGTTGATAGCACAACCGGTCGATCATCAGGGCGAACCGTTCGCTGGACAGGAGTTGGCGCATGGCGGGGAATTAGGTGTCAGAACCTTGTAGCCAGGTAATGGGGCAGCATGGCCCGCCAGGTAGGCCAGTCGTGGCGCATGTCTTCACCCCAGATATCCACCTCATGGGGAATCCCTTTGGCGGCGAGGGTCCGTCCGAGGGCGTTGGCTGATTCTGGTCGTTCGTAGGCACCGGATCCCGAAAGCAGATGCACATGGTGTTTGTTTCGCAGCAGGTTCAGCCAATACGGGTCGTTGAGGTTGGGCAGGTAGGCCGCCGGTGAGTTGAAGTAGACATCCTCGTCATAATAGCCGTCGGTGTAGGTCTGCAGGTCGTAGACTCCGCTCATGGCGATGACACCGTCCAGCAGGTCCGGCCTTTTGAAATACAGGTTGGCCGCATGGAGCGCCCCCAGGGAGGCTCCGGCCAGGATGATGGGGGTTTCCTGGCTGGTATGGGTCTTCACAAAGGGCAGGACCTCAGTGTAGACATATTGGTTGAACTGTTGGTGGCGGATGGATTTGTGGCGGGGATGCATCTGCCGGTTGAGCCAACTTTCTGCATTGATGCTGTTGATGGAGAACACCTTGACCTTGCCGGCATGAATATGCGGCGCAATGGCGTCGATCAGTTGGAAGCGTTCATACTCGAGATAATCCGCCGCTGCGGTCGGCAGCATGAGCAGGGCGAAACCATAATGCCCCCAAACCCCGACCTCCATGTGTTTGTTGAGGGAGGGGCTGTACCAATGATGAATCTTTCTGTGCATAGCGTCGGTTGGCGGGCAGGAGGAGGCGGCGGTCACGGCGCCGGGACAACCCTCCGGCCTCTTCGGCAAAGATATCCCACATTTTTGTGCCCCCAAACTTTAATTTACCTTTGTTCCCGGAAGGATGGCGTGCCAACCGGCACGGACCTTGGTTCCGACCGCTACTACACCGCTCACCAGACGGCATCCGGCAAGCCCCGCTGCGGTGGGGCCCGAGCCGCGGGCCGCACACGCGCCGACATATGAAGCACCTTGCCTATCTGAACAAGTACTTCGTCCGATACCGCTTGCGGTTCGGATTGGGCGTCCTGTTCATCTTTGTCTCCAACTACTTCCAGGCCCTGGGGCCGCAGGTCATCCGGCAGGCGCTGGACCTGGTGCTGGAGAACATGACCCTGTACCGGTTGTACGACGGCTTCGAGCTGCAGGCGGAAGTGTTCCGTCATTTTGGGCAGATCCTGCTGTTGTTCGGCGGCACCGTCCTGGCGCTGGCGCTTCTGATGGGCGGATTCCTTTTCCTGGTGCGGCAGACCATCATCGTCATGTCCCGTCTGATCGAATATGACCTCCGCAAGGAAATATTCCTACATTACGAATCCCTGCACCTGGCGTTTTACAAGAAGAACAAGATCGGTGACCTGATGGCGCGTCTCGTGGAGGATGTGTCCAAGGTCAGGATGTACCTCGGGCCGGCGATGTTGTACGGAATCAACCTCCTCTCCCTGTTCATTCTGGTCATCTACTCCATGTTGCGGGTGAGTTGGGAGCTCACCCTGTACAGTCTGGCCCCGTTGCCGGTCCTGTCCGCCTCCATATATTACGTCAGCCGGCTGATCAACCAGCGCAGTGAACGCATACAGGCCCAGCTGGCCAGGCTGACCAGCATCTCGCAGGAAGTCTTTTCGGGAATACGGGTGGTGAAATCCTATGTGCAGGAGGCGGCCATGGGTTCGTATTTCAAGGCGGAGAGCGAGGACTACATGCAGAAGTCCCTTCGGTTGGCGAAGGTGGATGCGATGTTCTTCCCTGTGATGCTGCTGTTGATCGGGTTGAGCACCGTCATCACGGTCTATGCCGGCGGCATCCAGGTTGCGAACGGCAGCATCACCACCGGAAACATAGCGGAATTCATCATATACGTCGGCATGCTCACCTGGCCGGTCACCTCCCTGGGCTGGATCAGCTCCCTGGTCCAGCAGTCCGCGGCATCCCAGCAGCGGATAAACGAGTTCCTCCGGGTGACACCGGCCATCCGGAACCCGGTCCGGCCGGCCGTCGGAGATGCGGCCGAGGCTCCCCTGAAGGGAGCGGTGGAGTTCCGGAACGTCACGTTCACCTACCCGGATACCGGCATCACGGCATTGCGCGACCTGTCCTTCCGCCTGGAGCCGGGACAGAAGCTGGCCGTGATCGGGCGGACCGGCAGCGGAAAGTCGACCCTCGCGGACCTGCTCGTCCGCCTTTACGACACCAGCAGCGGACAGATCCTGCTGGACGGGCAGGACATCCGCTCACGCGACCTGGCACACCTGCGGCGGCGCATCGGGTATGTGCCGCAGGATGTGTTCCTGTTCTCCGACACCGTCGCCAACAACATCCGATTCGGTGCGGCGCAAGCAGCGCAGGCGGCCGTCGAGCAGTCCGCCGC
This sequence comes from Bacteroidota bacterium, assembly GCA_041163745.1. Lineage (GTDB taxonomy): Bacteria > Bacteroidota > Bacteroidia > Chitinophagales > Saprospiraceae > UBA6168. Next base: position 53,346 of record JBEAQU010000048.1, read on the forward strand.
GTATGCTTCCATCCATCAGGAGATCCTGGACTTGCCCCAGGGGTACGAGACCATGGTGGGGGAAAGGGGCGTCACCTTGTCCGGCGGACAAAAACAACGGGTGTCCATCGCAAGGGCGCTGGCCAAGGAACCGGACATACTCATTCTGGACGACTGCCTCAGCGCGGTGGACACCTCCACGGAGAAGCAGATACTTCGGTACCTCCAGGAAACCATTGCCGACAAGACCGCCATCATCATCACCCACCGTCTGTACGCCTTGTTGGAGTTCGACCGGATCATCGTCCTCGACCAGGGCAAAGTGTTGGAGGAAGGTACACACAGCTCCCTGTTGGCCCGGCAAGGCTACTATCACGAGCTGTACGAAAAACAAAGGATGGAGGACCCGGACGACACCCTACCGGCCAGACCGGACTGAACAGCCCTCGACACATGAGCCGACTCAACGCCATCGCAACCCGGGTGCAGGATTTCCTTTACAAACACCCGCCTTTCAACAAATTGGACGAAGGGTTGCTGCATGACCTCGCCAGCCAGGTGGTTGTCCGGTATATGGAGCAAGGTCAGGTCGTATTCGAGCAGAACGAGGAGACAGGACCATACTTCTACATCATCCGGGAAGGGGCGGTCCACCTCTTGGACCAGGAGAACGGTGACAACATCCTGGTGGACGAGCTGGAAGAGGGGGACATCTTCGGCGTCCGCCCCTTGTTGGCGGACCAAAGCTACGCCTTCCGGGCCGTCATCAAGGAGGAGGCACTGCTGTACGCCATTCCGATCGAGGCGTTCTCCCCGATATTGCGGCAGGTGCCCGAGGTCGCGTGGTACATGGCCCGGAACATGGCCACGCAGGTCGGCCGAACGGTCTCCAACCTGCATCGCGGCCGGTTGTTCCTGGAAAACGACCGGCTGATAGACCGGCATTTCCGCCTGGTGGAGATACAATCGCTGGAGACCAGCAAAACCCCTGTCACCTGTCCGCCGGATACGACCATCCGGCAAGCGGCGCTGGTCATGACCGCGCATATGGTAAGTTCCATCATTGTCGTGGACGGAGGGCAGCACCCGGTCGGCATCGTCACCGATAAGGACCTGCGCACCAAGGTAGTGACCGGCAGGTTCCCGCCTTCCGCCGCCATCCGGGACATCATGGCCAGTCCGGTCTCCACCATCGCCCCCAACAAGACCGTGGCGGATGTACAGATAGAGATGGTCCGAAGCAGGGTGCACCACCTCTGCGTGACACAGGACGGCACGGACCGAAGTCCTGTACTCGGTGTGTTGTCAGAACACGACCTGCTGGTCGTACAGGGAAACAACCCCGCCATTCTGGTCCGGGAGGCCCTCCGCAGCAACACCCTGGCGGAATTGCTGCACCTGCGGGAACGCTCCGAAAAGCTCCTCGAGAAGTACATATACCAGGAAGTGTCGATTGCCTACATCACCCATGTGATGTCGGAAGTCAACGACGTGCTCATCCAACGCATCATCGACTTGTGTCGGGAACAACTTCGGCAGGAAGGCCAGGCCGTACCGGACATTCCCTTCGCCTGGCTGTCCATGGGCAGCGCCGGCCGGCAGGAACAATTGCTGCGGACGGACCAGGACAGCGCCCTCGTGTTCGCGGATGTCGCACCGTCCGATCGGGAAACCGTCCGCCGACAGTTCGTCCGCCTGGCCGAACGCGTCACACAATGGCTTCGGGAACTCGGGTTCGACTATTGCCCGGGCAAGATGATGGCTTCCAATCCGCAATGGTGCAAGACCCTCCCGGAATGGAAGCAACAGTTCTCGGACTGGATCAGCCATCCGGATCCGCAGCACCTTCGCTACTGCACCATCTTCATCGATTACCGTCCCGTATACGGAGACGAACGGCTGACGGAACAGTTGACGGAGCATATCTTCCGCGCGGTCGACATCAATCCCGGGTTCCTGTCCTTTTTGGCCAAGAGCGCATTGGAAAACCCGCCGCCCCTGAGTTTTTTCCGTAATTTCATGGTGGAACGCAGCGGAGAGTACAAGGACAATTTCGACATCAAGAAGCGTGCGATGCTCCCCCTCGCCGACGCGGCCAGGGTGCTGATCCTGGAATCCAAAGTGGGTAAGATAAACAACACCTTCAACCGCTTCGAAAAACTCGCGGAGATCGAGCCGCAACACCGGGAATTGTTCGAAACCGCTGCGGAAGCCTACGAGGTCCTGATTCGGTACCGTACCCTGCAGGGCTTGCGCAACCGGAACTCCGGACGGTATTTCAAGACAGCGGAATTGTCGAAGATGGAACGGCTGAACCTGCGCAACAGTTTCCAACCGATCCGGGAACTGCAGAGCCTGCTGTCCGTCAGGTTCCAGCTGAGCTACCTCCGATAGCTTCCGCGGAACCTGCGGGACGCCGCCACGTATGCTATGACAAACGGACCAACCGCCCAAAAAAAGCCCGTTGGACCGCCGGCCGGCCAAAACCCGTTCCGGGAAGCCTATATTTGCCCAGGGAAACCAGCTCCGCCGTATCCGGACGGCGTACTTTCGCACATGTCTTCCTTCACTTCCGGAACGCTTATGCAATGAACCCAACCATCCTCGCATCCGCCAACGACCATGTGACCCGGCTGCTCCAGGCAGGCTTGACACCGGACCACCGCTACCACAGCCTGGAACACACCCTCTCCGTACGGGACGCCAGCCTCGAGCTCGCCTCCTTCTACAACCTTCCGCCGGAAGACCTCGAAGTGCTGGAGATCGCCGCCCTGTTCCACGACAGCGGTTTCCTCCGCACCTACCAGGGCCACGAGGACGAAAGCAAGAAAATCGTCACGGATTTCCTGCGGAGCCAACAGTACCCCGAAGCGAAGATCTCCCTCGTGAACCAGCTTATCGAAGCGACCCGGCTGGGTGCCGTCCCGCATACGCAACTCGAGAAGATCATCAAGGATGCGGATTTCAACAACCGCAACAACACTTACCAGGAAAAATCCGACTTCCTCCGGCATGAATGGCAAGTGTTTCTCCAACGCTCCTTCGACGAAACGGCGTGGGCCCAAAGCAACAAACGATTCTGGGAGGAACACCGGTTCTACACCGGGGAGGCGGAACGGCTGTATGGGGAGGAAAAACGGAAATTCATCAAGAAAATGAAAAAACAACTGGAAAAGACGCCCCCCCCCTCCTACCCTGCCGAAGGCAATGTGGAAGGGCTGCTTTTTTCCATCAGCCGGAACAAAGGGGCGCAGATGATGTTCAAAACTACCCTGCGCAACCAGATCGACCTCACCAACATCGCGGATAACAAGGCAAACATCATGCTCAGTATCAACTCTTTGTTGATTACTTTCGGTATTCCGCTCATCGCCAGCCAGTTGTCGGCATACCCGCATCTACTCTGGCCGGGGCTCTGCCTGCTAACCACCTGCATACTGAGCATAGTCCAGGCTACGCTGGCCACCCGCCCCGTCAAAATGGAGGGCAGAACCGACCTCGACAAGATAGACTTGGGCAAGACCAACCTGTTTTTCTTCGGTAATTTCTTCAAGATGAGCCGTGACGAATTCATCCGGGGGATGTCCATGGTCACTACCCGCGAGAACATACTGGACCATTCCATTGTAAACGACCTGTATTTCCTGGGCCGCGCCCTGGGTCAGAAATATTACCGTCTGCGGGTGACCTACAGTATCTTCATGATCGGCATGATCGTCACGGTTCTGGTCTTCGCCGCCACTTACCTGTTCAGCCGTTGACGGAACATCCCGCCGGCACCCTCCTGCCCCGGACACTACCGGCGAAACACCCGGCCGAACAAAAAATGAAAATCAGGCGGGCATAAACCCGACCGCCGAACATATGCTTCGCAAGCGTCCTGCCACGGAGCGGATTTCTTCTCATGTCCTGGGTCCACCAACTTGCCACAGACAAGCGGCTGCCAGGCCAGGCGTTCGGAACCGCATCGATGAGGCCCCCAAGGGATGCCTCCGCTGTTCGGACGTCACTCGGGTTGCGCACGCACCTGTTCACCGCTCGCGGTGAGGACCGGCATGACAAACCATATCCTCGGTGAGGGATGACCCGCCTTGTCCGCCCCTTCGCAGGGAAGGGCTGGAAGTGGCACGGACCCGCCGCAGCGTGCCTTCGACTTCCAGCCTGCCATTCTTTTTGCCCTCGATCAAAACTCCTCGAAAAAAATATATCTTCGCGCCGATTTCAGGTCCTGCTCCGCCGGTCGGACGAAAAAGACCGGCCCGGACGATCCGTACCGGGCCGTTCGATGTTTCGCTTTCCGTTCGCAAAGGAACGAATGTCGCCCTCCCGGAAAGCGAAAACACCCTCATCCTTCATCGAAGCCATACCTGCCCCAGGGAAAGCATCCCCGGTCAGGTGTCATGTCCTGCAACCACATTTCATCCATCCAACATCAAATTCTTCTTATGAAAAGGCATTTATTTCTTGGACTCATGGCATTCCTTGCATGGCACACCGTGCTGAACGGACAACAAGTCGGCGCGTACGACTTCCGCAACGGGGTGAAAGGCATCGTCTTCGACTCCGTCAAGGTGATCCGGTATGCACCGACGGACAACGGGTTCCGGGTTTTCCTGCAACTGCGGCGCACCGGCACCGTTCAGACCAAAGCGGGCCCCGTCTATTCCGGCGGCAAAGACAAGATCTGGCTGACCGCACTCGGCGTCATCGACTTCTCCAAAGACCTGCGGGTCTCCGGCGAGGAGCTCACCTTCCTGCGGCCCGACAAAGTCATCGCCAAGGAGTACAACCTTCTGGACGGAGAAGGCCGGAACGTCGCGGATCACAAGGTGTTGGCCACACAGGACGACTGTGTGAAGAGCCAGTGGGACCTGCTGGACAAGTACCCCGTCCTGAAAACGGAGGAGAAAGGCGCCGGTGGCAAGGTGGCGCCCAGGTACTACAACAACACCATTGAGTACACCATGCTGGGCCTGAAGCCGAAGGCCGTTTCGCTGGAGACGCATACGCTCAAGGAAGAACAGCCGGATTCGGAAAAAAGCCTGGGAGAACTGCTGTTCGGCGGCAACGGCAGGAAATATGACAAATCCGACCGGAGCATCGACCTGGAACCCTACCGCGGCGGCGACAAGAAGAACTACTGGTTCAGCCTTTCCGATCCGGCCTGCGACCCGGTCGGCGGCAACATCTACGCCCACCACGGACACATGATCTTCGGGGAGATGGGCAACAAAAGCGCCGAATACGAGCAGGAGGTGTTGGTGCTCGACAAGGACGGGAAAGAATTGAACCGGACGGAAATCAAGTTCGACCTCCCGTATGCGACGGACCTCCACCAGGTCCTGGTCAAGGAATCCCCGGAAGACAATCTCTACCGGGTGGATGGACTGGTACACATTTACAAGCAGAGCTACGGAATCGGCTATAAGAAACTGAACCCGGAACCGAACAAGACCCTCCGCAAATTCTACCAATGGGATGCCGACGGAAAACTGCTGCACCAGACCGATTTCGAGGCTCCGGCCGACAACGCCAACATAGTCCGTGCCTTCCACAACGGGAGCACGGTCAGCCTGCTGGGTGTCTCCACCTACAAACCGGTACAGTTCCACCACCTGTACTTCGCGGACGGACGCCTGGCCGCCACCGAATCGCTGGATGCCACCAGTGCCCTGGGCAAAGGCATCGGCTTCAGCCCGTCGGAAGTCGCCTCCTTCAAATGGAACTACCATTACGCCTACGACCGGACGGACGGGTCCAAGGTCTTCCTCTACGAACCGAAGAAGGAAGTCATGACCGGCCAAACCAAGAGCGTGCAGACGCAAGGCGTGCTCTTCTTCCGGACCGGTGCGGACGGCAAGCTCACCCATGCCCAGCATATCAAACGCAGCGCCACGGCGGACCATGGCTACAAGATATATCACAAGTCCTATCCGACTTCCGACGGCAATTATGTCGTGGTTTTCCGGGATCCCCAGCAAGGCGGCACCCAGACCGTCGATGTCTATGGGATGAGTGGGTCGGACCTCTCCCTGAACCCGCTGGTCCATCTGGACAATGCCGCCGAACTGGCGACCGGACAAGTCGGGGAGACCGGTATCATGGCTTTCTTCCACCGGGATACCAAGGAGAACAACTACAGACTGCAGTTCCTCCGCCGGTAAGAAGATATGGTGGCCCCGACCGCCGATCGTGCGTCGCCACATGGCCGGGTCATCGCTGCTTTCCCTACGAAAGGGCTTTCCAACATGGTCTAACCATTGCGGAAAGCCCTTTTTTTCGTTGGGCGGAAGCCATCCTTCGCACAGGGGTTTCGCCCGCAAGACCCTGTCGCCGGGGTGCAAACCAAATTGTCGTGCCCGGATGCAAAGGGGTGCGCCATATCGCTGGCGACGACTTGACCTGCGCCCGCACCTGTTCGCCGCTTTCCGGAAGCGGGCTGCGGACGCGAATTCCGAATCTTTTCCCGGATGAAAACAATTTCATCCGTTTATCTACATGACAACGCATTGGATCAACACCGCCAGGAAGGCTGCCGCTGGCATGCTCCCGATGCGGCGGCGACAGGGACAGCTACCTTCCGGGGGCTGATGCAGGAAGGGGTTGCTCCGCATACCGGGCATCCTCTTTCCAGGGCAGGCGTTCCATCTGCACGACCTCGACGGAAGGGAAGCCATGCTCCATGGCTACGCGGCCGGTAATCCGGTAGACGCCACGACCCCGGAAAGGGAATCGTTTCAGCACATCGGGGAAGTGGACGGAATCGAAAAAGTGACCGTCCCTATCCAGCCAGGTACCGAAGTTCATGAGGGCTCCCTGAACCGTGCGGACATCCTTTCGGGTGACATAACAGCCGACGAGGATGGCCATGCGGCCGGTGAGGGACGGGAGGGCATCCGCCGTCACACCCTCCGAGGCTGTTTCCGGGTCGGCCAGCAGGTCGAAAGGGGAGCAAAGCGGAAATCCGAGCAGTTCGATTTCATCGAAAGCCTGGTCGAGTTCGTTTTCAGCGAGGGGAGGCAGTTCGAAGCGGCCGGCGTCACCCCATTGGGCTTCCACATCGAACAGCATCCCCGTTCCGGTGCCCGTACCGATGGCAGTACGGGGTTGGAAGACGGCGTTTTTTTCCCACATCAGGGCACATTTCCCCATGCCGGTGAAGCGGAAGGCCCCGATGCGGATCAGGATCTCCAGTTGGGAGGCGGAGGTTTCCACGCGGTTGACGAAATCCGCAAGGCTGCGGTAGGAACCTCCGGTCCGGCGTTGCCGGACGATACGGTCCGCCAATGCCTGTTCCAGGCCGGACAAGTGAACGAAGCCAGTGTAGAGGTCGCTGCCGTGGAGGGTGGTCAGGTATTCGCTATGGTTGACGCAGGGGGCATGGATGGTGGCGCCTGCCATGCGTGCTTCGTGAAAATAGATTTCCGTGCGGTAGAACCCACCGAAATTGTTGATGACGGAAACCATGAACTCCAGGGGAAAATAGGTCTTCAGATAGAGGCTTTGGAAGCTCTCGGCGGCGAAGCTGGCGGAGTGGGCCTTGCAGAAGGAATAGCCGGCGAAGCTTTCCACCTGCCGCCACACCTCGAGGGCCAGCGCCTCGGGATGGCCCAGCGTCCGGCAGTTGTCGAAGAAACGTTGGCGCAGCGATTCGAACTGGTCCCCTTCCCGGCGTTTCCCGCTCATCAGGCGGCGCAGCATGTCGCTTTCATCGAGGCCCATGCCTGCGAAATGGTGGACAATCTTCATCACGTCCTCCTGATAGACCATCACGCCGAAGGTTTCCCCCAAGTGTTGGCGGAACACCGGGTGCAGGTAATCGAAGGAATGGGGTTCGTGGAAACGGCGGATGTACTCCTTCATCATGCCGGATTTCGCCACCCCGGGCCGGATGATGCTGCTGGCAGCGACCAAATGGACGTATTCCTCACAGCGGAGCTTGCGGAGCAGCCCCCGCATGGCGGGGCTTTCGATATAGAAGCAGCCGATGCAACGGCCGCTGCGGAGTTGTGCCCGAACCCGTTCGTCGGCTTTGATGCGGGGCAGGTCGTGGACATCCACCGCCATACCCTTGTTGCGGCGGACCAGTTCGACCGTCGCCTTGATATGGCCCAGGCCGCGTTGGCTCAGCACATCGAACTTATGGAAGCCGAGGTCTTCGGCATGGTGCATGTCCGTGTGGCAGATCGGGAAGCCCTTGGGCATGAGCAGCAAAGCGGTATGGTCGTACAGGGGATGCTCGGAGATGACGATTCCGCCGGCGTGGATGGAAAGGTGATGAGGGAATCCCTGGAGGCGGCGGGCCAAGGGCAGGACCAGGGAAGCATGGGCGTGACCGGTCGCCTGGGGATCGGCGGCCGTTCGTTCCAGGACATCCTCCTTTCCCCAGTACCGGACGTCCGGGGTGCCGGCCGTCCGCAGCACGGCGTCCGCCAGTGCGTCTATCTCTGCTTTCGGCAATCCGAACACCTTGCCGGTTTCCCGCACGGCGGCATGGAACTGGAAGGTGCTGTAAGTGGCCAGGAGGGCGGTATGGTCGCGGCCGTAGCGTTTGAAGATGTAGTCCGTCACGTCGTCGCGCTCGTCCCAGGAGAAATCGATGTCGAAATCCGGGGGGGAGGGCCGGTGTCGATTGATGAACCGTTCGAAGTAGAGATCCAGTTCGATGGGGTCTACGTCCGTGATACCCAGGCAATACGCGACCAGGGAGTTGGCGCCGCTTCCCCGGCCGACATGGTGGTAGCCGGCACTTCGGGCGTACCGGACGATATCCCAGGTGATGAGGAAATAAGCGCAGAAGTCCATTTCGCGGATGACGCGCAGCTCTGTCCGCAGCCGTTGGTGCCCGGGAGGCACCGCGGCGATGGACGGCGGCGGTCCGGCGGCCGCCGGGCCGTAACGCCGGGCATAGCCGGCCTCCGCCAGCTTGCAAAGCAGGGCATCGTCGCCGTTCTTGCTGCCCGTGAAGGTCTGCCGGTTCACCACCAGGCCCCGTACCAGGCGGATGGAACATTCGGACAGTATCCGTTCGGTGTTCCGGAGGATGGCCGGATAGCAGGCATAGAACCCGGCCAGTACCGCCGGTGGGTGCAGCAGTTCCGTCGGCGGGGCCGACGCATCCGGGGGAAGCAAGGAAAGCAGCGTGTTTCCGTCCATAGCCCGCAGCACCCGGTGCAGTTCGTAACCCGCCTCGTCCAAAAATGTCACCGGGCTGAATACCAATAATTTGTGCGGACTGTGCCGGACCTCGGAGGAAAACAGGCGGTGTACATGCTCCGGCCGGACCCCCAGGAATTCGAAGGATCGGAACTGGTCGAGCGGCTTGACCAACCGGGGATAGATGATGAGCAGGGGAAGGCCGGTGTCGTCCGCCTGTCTTTCCAGGCAGGTGGGATCGAAGACAGGAGGCAGGGCTTGCTGCGTCAGGGAGTGGTGGCTCAGATACCGGTTGAGCAGGCTGAACCCTTCCGAATCACGGGCGATGCCTGTGTACATGCGTTTTCCGTCCCGAAAGAAATCGATGCCGGCGACAGGTCGGATGCCTGCCGCCTCGCAGCGCTGCACGAACTCTCCCATGGCGGACGTATTGTTGATGTCCGTCAGTGCCAGGGTGTCGATACCCAACTGTTCCGCCGCTGCCACCAGGGCTGCCGGCGAAAGGGTTCCGTAACGCAGGCTGTAATACGTATGGTTGTTCAGGTACATGACACCCTTTTTGTGATTTTAAAAACACAATATGTTTCAAAAGTCGCAAAAAAGATGCTAATTCTAAACAGCGACGCACTTTTTAAAATAATTTGTTTTCAAATCGGCGGGATGAGCTGGGCGTTCAGCGGTCTTCGTCGTCGGGTATGTCGAGGATCCTGCGTTTGTCCTGTCTGTCCTGCTGTCGGGAGGAGGCCTCCATGCGGTCGATGAACCGGACGGTTTCCTGCCAGAATTCCTTGAAGGAAGGTTCCAGGAAAGTGTAGACCTGCTTCATTTTACCGGGGAAGGTACGCAGGAAGGGATAGGAGATGGAACCGCGGGTATTCTGCGGGGTAAGGATATGGGACTGGTCGCCGAACCAGACCAGCAGGCTGAACACAAGGGTATAGAGGGTAAGTAGGAGGGTGCCGCCGGCCAATTGGTTGATGAAATTGATATTGGCGGAGCGGAGGGTTTTCTCCAGGAAGCGGGCCGCCATGCGGATGAGGATCATGGTCAGGAGGAAGGCCAGGAGGAAGCCGGCGATGAAGAGGGACGGGTGGTCGGAGTGGAAGGCGGTTTCCAGGAAGCGGGTGGCGGCGGGAGACAGCTTGAAAGCGGCCATCAGCCCGAACACGATGGAGAAGACGGTGAAGAAGGTCTTGATGATACCGCGGGAGAAACCCTGGTAGAAGCCCCAGATACCGATCAGGAGGAAGATGACGTCGATGGCCATGGCGGGTGAGGTTGGGTGTGTTTGGCCGGGTCCCGGATGCCGGCCGTCGGAGGCGGCAGCCGGGACCGGCGCCACTGGGGGCTCTGGTCACCGGCTGCCGGGTCGGACACAACATGAGGCAGTGGTCAGCTGCCGAGGGCGGCGCCGACTTTTTCCATCAGGGCCTTGGTGAGGCGGATTCCTTCATCCTCCGGGATTTCACCTTCGTATTCGATACCGACATAACCGGTATAACCGGCGTCCTTGACCACCTGCATCATGCGCATGAAATCCGTCTGTACCTCTTCTCCGGTAGCGGGATCGAAGACATTGGATTTGGCGCTGACCCCTTTGGCGAAGGGCATGAGTTCGGCGACGCCCTGATAGCGGTCGTATTCCTCGACGCAGGCACCTTCCCAGGGGTTGCCGGTGGTGTTGTCACGGCGGATGCAGAAGTTCCCGAAGTCGGGCAGGGTGCCGACATTGGGCATATTGACGGCGCGCATGACACCGGAGAGCCAGGCGCCGTTGGAGGAGAAGCCGCCGTGATTCTCGACGATGACGTTGATGCCAGCCTGTCGGGCGTATTCGCCCAGTCTGCCGAGGCCTTCCGCGGCGGCTTGCGCGGCGGCATCCGGATCCGGGTTGCTGCTGAAAGCATTGACACGGATGCTATGGCAGCCGAGGGTAGCGGCGGCATCGACCCATTTGTAGTGATTTTCGATGGCCTGGCCAAGCAGGTTCGCATCCGTTTCGGCCATACCGCCTTCCCCGTCGATCATGATCAGGAGTTGGCGGACGCCGTTGTCGGCGGCGCGTTTGTTCATTTCCGCGAGGTAGGCGGCGTCCTTCGCCTTGTCCATGAAGAACTGGTTGACATATTCGACGGCTTCGATGCCAAACTTATGGCGGGCGGTAGCCGCGAAATCCAGGTTGTCGAGTTCTTTTCGGTCGCGGATGGTCCGGTGCAGCGACCATTGTGCAAGGGAGATTTTGAAGAACATATCCCCTGTGGCGGCCGTGTCGTCGGCGGCGGATTGGTCGGATGCGGGATTGGTGCCGGCACCGCAGCCATACAGGTAGAGGAGGCCGGCACCGGAGGCCATTCCTGCTTGTTTCATGAAGGTTCTTCTCGTTTGTTTCATGTATGAGGATGTTTTGACAGTCCGGTCGGCCGGATTCAGGTTTCCGGGTGCGGCTCCTTTCCCGGGTCATCCTTCGGTGAGCGGATGAACACGGGGCGGGGATGAGGCCCGGTGGTGGCGGGGCGACCGGCTGTCTGTTGAACAATGAGGTAAAAGCAGCTCAAATCTAACAAAATACTCCGGTCGGCCGCATGGGTCGGGATGGGTTTTCTTTCCGTCGGAACCGCGGGGCGGGCGGGTGTTACTGGCGGGTGGAGGCTGTCGCAGCCGGAGCGAGGTACGGTTTCGGATTGCGGATGACCTCGAGCGCCTTGGCAATGGCGGGGTCCTGGCTGTTGATGGCTCGGAAATACCCTTCGTCGGACCAGGTTTGGCGGGCCAGGGCCGCCTTGACCTGCAGGGTGATGGCCGGCCGGAGCAGGCGCCACTGCCGCTCGTTGCAGGAGTCGCCGCGGGAGCGTGTGTAATCACGGAAATCCGCCAGCAGCGAGGCATCCGGTCGGTAGTCGCTGAGGAAGCGTTCCAGGGTCATGCCTTCCGCGGGGGAGGCGCCCTGGCGACGCAGCAGAAAGGCCGGAATATATTCTTGCAAACGGAGGAGATGGGGATTGACGGCGGTGGAATCCAGGGGAATGAAGATATCCGGCATGATGCCGCCGCCGCCGTACACGACCCGGCCGTTGCCGGTGAAATAGCGGGTCGTGTCTGCAGGGAGCATCTTGGCGCCGTCATAGACCTCGCCGCTCCGGATCCGGTCTTCCATATCCAGTTCGTAGGCATCCCGGTCGGCATAAGGTCGTTGGATGCAGCGGCCGGCGGGCGTGAAATACCGGGCGACGGTCAGGCGGACGGCCGAGCCGTCGCGCAGCAGATACTGTTCCTGGACCAGCCCTTTGCCGAAGGTACGGCGGCCGATGACCACGCCGCGGTCCCAATCCTGCAGGGCGCCGGCGATGATTTCGCTGGCGCTGGCGGAGCCTTCGTCCGTCAGCAGGACGATGTTTCCGATGTCGAAGAAGTGGTGGCCGGTCGACTTATAGTCGTTGCGGGGTACGCGTTCCCCTTCCGTGTAGACCAGGAGTTTGTCCTTCTCGGCGAACAGTTGGCTGAGGATACGGGTAGCCTCCTGCAGGTAGCCGCCGCCATTCCGGCGGAGATCGAGAACGAGATGTTTCATGCCCTGTCGTTCCACGAGGGATTCCAGGGCCTTCATGAACTCCTCGTAGGTACGGGTGCTGAAGCGGTTGATCCGGAGGTAACCTGTCTCGGCATCCAGCATGTAGGCCGCCTCCACGCTGTTGACGGCAATGAAGTCACGTTCGACGACAAAGGTCAGGGGGCTGGGTTCCGCGCCGCGAAGAATACCGACCCTGACCCTGGCGCCTTGTTCTCCCCGCAGGTAGTCCAGCATGCCTTCGTTGTCGACGGTTTGGTCGATGATGAGGGAGTCGTCGAGCGAGACGATCTTGTCACCTGCCAGGAGACCGGCGGCGGCGGCGGGACCGTCCGGCAGGACGGACAGCACCACGATGGTGTCGTCCAGGGTCATGTACTCGATACCGATGCCATAGAACCCGCCTTCCAGTTGCCGGTTGGCTTCCCGTAGATCGGACTCGGTAAAATAAGCGGAGTGCGGATCCAGTTCGTCCATCACCCGACCGATGGCGTGGGACACCAGTTTCTCCCGGTCCAGGTCCTCCACATACCGGGCATCGATGTAACGGATGAGTTCTTCGAACCGCCCGATGCCCTCTGGGGTGGCCGCCAGGTCTGCCGGTGGGGTATCCATGGTCTTAATCACCTTGACCCTGGGCGGATTGCCGTTCATCCTGGAACCCGCCCACATACCGACGGTCATCACGAATGACAGCAGGAGGGGCAACCACACATTGATCTTGCGGTGGGTAGGAAACAGATCGGCGTTCATGTACAGTCGTTTGTGGCACCCAATCAGGAGAGGGGCCTGGTGAACCGGGGCCTTACCCGGCGGGACTGCCGGTCAGCGCGACATTCCGGCACCCAGGCTGTAAAAATAGGCAAATCCGGGCGATACCATTCATGGGACCGGCGATCCGGGCAACCGGAACCCGGCATGCTGCCTTGCCAGGCGCTGAAGGCAAATAAATTCCGCCGGACCATTGAAATATTGGCAACAAAAATACAATTTTGTTAAAGTCTTGAAAAAACGAATCTGCCGGCCTCCCCAACACATGGCCGGCCTCCCCGACCCGACCGTACCCTGCAGCGGCCGGACCATGGCCATCCCCGACAACGGTTTCCGCTTTCCGACGGCTTCTCCCCATGCCCTGTCGGAAGCCCTTCCTGTCATATCCGCTCCGCCACCGGGGCCGCGGGCCACCAAAGACCGGCCAAGGTGGGAAGCACCAACCGGACAAACCGAATCGAATGGACAGCACCATTGACAAACTAGACCGGCAGATTCTTTCGCTGCTGATGTACGATGCCGACCAATCCTACACGGAGATCGCGAAGAAACTCTTCGTATCCGGTGGCACGATCCATGTCCGCATGAAGAAACTGCGGGAGATGGGCATTGTCCATGGTGCGAACCTGGTCATCGACTACAGCCGGCTCGGGTACGACATCTGTGCGTTCCTGGGTATCTACCTGGACAAAAGCTCCCTCTACGACGACGTGGCGGAGCAGCTCAAGGACATCCCGGAGGTGGTGGAGGCCCATTACACCACCGGGCTGTACAGTATCTTCGCAAAAATCTATTGCCGGGACACCCGGCACCTGCGCGAGGTGTTGCACGACAAAATCCAGAAGATTTCCGGCATTCAGCGCACCGAGACCTTCATTTCGCTGCAGGAGAGCATACTGCGGCCGGTAAACGTGTTGTTGGAGGAGAAGTGAGCGCATGAAGGCCTCCCGGCTGCCCAAGGGAGAGCGGACCAAGAACGCATCCGTGATTTCCCGGCTGCCCGGAATCAGTGCATAAGGAGGCAAAGGCCATGGGGCGGAAGTCGGGCCCAGTCTCAGGACCCGAGGTAATGCTTGAGCAATTTGCTTCGGCTGGCGGAGCGAAGCTTGTTGATCGCCTTGTCCTTGATTTGCCGAACCCGCTCCCTGGTCAGCCCGAACTTATCGCCGATGTCCTCGAGCGACATCGGATGTTCGACACCGATTCCGAAGTAAAGCTTGATCACATCCGTCTGTCGGTCTGTCAGAGTGCTGAGGGAGCGTTCGATCTCCATACGGAGAGACTCCGTGTATTCCAGTTCCTGGTCGGTTTTCGGAGAATGGACATTTTCCAGGACATCGAGCAGGGAGTTGTCCTCCCCGTCCACGAATGGTGCGTCCATGGACACATGGCGTGCGGCGACACCGAGCGTGGTCTCGACCTCCTCCGTCGGTATCTCCAGTATGGAGGCGAGTTCCTCCGCCGATGGTTCCCGCTCGAAATTTTGCTCCAGTTCGGAGAAAGCCTTGTTTATCTTGTTCAACGAGCCGACCTTGTTGAGTGGCAAACGGACGATACGGGATTGTTCCGCCAAAGCTTGGAGGATGGATTGGCGGATCCACCACACGGCATAGGAGATGAACTTGAAACCGCGCGTCTCATCGAACCGCTGGGCGGCCTTTATCAGACCGAGGTTGCCCTCGTTGATCAGGTCGCTGAGCGAGAGCCCCTGGTTCTGATATTGTTTCGCAACGGAAACCACAAAGCGCAGGTTGGCCTTTGTCAACCGTTCCAACGCCAGCTGGTCTCCCTGCTTGATGCGTTTCGCCAGTTCCACCTCCTCTTCCGGCGTCAGCAAATCCACTTTGCCTATTTCCTGCAGGTACTTCTCCAGGGACTGGCTCTCCCGGTTCGTAATAGATTTTGTGATTTTTAGTTGTCTCATCGAACTGATTCGATTTTATGATTTTAGTTCGAAAGGACGATTGTCATGCCGGCGTGGTCTTGCACGGCAGCCTGTCCTGTTTGTTCCGGGATTTGGGCGCAGATGGGGAAGGTCGGCACAAATATTTGGTAGTGCGAAAATTACACGGCCAACCTCTTTTTTTATGAAAAGGAAAACGCGTCAAAATTAGAAATTAAAGCCTTTACAATCAAGCCAACTTTCGGCTCTTATGGATTTCATTCTTTTTTTAATTTTTAACCATATGAATTTTAAATACTTAAATATAAAGAACCACAAAAAGAATGCGTCAAAAAAAAAGCGCGATGCTACGACAGGATGGCGACTTCGCTTGTTGGGGGGGGACAGCCGGCGGCAGCCTTGGAGGCCTGTACGCATGCCGGCCAAGCGAGCTTGGCGGACAGGCCCGAGAAAGGCCGCCGATTACCGGCCAATTCCTCGGAACTGTAAAATTCATTTTGAAAAATCAATTATTTTCCACTTTATTGCGGAGAATTCGGCAGGCACCCCGACCTTTCATGTCGAAATCCCTTTACGGACGGCTGTTTTGGCCGGCGTACGGACCGAAGGCGGAACCCATGCAAGCAATGACGTTCACCCGGACAGTTGGCGAGGCGCATCATTCCGTGACAACGACAGCGAGGATATCACCATTCACCTGAAACGACACCACACCCGACCGGCGACAAAAGCGGTTCCCCACAGCAAACAAAAGCCTCTTGCATGGAAAGAGTACAAATCGAGATCGAGTTTCTTTTACGCACTTCCCCCACCCTGCTGTACCAGTTCCTGACCACCCCTTCCGCATTGGTCCGGTGGTTCTGCGACAAGGTGGACATTCAGAGCAACAACATCTACACATTCAGTTGGAACGACTACGAGGAAATCGCCCGCTTGTCGGAAGACATTGAGGAGGAGCTGCTTCGGTTCGACTGGTTGGACGACGGCCGGGACGGCGAATTTCTTTCTTTTCAGATTGACATTTCCCCGGTAACAGGGGAGACGATCCTCCTCATCACCGATTTCTGCGATGCGGACGAAGTGCGGGAGCAGAAGGCCCTGTGGGAGGCCCAGATAAAGATGTTGAAAAAAGAGACCGGCAGCGGGGGCTGACCTTCGCGGCCTGTCGGACCAATCGGATACCATTGGGTTTCCATACACCCCTTTTTCCATGACATTACTTTTCGGATTGGCGTTTGACGATGTTCCTTATGCGCCGACAGCCTGGAAGGGCGGGTGCCATCTGGGAGGTCCCCGACGGACTTTGCCGCTGTTGGAACAGCTTCTGGGACTATCCCGGCGGACGGAGGAGCCCTCGTTCCTTCGGGTGGCACGTTACCGGGAACTGTTGGCGGAATATCTCCGGCAACCGGCGGAAGAAGCGCCCCCTTTCTTCCGATCCTCCTTCGAAGCCGACCCTTTCGCCACGGCGGAGACCTTGCTGGAACGTCGGGACGAGTTGCTGCTGGCAGGCTGGGATTTCGTTCGGACGGAAGGCATGCCGTCGCGGCTGCTTGATTTCGCCAGGTTGGAATCGATGAACCGAGCAGATGGATCCGCCCCGGAGAAAGCTGCCGGGCGAAGCGAAGCACAGGCGCTGGGCGGTGGTTTCGCCGACCGGTTCCGGGCGGTGGAAGCTGCTTTGGACCGGCATCGTCTGCCATTCGGACAGGTTTTGTTGAACGAACCGCCAGAACTGCTGCCTGTTCATTGGCGACGCTTGTTCGAGCGAATGACCAGGCAGGGGATTCCGTTATCCCGGCTGCATCCGTCGGATCCGTACACTTCCGAGGCACAGTCCGACCTGGAGCGATTCCGACACTACCTGTTCCGCAAGGAAACGACCGGAGAAACGTCGCGAGCCCCCCTGTCTGCCGACGGAAGCCTGGTCCTCATCCGGGCCAACCGGGCCGACGAAGCGGCTTTATGGTTCAGTCAGCTCTTCCGCTTGAACAACTATGTACCCGCTCCGTCCGGCACCTGTCTATTGCTGGCGGATCAGGCCAGCATACTGGACATCGCCTTGGCGCAGGAAGGACTGCCCGCCCTGGGCACCACGTCCGCTTCCCTCTCCCGCCCCGCGCTACAACTGCTCCGGCTGGTCAGCGCCTTTCTGTGGCAACCGACCGACATCCATAAGGTCCTGGAATTCGTCAGTCTGCCTATCAAGCCTCTTCCGGAGGAACTCGCGCATCGGATCGCCCAGCAGATCGCAGAAGTGCCTGGGCTGCACGGTGATCGCTGGCAACGGACGATACAGCAGTATTTCAGCGACTTGGAAACAGGACAGGTTCGGGACCGCTCCGTGTCGCCGGACCTCGCCCGGCGGCAATACCGCTTTTGGTTCGAACGCCCACGCTATCCGCTGGACGGACAAGCCCCCAAACAGGATGTGAAGGACATCTTCCTGCACCTGCAGGAATGGGCCTTGTCCGCCAGCGAGGAAGGTGGCCATCACGCTGGCTCCCTACTTACCCTGTCCACCCTAGCAGGCCGAATCGCGGAACTCCTGACCGCCCTGCCGGAAACCTCCCTGCGCCCCTTGGAACTCGATCGGATCATCCGCACCCAATACGAAGCGGTTCCGGTCACATTCCAAGACCCGGAGGCCGGCCATATTCCTTACGTCACCCACCCAGCCGCATTCGCGGAACCCGTCCGGGAAATGTGGTGGTGGAATTTCCTGCTTACCGACCCGCCACATTTCTTTTCCAGATGGTATCGGCCGGAGCGGGACTATCTCGCCGCAAACGATGTCCACCTGGACACACCGGCAGGGGAGAACGCACGACAGACATGGCAGCAATCCCTGCCAATCCGGCTTGCTCAGGAACGGCTGGTCCTTTTCCTGCCGGAAAACAGCATGGGGGAGTCAGCCACGCCGCACCCCCTGATGGGCAACCTGGAAGCGGCCTTCGGCGATTTGACCCCCGTCACCTTGCCGGTCGACATCCTTGCCCCCAACCTTTCTGCCACCGGGTTCCTGTCCCGGCATTTCGAGCTGCCCTGCAACACCAGCCTGTCCGGCCGGCCCCTGCCGGCACCCAAACCCTTCCTGCACCTGCGAAGCACTTTCCGGAACCCACGTCTGCAAGAAAGTGTCACCAGTCTGGAAACACTGCTGTATTACCCCCATCTGTGGTTCTTCCGACACATTCTGCAATGGCGGCAACCGCCCTTGCTGAGCGTCATTGCGGACAAGACCCTCCAAGGCAACCTCTCCCACCGGATATTCGAACAATTGTTGTCAGGCGACATACAGGACCTGGACAAGCCCGGACTGGCCCGATGGGTGGAAGCGGAACTCGCCAGACGCCTGCCCCAGGAGGGCGCCATCCTCCTCCAATACGGACGGGAACCCGACCGCATCCGGCTGGCCAACCGTATCAAGACCGCAGCTTGGAACCTCCTGCGTCATCTTCGCCGGAACGGCTGGCGCGTCCGAGGTACGGAACATCCCCTCCACGGACAGATACCGTTGCCACCCGACCTTGCCCCGACAACCACGCCGGACCTCACCGGAATTGCAGACCTCGTTCTGGAACGGGACAGCGGGGAGACCGCCATCCTGGATCTCAAATGGCGCGGCATCAGCTATCGGCGGGACCTGTTGAAAAACCGGCGGGACCTGCAGTTGGCCTGTTATGCCCACATGTTGGCCTCTTCCGACGAATCCTGGCCATATACCGGCTATTTCATCATACAAAACGGCGAAATGCTCGTTCGGAACAAAGATGCCTTCCGGGATGCAAACCCTGTTGTCCAGGCGGAAGAAAAGGATGAAGCGGTCGCCAGGGAGCTGCTGTCCAAAATCGGACGAACCTGGGCTTGGCGGAACCAACAGCTTGCAGCAGGCCGAATCGAAATCCGCAGCCGGCGGACCGCGCAGGCGATCGAACAGGCTTACACCGATTCCGGAGAATCCGGAAAATTACTTGATCTGTTGGAAATGGAAGGGAAGGATTCTCCTTTCGATGAATTCCGCTACCTGCTTAATTCTTCCGCCTGAGCGGACATCCCAGTTCTTGCACACCGGTACCGCAGACTGACATGCCAGACACCGGCCGCAATGCCGGCACGGAACCCGTTGGATGCGACCCTTCCCGGCACTATTGTCCGGCACCGCAAAAGGCAGGTGGTCAACCCTTGACGAAACTTGTCAGCACCGTATAACTTTCCAATTCGCCCTTGCTGTCGTAATTCTCCGATCGAACCGTCCCGATACCCTTGGCATACCAGGTAGCGGACCTGAATTTTCGCTTCAGGAACGACTCCATCTCCGATTGTTGGCTGACCTTGTAGCAATCGAAGGTACCCGCCGTCGTGGTGACCGATTCCGTCGCCTCCACGAGTCGGTCCGTCACACGAAGCGACATGGTAAGCAGTGCCATGCCATTGGTGCTCGCCTTTATCCGAAGGCTTCCGTCCGGAAGGCTTTGCCCCACCGTCAGTTTGGTCGGAATCTGGAGTGCATCCCCTGAAATCTCGAGTTCCATACCGCTCAGTCCCTCCCGGGTTCGCGGGTCCAGCATGGTGCTCATGTCCATGAGCAGGATCCCGTCCCTGCATTCCAGCTCATAGCTGCTCCGATTGATTTCCTTGCCTTTGCCGTCCAGCAACTCGATATCGATGCGCGTGACGAACCCCTGCGACGTTCCTTTGTACTCCATCACCTTGTGACGAGCCACGGAGGTGACCTTCTGTCGCTTGTCGTAACTGGTCAACTCGAATGCCGAACCGACGGTAGCAGGCGTGAATCCGGACAGGCAGATGTTCTCCTGACCGTAAAGAACCGACATGCCGATGAGAATAAAGAGTAAGGATGCGATTGAATTTCTCATATGATCAGTAATTGTTAACGATGTCCAGAAAAATTGTTGGCTGCCCTGAAAAAGGAGAATCCGCCTGACCGGGCGGCCCAAATCCGCATCGCCTGCCTACGAGGCGGACACCACCGGCATACAGTGGCAGCGCATTTCCTTTTCTACGATGGCACGTGCTTCCATCGGGTCTTTAAATCGGAACAACCTGTCAGAAACGGCTGCCGTGGGGCCTTCGACCCGTTCTGGCGCAGCGCAGAAAAGGGATTGTTAGGCGGCAACCTGCGGTTACTTCATGGCCACCGGGCGGCAGGTGTCCCTGGATCCACTTGCGCTTCCGGATGGAAAAATCCCTACTTTCAAAGAATAGTGCCAACGGTTTGTATGAGCAGGAACGGGTAACCGATCCCCTGCAAACGCCAGGCGGCAAACCGTTCATCCGCCGGCGGTCGGAGGTCCATCGCTCCACTGTACGACCACAGGAAGAGCAGGTGATACATGCCTTCGGAACGATCGGATACGACGGTATTAGCCACCATGCCCTCCTCGCTGCACTAAGTCCGCATCAGAATAGCTGTGCCGGCGGTATGCATTGTGCCCGGAAGCGGCCGGCGGCGGCGAACCAGGCCCCTGGCCGAAACCTGTGGAAAAGGTCCCGTGCGACCCTGTGCGCCTTCCTTCCCAACAAAACGCAGGTGGTCGCAGGCGGCCGGTCTGTTTCGGCCGGTCCCATGCCGCTGCAACACCCTGGAAGTCGTTCCGCACGTCATCAGGGTGCCAAGCGGCACGGACATCGGCCGGTGCCGGCCCCGGACAGACGAGAGGGCTGTGCGAGGCCGGCACCGGGCATCAATGTTTGACGAATCGGACGGTCTGTACCGTCTCCCCCATCTGCAGATGGAGAAGATAGAAGCCACTGTCCATTCCCTCGATCGGAAGCTGCCATTGCTGCCGGCCGGCGGAAAATTGGCCGGCGTCACGGATGGCGACCAGTTGGCCGAGTGCGTTGAGAACCGACATCCGGACCGCTGCCGGCGCCGGCAGGGAGGCCTGGATGGTCAGTTGCGTCGTCGCCGGATTGGGCCATACCCGGAAGAGGGCCGGTACGGCTTCCGTTGTGTTGGTGTAGGGCTCGCCCAGCAATTGGAAAAAGAATTCCCCGGCGGCGTCATAAGTCAGGTCGGTGGCGATCCGCAGGAAATATTCCGTCGGGACACCAGGAAAGTTCGGCAGGTCCGCCGAAACGAAATCCCCGGGTTCGTCACCGGTGTAGAAGCAGAAGCCGGGGCCGTCGACGGCATCGGTCAGCGTACCGCAATCGTCATAGAGTTCCACGGCATATTGCGTGTTGGCCGTGATCTTGTTGATGCGCAGGGTCAATTGGGTATTGTTGCCGGAATTGAATCTGTACCATACATCCGTGTATTCGTTGCCGGCGACACAGCCGGGGGCACCGAGGCCGGGGCTGGCGCTTCCGTTGGCGGTGAAGCCGATGAATACCGGGTCGAACTCATCGGCCGTTTCCACCGGGGTGACCCAAGCGGTATCGTAGGCAGTGCAGAGGTCGTTGGCCGGCGGCACCGGCGGTGGGATCCGTTTGACCGTGAAGCTGCCGAGACCGGCGTCGCTGTTGGACCAACCGCCCATGCGGAAGAGATAGGTACTGTCCTTTTCCACGGGAAAAGTCACCAGGGAGGTATAACCAGGGCAGCCGTCGTCACCGCAGGCGACCAGAGATTCCGGATCGGGCGGACAGTTTTGGTTCGGGCCGTAGACGGCGATCTTGGAGTCGAAGGTGGCGGTGCCGCAGTTGGAATACTCCACATAGCCGGAAAACGTGGCGGTCCAGACGTACCATACATCGTTGTAGGGGACCGGTTCGTTCGCGTCGAGGCACCCGGCCGGACCTGTCTCGTGGTATGGTTCGCTGGTGGTGGCGTTGGCGGTGGAGAACGTGACGAAGACGGAATCTTCCGGACCGAGATCCAGTACGATGGCATTGTCACATTCGTCGTTGACAGGTCCGGTAACCGGTACATATTCCCCGACGGTGAAAGTTCCGGAACCCTCTTCTCCGGGGGAACCGGTGCCCCAGCCGCCGATTCGGAGCAGGTAGGATTCACCGGCCACCACGTCGAAGGTGAGCTTGGATGTGTAGCCGCTGCAGCCGGCGCCGTCCTCGTTACAGGCGACGAGGTCCGACTCCTCCGGCGGGCAGGCGGAGCCGGGGGCATACACTGCAATGTTGGTATCGAAATCCGCCGTGTTGCAGGTGGTGAATTCCGCGGTACCGGTGAAGGCGGGGGTGAAGAGATACCAAACGTCGTTGTAAAGGGAATCCGCCGCTCCGCCGGTGCAGGCGGCCGGATGATAAGGACCGTCCGTATTGGCACCCACCGTGGTGAAGCTGAAATCCTGCACAGCACCGATGGGTTCGGCATCCGCACAATCATCGTTGGAAGGTTGGGCCGAGAGGCCCTTCGGAAGTAGGAGGAACAGGAGCATCCCCCATGCGATGAAGTGTATTTTTTTAATCATAGAACAAAATTTTAGTTTAGAAAAAAAAGTTTCGAACAGGTGTTGACCCCGGGTGGGTTGGCCGGGGTCCAAGGCGATGACCGATGCTTGTCGGGGGGTTCGGCAAAGTTCGGGGCGAAGGTCAGGATGTCAGGTAGGAAAAACCTGGAATGCTGTAATCCCATCCTGCATGGCAAGGTGAAAGATAGCATTATTTTTCCATATTACAGGTTGTCGATTGAACATATGAATCATCCAACGCTGGAAAAAGTGTCCGTTGCGGGCTTCGGCCGGTCTTTTTCGGAAACCAGCCAGTGTCTGCGCAGCCAATCTGCGAGCGCGTCGCCCCGGTCTGCCAGCGGGTCGAAGGCGGGAACGCCGGTGGTCCGCCGGATTTCGGCCAGGGTCTGTGGGACATCATCGGGAGCAATGCCTTCCCGGTTGACGGTGATGGCCGCGACCGGCCGGCCGGACAAGCACTCCACGGCCCGTATATGATCTGGTAGCGGCCGGACGGGATAGCTTGGGAACCCGTCATGCATGGTCCGGCCGGGTGCGTGTTGCAGGACGACCGCCTCGGGCCTGGCTGCCGCCAGGATTTCCAATCCGCCCGGATAGGCCGGATGCAGCAGGCTGCCTTGGCCTTCGATGACGATGGCACGGGGATGTTCCGACTCCCAGGCGTGGCAGACAGCGTGTTCGACCTCCCCGGCCACGAAATCGTTTACCAGGGAATCCAGGACCAGACCATATCGTACCCCTTGCATCCAGGCGGTTTGTCCGGTCCCGACCATGACCGACGGGACACCCTGCCGCACCAGGGCCTGCACCAGCAGCCAGGCGGTGGTCCGTTTGCCGACGGCGGAATCAGTGCCCAGCACGGCAACCTTGCAAGCCGCCACCTGTTCGATGGCGCCGCTGAAGAAATGAAGCCGGTCGCGGGGTGGTGGTTTGCGTACATCCAGTAGCATGCGGCCATGGCGGGCGGCGAGCGTGGCGAGGGCTTCGTCATCGGACAGGAAATCATGCAATCCGCATGCGACATCCAGTCCGCTGCTCAGTGCCAACGCGACGGAACCGCGGGCCTCCGCCGGCAGGCGTCCGCCGTCCGGAGCGAGTCCGACGACCAGCCAATTCGCTTCCCGCCCGAACATTCGCAAGGCCGTTTCGAGGGAATCCAGACAAGGGATGCCGCGGTGTTCCCCATCCAACAGGAAGCCGGCATCTTCGCCGGCACAGGAACGGTCGATGACCGCCAGCACACGGAACCTTCGGCTGTAGCGCACCAGGCCGTGCGCCGTCTTTCCGTCCGAAGTCCGGTAGCGGTCCTGACAATAGACAATGGCACCGGGTAGGGGTGGCGAACTGGAAAACATCCGTTGTCGGTTTGTCTTGTCCTGTCGGCGACCGGCTTTTTTTCCGCACCGCTACCCCGCCAGCGACAAATGGTGTAACTTGCCTTGGGCAGGGTGTCCGTACGGCTTCGTCCGGCACCCGCCAGGCAGCGCGAAAGATATGTACAAAATCAGACAATTTCCTGTTTCGGCCGGATGGTTCCGGTATCTGCTCCTGCTGGGCTGGGTCTTGCCGGCGGAAGCCCAATACGGTCTCGAGCTGGTCGCCCATCTGCCGTACGGCCGGGACGCCAACGATGTGTGGCACTACACGGCGTCCGACGGTACCGATTTCGTCCTGGTAGGATTGGAGGACGGCGTTTCCGTCGTCAGTCTGGCCGACCCGGCCCTGCCCGTCGAAGTACAGTTCGTGCCGGGTGCGCTGTCCACCTGGCGGGATATCAAGGTATGGGGGAATCACGCTTATGTAACGGCCGACCAGGCCGGCACGCAGGAGGGACTGCTGGTCATCGACCTGACGGATGCGCCGGACCACATCACCTGGAAGCGGTGGCGACCCCTGCTGCCCTCGGCGGTGGATACGCTGGCCACCTGCCACAACCTTTGGATCGACGAGGAGGGTTTCGGCTACCTGGCAGGGTGCAATGTCAACCAGGGAGGCATCCTTTTTCTCGACCTCGCCAGTGTGCCGGGGGAGCCCCAGTTCGTCGGGTACAACACACCGGTGTACGCCCACGACTGTTTTGTCCGAAACCAGAGGCTTTTCACCGCAGAAATCTATGCAGGCAGTTTCGGTGTCTATGACGTGGCGGACAAGACCGACCCGGTGCTGCTGGCTACGCAGGAGACGCCGTTCCGTTTCTGCCACAATGTGTGGAGCGACGGCGCCAACCAGCTGTTGCTCACCACGGACGAACGGCCGGACGCACCGACGGCGGCATATGATGTGACGGACCTGGGGAACATCCGGTTGCTGGACGAGTTCCGGCCGGCCGCCACCCTCCGTTCGGGTGTCATCCCGCACAATGTACACGTCGACGGATCGTTCGCCGTCATCTCCCATTACGGGGAAGGTTGTGTGGTGCTAGACATTTCGCGGCCACAGAACCTCGTGGCGGTCGGACATTTCGACACCAGTCCGGACTTTGTATCCGGCTTCCACGGGGCCTGGGGAGCGGATCCGTTCCTCGCCAACGGCCTGATAGCCGTGACCGACATTGAACAGGGCCTGTACATCCTGTCTCCGACATTTCAGGCGGCCTGTTACCTGGAAGGCCTGGTTCGGGATGCGGACAGCGGAACCGGCATTCCGGGCGCATCCGTCCGGGTGCTGCATCCGGAGCCGAACCAGGCGGTCAGTGCGGCGGACGGACAATTCCGGACCGGTGTGGCCCAGTCCGGGACCTTTGTGGTCAGCATTTCCGCGAAAGGTTATTTCGACGGGTCGTATACGGTATCGCTCGACCATGGGGAAGTGACGGAACTTACGGCGGACTTGACACCCTTGCCGCTCTTCCGAGTTTCAGGTACGGCAGTTGACAGCATCGGCGGGCAAACGCTGCCCGGCACGCAAATCCTGTTGGAGAATGACGACTTCAGCCATTCCGCCGCCTCGGATGCGGCAGGGCGTTTCCTGCTCCCGTCGGTCCGGCAAGGGGATTACAGGCTGTCTGTCGGCCGTTGGGGCTGGCGGTACCTGTCCGATACCCTCCGGATAACGGCCGACCGGGACCTATCCCTCCCATTGCCTCCGGGCTACGAGGATCATTTCGAACTGAACCTGGGTTGGACGGTATCGGGCGATGCCCGCAGCGGGGTTTGGGAACGCGGGGTTCCGGCCGGCCTGTTCCAGGCCAACACACAATGGCGGCCCGACGGGGATTCCCCCGCCGACCCGGGCATCCGGGCCTGGGTCACAGGGAACGGCGGCACGACCATCTTCGACGACCAGGTCGATGACGGGACCACCCGCCTGGAATCCCCGGCCATGTCACTGAAGACCCGATACAACCGTCCCCTGTTCACCTTCGACTATTGGTACTTGAACGCCACCTCGAACAACCTCCCTGACGACACCCTCTCCGTCGTGATCACCAACGGCCGGTCGGAAAAAATCATGGCGACCTACGCCGGCAAGGAAGGCTCCGTCAGCAGCTGGACAAGAGCCGACACCTTCGACATCGCTGCCTGGCTGCCCCTCACCGATTCGGTACGGATCCGGTTCCAGGCATCCGACCGTGCGGAAACCCCCAATGTCGTGGAAGCAGGCATCGACCACTTCCGGTTATGGGAAGGGTTGCCGCAACAGGCTTTCCCCGTCCGCGACCCCATCGCCTACTGGCGAGCCTATCCGAACCCGTTCCAATCCGAGCTGACCATCGACTACAAACTGGGCGGCGGCGAGGAAAACGGAACATTCCTGCTGTACAATGGCCTGGGGCAGTTGGTCAGGGACATACCCGTGGCATCGGCAGCCGGCACCCTGCGCTTGTCGGAAGACCTGCCGGCGGGCCTTTACCTGGCCGCCATCCGCACGGCGGTCGGTCTTTCGGAAGCCTTGCCGATGCTGCGTATGCATTAGGACCTGCCGCCGGGGGCACCCACCTGCCTGTCCTCCGGGCCTCGCTATATTGTCAAGCGGTCGCCATTTCCCCGTTTAGCCATCGGTTTTAAGCGGCAAGCCCCGGAAAATGACCTATCTTTGGACAACTTTTTTCACAACGCATTTTTCCAACATGATGAAAAGAAAAATTTTTACCTACTTACTGGCGATACTGGGTTTCAGTGCCGCCGCACAACTCAACATGACCTTGCTGGACCAGCTCGACTACACCCAGAACACCAACGACATCTGGGGTTGGGTGGATCCGGACGACAGCACGGAATACGCTCTGGTGGGGACGGTGACAGGGGTGTCGGTCGTCAGCCTGGCGGACCCGGAGAACATCCAGGAGGTGGCCTTCCTCCCGGGGGCCAATTCCACTTGGCGGGATATCAAGACCTGGGGGGATTACGCCTATGTCATCAATGAAAGCAGTGGCGGACTGATGGTCATCAACCTGACCGACGCACCCAACAACATCACGGCGACCAACTGGTCGCCCGACCTTCCCGGCCTGGGGACCTACACCCGGGCACACAACCTGTACATCGACGAGTTCGGCTATTGCTACATCTCTGGTGCCAACGTCAACAGCGGCGGCATGATCATCGTGGACGTTTTCAGCACCCCCGGAAGCCCGCAATTCGTCGCGGCCGCACCGCCGGTGTACGCGCATGACGTCTATGTCCGCGAGAACATGATGTACGCTTCGGAGATCTACCTGGGCCGGCTCGGCATCTACGATGTTTCCGACAAGGAAGACATCGTCCTGCTGGCCACCCAGCAGACCCCTTACAATTTCACGCACAACGCCTGGTTGAACGATGCCGGCGACGTGGTCTTCACCACGGACGAAAAAGCGAACGCACCGGTGGCTGCCTACGATATTTCGGACCTGGGCAACATCTCGGAACTCGACCAGTTCCGGCCCGTCGCCACGCTGAACGCCAACGTAATTCCACACAACGTACACGTCTGGCAGGATTGGCTGATCATCTCCTATTATACGGACGGTGGCGTCATCGTAGACGCCTCGCGTCCCGAAAACCTGATCGAAGTCGGCAATTGGGATACCTTCCTGGGAGCCAACGGTGGCTTCAGCGGCGCCTGGGGCGCCTACCCCTTCCTGCCCTCCGGACTTGTCCTGCTGACCGACATCGGCAACGGCCTGTTCGTCTGCGGCGCCGACTATGTACGCGCCTGCTGGGTGGAGGGCAAGGTGACCAGTTCCGCCACCGGACTACCCATCCTGGGGGCGGCCGTCCATATCGAAAGCACCCAGGCCAACACCGCCACCACGGACCCGTCCGGGGAATATCAAACCGGACAGGCCCTCGCCGGGGTTTTCGACGTGACATTCACGGCGACGGGCTATCTGCCCAAAACGGTCTCCGCCACCCTGGAAAACGGGGAGCTCACCATCCTGGACGTCGAACTCGATCCGATCTCCTCCTTCACATTCAGCGGACAGACCGTCCGTAGCACGGACGGCGCCCCCGTGGCGGGCGCCAAGGTCTTCCTGCAGGGCGACCAGCTCAGTTACGACCTGGTGGCGGATGCCGACGGCCAGTTCTCCGTCAGCAGTATCCTGGGTGGCACATACGACCTCTACGCCGGGGCCTGGGGCTACCGGACGGCGGTCGTCACTGGGCTTCAGATCAATCAAAACACCCCGTCCGGCACCCAGGTCAGCCTGGTGCCGGGTTACGCGGACGACTTCGTGCTGGACCTGGGCTGGACGGAGACCCATACCGCCTCCTCCGGGGTATGGGTCCGGGGCGTGCCGGTCGGCACCACCTACAACAATCAGACTGCCAATCCGGGTGCGGACGTGCCCGGCGACCTCGGAGCGCAATGCTACATGACCGGCAACGGCGGCGGGGCGGCCGGAGACGATGATGTCGACAACGGCGTGGTCACCCTGCGTTCCCCCCTCATGGACCTGACCGGATACAACGAACCGGTGGTGCACTACCGTGCCTGGTTCTTCAACGCCGGCGGTAGCGGAAACCCCAACGACGCCCTGGAAGTCCGCGTCACCAACGGGACCCAGACGGTGGTGCTGGAGACGGTCACCCAATCCCAAGGGGCGTGGCGGCCCGAAGCGACGTTCCCGTTGGCCGGGCTGCTGGACATCACCCCGACCATGCAGATAATCTTCGAAACCAGTGACCTTGCGAACTCCGGTCACCTGGTGGAGGCCGCCCTCGACGCTTTTCACGTGGAGGACGCAGCTCCCTACCCACCTTTCTCCGCCTCCGCCACCAGCGGTTGCAGCCCGCTCACCGTGCAGTTCACCGACAACGGCACCAACGCCGCTGCCTGGAGCTGGGAATTCCCCGGCGGCACACCGGCCACCTCCGATATTTCCAACCCGACCGTCACCTACACCACCGCGGGCACCTTTCCCGTCATCCTCCATGTAGTGACGGACGAAGGAGAAAGCTACACCCTCGAACAGTCCAACCTCATCTCGGTGAGCTCCCCGCCGCAGGCCGGTTTCATCTATTCCGTGGACGGCCCGTCGGTTGTCTTCGACAACACGTCCGCCGGGGACGGCAGCTTCTTCTGGTCTTTCGGCGACGGCGGTGTGAGCGACAATCCCAACCCGCTGCATACCTATGCGACCACCGGGATCTTTTCTGTGACCCTGGTCATGGAGAACGCCTGCGGCATCGATTCGTTCGTACAGGACATCCTCATCCTGGTCGTTCCGCCGCAAGCCGGTTTCTCGGCCAACACCACGGCAGGATGCGCACCGTTGACCGTACAGTTCGCAGACCAATCCACGGGGAACCCTGACACCTGGAACTGGGAATTCCCCGGCGGCACGCCTTCCTCCTCCATGGAACAGAACCCTGCCGTCACCTACGAGCAGCCGGGCACCTACAGTGTTCTTCTGACGGTTTCCAATGGTGCCGGCAACAGCGAACAATTTGCCGGACAACTGATCCAGGTCGGGGAATTTCCGACAGCGGCCTTTTCCTTCACCGCGACGGACGGTGTGGTGGATTTCACCAACCTGTCGCTCAATGCCTCCAGCTACAGCTGGGATTTCGGCGACGGCACCGGCAGCCAGGATGAGGCACCCAACCATACCTACGAAGCCTCCGGTATCTACGAAGTGACTTTGACGGCCTTCAACGATTGCGGATTCGCTGCGGTGACGGAAACCATCGAACTGACGGTGGTATCCGTCGGGGCCTCCTTTGCCGCGGAGGCTTTGCTGCAGGTCAGTCCGAACCCCTTCGACGGGGAGGCCACCGTCCGCTTTTCCGTACCGGCCACGGACGGCTTGCTCCGTTTTGTCCTCTTCAACTCGCAGGGCGCAGAGCTGTCCGAGACCCTGTTGCAGCAATCCGACGGCAGCTTCCTGCTGGGGGACCGCCAACTGGCGCCAGGTACATACTTCGGCACCCTGTTTCTGGACGGACTTCCGCTGGCCACGATGCGGATGGTGCGGCTTTGAACGCCGGACGTCGGCGAGGCTTGACCTCGCCGACGTCCTTCAAGGTCATCAGCCGGCAAAATACCAGTAGGCCGACACGATCAGCGCGAGCACCAAGACGGATGCAGCCACATCCCATCGGGTGAAACTGTTGCGGGTGACAGCCTTCTGTTCCTCCGTCACAGTAGCAAAGGTCAGTCCGGAAAGCCGACCGGCATCGGGCGGAGGACCGGCGTAGCTCACTCCCACCATGACGGCCGCCGAAACCAGGAGGATGAGCAGGCTGTAATATTGGAAGAAGACATTGTTGACGATCCAGAGGAAAGAACCTTCCGGGTAGGAAAACCCTTCGCCGAGCATGACCGGCGTATCCACCGCCAGGCGGAACAGCCCCATGGCGAATCCGGTCAGCAAAGCGGCCAGCGCACCACGGGCTGTAAGCCGTTTACTGAAGATACCGAAGAAGAAGACCACAAAAATGGGCGGTGCCAGGTAGCCCTGAACACTCTGGAGATAATCGTACAAGCCGCGGCTACCCTGGATAACCGGAATCCAGCCCAATCCGATGACCACCATCACAGCGGTGGCGATCCTGCCAACCCGAACCAACTCCCGTTCCGTTCCTCCCGGCCGGAAACGCTGGTAGATATCCATGGTGAACAAGGTAGCGGAAGCATTGAAGACACCTGCCAACGAACTCATCAGGGCCGCCAGCAGACCGGCGACCACGATGCCCCGGACACCGGCCGGAAGCACCTTCGCCACCAGCAGCGGGAAAACCTGTTGTGCCTGGGCAGGGATGATCCGGCCCTCCGAATCGAGGAGGTCCGCCGCCAGGGAGGGAAGCTTCCCGCTGCTCGCCAAAGCGAAGCAAATCATTCCGGGGATGATGAATATGAAGACCGGCAGCAGTTTCAGGAAAGCCGCGGCGATGGTTCCGCGCCGTGCCTCCGTCAGGTTGGCAGCCCCCAGCATGCGCTGTACGATGTATTGGTCCGTACACCAGTACCACAGGCCGATGATGGGCGCACAAATGAGCATGCCCAGCCATGGATAGTTTCCGTTGAAATACCAGGCCATTTCTGTGTCGGACCGGACCGGGGCCCAGGTTCCTTCGATACCTGCCGGCACCAACGGTTTCCAAAGGTTGAACATATCCGAACCGACGATGCGCTTCAGCTCATCCCACCCGCCCAATGCATCGAGGCCGTACACTGTCACCAGCAGAGATCCCAGGACCAGGATGACCGTTTGGATAGCCTCCGTATACGCCACCGCCCGCAGGCCTCCCAAGACGGTGTAGACACCGGTCAGCAGGATCATCCCGACGGAACCGATCCAGAAACTGTCAAGGCCCATGAAATGCAGTTCCGGCAGCAGGACACCGAAAACGATGCCGCCGGCGAAGATACCGACGGCCACTTTGGTCAGCACATACGCCACCAGGGAGATGCCGGAAAGAACGTAACGGGAAGCCGGGGAGAACCTTTTCTCCAGAAACTCCGGCATGGTATAGATACCGGAACGGAGGTAGAACGGAGCGAGCAACCAACCCAGCACGAGCAGGCACCAGGCGTGCAGCTCGTAATGCGCCATCGCGACGCCGTCGGTCGCACCGGAGCCCGCCAGGCCGACCACATGTTCGGAACCGATGTTGGAAGCGAAGATGGAAGCCCCGACGACAAACCAGCCGAGGTTTCGGCCCGCCAGGAAATAATCGTCGGAAGTACCCGTTTCCCGGCGGATCACCCACCAGGCGATGCCCAGGATCAGGACGAAATATAGCAGGATGACGATCCAGTCGATGGTAGCCAAGGTAGACATGATGCGGAATTAACGGGTGGAGAAACGAAAAGATGTTCTGCTGGTGTAGACATCTCCCGGACGAAGGACCACGGACGGGAAGACCGGCTGGTTCGGGGAATCCGGAAAATGTTGGGTTTCGAGGCAGAATCCGCTACGGTGGCCGTAGTTACCGCCGCCCGGTGCCGGCAAGGTGCCGTCGAGGAAGTTGCCGCAATAGAACTGCAGTCCCGGTTCGTCGGTGAAGACCTCCAGGAGTCTTCCGCTCCCAGGATGCAGGGCGGATGCAACCCGGCGGAAAGTTCCGGGGTCGCTGAGAACCCAGCAATGGTCGTAACCACCGCCTCTGCGGAGCTGTTCGTCGGCCGCGCCGATATCCTGACCGATGGGCTTGGGCGTTCGGAAATCGAAAGGGTTGCCAACCACCGGTTGCATGGCACCGATGGGGATCAGGGCCGTATCGACCGGAAGAAAAGCGTCCGCCCGTATTTCCAGTTCGTGGTCCAGTATGTCGCGGTCAAAATGTCCGGACAAATTGAAATAGGAATGCTGGGTCAGGTTCACGATGGTAGGCTCGTCGGAGGTGGCCTCATAAAGGACGTCCAGGCTGTTGTCCGGCAGCAGGTGATAGGTGACCGAAACGGACAGGGTGCCGGGATATCCCCCGGCGCCGGCCGGGCTGACATGTTCCAGGCGGAGGGCCACCCCCTGGTCGGCCGGAGCCGGTGTGGCCTTCCAGACCACCTTGTCGAGCCCGGAGTGCCCACCATGCAGGTGATTGTCGCCGTCATTCCGCTCCAGTTGGTAGGCTTTTCCGTCGAGAGAGAAACGACCGCCGGCGATTCGGTTGCCATAGCGGCCGACGAGGGCGCCGAAATAGGGATTTCGTTGGAGATAGTCTGGGAGACCGTCAAAACCGAGGACGACATTCTCATATCGTCCGTCCTTGTCCGGTGCCGTCCATGAGGTGATGATGCCACCGTAGGTAATGATTTCCACGGTCATGCCCTGTTCGTTCCGTAGCGTGTAAAGTTCCACGGTGTCACCGGCAGGCGTCGTTCCGTAGGGCGTGACGGAAATACCGGCGTCGGCCGGCCCGTCGG
Organism: Bacteroidota bacterium; assembly: GCA_041163745.1. GTDB lineage: Bacteria > Bacteroidota > Bacteroidia > Chitinophagales > Saprospiraceae > UBA6168. The sequence goes on from JBEAQU010000048.1 coordinate 86,407, forward strand.
AAGGTTTCCCGGAGCCGGCCGGGTCCGCAGCGCATCGGGTCATAAGCAAGGTAGCTGCCAGGAGGCAGGCGGTTGAAAGTGGATGGATGAAGAGGGTACGTTCCATATCGGTGAATTTACGACCCGCCGGCGTTCTGTTTGTCGGCAGGGAGCTTTTTGTTTCCCGTGTTCTCAGCAAGCCGGTACGGTGGTCGGAGGCCGTCAGGTTCGAAAACGGAAGAGGTGATAATATACCTCGTTGGAGCGGATCAGTTCCTTGAAGGCCCGCAACCGGGTATCGTGGTCGATGACGAGCATTTCGATGCCTGCGATGTCCGCGAAATCTTCCACGAGTTCGGTGGTCAGGGCTTGGGAATAGACCGTGTGGTGTGCGCCGCCGGCCAGCAACCAGGCGGTCGCCGCTGTCTCAAGGTCCGGCGCCGGTTTCCAGAGGACGCGGGCCACCGGAAGCCGGGGCAAAGGATTTGGCGGTGACACGCTCTCCACCTCGTTGACGACCAGTCTGAAGCGTCCGCCCATATCCAGTAGGCAGACGTTGAGGGCGGGGCCCTCCGCCCCGTCGAAAACCAACCGGACGGGATCGGCTTTCCCGCCGATGGAAAGCGGATGGACCTCGCAGGAAGGCCTCCCCGCTGCAATGGACGGGCAGATTTCCAGCATATGGGCGCCCAACACCAGCGAAGCATCCGGCCGGAAGTGGTAGGTATAATCCTCCATGAAGGAAGTGCCCTTGTCACTCCCTGCCGACATGACCTTCAAGGCCCGGAGCAGGGCTGCGGTCTTCCAGTCCCCTTCCGCCCCGAACCCATAACCGTCCTGCATCAGGCGTTGCACCGCGATGCCGGGCAGCTGCTCGAAGGCGCCGAGGTTCTCGAAGGTATCGGTGAAGGCGTCGAAGCCACCTGACGCCAGGAAACTCCGCAAGGCCTGCTCGATGCGGGCGGCGGCGACCAGCGAATCCCTTCCCGCACCACCAGGCCGAAGCGGGGGAGATAGATCGTACAGGTCGCCGTATTCCTCCAGGCGTGTGCGGACCGCGGGGTCCGAGGCAGCAGGCAGGTGGCGGAGCACCTCCGAAGAATCGTAACCGTTGACGGAGAAACCGAACTGCAGGGCGGCCTCCACCTTGTCACCTTCCGTGACGGCGACCTCCCGCATGTTGTCACCGATCCGGGCCACCTTGAGCGATTGCCAGGACTGCCAGGCGAGGGCGACGCGGCACCATTGTCCCAGCCGGGTCCGCAGGGAAGGACTTTTCCAATGGCCTGTGACCACTTTCCGGTTCCGGCGCATGCGGGATAGCAGGAATCCCGCCTCCCGGTCACCGTGAGCGGACTGGTTCAGGTTCATGAAATCCATGTCGATGTGTTCCCATGGGATTTCGTCATTGAACTGCGTATGCAGTTGACAAAGCGGTTTGCGAAGGGAACGCCAGCCGTTCACCCACATTTTCGCCGGGGAGAAGGTGTGCATCCAGGCCACCACACCGATGCAGTGCGGGTCCTGGTCGGCCGCCTGGCATGCCTGCCGGATACTTTCCGGGGAGGTGACGACGGGGTGATACCGGAATGGGACGGGCAGCAGGGGATCCGATTGAAAATCCCGGACGATGGTTTGGGCATGGGAAGCGACGGTTTCCAGGACATCCGAACCGTAGAGGTGTTGGCTGCCGGTGAGAAACCAGATGGTGGCGGAGGGATTGGTTAGCATAGGTAGTCCGGCGTGAGGGTGTTAAGGTTGACCATAGTAGGCATCCGTTCCATGCTTACGCTGGTGATGTTTCCGCAGGAGGGCAGGTTGGAGCCTGCTTGTCGACGGATTTATCTGCAGGGTGAGGAAGGCCATCCGGGCGATTTCCTCGAGTGCTTCCGCGTGATGGATCGCAAGCTGGGGCGTTTCCCCCCAGGTGAAGGGGCCATGGCTGCCAACGAGGACCATCGGCACCAGTTCGGGGGAAAGGCCGCGGAGGCGGAAGCATTCCGTTATATGCACGCCTGTTTGGTGTTCGTAATCACCGGAGACCCGTTCGTCCGGCATGGGAGGTGTGCAGGGGACATCACAAGGCAGGTAATCCGCGTGGGTGGTGCCGAGGACCGGGATATCGCGTTGTGCCTGGGCCCAGGCAACGGAATAGGTCGCATGGGTATGCACGACACCGCCGATCCGGCTCCATTCACGGTACAGCCATGCATGCGTAGGCGTATCGGAGGAGGGACGTAGGGAACCGTCCACTACACGGCCTTCGAAATCGACCACGACCATATCCGCGGGACGGAGCAGGTTGTACGGCACGCCGCTGGGTTTGATGGCGAAAACGGCGGCTGCGGGATCCGACACGCTGGCATTGCCGAACGTGAAACGGACCAGGCCTGACCGGTTGAGTTGGACATTGGCATCGAAACAAGCCTGTTTCAGGTCCGAGAATGTGGTCATGCGGATATGGAAGCGTATGCGGCCGGCAGGAACGGTCAGTTCCGGTCACCGGACGGCTGTTTGTGATTCTACGAAACGACCGAGCGCATCGTACCGTGCCAGGAGGCGGTCGAAGCGTTCTGCCAGTTCCGGCTGGGGCGGATAGTACGCCTCGGGTCGGCTGGCCATGACCGCTGCGGCGGTGGCCACATCGGGGTACAGGCCGGCGGCGACGGCGGCATAGATGGCAGCCCCGAGGGCTGGCGCGTGATCGGTGGCCGCCACTTCGACCGGCCGTTGGAGGACATTGGCCAAGGTTTGCATGACATACGGCGATTTTCTCGCCACGCCACCGACGCCGACGACTTTACGGATGGGAATCCCTTCCGCTTCGAAGCGTGCCACAATCCTTCGGGAACCGAAGCAGATGGCATGGACGAGTGCCTGGAAAAGACGTGGGGCATCCGTACCGAGGGTCAGGCCCATGACAGCGCCGGTCAGTGCCTGGTTGGCATCGGGGGTTCGCCTGCCGTTGATCCAGTCCAGGGCCACCGGCATATCCTCCGTCAAGGGAAGGGAAGCGGCATGACGGGCCAATTCATCTAGGATACGTTCCTCCAGGCTGGCGGCAAGCCGCTTCGCTTGTGCAGGAGACAGGGAGGTGTCCAGGGACAGCTGTTCCAACGGCCAGCACAAGATGGTTCGGAACCAAGCCAACAGGTCGCCGAAAGCGGACTGTCCCGCTTCCAGGCCGACCATGTCCGGCAGGATGGATCCGTCGACCTGTCCGCAGATCCCTTTCACGGTGTTGCCGGCGATGGTCTCCCGCGAAGCGACCATCATGTCGCAGGTGGAGGTACCCATCACCTTGACCAGGGTGCCCTTCTCCACCTGCACGCCGACGGCACCGGCATGGGCATCGAAGGTGCCGACAGCGACGACGGTGTCCGTTGAAAGGCCGAGCCGGTCGGCCCATTCGGCGCAGAGGGTGCCTGCGGCTTGGTCGGATGTATAGGTATGCCGGTACAACCGTTCCCGCAGCACCGCCAGGTCGGGATGCAACCTGCCGAGGAAATCCGCGGGAGGCAGTCCGTCCCAGTCCGGATGCCACATAGCCTTGTGCCCGGCGGCACAACGGCTCCTTCGCAGCGTGCGGACATCCCGGCACCCGGTCAGGACCGCCGTCATCAGGTCGCAATGTTCCATCCAGGAATAGGCTGCCCGCCGGACCGGACCGTCCCGGCGTATGATATGCCATATTTTAGCCCAGAACCACTCGGACGAGTAAATACCCCCTTCGTACCGGGTGAAATCCTCCTCACCCCAGGTTCGTGCCGCCCGGTTTATCGCTTCCGCCTCCCAAAGGGCGGAATGGTCTTTCCACAACACCACCATGGCATCCGGGTCATCCGCATGTTCGGGCATCAAGGACAAGGGCACCGCCGCCCGTGACACCGCCACCGGGGAACTGCCCGTTGTGTCTACGCAGATGCCTCTGACGGCCGAACCGGCGACCCCTGCAAGGGCGAGCACCTCCCGGACCGTCCGTTCCATTCCCTCCAGGTGGTCCAGGGGATGCTGTCTGTACCGGTTCTCTTCCGGCAGACAGTAGCGCCCTTCCATCCAACGTTCGTACCAATGGACGTTTGACGACAACTCCGCCCCATTCGCGGTATCCACAAGCACCGCCCGGACAGAGTCCGTTCCGAAATCCAATCCGATAACCAATTCCATCTCCATTCCATTGGTCGGAGCGGACGGGCGTACCTGTATCCGCCATGCAGCGGTACCGGCGGCGCACCCGGTCCGCACCGGATGAGAAACAAACGTAACCTTTCCGACAAAGGAGGAGCAATGTACGGAATATTTGAACGGCAACCCCAGGTAAACGGCCAGGCTTCGAACAAAAAAACAAACCCGGCACCTGGCCGGAGCCGGGAAGACCCTGCTGAACCAAAAACCAATACCGGTTGTTTGAAAAAAAAAACAGTTTCGTCAACAAGTACCATATGACAAGGCCTGGTTTCCTGATCTTCGCATTGCTGCTCCTGCTTCTGGTGTTCGCATTGGACCTGTATGTATACCAGGGAGTCAAATCCCTGACAGCCCCATTGCAACACAGCCTCCTGCGACAGGCCATCCGGTGGGGACACTGGATAATCAGCATTGCATTGCCGGTCTTCATGTTGGCGGCCCTCCTCTATTGGGGACGAATGAACACCTATGCCACCATGGCCGGCAGTCTGTTCCTGACCATGCTGGCGACGAAAGTCGTCTTTGTTTTTGTACTTATGGGGGAAGACCTGTGGCGGTTTGCGGAAGGGAGCATGCAGTGGATCGGCGGAAAAAGCCAGTCGGACCAAGGTTTTCTGCCGGACCGGCGGCAATTCGTCAGCCAGGTCGCGCTCGGCATCGCGACCGTTCCGTTCACCTCTTTCCTCTACGGCATCACGAGGGGAAAACACAATTACAAGATACACCGGCATACGGTGTATTTCAAGGATTTGCCATCCGCCTTCGACGGTTTCACCATCACGCAGCTCTCCGACATACATTCCGGCAGCTTCCGGGATCCCGAAGCCGTACGCAGGGGTGTGGAACTTGTGAATGCCCAGCGATCCGACCTTTTCGTCTTCACCGGCGACCTCGTCAACAGCCTGGCTGCGGAATTCGAACCTTGGATTTCCGTATTCCGCCAGATCGAAGCGCCTTTCGGAACGTATTCCATCCTCGGCAACCATGACTACGGCGACTATCACCAATGGGACGACGAACAGGACAAACAGCGTAATTTCGAAGCCCTGAAGGCTCATCATGCCACGGTCGGCTTCCGCCTTTTACTGGACGAACACGTCACCCTGGAAAAGGACGGCGAGCAGATCGCCCTGCTCGGTGTCGAGAATTGGGGCCTGGGCTTCGGCCAGCGTGGCGACCTGCAAAAGGCACTGAAAGGATTGCCGGCCGAATCTTTCAAAGTGCTGCTGTCCCACGATCCGACCCACTGGGACCACCAAGTCAAGGCAGACCCCAACCCCATCCAGCTGACCTTGTCAGGACATACCCACGGGATGCAGGTCGGCGTGGAGATACCGGGATTCCGATGGAGCCCTGTCAAATACCGGTACCCGAAATGGGCCGGGCTGTATGAGGAAGCCGGACGGTACCTGTATATCAACCGAGGCTTCGGATATCTCGGCTTCCACGGCCGCGTGGGAATCTGGCCGGAGATCACCGTACTGGAGCTGAGGCGGGCAGACGTCTGAGAATCTCCTTTCAAATGGTCGTCGGTTCGACTTGTCCGGGCGGAAATCCACACAGCATGGCGGAGGCAAGGGATTCCAAGAAAAACAACCCGGCATGACAAAATCGAAAGCACCCTACAAATTGGTTCTTCAAATACATCGGCAGTCGTTAGATTTGTCCCGCCCATTCTTCCGGGGGTGTTTCGTCCCTGGGAATGGCCTGTGAAACGATGCCAGTCGTCCGACCGAGACCGTCCGCCGGTCATGACCGTCTCCCCCTACGCAGCTAAAGCATCTGCCGGACAGCCGCAAGGCCGACGGGAAGGTGGCACATTCCGGTCTGGCGTGATGGTCCCTGAAGCCGGCATATTTCAGGAAAAGAATGGATTCATCCAACATACCGCCCAAAACAACGGCACAATGACATCAGCGAGAGGGCTGTTGCCCGGAAAGTTCATGGTGCCGCACATCGGCCATCTCCGGCTGGTTGAGGAGGCCGGCCGACACACGGATACATTGACGCTGTTGGTCTGCAGTTCAGAAAACGACCCTGTCCCCGGCGCCCTGCGATACGCCTGGATGAAGTCCAGCTTCCCCGGACACCGGATACTGCACCTGGTCATGGACGGCAGGCCCCCGGAATTCTCGGCCTTGGTGGCCATGCTTCCCCAACATCCATTCGTACGCCAACTCATCGGGGATGGGTACACACGCTGGCTGCATGGCCATTCAGCCTTGCCGGCGGACCTCCCGCTGCCGGAACATGTCGACCTTTGCACAATTCCCAGGACAAGTACCTGCGGCGATATCCACAGCCGGGCGATCCTTTCCGCACCCGCCAGCCACACCGACCGGATACTCCCGGCAGCCAGGGGCCATTTCGTCCGGAAAGTCGTGCTGACAGGACCCGAGTCCGTCGGCAAGACCACCCTTTCCAGACAGTTGGCTGACCATTACCAAACCAACTGGGTGTCGGAATACGGGAGAACCTATACCGAGCGTTTCGGACAAAAACTCGGCCCCCTGGACTTCGCCCATATCGCCGGCGGGCAACTGCTGCTCGAAGACCAGGCCGCACTGGATTCCAACCGCATTCTGTTCTGCGACACGGACCTGATTGTAACAGAAGTCTGGGGGGAGATCTACCTGCGGCAATGCCCAGACTGGATCATTGCCGCGAACCATATCCGCCGGTACGACCATTTTCTCCTGCTGTCACCTGACATCCATTGGGTATCCGACGGCATCCGCATCCATGGCGACGTACGGGCGGGGCACTTCCAACGGATCAAGGATGAACTCGACAGCAGGAAGCTGCCCTACTCCGTCATTTCCGGGGATTTCGAGGCCAGGTTCCGGCAGGCCACGGCTGTCATCGACCAGCTCCTGGACGGTCCGCGGCCTTAGCTTCCTCCGGATGCGGAAGTCCCGTCCGCCGAGGCTGCCGGCATCTTGTCTTCCTTTATTTTTTCATAGAACCTGGCGGATTTCTCCCCCAGGATACCCGGGTCGAAGGAAAGGCTCCCGAGGATGTCCAGCAGGACGGAGGCCCGGGCCTCGGTTTCGAAAAACTTGTTGACCACAATGATGTTCCGCTGCTCCACTATGCAGTAGCCGGAGTTGAAATTGCCTTTCTCATATCGGATTACGTATCCCAGTTCTCCTAACAGGACCTCCAGTTTCTGCAGTGTGTGTTTGGTTAGATTGACCATATCGCTTGGTTTGGATGGTGCATGAGGTTGGTGTGGCCCACCTTTCCTCATGACAAAGTTAACCACCGATACGCTAGGCAGGTACCGGAAATCAGCAGGGAATCCGCTCCGTGCACATCCGGAGGACCAGCCCTCCCTCTCCGGACGCCAACGGCCGCAGGCTGTCGTTGCCACCCGTCTTAAACCGATGCGCCTTTCCGGACCGGACTGGCATCATCCTTGTCTCGAAAAAATATATTCTATTTATTTGATAGAATATATATTATTTCGATTTTTGAGATCATTTCACTTACAAAAAAATTCATTGACATGGCAACATTGAGACTCGGGGACCTGGCGCCCGACTTCACGGCCAGGACTACGGAAGGCACCATACGGTTTCATGAATGGCTGGGCGACAAATGGGGTGTGTTGTTTTCGCATCCGGCGGATTTCACGCCTGTCTGCACCACAGAGCTGGGCCGGACGGCTGCGTTGAAGGAAGCGTTTGACGAGCGCAACGTCAAGGTAATGGCCTTGAGTGTCGACCCGTTGGACTCCCATCTGGAATGGATAAAGGACATCGAGGAGACCCAGCAGGTATCCATGAATTTCCCCATCATTGCGGATGAGGACCGCCAGGTCGCCACCTTGTACGATATGATCCATCCCAACGCCACGGAGAAGGTTACGGTCCGTTCGGTGTTCATCATCGGGCCGGACAAGAAGATAAAGCTGACCTTGACCTATCCCCCCTCCACCGGCCGTAATTTCCTGGAGATCCTGCGGGTGATCGACAGCCTCCAACTGACCGCCCATCACAGTGTGGCCACGCCGGCGGATTGGGAATCTGGGCAGGACGTGGTGATTCTGCCTTCCGTACCGGACGATATGATTCCGGAAAAATTCCCGAAAGGGCACACCCGCATCAAGCCTTACCTTCGTACCACCCCGGCGCCGGAGGCATAAGGGGGAAGCGGGGCAAGGCCAGCGAAAGGCGGTTTCCTAAGAAAGCTGGGGATGGCCGCCGGTTTGCCGGGGTATCGGAGCCGACCCGGCGGCACACCGTTCCGTTACGGGAGCATTCCGATCCGACCGTCCGGAATAAGTGGCCGCGGTTGTCCACGAGGTACGACCCCGGTTCGGATACCGGCTGTAAGGGAAGCGCTGCCATCGGACAGGTGCCGGGCCGACGGGTGGGACCTTACCGTACCCGTCGTCCCGCATCGGTACGACAAGACACTGCCGGCAGCATAGGATGGCCATCAAACCGAAGTTGTTTCAAACGACGGTGCCGGTACCCGGCACCGCCGTACAAGGCGTTCGTTTGCGCAGGGCCTTCCATACCTGACAAAAAGGTATGGGAACGCTGGGTGTGGAACCAATCCAACCGAGTGAAACGCATCAGAAGGGAAGGTCGTCCATCGGAGCCGGAGGGGGCGTCGACGGGGAAGTGCCGGCGGTAGGAAAACCGGCCGATGCCGAAGTGGAGGCGCCCATGGCCGGAGGCGAGGCGTTCTCCGCCGCCTTTTCCAGCCGCCAGGCATTGAGGTTGGTGAAATACTTACCTTGCCACTCCCGGCCACGCAGGTCGAAACTCACCTTCATCATCTCGTTTTCTTGAAAACTGTCCAGCAGTGCGCAGCGGTCCTGTACAAGCTGGAACTTGACGAACTGCGGATAGCTGCCATCCGGCACTTCGATGACGAATTCCCTGGACTGGAAAGAGGCGGTCTTTTGTTCGGTATCGTATTTCTTGATCAGTTTTCCTTCAACTTCGAAACTTGCCATTTCCTTGAATTTTGTTCGGGTTTCCTATTGTGCTGTTCGGAGGGAACTGCGTCCAAACTTGGATGCTGCCCGTTGCGCAACGCCTGGACCGCTGCCGTTTGAACGATAAGGGAGGCGCATGCACAGGCGTGCATGGCCTTCCTTACTCACCTTCAAAAGTAGAAAAAGTTTACCGTATGAGTAAAATGAAAAGAAAAAATGAACCTCGGCGGCCGGAAACTAGTGTCGGACCGCTATGCAGGCACCGGTCATCCGGTGGCATATTGGCATTGATGCAGATGTTTTGTGCTGGAAATCGTCCGGGTTGGAAGGATGGTAGCGCAGCCGGAAGAGCCGGATGGTTGTCGGTCTGACAAGCGCTTCGCAACATATAACAAAGTTATGGAATGTTCGCTTATAGCCCAACAATATTGCACGGTCTTTTTCATATTTCAATCCCTCGGCTGCCGGATCTGTCGTTTCGGCATTGGACGGGATGAAAAAACAGCTATCTTTCGTCGGCAAAACAAGGTCCATGCACACGACAAGAAAAAAAGACGACCGGTGTCGGGTCCGGCACAACCTGGTGTTCTTCCTTTTGTTACCGGGCATATGTTCACTGGGACAAAGTTTCAACACCAACGGATCTGCCACCAATCTGGGAAACGGCTGTTATCAGTTGACACCAAATTCCTCCGGGCAGGCGGGCACCATTTTCTCGACGTCAACGGTCAACCTGAACCAACCTTTCAGCCTGGAAGCACGGTTGAATTTCGGATGCAAGGACAGCGACGGGGCGGACGGCATCGTGTTCATCTTTGCGACGACAAACACAGCGGTTGGGACGGGAGGAGGGCAACTGGGTTACCAAGGCATAACGCCATCCGTCGCCATCGAGATGGACGACTACCAGAACAGCAACTTCGGCGACCCTGCATCCGATCACATGGCCATTTATTCCCAAGGCAATGTCGACCACAACGCTGCGTCCAACCTCGTCGGTCCGGTTCCCATCGCCAACATAGAGGATTGCAACGACCACTGTTTTTCCGTCACTTGGAACCCACAGACTAATCAGCTGACCGCCAAACTGGACGGCAACATCCTGAGCTATACCGGCAACCTCCCGAACCTGCTCAACGGGAACAACAATGTGTACTACGGATTTTCCTCCGGAACAGGCGCCCTTTCCAATGCCCATACCGTCTGCATTGGTCCGCCACAGCTCCAGCCGATGGATGACATCTCCGTTTGCCCCGGTCAATCGGTACCCTTGCAGGCGGATCCGAACGGCCAAGCATGGCAATGGGCCCCGAACCCTACCCTATCCCCGCAGAATATCGCCAATCCGACAGCCACCCCCTTGTCCACCACCAACTATCAGGTCACCATCACCTATGCATGCAACGCCACCCAGACGGATGATGTGACCGTGAACATCCTGCCGCCGCCCCCTGCCACCGCCAGCAACAACGGACCGCTATGTGTCGGGGACGACCTCTTGCTGGCCGCCTCCGGCGGAGTGAGCTACAGTTGGTCCGGCCCGCTTTTCTTCAGCTCCAGCCAACAGCAACCGACCCTCCCGCAGGCGGACCTGATTAACAGCGGCACCTACACGGTGACGGTCACCGATGCCCAGGGCTGTACCGCGACCGCCAGCACCGAAGTACAGGTGTCGCCGGCACCGGTGGCGGTCATTGTCCCCCCCAGCCAATCCATTTGCGAATCCGCGGCCCCCTTCACGCTGGAAGGCATTCCGGCCGGCGGAAGTTGGGGGGGTGCCGCAGGCCCGCAAGGTCAGCTTGATCCCTCCCAGCTTGGCCCCGGCCAGTTCCTGGTAAGTTATACCTTCACGGATCCGAACGGTTGTACGGATACAGACGAAGTGGAACTGACCATCCTGCCCTTGCCGGTGGCCGTCATCGAGCCGATACCGATCATCTGCAGCGAAGACCCACCGGTCAGTCTCAATGCTTCCCCACCCGGCGGCACCTGGGGCGGTGTTGCGAACAGCGCCGGCATATTGGTGCCTGCCAACCTGGGAAGCGGTACTTTCCAGGTCAGCTACACCGTATCCGGCGGCCCCGGTTGTGCGGATACACAGACCGTCGACCTCCAGATTCTGCCGGCGACGATGGTCAGCATCGGCAATACGGGGCCCTTCTGCCCGGAAGCCGGCATACAAATCCTTACAGCCGACCCGCCCGGCGGCAGTTGGGGCGGCAGTGCGGGACCTGGCGGATTCCTGGATCCCGCCTTGCTAGGGCCCGGCCAACACCTGGTGACCTACGAACTGGCCGCCGCCGGACAATGTCCCGGACTGGGCTCCGCGTTGGTGGAAGTGCACCCTCCTCCGTCCGCTTCGATGTCCGGCGGCGGAACCCTTTGTGAGAACAGCGGCAACACCCTGCCACTGACCTTCACCGTGTCCGGTACGCCGCCGCTTGCCATTTCCTACGCCATCGGACCCGCCGTACAAGCTCCACTGACCGTCGGTCCGGGCTCGACCGTATTGCCTGTCAGCCAAGGCGGTCTGTACACCTTGCTTTCGGTGACCGATGCCAACGGATGCCTTTCACCCGGGTCCGACACCGTCCAGGTCATCCTGGCCGACGCCCCGCAAATCGCCAGTTTCGATATCGCATGCGACGGAACCAACACCTTCTATACCGTCAGCTTCGATATTCTCGGCGGCGACCCTGGCAGCTATTCTGTGACGGGATCCGCCGGCACCTTGTCCGGTGGGCCACCCTTCACTTTCTTCAGCGACCCCCTACCCGCCGGCAGTTCGTACGCCTTCCTGCTTGATGACGCCAACCAATGCCAGCCACAGCAGGTTTCCGGCAGTTTCTCCTGCCTCTGTACCACCGATGCCGGCACCATGGGCAGCCAACCCGTTGCTGCCTGTGCGGGGGATACCATTACCGCCGTTCATCTGGGTGATGAAACATTGGATACGGACGACACACTGCTGTTCATCCTACATACCGCCAGCGGCAACAGTCCCGGCACCATCCTCTCGTGGAACGACACACCCGAATTCCCTTTCCTACCTCCTTTGGTCACCGGCACCACCTATTACATTTCCGCCATCGCCGGCAATCCGGACGGAAACGGCCTCATCGACCTTACCGACCCCTGCCTGTCGGTCGCCTTCGGCACACCCGTGTTGTTCCGCGCCCTGCCGACCGCCCTCTTGGGACCGGATACGGCCGTCTGTGCCGGCGAGCCGGTGACGCTCACTTTCGAGCTGACAGGAACTGCTCCTTTCGACCTGAGCTACTCCGACGGCAATCAGGTTTATTCCTTACAGAACATCCTGGATGGGCATGCCCTGCCGCTGACAGCATCCGGCACCACGACCTTCAGTGTACTGTCGATTTCGGACAACAACCAACCGGCCTGCAACGGTATTCCCGGCGCCTCCGCCACCCTGACCGAATGGCCGACAGCGGCCTCCCTGCAGGAACCCTACGTCTGCCAGGGCGACAGCCTGCAATTGAACGGCAGCTGGGTTTCCGACCCCGGCACCTACACCGACACCCTGTCCACCTTCCGAGGCTGCGACAGCATAGTCACCACCCTGCTCACCATCCTTCCCACCGACACCACCTACCTGACCGACACCAGTTGCGACCCTACCCTGACCGGCCTTACCATCACCGTCCTGCCCAACCAATACGGCTGTGACAGCACCATATACCTGGATGTGTCCTTTACCGAGTCGGACACCCAATTTGTCGCCATCAACACCTGTCTCGCCTCGGAGGCAGGGATTTTTGCCGACCTTTACACGACTTCGGACGGCTGCGACAGCCTGGTCATCACGACCGTCACCTACCTGCCGCCGGTGCTGGATTCCGTGACCAGTTACACCTGCGACCCCGCCCAAGCGGGAACCTTCACCGAAACCTACCCTGCCTCCGCCGGTTGCGACAGCATCGTGACCACCACAGTCGTCTGGCTGCCCGGCAGCATGACAAATCTGCAGCAGACCACCTGCGAACCTTCGCTGGCAGGCCTGTTCTCCGACACCCTGACCAACCAGGCCGGCTGCGACAGCATCATCCTGCTGCAGGTGACGTATGTGTCCGGTGACACGACCTTGCTCTCGTCCACCACCTGTGACCCGTCCGCAGCCGGCATCTTCACGCAGCAGCTGACCAACCAGGCCGGTTGCGACAGCCTGGTGGTGGAGACCGTCTTGTTGCTCCCTTCCGATACGGTCTTTCTGACGGCGGACACTTGCGACGCCACCGCAGTGGGCACTTATGAAACCTTGCTGACCAACCAATACGGCTGCGACAGCCTCGTGGTCCTGACCGTGTCCTTGCTTTCTGCCGATGCCTGCGGGGTGAACGTCGTGCTGACGGGGGACACAATCCCCTGCGACGACACCGAGGGCACCTTGCAATTATCGGTATTACAGGGCCTCGCTCCCTTCTCCTTTCAATGGCAGGAACTCGGCAGCGGCGCGACGGGTGCCGGTACGGCCCCCGGTCCGCAGCTGTCCTTGCCCGGACTCCCCGGCGGCACCTACGTGGTGACCGTCACCGCTGCCAACGGGCTGACCACCACGGCACAAGCGGTCATCGAACAGTACTTTCCTCCCTTCCTCACCGTTTCCGTACTAAGTGATTTCCAGGGATACGGCGTTTCCTGCGATGCAGCGGCCGACGGAGCGCTGTCCGCCGACGTCATCGGAGGAGCCCCTCCGTATACCTTTCTATGGTCCAACGGGGAACAAACCGACAATATATATGACCTGACCGCAGGGACGTATTCGGTTACGGTTTCCGGTGCCTACCAATGTACCGCAGCCACGACGGCCGACCTGACCGCACCACCGCCCCTCGAGCTGTCCCTCCTGGTCAGTGACCTGACCTGTTTCGACAGCCGGGCGGGAAGCATCGAGGCAACTCCGGCAGGAGGCACAGCCCCCTATCGCTTCCGGCTAAACAATGGCAGCCCTGCCGACAACGGTGTTTTCAGCGAGCTCTCTGCGGGCACCTACAACTTGTCGGTGGAGGATGCCAATGGTTGCGGCACGGAGGAAATCATCTGGATAAACACCCCCATTCCGGTCGATGTGGAGCTTGGAGAAGACGACTATCTCCTCCTGGGCGAGCAGACGGTGATTTCCGCGCTGGTCAACCTGCCCTTGGATTCCCTGGCCGGCATCACCTGGTCGGCGCTCGACAGCAGCGATTGTCCGAGCTGTCTGGAACAGGTCGTCGCGCCAGTCATCACGACCACCTTCCGGATAGATGTCATCGCTTCGAACGGCTGCCAGGACAACGACCAGCTGACCCTTTTCGTCGACCGGCGGAAGCAGGTCTTTGTCCCCAATGCCTTTTCACCGGACGGAAACGGCCACAACGACATCCTGTACATACAGGCCAAGCCCGGTACCATCCGCTCCGTCCGTTCCTTCGAGGTTTTCTCCCGATGGGGGGAGAGCGTCATGCTGCATACCGGTTTCCTTCCCAATGACCCGACCTACGGGTGGGATGGCTACCACCGGGGCCGCCCGATGGATCCCCAGGTTTTCACCTGGCTGGCGGAAATCGAATTCACAGACGGGGAAACAACCTTGTTCAAGGGAGATGTGGTGCTGATGCGGTAGCCGCCGGACCGACTGGAACACACGGATGGCTTACCGATGGCATCCGGGTGACCATCCGAGAAAGCTGCATCAATAAAAAGACGACAACATATGGACTGTCTCCGATACTACCGGTCGTCGAAGACCTGCGTTACGGCAGAAAAGGGACCGTTCAACGGGAGAAGACTTCCTCCAGGCCGGTACCGAGGTGCCGGACCACCAATGTGCGTTGGTCGATACGCCGAACCCAGAAACAAGCGGTACCGCTGGCGGTCACTTCCATGAAGCACCAACCTTTTCCGCCGGAACAATCGCTTTCCTGGCAGGTTGCGTCAAGTCGGACAGACCCTTGCCGAACCACTCGGCCGTCCTGCTTGCGCTCGAAAGTACCCTCGCCGAATGACAACTGCAGCCCGGGGCTCGAATTGCTGCGCCATTCCCCGCGCATGAGCTTGAGATATCCTTTGGTCTGCATTTCGACAAAAGCCGGATCCGATGAAAACGCATCATCGCCATATTCGACCGCATCCGAAGGTCCCTGGTCGGCGGCGGCAACCGGCTGGTCGTTGCGCTCCCCGACGGCAGCGGTGCCTGCAACGCCCTTGTCCGCAGCATCCGGGGTGCAGCTCCCGAGCAGCAGTCCGAGGAACAGCCACGAGAGTTGGCTTCTAAAGAAAATCTGATTTTTCATACCCTGTTTTTTTTTTCACAACCATTCGTGTCGGGCCCGGTGGTCGGTCCGTCATCAGCCGGACGGACAAGGCCGGAGGGACACTTTGCCGGGGCAAAAATAACACCGCTTTGCCGATTCCGAAACAATGGCCGGCCCGGGCGGAGACATAAACAGCGTTAGAGTCTGCCGCAGCCACAACCCTGCGGCAGAAAATGCCGTTAATAAGAAAAAGTCAGATGAAAGGACCTTACCTGTATCTCTTTCTCATGGGCTGGATGCCCTTGGTCGGCCACGAAGTCTTCGCCCAGGCCCATATCGACTGGAACCTGCTGAACGATGTCCGTTTCACCACCCGGACGGATTCGGCGCTCGGAATGTCATATGACGAGGCCAGCTTTGGGAAATGGCTCCTGCCGTTCGATGGCAAGGAAGTGGCCATCACCGGATATATGATCCCGCTCGACGGATTGGGCCTCTCCTGGGTTTTGTCCCGCAACCCGAACGCCAGCTGCTTCTTCTGCGGCGGAGCCGGCCCGGAGACCGTCCTGGAACTGCAGCTGCGGCCATCCGCCCTGCGGAAGTACAAGTTGGACGAGCGCCGTACCTTCAAAGGGCGACTGCAATTGAACCGGAGGAACCTCGACCACCTGACCTATGTACTGTCGGATGCGGAGCCATTGGAATGAACCGGTTCGGGTGTATTTCCCCGCTCGCCTTTTTTCGGAAAAAAAAGTACCTTCGGCCTGCGTTACTTTTCACCAAAAACTCCCGCCATGACCCGAGCCGGCCTGATTCGCGGCCTGATGCCGCTGCTGTTGACCACCCTGACTTTGCGCGCACTTCCGGCACAGGAAGCCTGGCGGGCCGCCCCGGCCGACCTGCCTACCCCCTGGACCGCGGACGTTTCCCCGGACAAGGCCCTGCCAGAATACCCGCGGCCCCAGCTGGTCCGAAAGGAATGGCTGAATTTGAACGGGTTATGGGACTATATGCTCTTCGACAACACAGCCGACAAAGTGGAGCGCCAGGGCAGGATACTTGTGCCCTACCCGATCGAATCCGCCCTTTCCGGAGTCAAGACCGCCATGGAGCCCCGGCACGTGCTGGTCTACCGGCGGCAGGTCACCTTGCCGGAAAGCTGGTCCGGACAGCGGGTGCTGCTGCACTTCGGTGCGGTCGACTGGTCTTGCGAGGTGTCGGTAAACGGTATAATCGTCGGAGAACACAGGGGAGGATACGACGCATTTTCCTTTGACATCACCGAGCAGCTCCATGCGCCGGGCCAGACGCAGGAAATCACCGTCCGGGTGACCGACCCGACCGACAGCGGTGACCAACCCATTGGCAAGCAGCGTCTTCAGCCCGAAGGTATCTGGTATACCGCCAGCAGCGGCATCTGGCAGACCGTCTGGATGGAACCCGTTCCCCGCACCTATATCCGACGGCTGGAGATCCTCCCCGACCTGAACCGGAGCCGCGCCTTCGTCCGGGTCGCTGTCAGCGGCGACCTGGCCAAGAACACCCGCGTCACCGCCCGGCTGCTGCAAGGCAGGGTCCGCATATCCGAGGGATCGGGAAAATCAGGCACCCCGCTGCTGCTCAACATTCCGCAGCCGAGGCCCTGGTCGCCAGAGGATCCTTTTCTCTACGACCTGGAAATCGAATTGGGAACCGGACAGGACAAGGTAACCTCCTATCTCGGTCTGCGTGACATCTCCGTCGGCCCGGATTCAAACGGCGTCACCCGCTTGCTGCTCAACAACCGTTTCGTATTCCAGCTCGGCCCCCTGGACCAAGGTTTCTTCCCGGACGGACTCTACACACCACCCTCCGAGGCCGCCATGTTATTCGACCTCGAGACATTGCGCTCCCTGGGATTCAACATGATCCGCAAGCATGTCAAGGTGGAGCCGGAACGCTGGTACTACCTCTGCGACAAAATGGGGTTCCTGGTCTGGCAGGACATGCCCAGCGCCGCCAACTCGACCACGGAAGGAAAACAACAGTTCATGAAGGAGCTGCAGGCCATGGTGGAAGGCCTTTCCAACCATCCGTCCATCGTCATGTGGGTTCCTTTCAACGAAGGATGGGGCCAATACAACACCGCCGAGGTAGTCGACCGCATGCGCCAATGGGACGACAGCCGGCTGGTCAACAACGCCTCCGGCTGGACAGACAAGCAGGTCGGCGATGTCATCGACATCCACGCCTATCCCGGTCCTGATGCCCCCCGGCCGGAACCTTCCCGGGCGGCCGTCCTGGGGGAATTCGGCGGCCTTGGACTGAACATACGGGGGCATCAATGGACCAGCAGCGGCTGGGGATACGAACTCAAATCCTCTCCGGAGGATCTTCTGGAACAATACGAAGACCTCTTCCGCCGGCTCCTGCCGCTGGTGGACTCCGCCGGACTGAGCGCCGCCGTCTACACCCAGACTTCCGATATCGAAACGGAAAACAACGGATTGATGACCTACGACCGCAAGCTCATCAAGATGGATCCCAGCCTGCTCCGGCTCGTCCATGCCGGTAAAATGCCACCCAAACCGATGACGGATGCCCGGATCTTCCACCGTTCCGTGGAGGTCCGGCTTGCCGCCACCGCCCCCGGCGCCAGCATCCAGTACGCCGTTCCGGACAAGAAGGGCAATCTCTCCTGGCAACCGTTCCGGTCTCCCCTCTCGCTGCGCCGCACAACCACCCTGCATACCCGGGCGGAATGGCCCGACGGTTCGTCCAGCCGCGTTCAACAATACACCTTCACCAAAACCCGCCCGGTCAAAGGGAAAGGCAGTGCCAAAGGAACTGCCGGCCTCACCGTCCGGCAATTCGGCGGCGTTTGGGATTCCCTGCCGGATTTCGACCGTCTCACACCGCACAAAACATTCCTTCTTCCTGTCGTCAGCCTGGACAGCCTGGAGGACCGGGAGGATTTCGGTCTGACTTTCACCGGATCCCTGCACGTGCCCCATACCGGCACTTATACGTTCCACCTGGCATCGGACGACGGGTCCAGCCTCTCGCTGAACGGAGTCACCCTGATTGACAACGACGGTTTGCACGGCATGCGGGAGAAGCGGAGCACCGTGGTGCTGGCAAAGGGAAGCCACCGTTTCATACTCTCGTATTTTCAGCAGAAGCACGGAGCCGGGCTGCAATGCCGCATGACCGATTCCTTGGGCAAGGAAGTGGAAATGGTATTCCTGCAGGAGGAATAGCAAAAACACCTGAAAAAAAACGTTCCAAGCAACCATTACCGGTGGAAACACCCCTTCCTCGAGAAAAATACGATCCGCTGTGCCCTTTCGATTCGATTCCGACGAAAGCGGACGCCGTCCGGCACGACGGACCGTGGCTTTGACCAACCTGTATGATTAGAAAAATTAACTTCGAGCGTCTTTCGAACCTGTTGTCCATCATCCTGTTGCTGACCCATTCGGCAAGCGGCCAGACCCTTCCCGCATCCATGCAAGTCAGCGACGACGGCCGCCGCCTGGTGACTAGCGGACAGTCCGTCGACGGCTTTTATTCGCCCGATGACATCCACACCCTGTCGTTATGGTTCGACCAACCCAACTACTGGAACCTCCTGGTAGCGAACTATACGGCCGGCACCGACATCCCCGCCCTGCTAGTCATCGACGGCGACACGCTGCCCAGTCCGGTCGGGGTTCATTTCAAAGGGCAGACATCCTATCTCATGCTCCCGCCCAACACCCAAAAGATGTCGTTTGCCATCGACCTGGATTTCCTGGACGCGGACCAGTCGTACGAGGGCTACGAATCGTACAACCTGCACAACTGCTACGACGACCCTTCCTTCCTCCGGGAGGTGATCTACTATCATCAGAGTAGGCATCACATCCCCGCTGCGAAGGCCAATTATGCCCGACTGTACATCAACGGGCAGGATTGGGGGCTGTATCCGAACGTGCAGCAGCTCGACGGCGAGTTCCTGCGGGAGTGGTTCCTGAGCGGCGACGGGACCCGCTGGCGGGCTTTGAAAACCATCGGCGGCGGTGGCGGCCCTGGCGGTGGCGGCCCCGGCACCGGCGGGCCCTTCGGCACCGGCTACTCCTCCCTGAACTGGCTGGGTACGACCGACACCACCGAGTACAAGAAATATTACACCTTGAAAAAAGCCCACAAGGCACATCCTTGGGGAGACCTGGTCGTAGTCTGCAGCCTGTTGAACAACACCCCGCCGACGAATTTGGAGGCCGCTTTGCGACCTTACCTGGATATCGACCGCACACTTTGGTTCCTGGCGACCGAAATCGCCTTCTCCGATGACGACAGCTACGTCAACAAGGGCGGCATGGACTACTATCTTTACTGGGAGCCTGAGACCGGACGGCTGGTTCCCCAGGAGGTGGACGGCAACACCTGTATGAAATCCCAGGCCGCCAACTGGTCGCCGTTCTTCCATGAGGCGGACATCCGCTATCCCCTGCTCAACAAACTGCTCGCCGTTCCGTCCTTGCGGCAACGGTATCTGGCCCACTTCCGTACGATATGCAACAGCACCCTCTCGACAAGTGCCATCGACTCCCTGGTCGATCTGTATGCCCAGCAAATTGACGACCACGTCTTTACCGACCCTAAGAAACTCTATCCCTATGCCCAGTTCCAATCCGAGCAGACGGCCCTCAAGACCTTTGTCCAACAGCGGCAGACCTACCTGTCGGGGCTGCCGGTCCTTTCCGCCGCCGGCCCCGACATCGGGGTAATCGGATTCGAGAGCGGAGGGGTTCCCTTCCAGCCGCCGGCGGCCGGGCAACCCGTCCAGGTGACGGCGACCGTGGCTTCGGTCAATGGCATCTCCGACGTATTCCTGTATTTCGCAGGAGGCATCGTCGGTAACTTTGAAAAAACACCGATGTATGACGACGGCCAACATGGGGACGGCGTCGCGGGAGACGGCCTGTTCGGGGTGACCATCCCCGGATTCGGCAACGGCATGTATGTCCGCTTCTATATCGAGGCGCTGGCGGCCGACCCCGCCAGGACCGCGGCATACGCACCGGAAGGTGCCGAACACGATGTCTTTTTCTACCGCGTCCTGTTCACCGGGCTCGCCGACAGCCCCGTCGCCATCAACGAGATCCAGGCGTCCAATGCCAGCACCATGGCCGACCAGGACGGAGAATACGACGATTGGATCGAACTGTACAACCTGACCGACCAGACCGTGGATCTCAGCGGTTGGCATCTCAGTGACAATCCGGACAACCTCGGCAAATGGACCTTTCCGGAAGGTACTTTCCTGGGAGCGGAAGCCTATCTGATCATCTGGGCGGACGAAGACGGCAGCCAGGCCGGCTTACATGCCAATTTCAAACTTTCCGCCGGCGGCGAGGAACTTTTCCTCACCGACCCCGGCTTCACCAGCGGCCAACAAGTCGTGTTCGAGAACCAGCAGACAGACCTGGGCTACGCCCGGGTACCGAACGGGACCGGCGATTTCGTCATCCAGGCACCGACCTTTCAGGCACATAACACCGAACCGACGGCTGTGACGCAGACCGCCACTCTTCCGGGCAGCTGGTCCGTGCGTCCCAATCCGACCAGTTCGCTGCTCTTTTTGTCCACCGACCTGACGGAACCGCAGCCGTTCCGGCTGACCAACGCCGTCGGACAGGTGGTGCGGGAGGGTGTCCTCCGGCAATCGGACAGCTGGTCCGTAGCAGACTGGATTCCCGGCTGGTATTTTCTCCAGGCACCCGGATACACGGCCAAAATACTGGTTCGGCAGGTCCCCTGACAGGCGCTGCCAACCCGTTTCGCATGCTCGGACCGTTCGGCGGATAAAAAAAATCCGCCCCCATGCAACCATCGGCAACAAGCAGCTACCTGTCTTTGACAGGACCCACTAAGCATGAAGGATATCCAAGCCGCCATTCTGGACGCCTGCCTGCGGGGAGACCGTGCCGCCCAGCGAAATTTTTACGATCATTTCAAAGGTCGCATGTTTCCCCTCTGTCTTCGTTATGCCAACAACCGGCAGGAGGCGGAGGATATCCTGCAGGAAGGTTTCATCAAGGTCTTCCGGGATATCCACCAGTACCGTGGTGCCGGCAGCCTCGACGGCTGGGTACGGAAAGTGTTTCTCCACACCGCCCTGCACTTCCTGCGCAAACAGCAGCAGCTGATTCCCACGGCAGACCTGGAAAAACATGCCTACCGCATCGGCGAGGACCAGGATACGGAGACGGAGTCAGACCACACGGAGACGGCCGCTCTCCTGCTCCGACTGATGCACCGTATGCCACCTGGCTTCCGCACCGTCCTGAACCTGTATGTCCTGGAAGGATACAGCCACCAGGAGATCGCAGCGGCACTTGACATCAGCGTCGGAACGTCCAAGTCCCAGCTGAACCGTGCCAAGGCCCATCTGCGGGCTTTGCTCGAACAACAGCTGGCGAGTTGAGAAAAAAGTATTGCTAATCATCAATGTGACACCATGGCAGAACATCTACCGGAAGACAACCTGGAAGATTTCTTGAAAAAATCCTTCGAAGGATACCGCGAAGACCCACCGGATACGCTTTGGTCGGCCATCGAAGCCGGAATGCCCGTGCAAACGCCGGTACGGCCTTGGCACACATCACCCTACTGGTATACGGCGGTGGCGGCCGCACTCTTCGGAGTGGCGGTGTCACTGCACCTCTGTCACAACCGCCAGGAGGTTCGGTGGCATCCGGAACACGCTACCGTTGTGACCGATGTGTCCGGCCATGCGGATGTCGTTCCGGCCACACCGGCGGAACGGCCCCTCGCCACCGAGCAGATCAGGGCCACCGCGAAAAAAGTCCGGGAAGACCAGGCATATCCCGATGCCTCGACCGACCGACCAGCGGTGCATGAGCGCGCCGGCGCTCCGCCCTCCTGGCCGGCGGGCCCCACACCCACGCCGCACGGGTCGGCAGCGAGGTCATTGGCCGCCGGACCCGGCCTTCCCCCGACGGCTGCTTCGGATACGACCTTCGCGCTTGTCGGGCCAAGGGAAAATGACAACCCGTACGAGCGGACCAGCCCGGCGAGCCGGGCTGCCGGCGCACCTGCGTACGCATCGACCACACCTCCGGAAGTACCCGAACCACTGCCCACCCTGGCCATCGGCCACTACCTTGTCCGGACCACCGACCCCAGGTGGATGCCAACCGGCGGCATCCGGCCGGTTCGAAACACCAAAGGCACCCTGCATTGGCAGACAATGTACCTTGCCGTCAGCGAAAACATACGCAAGGTATTCCCATCGCGCATGCCTCCGATATCCGGGCAGGCAGACAAGATCTTCAACAATGACCGTACCGCCAACGGCACCCAAGTCGGCACAGGCCTTATGCTCGGTATACCCGTCAGCCGCCGCCTCCACTTCGTAACCGGCCTGCTGTATCGCCGGACAACCGTCGAGGCGGCACATGAGGCCGTATTCCGGTTCAAGGACCGACATGGCAACACCGGCGGGGGAACCGGCGATTACGAACATGTCTTCAGCTATGACCTCAACACTGCTTCCGGGCCCCTGGAAATGGACGTGCGCGTCTCCGCAACGGATCAATCCGCCAGTATTCCGGAAAATGAGGAGCTGAAGTTCCGTGTCGTCACCCGGCGGCAGGACCGCCAGCTCAGCGTTCCCCTGTTGTTGCAATACCGGCGGCCCTTCGGCCGGCTGGCGTGGTCGGCATCCGCCGGCATCCTGCTGAACACCCCCCTGTCCACGACATACGGACCACCCGACATAGCAACCGACAACCCGCGGTTCATGGCCCGTAACGGCCGGATCTTCCAGGACAAATACAAGCAGCAGCCATCCATCAGCACCCACTATTATCTGTCGACCGGAATTTCCCTGCGGTTGGGTCCCTCCCTCTCCCTCGCCTTCGAACCGACATTGGTCGGCAGCATAGGCAACCAGCAGCGAGCACCTTTTATCGAAGCGGGAACCATGCAAGCCGGACTCAGTACCGGCTTGTCATACTCCTTCTGATTGTTGGGCGAACAATTCAATCCGACCATGCAACCTTTTCTAAAAACCGACACCTTACACCATATCGACCGCAGCAGTGCACGGTTGCCGCTCGATACCCAATCCAACCTGCCAGGTTCGCGCATGCCAACCTGGAATTCGTCTACATCTTCAAAATATCAGCTATCATGAAAAAACTGTCATTTGCGCTCCTCCTCCTCCTGCCGATGGCCCTGTTTGTCGGCTCCTGCCAGCAGGACGGCGTGCTGCCCACCTCGGACGACCTGATCAATACGATCGCGCAGTCCGACACCAAGCAATTGCTGACCAGCGACCAAGTGCCCGCCGACATCACCGCCTTTGTCACCCGTAGTTTCGACCCGATTGCCATGGAAGCCGCCTGGATTGTGGAAAAGTCCGGCTATGAGGTCGCCATGGAAGACGGCCATCTGCTGTACTTCAACGCCCGCCGCCGTTTCATCGGCCAGAACGACGGTTCGCGCCACGCCCGGGGCGCACGCCGCTGCATGTATGGGGATGCGGTGACGGCGGACGACCTTCCCGCCACCACCCAGGATTACATCGCGGAAAATTATCCCGACGAAACCATCGAATTCGTTACCGTCAAGCCCAACGGTGCCTTTGGTGTCAAGCTCTCCGACGGCACGGTGCTGCTTTTCAAGGCCGATGGTGAATTCGTCCGCGAGTGCGGAAAACCGGCTGGTCCCGGTGGACCGATGGGACCCGGCGGCGGCCATCCCTGCGCCTGCATGCATGGTGACACCGTGGACGTATCGGTGCTGCCTACCGCAGTCACAGATTACATCGCCGAAAACTATCCGGACGAAACCATCCAGACAGCCGTGCTCAAAGCCAGCGGAAAGTTCGCCGTCGAACTCGGCGAAGGTACGGTCCTCCTCTTTGACGCGGACGGCAACTTCCTCAAGGACTGTGGCGTGGTGGACCCCAACGCCGGTGGATACGGACCCTGGAACCCACCCCACGGCCCCGGTATCGGTCCCGGCCATCACAACGGTTTCGGCGGCGTACAGATCACCCTCGATGATCTGCCGACCGCCGCACAAGAATACCTGGCGGAAAATTACGCCGGCATCGACATCAAAAGAGGTGTCCAGAAACCAAATGGATTTTTTGTCATCAAACTCGACAACGGTGTCTTTCTTCTGTTCGACGGGGATGGAAACATGCTCTTCGATAGCGGAAACTGACCTGCTGTCTCTAATTTTTCGCGGGCTTCGGACCCGCCAAATCTACACCAGTAGTACTTGCGCAGGAATAGGGTCGTACCGGTTCGGTACGACCCTTCCTTTTTCGATCCGTCACAGAAGAGGCCGTTTTTTCCTACTTTAGCCGGAACGGACCGCGGCATGGCAGGCCCCCCTCCCGTGCGCACCATCATCCAGCCGAACCCTCTCCTGATGCAACAAACCGCCACCATCATCCGGGCGAACGAGATTCCGTCCTATTATTTTGTGGAAGGCTGTCACGTACGCGAGCTCCTGAACAGTCCCGCCCTACCCGGGATATCCATCGCCCAAATCTCCGTCACCCTGGGAGAGACCACTGCCTGGCACGTCCTCGACGGATTGGCCGAACAGTACTTCATCCTGTCCGGCAGCGGCGAGATGGAGACCGACGGCCAGCTCCTGGGCAGCGTGTCGGCGGGGGACCTGGTACATATTCCCGCCAGTACCTCCCAACGGATCCGCAATACCGGGCCAGTAGAACTGGTTTTTCTCAGCATCTGCACGCCCCGATTCGAACCGACACACTACCGGCATCTGTCGTGAGCGCCAGACGAAACGGTGACAAGGCCCCCGGAGGTTCATCCGGCGCTGCGCTCCCCGGAACGCAGTTGACGACCCACGGACCGGAAGGACAGTTGTCACGCCATCGCCGGGCCATTGCGGCAGCACCACATATCAGCCTGCAAATCCCTATGTATCGACATCTCTTGCTCTTTTTACTGCTCGCTCTGCCGCAGATTCACAGCCTGTCCGCCCAGGCCCAGGTGAAATACGAAAAGGAACGCCGTATCAGACCGAATGCGGCGCCTTCCGCCGCCCGGTCGTTCCTCACCTCGTTGGATGTCGACGGCAGGATCCGATGGTACCGGGAGGAAAGACTGGATGGCGCCAGTATCGAGGCCAAATTCCGGCATGCGGGTGCATCCTACAGTGTGGAGTTCGATACCACCGTGGTTGTGGAAGATGTGGAGACGACCATACGGCGGGAAGACCTCCCCATGCCTGCAGGCGCATCCATCGCAGCCTACCTGCATGCAGATTGTTCGAAATACAACATCGTGAAAATTCAGCGGCAATACACAGGAGTGAAAGCAGGGTCTTTTTCCCTGCGGGCGGCGGCAGGAGATTCCTCCCTCACCATACGATACGAGTTGGTTGTCCGTTGCCATCGGAATCATTCGGCGGAGCTGTACGAATACCTTTTCGACCACACCGGCGGTATGATTTCCACATCACTGATCGTCTGGAGAAACAGCACCCACCTTGAATACTAATGTTGCCGCGTGGCTCCTCACCGTATCGGTGCTGCTGCATGGCAGCGGTGCGTCCGGCCAAAGCACCTATCAGGTCGGCGGGCTTCCCTCCCTGAACCTGAACGGCCGGTTGACACCGGCATGGTCCCTCCACTTCAAGATAGAATCCCGCCAGTTATTCGGCAAGGGCGGCGCCGCCATGGAGCCAAGGCGGGCCTACGAGTATGTGCTGACGGATGTCTCCTTGTTGGCGGCCCGGAAAGCCGGACTGAGGGGACGGTTCGCAGGTGGTTATCTCATCCGCCGGGAAGCCGGCGGAACGGTCCACCGGTTCATCCAGCAATACACTTTCGTACAGCGCCTGCCGAGGTTCCGGCTGGCCCACCGGCTGGCCTGCGACCAAACCATTTCCGGAGAAGAAAAACCCGCGTTCAGGCTCCGCTACCGTATCACCGCGGAAATACCCCTGGGTGGGTCGGCCGTGGATCCGGGAGAATTCTACCTGAAGGTCGCCCATGAGTACCTGGGGAGCCGCCAATCCGGCGAATCGCTTCTGGAAGCCAGGTGGGTGCCGGTGCTGGGGTACGACCTGAGCGGAGCTGTCAAACTTGAGTCAGGCCTGGACTACCGGAAAAGACCGTTTCCGGGCATGGACAGTCGCAGCAGTTATTGGTGGACTGTGAACCTGTTTCTTTCCCTATGGCAATGAGGATGGCTTGAAACCGGGTGTGCCGTACCGGCGTGCAGGCCACCAGTGCTTCGCAAGGCCATGCATCGGCGAAAGCGGCCAACGGGCCGGAGCATAACGAGAAAAGAACCTTTCCGGGAAGGTCATTCCCCACCGGCGATCAACCGAGCGACATATTTCACCGCTTCCTGTCCGATGACGGTACAGGGACGGTTCACATTTTCCACGGACGCGGCGAAATGCACACCGGCCCACAGACGGGTCTGTCCGCAGATGTCCGCGAATTGGTCCCAGGTTTCGAAAGTAAAGCTGAAATCCTTTGCCGGAACCACGCCCGGTTCGACGAAAGAGCTGCCGGTCTTGAAATCCACTTTCCAACCCAGCTGAGGGTTGTCCGTCCGCTCCTTGATTGCGGTGGCATGTGCGACGCAGAGGCAGGCGGAGGCCGAGGGATACTCCGGGTGGTCCGCCACCGGCAGGTAACTGCGCCAGTTGTCCGCCGGCAAAGTGCCACTTCCCTTGCCGACACCGGCCCAGGCATCGACAGGTGCGTTGCCATACAGGTATGCGATGGCGGTAAACGGCCTGACAGCGTCATATTCCCGTTTCTTGGCCCACACCCAGATACCGGCGTCAAAGATGGCCACTTCCTGGGTGAAGAACAGGTGGACGAAATCCATCAGGTTTAGTCCTTGCTGCATGGCGGCGACCACCGTGGAGACCGGCAGGGAGAACAGTTTGTTCTCAAAAAATTCCGCCAGCATCTTCTGTTCGTCGGTCAAACGCCGGCTCTTTTCCAGCACCTCCTCCGCTTGTTTCCTATAGGCGTCGATATTGTTGTAATCGCTGTCTGCCGGCGATGGCAGCGGCAGGTCGAACGACCAGAGTTCGGTATATGGTTTCACCCGTCCGTACTGCGGCGTCACAAAAACCTGGCTGCTGTATTTTCCGGTTCCGACGCGTTCCATGGCGGGTTGCCATCTGCCGGGATCCTTGACCATGTACGGGGTGTTGACCGGAGCATAACCTGTGTAATCGCTGAAAGGCAGCTGGTTGGCTACCCGTCCTCCCTCCGAGCCGTCCTGATTCATCCCGTCGCGCAGCCTGCTTGTCCAAACCGCCAGCCCGGCCTTTTCCCCGATGGTCAGGGCGTTGGAGACGTCCTTATTCCCGGCAGCTTCCTTCACAGTTTCCAACATAGCCGACCAGCGGTCCGAATAATCCGGAAAACAATGGTCCAGCACCACCTTGGAAGCGGCTGTGAGCGCCACGTTCAGGAAGGTATTGTCCGAAGGATCGTACACCGGCTGCCGTTCCTGGCGACTGTAGACCGCAGCTGCGGTCGGATGGTAAGGAGCGACCGCATCAAACCATCCGTTGACAATCAAGGTCGTGTATCGAATCAAAATGGACGGGTCCCCACCGTGTTTGGTGACGGCTTCGAAGAAGACCGGGTCCACCTGCGGGATGACCACTTCGATGGCGGCATTACCGGTGGCGCAATCGAACCTTTCGCCCGAAGGTTGGGCGTAGACAGCGCAGGCTATACAAGTGCTGACGGACAACAACCATAGTAATCGCTTTTTCATACTGGAATTTTTTTTCAGCGGTATCAAGGATGGAGGCGCGTGGTGGCGGGAACAGATTATGTCCAAGTCCAAAGATAGCGCCCATTAACGACTGGGGCTTGCAAGTGAACGGGTAGGCCCATAAAATGGAAGACCGGCTTACTGCGGCTCCGTTCCGCCGTTCCGACCGGAACCAGGCCGGTCACCTGTCTGCCGATCCGGAGATGGCTGAAAAAACAGGGCTCCGGCTATGGGAAATCCCGATCCGAGTCGGCAAGGAAAAGCAAATTCGTTGTAAACCAACTACCTTTTCCCTGCGTCGTACCGACGACAATCGAAGGTAGGAATGCACCGGAAGGAAACCAAAAAAAACTTATCATTGCATAAAAGAAAATGTCCGACCGTTGGGAACCCGCCGAACCTTCCCCGGAACCTACGCCGCCAAACACAAACGACTATGCCCTTCCCTTACCACCCATTCCCTTCCCGGCTGCCGACATGGCTAGTGTTCGTATTATGGCCGCTTGCGACGTTGTCGGCCCAACCCGCCGGCAGTGACTCGGACCGGCTTGCCGGCTATATCGACCAGGGAGAACGGGTCACCTTCCTCTTCGACCCGGCCTTGTATGGGGTGCGGCCGACAAAGGTCGTGGTCACGGGTGTCTTCCGGAACTGGGACCAGGGTATGGACGCCCCGGAGTGGAACCTTTCCCGACAGGGGGATGTATGGAGCCTGTCGGTCGACAACCCGGGACATTCCGTCATCCGGCCCCAATCCGCCTTCAAGTTCCGAATTGACGACGGCAGCTGGATGGATCCGCCGGCGGCGGCCCCGAACAGGAAGGGAGGAGACCTGATCTACGGCCATGACGTGGTGGTCCCTGCGCTCGAGGCGACCCTGTTGCCCGGCAACCTGGTGGAAGTGAAGGTCGTACCGGAGCGCCCCCTCCTTCCGGCGGACTACCGGCTGACGGACGCGGCGGGCAGCGAGATCCCGATTGCCGCCGTCCTGCCGATGGAAGCCCACTCCGCGCTGGTGAAGCCGGCCGTCCCCATCGACCGGCGGCGGGTTCATTTCATGGAAATACCGTCGCTCGGGCTGCGTACCCCCTGCACTTTCGACGGGTGGTTCCGGCAGACCTATTCCGCCCAGCCGCTCGGTGCGAACATACAGGCGGACACCACCGCCATCCGGCTTTTTGCGCCGCGGGCGGACACGGTGCGGCTGTACCTTTATCAAGGACGCAAAGACCAGGCAGCCTACCGGACCGTCGACCTGCAGGTCGATGCGGACGGCGTGTGGGAGGTCGTCATTCCGGAGGACCTGCATGGCGTCTACTACGACTTCACCATCCATGGACCGGACGAACCCGGGAACCATTTCCATCCGGCCCGGCGGGTGCATATCAACGACCCGTACGCCAGGGTGAGCGACGACACCTGGGGCAAGGCCCGTATCTGGCGGGAGACCACCCCGGCCACGCCCTTGGCCGACGGCATCCCGGCGATGGAGGATGTCATCGCCTACGAGGTGCATGTACAGGACTTCACGGATCTGTTGCCGCTCGATTCCAACCTGTTGGGAACCTTCGAGGCGATGACCATCGGCAACCTGCGGAACAAGCGTGGGGAACCCATCGGATTCGATTACCTGACCGGCCTCGGCATCAACGTCGTACACCTGATGCCGGTACAGGAATATCTCCATTTCCCGGACGAAGATTGGCAGGCATCTTTTTCGGAAGACCCATATATGATCGCACAGGGCATCAGCCGGGAGAACTACCAGTGGGGGTACCGGACCACCTTCGCCATGGCGTTGGAGTCCAGGTATCGGGCGAAGGACGAGGAGCCGGGTGCCGAGCGGGATGCCTTCCGCGATTTGGTACAGGCATTCCATGACAAGGGCATGGCCGTCATCGTCGACATCGTTCCCAACCACACCGGCGAGAATATGGATGGCAACGATTTCCTGTTCAACTTCAACGCCATCGACCAGCCGTATTACTACCGGACCAAGGAATTCAAGCACATCGGCGCCTATGGAAACGAGGTCAAGACCGAACAAAGGCCGATGGTACAGCGATGGGTCATCGACCAATGCCTGTCGCTGATCCGGGAATTCGGGATCGACGGTTTCCGAATCGATCTGGCCGGCCAGCTCGACGAGCAGACCCTGCGGGCCCTGCGTCAGGCCATCGGCCCGGACAAGATCCTGTACGGGGAAGCCTGGATCGGCTCCAACGACCCGGCCTTCGAAGCCAATCCGGACTGGGACTGGTACAAGGAGGACGCGCCCATCACCTTTTTCCAGGACGACAGCCGCAACGCGTTCAAGGGTCCGGTGTTCGAGTTGAAGGACAAATACCGGGACCGGGGCTGGCCGGGCGGAAAGTTCGACGAGCGGGAAAACGTGATGAAGGCGCTCTCCAACACATTTCCCACCGACCGCACCCCGCTCAGCGGCATCGACTATTTGGACATCCACGACAATTTCGCCTTGGCGGACCAATTCGCAACGGAAGGGTTCGACGGCCGCAACGCCGTCGACCAGGATGCCTACAAGATTGCCGCCACCTTGTTGTACACCACCCTCGGTCCCATCGTCACACATGGTGGTTCGGAGATCATGCGGAGCAAGGCGCATGCGCCTTTGGGTGAGGTCGTCAAGGAGACCAAGGCCGGCTATCGGATTTACCTGCATGGATACCGGGACACCTACAACCATCGGGCGGCGAACCAATTCCGGTGGGAGACCGTCGGGCAGGGACCGACCCGCACCAACCGGAACGACTATGCGAACATGCATGCTTTCTGGAAAGGGTTGAACGAATTCCGTCGGAGCCGGTACGGGGAGGTCTTTCGGGTGGCGGAAGCCGTTCCGGACGGATATTACCGTTGGATCCTGCCGCCGGAGCAGGGCATGCTCGGATATTTCGTGGACGACCGGGTATTGGTCCTGCTGAATGCGGAGGAGAAAATGAACTATTTCAACGACATCCGGCTTCCACCGGGCAATTGGCGCCTCGTCGCCAATACGGAATCCGTAAACATCCGAGAGGGGGTTCGGGACCGACGAGACCTGACGAACCTGCCGGGGGGACTGTCCGTTGCGGTACGGATGGAGCCGAGTTCCTTATTCATATGGGTATTGGAAGAGGAATAATAAACAGCGGCCGTAACAGGCGGTGCGGGTCTTCCGCATCAACCGACTGCGTGGGACCAAGACCTGTGTCCGTTGCCTCTCTGCTATGGTCGGCATGCCGGGTCGGCGGCCATGGTTACCGACGCATGGCCGGCGTTTTGCTGTTGGCCGGCACGGCAGCTGCGCAACCGACCGCATGGCCGGCGTACGGGGCCGCAAAAGCCGCCGTCGTGGTGTTGGGCACGGTCCAGGATGCCGGCTCGCCGCATATCGGATGCCGCAAAGCATGCTGTGAACAGTTGCGGCAGACGCCGGATCCTTCCCGCAAGGTGGTCTGTCTGGGCATCACGGATCCGGTGGAGCGGAAAAAATATCTGGTGGAAGCTACGCCCGACCTGCCCCAGCAGCTCCGTTGGCTGGGGCGGCTCGAATGGGAGAGCGAACAGGACGTCCCGGATGCCATTTTCCTGACCCATGCCCACATCGGGCATTACAGCGGCCTGATGTACCTGGGGAAGGAAGCGCTTGGTGCCGACGCCGTACCGGTGCATGTCATGCCTCGGATGCAACGGTTCCTAACCGACAACGGCCCTTGGAGCCAACTGGTGGCGGACGGCAGGATTGCCCTCCGACCGATGGAGGCGGACGAGGCAGTGGTGTTGTCCGACCGGCTTTCGGTAGTCCCGTTCCAGGTGCCGCACCGCGACGAATACTCGGAGACCGTCGGATTCCGGATCATCGGGCCGGAGCGGACCATCCTCTTCATTCCCGATATTGACAAATGGAGCCGCTGGGGCTTGTCGCTGCCGGAAGTGTTGGCGGAGGTGGACCTGGCTTTGGTGGATGCGACATTTTTCGACGGGACGGAGCTACCGCACCGCGACATGTCGGAGATACCGCATCCATTCGTGGTGGAAACCATGGCCAGTTTGGCGGAATTACCTTTGGCAACGCGGCAAAAGGTGGTGTTCCTTCACCTGAACCATACCAATCCGCTGCTGAACCGCGACAGTCCGGCCTACCGGCAAGTGACGGATGCCGGATTCCGGGTCGCGCAATTGTTCGACCGGTATGAACTGGAGTGAAAAAAACGGCGGCCGGTGGCGGTGGACGGACCGGCAGACGCGATGGCTCGGAGCGGCCTTGGCGCTGAGTGCCGGCCTGGCATATCTCCGATGGGGAGATGGCAGCCAATCGGCAATTTTGTTCGAGATGGAACGCACGGTATTGTCGAAACTATGGAAAGCCCCTTCGTCCGTGCTGCATCCGTTTGTCCTTCTCCCATTATCGGGGCAATTGATGCTGATAGGGAATACGTTTCTTTCCCGGCCCCGACCCGGCATCCTGCTTGTCGGTCTGGCTTTGTTGGGAAGCCTGGTTGCATTCGTTTTCCTGATCGGAATGATGGGCAAAGACCTGGTTGTGGCGGGCTCCTGCCTGCCTTTCCTCGTGCTTGCAGGCGCCACGCTGCGCCTGGGCCGCAGGCAATGCCGCGCCTTGGAGAACAGCTGAATCATCCTCGCAAGGCTTACGCTTAAAACATCCGCCTCCCATTGGTATCGGCGGAAAAATATCCGCTCATTCCGGCCGGATGTAACAAAAGTCATTTTCAGAAAAATTAGAACATCCCACCTTTACGGAAAGGATTCATCCTTGGAAAGACTCCATCCGGGCAATGCGACGGAATTATCCGGTGAGGGTATCCGTTCACCAGTTCAAACAACGACATCATGACAAAAAACATGGGAAGCGTGGACCGCAGCATCCGGGTCATGCTCGCTGTCGTCCTGGGCAGCTTGTATTTCACTGGCATGATTTCCGGAACCACCGCCGTCGTCCTGCTGGTGTTGGCGGGTGTATTTGTCCTGACCAGCCTACTCGGTTTTTGCCCCTTGTACCTACCCTTCGGCATCCGGACCCGTCGGCGGGACTGACCGACCGGTTACAGGATGGGGGACAAACGAAACGACCGATTGTGTCGCCGTTCCGGTGACTAGCCGGTCGTCCCAGCACAAACCGGAGCGACTGCCTGGAGCCCGACAGCGACCGGAAGCGCCATGGGTGCGCATCATCAGCCAAACAAATAGAAAATGAAAGAAAGAATATTGACAGGATGGACCTACACGCGGGTGATTTACCTGCTGTTGGGCATGTTGATTACCGTACAGTCCGCCATGGACCGGCAGTGGGTCGGTGTGGCGTTCGGGCTGTATTTCTCCTCGATGGGATTGTTCGCCTTCGGGTGTGCGGCCGGGAACTGCGTGGGCGGCAGTTGCCGGACGGATGACCGTCGTCCGGTCGAATCGCAAGGGTCGGTTCCCAAGGCATGAGGATGATCGGGAGCGGGTGCCTTTCCTTATGAACCGCGATGGTTTGAATCGGAAGTACGGCAACGTGTGCCGTACTTCAGGAGATTCCTGCTGTGAGGAAGATGCAATTGTGCCGAGCAGGAAGGGTGTTCCATTGTCGTGGCGCCGAGGATCACTGCTGTTGGAATACCCGCACATAATCCACCCACATACGTTGGGGGAACACCGTGGACGCGTCCGGGTATCCGGGCCAGTTGCCACCGACGGCGATGTTGAACAGCAGGAAGTACGGGTGGTGGAATTCCGACAAGGAGGCCGGTGTGATGTCGACGGCATTGTAGGGGACATCATCCAATAGCCAGCGGATTTGTTTGTCATCCCAGATGATGGAGAAGACGTGGTATTGGTCTGCGAAAGTACCGGACGGAAGAGAGACGGAATTACCGAAGCTGGCGTGGCCGTTGTCGTCCCAATGGACGGTGCCGTGCAGTTTCGCCGGTTCGCTGCCGATGATTTCCATGATGTCGATTTCGCCGCATTTCGGCCAACCGATGGTGCCGATGTTATGGCCGAGCATCCAGAGCGCGGGCCAGATGCCCTGGCCGAGCGGTAGCTTGGCGCGGATGTCGATCCTGCCATATTGGAATTCCTGCAGGCCTTCGGTCTTCATCCGGGCGGAGGTGTAATTTGCCCCGCCGAAATTTTCCTTTCGGGCTTCGATGACCAGTTTTCCATCCGACAGGAACGCGTTTTCCGGCCGGTCCGTGTAGTATTGCCATTCGTTGTTTCCCCAGCCGCTGTTGCCGATATCATACGTCCAGTTGGCCGGATCGATGGCATCTCCGTCGAATTCATCCTGCCAGACCATGGAATAACCGGCATAGCTGCCCGGGGTGATGTAGCCTTCGTCACCGCCGGGGAGAAAGGTGTCGTCATTGCGGATGGTTCCCCTGGCGGAGGCGGTCAGGAGCTGGGCGCCTTGCGGATTGGAGAGGAGCACATCGAACTCCTCGTCCCCTTCCTTGAGGGTATCCGCCAGGACATCGACCTGGATGACACGTTCCAGGACGCCGGGTTCGAACACCAGGGTGCCGGCGGCAGGCAGGTAATCCTCCCCGGCGATCGCCGAGCCATCGCGGGTGGTGTAGTCGACCTGTACCGTGCTGATGCCTGGTTTTGCCAGGACCGCCTTGAATTCGAAAGTGCCGGGGCTGCTGTCCCCCTCGAACTTACTGACCCCGCTCAGGGAGATGTCCGGAAGGACCGGCATGTCATCCCCGCCGTTCTTGTTGCCACAGGAGGCGAATGCGGAAAGGGATACGAGGAGGAGGGAACGGAAGAAGTGTATCATGCTGATGCGTTTTGAATGCCGACGGCACACGTACGGAGACCGGAGGGATTCTGTCTCCCGCATGATCCGAAGGCAGGTAAAGATAAGCGATTGCCGCAGGCAGGCGGTAGCGACATTGGCTGCCAGCGCGCAATACCATCGCGTACACCGATTACTGTGCCAGGAGGGTGAACCGCCAGATGCCGGGGCCGAAGTTCACGCTCAGCTCGAGCAGGTCGCCGGCAGGACCGGACTGCATCCCGGTGATGTCATACGTCACCCCGGACTGCGGTTGGTTGACTTCCGAACCGTTGGCCACCTTCGGCAGGCCGATGTAGGCGCCCAACCCGGACAGGGCGAGTTTGGGCGGGCTGCCCGGCAGCAAGGTGAAGGCATGGGTGCCGCCCCCCCAAGCGGCTTGAGAAGCGGACAACTGCGAAGTCTGGATACATTCGAAATTGAAACCCATGTAATCCTCTCCCCACATATCCCCTTTCGGGTCATAGGTCATGGAGCCGTCGGGGGAGAAGGTCCATTCGTCGTCGAAGGCACAGAAGCGCAGGTCCACATCCGAGTCTTGGTTGGCCCACCAAGTCTGGCTGGCGTCGGCGGGTCCCACCCACAGGGCGCCGGCGGCGGGATTCAGCTTCCAAGTCTTGGAAGAGCAGGCGGTCAGGAACTCCATGACCGGGTCCGTTGCGCAATCGTAGGGAGCGTCCTCCGGTACGACGAGGGTCTGGACGGCCGAGGCGGAGCCCCCCCGGGCGAAGGCGGTCAGGCGGATGTCATAAGTCCCCTTGAGCGGAAAATATACCAGTACCGGATCGCCTTCGGCGCTGCGGCCGTCGAAGGTCCAGTTGTGCTGGAAGGTGCCCGGGGTCGTGTTGCGGAGCACGTAAGTATTGGGTTCGCCGGAGGGATCCATGGTGAAGGAGACGATGTCCGGCGGCAATCCGATATCCGGTTTGTCGTCCTGTTGCGGGTTGCAGGCAGAGAGTAGCAGGAAGGACAGCAGCAGGGAAGGAAGTATGTTTTTCATATTTTTCATGATTCCAGGATTAGGCAAACTGGTTCGTCGAGCAATATTTTCCATCAGTAACCATCGTTCTGGCGGAGAGCTCCCCGGGAAAGCTCTATCTCCTGTTGCGGGATGGGCAGGCGTTCATGGACCCCTGGCTGGAACCCGGGCAAGGCAGCTGCCGCCTGACCGGTGCGGACCAAGTCCCAGAAGCGGTGGCCCTCCGTGGCCAGTTCCAGTCGGCGTTCGCGGTGGATGGCATTGAGCAGGGCCGGACCGGAGACATTACCGGCATAGGGCTGCAAGCCGGCGCGGGTTCGGACCCTGTTCAGGTATTGGCGGGCGGACGCTTCGTCTCCCCCACCCCGGACCAGGCATTCCGCGGCCAGGAGGAGGACGTCCGCGAACCGGATCGCCCGGATGTTGGTGCCCCATGCAAGGGCCGCTTCGCCGTCCGTGGCCCTTTCCGACGCCAGGGGTGCGTATTTCCGGACGAAGAAGTCCGTATTTTGGAAACCGGCCGTGTAGGTAGCACCGGTCTGGGTCTTCAATTGGTTACCGTCGATGACGGTACCGGTCAGGCGGGGGTCACCCTGCATGAAGGCGACCAGGTCCGGGGAAACTGGACAGAAGCTCCATCCCGGTGCGAACAAGGGGCCGGCATAATCCCGCATCCCGAAAAACTGTACGTTGTAATTGCCTTCGGTCGCATTGTTGACCGGGCCGGATAGGAAGCAACAGCCGTAATCGCCAGGGCGGTTGGCGGCGTATTGGATTTCGAAGACCGACTCCGGTCCGAATTCATTTTCCTTCTTGAAGACATCCTCGAATTCCGGCATCAGAAAATAGAGGCCGCTGTTGATGACAGCTTCCAGGTGGCTGGCAGCCTCCAACATTCGGCCATCGTCATTCCGGAAAAGGATGACTTTTCCGAGCAGGGCCTGGGCGGCACCTTTGGTCGCGCGGCCGAGTTCGGCCGGCGGCACGGTTTCCGGAAGGAAAGGGCTGGCGACCGCATCGGAGAGGTCTCTTTCGATGAAATCGTACACTTCACCCGGGGAAGCCTGACGAACGCTGAAGATGTCATCGGCGCCGAGTGGTTCCTCCAGGATAGGGACGAAGCCGAAGAGCCGTACCAGGTCGAAATAAAACCAGGCGCGCAGGAAGCGCAGTTCGGCGGCCGTCCTTCCGTAGAAGGTGGCACTCAGGTCGGGTACCGTTTCCAACTTCTGGAGCAGCAGGTTCGTACGGTAAATACCGGCGAAATACTTTCGCCAAAGGCCCCTTTGCGGGCCGTCCAGGGGTGTCACGGAGAAATTGTCCCAAGCCACCCAGGCAGGTTGGTCCGAAGCATCGCTGCCGCCGGCGAAGCAATCGTCGCCAGCCGCATTGAGCAGGCCCAGCAGCATGGTCCATCCGTCCGTACCCTCCCAGCCGAGGACATCATAGACGGCCACCAGGCCCTGGAACAATTCGGATTCGTTGCGATAGAAGTTGGATTCCAGGTCTGTGCCGCGCGGTGTCAGTTCCAGGAAATCCTTGCCACAGGAGGCTGGCAGCAAGCCCAGGACAAGCAGGAGGATATGGGGAGCGAAGCGGAATCGGAGCATAGGACGTCAGGTTATGGGATTGTCCGTACCCGGCCGGGCACGGACAATCCGGTTATTTTCCGAAAGAGACATTCAAACCGAACAGATAGAACCTGGGTTGGGGATAGATACCGCGGTCCACACCGGCGCCGGCGCCGATTTCCGGGTCGAAGCCCTTGTAGCGGGTCAAGGTCAGCAGGTTGTTTGCGGATACATAGACCCGGGCGCGGGACATACCGGCCCTCGCGGCGGTCTCTTTGGAGAGGTTGTACCCCAGTTGAAGGGTCTTGATCCGGAAGAAATCGCCCGGCTGGACCCAAAAGTCGGAGCTTCGGGTAAGGTTTTGATTGCCGGAGGAGGGATCGCCGTCGTTGAGATTGAGCCGGGGGAAGAAGACGGAAGTCCCTTCACCGGTCCAGCGGTTGAGCGCATCGGCGGTGAAGTTCGCCTTGGGCAGGTCGAAGCGGCGGGTGGCGTTGTACACTTCGTTGCCGGCCACCCCTTGTCCGAAGAGCATCAGGTCCCATCCCCCGTACCGGAGGGACAGGTTTACGCCATAGGTCCAGTTGGGGGTCGGGTCACCGATGACGGTGCGGTCATCCGCATCGATGCGGCCATCGCCGTTGACATCCACGAAGCGGATGTCGCCGGGGCGGGCGTTCGGTTGGAGCGCCTGGCCGTCCGCGTTGGTATGGGCGGCTACCGCCGCTTCGTTTTGGAAGAGGCCGTCGGTGCGGAAGCCGTAGAGCGACTCGTAGGCATAGCCTTCGAGCGTCCGGGTCAGTTCGATGCCTTGGGGTCCGAACCGTTGGAGACCGGGCAGGAAGGTCTTGTCCTCCCCCAGGTCGAGGATGGTATTGCGGACATAGGACAGGTTTCCGGCGATATTGGCTTCCCAGCGGTTGCCGAGGCGGGGGGTGTATCGGATCTCCATTTCCAAACCCTTGTTTTCGAGGCTGGCGATATTGCCGATGGGGCCGGCGTTGCCCACGTAGGCAGGCACCTCCACCCCGAGGAGCATCCCGGTGGTCTGTTTGTTGAAATAATCCACGGTCAGTTCCACCGACTTGAACAACTTGGCATCGAAGCCGATATCGATTTGGGAGGTTTCCTCCCAGCGGAGGTCGGGGTTTGCGATGGCATTGGGGCTGACCCCGTTGACCAGTTCGTCGGACAAGCCGAAGGTATAGCTGCGGCCGCCGCCGACGGTGGATACATAGCGGAAATCCCCGATGCGGTCGCTGCCGTTTACTCCGAAGGAGCCGCGGAACTTGAGGAAGTTGACCACCTCGTTGCGGGGGAAGAACGATTCCTCCGTCAGCACCCAACCGAGCGAGAGAGAGGGAAAAAGTCCGTATTTGTTGTTTGCCCCGAAGCGGGAGGAGCCGTCCACACGCAGGAGTGCCGTGACGAGATAGCGGGCGTCGAAATTGTAATTCAGCCGACCGAAGTAGCTTGACAGGGTGTTCTGGTATTCGTATCCGAAGAACGTCTGGCTGGCGGGGTCCGTCGCATAAAGGAGGGAGGCGTCCTCCAGGCGGGAGACGGGGACCCCGAAGACGTTGCCGGCCTGGTATTGTCCGGTCGATTTCTTGGCGGTGGTGCCGGCGAGGAGGGTCAGGTGGTGGCGTTTCCTTTGCAGGTCGTAGGTGAGGGTGTTTTCCCAATTCCAGACCAATCCGCGGCCGAATCCGCGGTTGTAGGCGGTGGTCAGTGCCAGGTTGGTGGCATTGAGGTAGTGTTCCGGGGTGAAGCCTTCCCCGCCGAAAAATGCGAGGTCGGCGCCGATGGTGGAGCGGAAGCGGAGGCCTTGGAGGATATCCCATTCCGCGAAGACCGATCCGACGAACTTGTCGGAATATCCTTGGTTCTGGAGCACTTCCAGGGCGGCGACGGGGTTGAGGATTTCGGAGGTGATGATATCCGATATGCCGTAGACCTGGCCTTGGCTGTTGCGGACCAGGCGGTCGGCGTTGTTGGCGTAGCGTGGTTCGGACAGGACCGCGGGATCATCCTCGAACAGCGGTGTGACCGGATCGAGATTGATGGCCCGGCCGAGCGGAGAGCCGAACTCCGTATTTTCAGCCAGGGAGCTGGCCAGGACGCGGGTGTAGCCGAAGTTGTTGCCGATGCGGAGTTTGGGGAAGAGGGTATGGGTGGCGTTGAGTCGGGTGGTGAATCGTTTCCAATAACTGTCGCTCCCGTTCCCGACGATGCCTTCCTGGGAAAAATAACCGAAAGCCAGGTAGTAGGTGGAACGATCGTTACCGGCGGCGATGGACAGCTCGTGGTTCTGCATGGGGGCGTTTCGATTGAAGACGGCGTCCTGCCAATCGGTCCCTTCCCCCAATGCGACGGGGTTGTCGAACGGCAGGGCTTGGCCTGCGGCGGCGGCGGCTTCGTTCATCAGGGTGGCATATTCCCTGGCATTGAGCAGGGTGAGCTTTCGCCAGGGATTCTGTGCGCCGTAGTAGCCGCTGTAATTCACTTCCATGGAGCCTTTGCGACCCTGGCGGGTGGTGACGATGATGACGCCGTTCGCAGCCCGGGCGCCGTAGATGGCGGCCGAGGCGGCATCCTTGAGCACCTCGACGGATTCGATGTCGCTTTGATTGAGGTATTCGATACCACCCTCGATGGGTACGCCGTCGACGACGTAGAGCGGATTGGCGTCACCGATGGTCGTTGTACCCCGTATGCGGACGGTCGCCCCTGCCCCGGGCTGGCCGGAGGCGGAGGTGACCCGGACGCCGGATGTACGGCCCTGGAGAGATTGCTCCAGGCGGGTGACCGGCATGTCCCGCAGGTCTTCCGCCTTCACCTTGGAAATCGCACCGGTCACGACGCTTTTTTTCTGGACACCATATCCGACCACCACGACCTCGTCCAGGAGGCGGGACTGGCTGGACAGGGAGATGTCGATGAAGGAACGGCCTTCGACTGGAATTTCCAGTTCCTCGTAGCCGGTGTAGCTGACGACGAGCACCGCCTGCGGGTCATCCAGCAGCAGTTCGAACCCCCCGTCCAGGTCCGTGACCGTTCCGGAATCGGTTCCTTTGACTGCGATGGTAGCTCCGATGAGCGTTTCCTTACCGGCGGCATCCGAGACCACACCGGTCAGCCGGTGTTGGGCGAAGGTGATACCTGTCCACAAGAAGAAAACGGATAGGGCAATCAGGCGATTTGACATGTCGGAAAATGAATTTGCGGGTTTTGGTGGACCAGGCTCCCTAGTCGGAACCGATACCGAGTAGGCCGGGCGGGCGGCCACCTGCTCTCAAACCGGGCGCGGTGCCGACCCGGTGACTGGAAAGGGCGCCGACCCGGCGGAGTCTCCACCGCCGGGTCGGCGTCCCTTGCCCGTCGGCTGCCCGGGGCGTTCGGTCGCGGGAATACCGGGACCTGCGCGCGCCGGGCAGCAGGGAAGGTATGATGCTGGGCGGCTTACTGCCGGACGAAGCGGGTGGCCGCGGCTTTACCATCCTGTTGTACCTGCAGGAAGTAGATACCGGCGGGAAGCTGTGCCGTTTCCAATTCGAAATTGGCCGTAGCGTCCGTCCGCAGCGAACGGATGATGCGGCCGGTGGCATCCGAAAGGATCACCGTCGCCGGACCGGCCTGCGGCTGCAGGAGACGCAAGGTCAGTTGGTCCCGGACAAGGGTCGGGAAGACATCGAACAAAGCGGAGGCCGACACCTGCTCGAAGGTGTTGCTGAGGCAACCTTCGCAGGTGTTCCACTGGAAGCAGACCTCCTGGTCGCCGTCCACGGTGATGGCGCGGTTGACGAACTGACCGGTGGGGTCGGTCACGGTGCAAGGATCGCCGTCAGCGAACTGTTCGTCCAACGCCCAGTTGTCGAGTTGAAATTTATATTCGTAGGTGCCGGCTGCCAAGCTGAGCGAAGTTTCCCAGATGTTGTCCCCATCCGTATCGGAGAGCGGATTGGCGTCACCGGACCAGCCGTTGAGGCTGCCGGAGATGAAAACAGTGGTGAAGGTGCCAGTGTAGCCGTTCATATCCACGGCGAACTTCACGGTACCGCCGCCGCCGCCGCCGCAATCCGTATCGGTGGTGCAGAGGGCGAAGCAAGTGGCGATAGTCGTGTCCTGGGTGACGGGGCCGACCTTCCGGTCGTTGAAGTTGTCAGGATTGGCGCAGTCCTGTCCGGTGATGTTTTCCTTGCAGCTGTAATCGGGGCAGGCTCCGTTGGTGAAGGTGTAGAAGGATTGGAAGCCCTTCTGTCGTTCCACGGTGATTTCCCAGACCCCGTCGCCGTCATTGTCCTGCAGCGGGAAGTCGCCCGGGTTGCCGAAGTTTCCACCGCCGGCCACAAAGAGGCCGTCGCCGGAGACAGTGATGTGGGACGAACCCACGGCGAAGGTGATGCGGACGCCGTCCCCGCAGGCATAGCAACTGTTGTAGCAGACGGTGGGCGTCACCTCATCGCCGGCAACAACGAGCTTGCGATTGACGAACTGTCCGGACGGATCCACCTGGACACAGGTTTCGAAGCCGTTGAACTGTTCCTGTGCGTTCCAGTTGTCGAGTTGGAACTTGTACTCATGCAGACCGATCGGAACGTTGGGGATGGTGGTTTCCCAGATTCCGTCGGCATCCGCATCGGAAAGCGGGTTGGCATCACCGGACCAGCCGTTGAAAGTGCCGCTAACATATACGGTGGTGAAGGAACCCGTGTATCCGTTCATGTCCACGGAGAAGGTGATGTCGCCTTCGGTGGCGCCGCCGCCTGCGGTGGTGAGGAGGTCGTCCCAATAATAGGTCTTGTCTTCCGTGAAATTGGTCCCGAAATCAAAGAACAACGTGACGGTGGGATACACGTGGCCGACGGCCGGCAGGAAGGGGCCTTCGTTGGAAGGAAGGTTGGCGTCGACGCAGACCTCGACCCAGGTCATGGCCTGGGTCACTTCCACTGTACGGACCCAGTTGGCGGCGGTGGCGGACCCTTCCAGCTTGAAGCCCACGTTGCCAGTAGCGGGAGCCCAGACCTTGAGGCAGACGAGGTTGTCGGTCGTCAGGTCTGCCGGGATAGGCAGGGCGGGGTTCGGGAAGGCGCCGGCCCATACTTCGGAGTTGGCGGGCTTGACGTGTTCGGCGACCGTCGCGGAGGTATTGGCGCCGGAAGCGTCCGGGTTG
Source organism: Bacteroidota bacterium (assembly GCA_041163745.1). Classification (GTDB taxonomy): domain Bacteria; phylum Bacteroidota; class Bacteroidia; order Chitinophagales; family Saprospiraceae; genus UBA6168. The sequence goes on from JBEAQU010000048.1 coordinate 129,095, forward strand.
GCGATGATGTTGTTCACACTGCCGTCCAGCGTGCTGCCGAAATATTGGTAAGTGGTGGAGGTGCCTGCCGACTCGAAATCGAGCAGTACGGTCTGTGCGAGGAGGCTCCCGGACAGGAGCAGGGCGGAGAAGAGTAGAATTTGTTTCATGTAAGACAGGTTTTGTTCGGACACCGCAGGACTCTCAGACAACAGCGGACATCAAAGAACGCAGCTGTTCAGCGGACCCGGCGGCAGATGATAGATTCGGATAGGCAAGTGTAGGGAGGTGGAACACCCCCGGCCGCACGGCCGATACCTTCGATTGACGATGCGGGAGGAAATGAGCATCCCGCCTGCCATCGGCACAAAAATAGGAAGGGCATGCCGCAGTTGTTAACCTCAGCCCCCCATACCACTACGGCAGGAACCGGAAATTCGACCGGACCAAGCAAAAAAGAGGACTTTTCACTACGGCAATACTACGGCAAGCCTGTTTTTGACTACTTTTACATAGATGGGTAGGGCAGCCTTCCTTGACAGTTGTATTGCCTGTCCCTTCAGATCGACCAGCGCCTTTGATTCCGACATGGAACATACCCAGCAGCTACACCAAACGTCTGTCTCCTGCCACCGGTTGGCTTGGGCAAGAGTTTTCCGACATCTGCTTAGCGGTCTGTGGCTGGCTTTTCCCTGCCTGTCGGCGGGGCAATCCTTCAACCTGGGCACGCCGCCTGTTCGAAACTACCCCAAGCAAGTCTACCATGGCGGCACCCAGACCTGGGATCTGGCGCAGGATGCGGCCGGAAGGCTTTTTTTCGCGAACAACGAGGGGTTGTTGGTATTCGACGGTCAGTATTGGCGCCGGTTTTCCTTACCTAACAACACCATCATCCGATCCGTCGCCATCGCCCCGGACGGGAAGATTTATGTCGGCGGCCAGGGGGAGTTCGGCTATTTCCAACCGGACAAGCAAGGCAGCCTGCGTTATGCTTCCCTGCTGGACAAGCTGCCGGCGGAAGACCGCCACATCGGCGACGTATGGGATATCGTGGCGGAGCAGGAGCGGGTATATTTCCGAGCCGACCAGCAGCTCATGCTCTGGACGGCGGATTCCATGCGGGTTCCTTTCTCCGGACAACCCTTGCAGTTCATGGCGCGGCTGGGCGACCGTGTCATCCTGCAGACCGGCGGGGGAGAACTTTTCCGATCCGAAGGAGACGGATTCTCCGCTTGGGCCGATGCCGGGCTGCCGTCCGGTGCGACGGTCACCGCCGTCCTCCCGTTTCATCCCGACACCGTGTTGATCACCACCATGCGGCATGGCATCCATTACCTGTCCGGCACCCAATCCGGCGAATGGCCGCTTCCGCCCGCTGTCGCCGCCCGTACCAACCGGATTTACTGTGCCGGAATGCTGCGGGACGGCAGGCTGGCGCTGGGCACTGCCTTGGCCGGTTTGTTCGTGCTGGAGCGAGACCGTCGGGTATCCCAGCATCTTGAAAAAGGTACGGGGCTGCTTAACAACACCGTTCTCAGCTTGTTACCCGACCGGCAGGACAATGTGTGGCTTGGATTGGACAACGGCATCGGCATGGCCGCCCTGGGTGCCGCCATCCGTTCGATTTTTCCGGACGGCCCCCTGCAGGGAACCGGTTACACGGTCGAACGGAACGGAGACAAACTGTATTTCGGTACCAACACCGGTCTGTACAGCATCGATTGGAAAAGCTATTACCAGCCGGAGGAACGACGGCAGTTCCGCCGGGTTCCCTCATCCGAAGGACAGGTCTGGAGTTTGGAGCGCATGGAGGACAGCCTGTACATGGGACACCATGAGGGAGGATTCATCATCCGGAACGGGAAAGCCGAGCGACTGGCGGGTCCCGGCGGCGTATGGAAGTTCCTGACGCGGGGAAAGGATGGCATGCTGGCCGGACACTACAACGGCATCACCCTCTTCCGGCGGGAAGGATCCGGGTGGCGGGCAGCCGACATCAGGCAGGATTTCCGGGAAAGCAGCCGCATCCTGGTTCGGGACGGCATGCGGCGAATTTGGATGGCGCATCCCTACCGCGGCATCTACCGATTGGAGCTTGCTTCGGACAATACCCTGGACACCATCCGTTTTTACCATTCCGAGGACGGATTGCCTGCTGATTACAACAATCTGGTCTTCGACGTGGGCGGCGAGCCGGTCTTCGCCGGCAACAAAGGGCTGTACCGGTACGAGCCGGCATCGGACCGTTTCGTCCCCCATGCCCGTTTCCGGGATTTCTTCCGGGAGGACGAACGGGTCAAATATCTCCGGCAGGACGCCAAAGGCAACATATGGTATGCGGCGGAGGAAGAGGTGGGGGTGCTGCAAGTCCGGGAGAACGCATTGGAAAAGGAGGTCCTACGGGTTCCCATTCCGGAGCTGTCCGGCAAATTGGTCGGTGGGTTCGAGTATCTGCTTCCGCTGGACGAACACCATGTACTGGTAGGTGCGGAAGAAGGATTCCTGCATTTCGACCCGGCGGCTTATGCCCGTTCGGATACCCAGCTGCAGGTTCTGTTCCACTCCGTCTGGCTGACCGCAACGGCCGACAGCCTGCTGTTCGGTGGCTTCCTGCCGGCGGAAGGCGCGGCGGCCCCCGTCTTGTCCGCCGCACAGAACGGCCTGCGTTTTCAATTCTCAGCCACGGATCACTTGCGACAGGAGCACATCGAGTATGCCCACAGACTGGAAGGACTGGAACCCGCTTGGTCGGAATGGTCTCCCACCCCTTCCCTGGTGTACAACAACCTGCCACCCGGTTCCTACCGACTCCAACTGAAAGCACGGAACAGCCGCAACGTTGAGAGCCGACCGATCGTGTATTCCTTCATCATCCGTCCTCCCTGGCACGCCAGTCCGCTTGCCCGGGTATCCTACGTCCTGCTCTTCCTCGGCAGCCTCGGAGCGCTGATGTACCGGCAGCACCGTCGATTCCGTGTCGAAAAAGCGGCCCTGCAGACAAGCCGTCGGCAGCTGGAAGCTGAACACCAACAATTCGCGGAAGCAACCACCGCCGCCATCAACCGCTTGCAAAAGGAAAAGCTCGAGGCCGAAGTGCAACACCGCAACCAGGAGCTCGCAACCACCGCCATGCACCTGGCACAAAAAAGTGAAATGCTGCAGACCATCCGGACCGCCCTTCGGAAAATCGACGCATCCGCCGGCCAGGCCGACATTGTCCGAAGGGAGATCCGCCGGATCCTGTCGATGGTGGAACAGGATGCCAGCCTGGAGGCGGATTGGGAGAACTTCTACACCAATTTCGACCGGGTGCACAGCGATTTTCTCCGACGGCTGGGAGATGCATACCCCCAACTGGGACCCCATGATTTCAAATTGTGCACCTACCTGCGCATGAACCTTACCTCCAAGGAGATCGCCTCCCTGCTCAGCCTGAGTGTCCGCGGGGTGGAAGCCAGCCGCTACCGGCTGCGCAAACGCCTCGGGCTGGACACCTCCGTCAACCTGACGGAATTCATGATCCGGTTCTGAACGATGCGTGTACGGAAACGGGCGCAAATCAAGTTGCCGGTTCCGCTTTGATCTGGGTTGGTGCGCGATGTTGCGGCCGAAGGGATGATGGCATGGCGGGTTGGTTGTTAAGGATGGTCCTTGCTCCCCGCTTCGCGGGGATGCTGGTACGCGAATTCTTAGGATTAGGCTAATTACAGGGATTTTTTCCTTTGTATTTTTTGTGAATGTCAGCCTATGGGGAATTTGTTCGCCTGTTAATGACGAGGATTTTGCTCCCCGCGCAGCGGGGAAGGATTCCGGCGTTGGGCAGATTCGTGGTGGATGGGACAGACCTGCTCCCCGCTATGCGGGCTGGTCTGCTACGGATTTGCCATCCGGCAGTTTGGTTTACGCCCATGGAAACGGCCCTTCGTTCCGCAGGCGTTTTTCTTGTCATTTGCCGGGCCAAGGAACCAGACCGGTCGGTAGGCACCGCCATCGGGCAGGGAATTCATCCTGTCCCGACGGGATGAATTCCCTGCACCCTGCCGCCTGCAAGCGGGTAGCCGGACGTCGTTGGCACCGGTTCCCAAATCATAATTTCCCGGACGCCCGGGGCATGCCACGGACTGATCTGTGCAGCCGGCACAGGCTCCATGCCGTCAGCGGACCACCACCAGCGCGCTGGTATGCACCCACCCGTTTCCTTCGAAGCGAACAAAATAATTCCCGGCCGGCACCTCCCGGACATTGATTTGCCGCACATGGCTGCCGGCTGCCAACGCTTCCCGGAACAAACCCTTCACTTTCCTGCCGTCGGCAGCATACAGTTCGGCTCGGAGCTGCACCGGTTCCGACAAATCAAAAGTGAGCTGGAGCGTGGAATCCGCCGGATTGGGTGCCAGTACCGGCCGGAAGTCCGCGGGAGCCGGTTCCCCCGTTTTCGTCGCCGGGGTGAACGTGTCGTTGCCATCGGTGAGCCAATCCAGCGACACTCTCGCGAAATAGAGCTGATAGGATTCGTACTCCCCGTTCTCATAGAAGCAACCGATGGTGCCGTCACCGAGGGCGGTCAGGCTGGAGTAGCCGGATGCACCGGCATGGAGGACTTTGGAGACCGGCCAGGTGCTGCCTTCGTCATAGCTCAGGAAAATGGTCAGGTTCCGGCGACTGGTCGGATGCGCGGCAATGGAAAAGAGCAACCTGCTTTTGTCGAAGCCGTCGAGGACCGAGGTGTAGCGGATGAGATCCCCGTTGACGAAAGGATCGACCAGCTCGTCCTGGAAATAGGGAGCGCTCCAGGTCAGGCCGCCGTCTTCGGAGCGGACGATCCGGCGGCGATCGGGGGTTTGGTTACGGACATTCATCAGGATGTCACCGTTGTCGAGTTCCACGAGTTTGGCCTCATCGCCGACAACGGAGGCGACCTGGGGTTGCCAGGACCAGGTCTGGCCGCCGTCATCACTGTAGATCATGAAATTGCTGATGGTGTTGGCACTGCTCTCCCGGACGCCGACAGCACCGGCGATGCGGCCGTTCCGAAGTTGGTGGGCAGAGCCGGACGCCAGCCAGGCGGCCGACCAGGCAGGGTCGTAGATCTGTGCCGTGGCATCCTGTGGTTCGCTCCAGGTCTGGCCGTTGTCCTGGCTGCGGCAGACCTGGAACCGGATCGGGTTGCCTGCCGTCGATTGGAAGAGGCCGACATGGGAGGCGAAAAGGCAGAGCAGGTCCCCGGTCTGCCGATCGAGCACCAGGGCCGGATCGCTCGCTCCGAAAGCGCCGAAATCCGCCACCACAACAGGATCGGACCAGGTCCTGCCCATATCGGTGCTTCGACGGACTACGATGTCCACATTGTTGGGTAGGTCGCCCGCCTGGTCCACGCGTGCATCGGCCGCCACCACGACGGATTGGTCGGCCGCGGTCTCCACCGCGGGAATCCGGTAATTGGCCACACCGCCGTCACCGGCGGAAAAGAGGAGCCGATGCGCCAGGATGATCAGGCGGCCATCGTTTCCGGCTGCCGCCGTCACCGGTTGTTCGGTTCCACCGATGGTCAGGGCCGGGATGGATCCGCGCAGGATATGTCCTTCCGCCGCATCCGCCGCCAAGTCCGCCGTTACCCAGAAGTGGTTGTTTCCTTCCGCGAGCGGCTGCTGTCCGGACACCGTCAGGACACCGGTTCCGGGAGCGACCGTTCCGAACAGGGTCGCCGTGTCAAATCGGGGGCTGGCCCCTGTGTAATAGACCTTGACTCCCAGCAGGTCCGTCAGGTCGGTGGTTCCTGCCAGCTCCACCCGAAGTTCGGTCAAGGCGGGGGGATTTCCCCCTCCTTGGGTCGTTACATTGGCCCCGATGACCCTTTCGTCTGTTTCCCCTTTGCCCACGGGCAGGACGGTCGGCACCTCCACGGCTCCGAGGACGGTCATGTCGCCATCGACCGGCAGGACGGCGGCACCACCGGACAAGGTGCCGGGATGCTGGCCGGTGAGGTCCGGTACGGTGTTGCCGGCGGCATTCTCAAAATCCCAGGCGGCCAGCAGATGAGGCTCATCGCCGTTGACGACGGCTGTCTGGTCCGCCTCGATTTCCGCCTCCGTCAAGGCGGCCGACCAAATCCTGACATCATCCAACCAACCATCCGTCGGAAAAGACTGGCTGACGTTTCTTCCCAGGAGCAGGGCCACGTCGTTGGCGAAACTTTGGGTGCCGATGGCGGAGGAAGCCTGGGATTTGTCCAGGATCCCGTCCACGAAGATGGCAGCGGTCCCGGTAGCGGCATCGACCCGCATGGCGAGGTGGTGCCAGCTGCCGTCCGCGACAGGAACCGATCCGAACGGAGGACCGGCATTGGCATTGGCCACGCTGCGTAGGTTCATGCCGAAGACGCCCCCTCCTTGTTGCAGAATCATTTCATAGCCGGCGGCATTTCCGGCGGCTCTTTTGCTGACCAGCCGGTAATAATCCGCCGCACCGTTCGATTTCATCCACAAGGTGATAGTGAAACTTTCCCCCGCATCGATGTCGAGGTCGTCATGGTCGGCCACGGCAAGTTGGCCGTCCACGCCGTCCAGGCGGAGCGCCATTCCACTTTGTGCATGCAGCGCCATGGCCAACAGGCTCCCGCACAACATGGTCATTACATTTCGCATTGGTCGTATTTTATTATGACGGTAAAAAAAACAGGTTCTTTCCTGTTCACCGGATCCATTCCCGGAGTTGGTCCACCCAATGCCGGTATCCTTCCCCGTTGAGATGGAGGCCGTCGTTTGTGAATCGTGCATCGAGGTGGCCGTTCGCATCCGCGAATGGGGAGAACAGGTCCAGGTAGTGCACCTGCCCGCCTGCCAGGTCCCGGAGGGCGGCGTTGACATGCCGGATGGCATCCTTGTGTTGCATATGGCCTTGAAAGCGGCGGAAAGCGGGATTGACCGGCAGGAGGCTTTGCAGGTAAATGTGGGTGTAGGGACAGGCGGCCGACAGTTCCTCCACAAGCAGGCGGGTGTTTGCGGCCACATAGGCAGCGCTCCGGCCACGGGCCAGGTCGTTGATTCCGATGAGGATAAAAATCTTCCCGGGTTGGGAGCGCACCACTTCGTCGAGGCGGTCCCGGACACCCTGGACCACATCCCCGCTGATGCCGCGGTTTCGGATTCCCCGGGCGTCGCCGAGGAGTTCCGCCCATTCGCAGCCGTCGGTGATGCTGTCGCCGATGAAGACGATGCCCCCCTTTTGTGTCGGCAGCGACCGGAAGTGCGTGGCCCGCTGGTGGTAGTAGGTGGAATGAGCGGACGGGGTGGCGACGAATTCCAGTCCTTCCGTTTCCAGCGGCACGAAGGTGAACATCCAGTTCTGATAGTCGGAGGAACAAGGAATCCTGGCCACAACCCTGTTCCAGCCCTTTCGGAGGGGGACTTTCACCGGTGTGCGGGTCCAGTACAGTTCTTCGTCGCGCCATGGGATTTCCTGATCCGCGGGGCTGCCCCATCCGTCCGTTTTGGAGGGTTTCCAATCCGGAAACTGCCAGACGGGTGGTGGCAGGGGACTTCCGTTCACCCAGACCGCACCGCCGTTGGGATCCCAAGACCCCTGTCCGGGCATGCCGGTGTAGGTACGGTTGGCACGCAGGGGTGTCTCGAAGCCGACCCAAGTGTCCACGCTGCGGTCCCGGTCGGAAAAAACATGGGTGAGGGCGTAGACTGTCTGTCCGGCTCCTCCCTCAGGGAAATAGCCACCGAGGCGAAACCGGTCCCGGATGACGAGGGTGTTACCGCCGGCCGGCTGCCAACGGATACCGGTGGGGAGTTCCGGAAAAGCGTCGGCGGCGTCCCACAGCCGCAGGCTATCGCCATCCGCACCCTGGAACGGGCCGGCGAGCAGCCATTCTTTGTCGCTTTGCCGCCGGTAGGCGAACGGCAGTCCCGACAAGTCATGATCCCGATGATGGCAGAGATACTGTTCGAAAGCTGCGAAATAGCGGGCCGCCTCGGTATTCCGGGGGGGCAAGGTGGTCAGGAAGGAGGTTGGAGCGGACGTCACGTCATCCGTCCAGGTTTTCCAAGCGTAAGCAAGCAGGGAGGGAAAGACCGGATTGATGCGGAAGGCGTCTGCCGGCGCATCGAGATTGACATCCGGCCACAGGCAAAGTATGCCGCCGATGACGCGGTTGGCGGAGGAAAATCCGATAGGCTTGAAAAAGAGCCGCAGCAATTGCGTCATGGGTTCCCCGTTGTTGACGTAACTGTTCCAGGAATCTATTTCCCGATACGGACCTTGTTCGAGGTGGCGTGCCTGCCAGGTCTGCCGGATGACGCCCGTATCCGCTGGCAGGCCGGGGTTCCAGATGACCACTTCCCGACCGTTGCGCCGGCAGATGTCGGTCATGCGGGCGATGAAGCCAGCCGGATCCGCTATCCGGACCTCATCGGACCCGAGGTGGATGGTCGGGCAGTCGGAACGAGGGATTTCCGAAAAAAACTCGGTCAGAACGGTTTCGAGGATATCCATGCCTTTTTCGGAATCCATGGTGGCCCCCATGGCCTTGACGAAGGAGTCGGAGTGCCCGGGCATGTCGATTTCGGGGAGGACGGTGATATGCCGGTCGCGGGCATAAGCGATCAGTTCCCGGATCTCGGCATAGGAATAGTACCGTCCCGGGTCTCGGGTCGGACGGTGGTGTTCGGCCTGGGTCAGTTCGGGAAATGCCTTGCTTTCGATACGCCAGGCCGGTCGGTCCGTGAGATGCCAGTGGAAGGTGTTGAGTTTGTAGCGGGCCATGACATCGAGCAGGTGTTTCAAAGAGGCCATGGGTTGGTAATTCCGGCCCACGTCGAGCATGAAGCCCCGGAGCGGGAAAGCAGGTTCATCCCGGATGACACCGACGGGCAATTCCTGCACACCGTCGCTGGTCCGAAGCAGCTGCCGGAGTGTTTGCAGGGCATAGAAATGGCCGGCCTGGTCGGCGGATTCCAGCAGGATGCCGGTGTGGCTGACGGAAAGGCGGTAGGCTTCCGGCGGCAGGGAATCGGTGGTGACATGTCGCAGGGGTACGCAGTTGGTACGCCTGATGGGCAGGCCGGTGGCAGCGGCCAGGTCGACGAGTGCGGTTCGCAGGTGACCAGGCCAGTCGTCGGTTCCGGCGGGCAGCAGCGCGGGCACGGGCACCCAGTCGCCGGTCCGGGACCATGTCTTCGGGAAGGGGATCAGGCGGGCCGGAGCGGATTCCAGATGTTCCGCGGTGAAACGGGCTGCGAAGGGATGGTCGTCCTGCGCGGTGGCGGCGCCGGCCACGCAAAGCAAGCAGGCCCATATCGGCCACCAGGTGAACAAAGCGGTCAGGATGTTGGAACGGGGACGTTTCATGGTTTAGTCAGGCTGCAGAAGTCAAAGAATCCGATGGTTTCCAGGTCGCGGGCCAGGGCTGCGACCGCCGTGGTCGGAATTCCGCCGACCGGCGGCCGGAACCAACCGCAGTCCACCCCGATGATTTTCATGAAGGCCTTGCCGGCGGCTGTGCCACCGTATTGCACGAGGTATCCCACCATCCGGACCGCCAGCTGCTGCCATTGTTCGGCCTCCCGGTTATCTCCGGCCCGGAAGGCGGCGACGATCCGGTGGTAAAGCGGAGCGGCGTAGTTGTAAGTACTGCCGACGGCACCGGTGGCACCGGCGGCCAAGCCGGACAGGAGGGCCTCGTCGACACCCCACAGGATGTCATAACGTTGGTCGCCGTACATCCGGCAGGCGTGGAAATCCATGATGTCCGTCGAGGTGAACTTGATGCCGGCCAGATTGGGGATCAGGGGCTCGGCGATGGCCAGGAAGCGGGCCATGGAAAAATGGCCGCCGGACAAGGCCGGTATATGGTAGTAATAAAACGGCAGGTCGGGGGCGGCGCTGGCCACTTCTCGGCAGAAATCCACCAATTTTTCCACCGAATTGGGTCGGAAGTAATAGGGGCACAGGGCGGCGACGGCATCCATGCCGGCAGGGGCGGCCAGGCGGGCGAGCGACTGCATTTCCTTGAGGCAGGTTCCGCCGAGCAGGAAGATGGTTTTGATGCGTTCTCCTTTTGCGGCACCCCAGGCATGCATGAGCTGTACCTTTTCCTCATAGGTCAGGGAGACGCCTTCGCCGGTGGAGCCGCAGACAAAGGCGCCGGCGATGTCATTGCGGTCATACAGGCGGGCGAGGGTCTCCACCTGATGCAGGGCCAGCTCCCCTTGTTCGTCCATCGGGGTGAAAGGGGCGGCGATGAGTCCTTCAATTTTCTCCATGGTTGTCGACCGGATGGGTCCGGTGGCCTTTTTGTAGTCGCCGGATGGCGAAATAGGTGAAAGCTTGTTGTCGGGGTTGGTTTCGCCCTGCCACCAGGCTGGCCAGGTAGCCGATGGCGACCGCCGACACCATGCCGGTGAAAGCGTACAGAAGCAGGTGTACGGGGGTATGTTCCTTGACGAGGAACTGGATGACCCCGCTGGCGGCCAATCCGATGACGGCGCCGGTACCGTTGGCGCGCCGGCTGAAGATGCCGAGGAGGAAAACGCCGCCCAAGCCGCCGGCGAAAAGACCGACGATCATGTTGAACTGGTCCCAGAGGGAGGATACGCCCCAAGTGGCCATCAGCAGGGCGAGGCCGGTTCCGAGGGCACCGGTGACCAGGGTGATTCGGCGGGCCAGTCTCAGGTAGGCGTCCTCGGAACGGGCCGGCTGCAGGCGGCGGTAGAAATCCGTGGTCACCACGGTGGCGGCGGAGTTCATGCTGCTGTCCAGGCTGGACATGGATGCAGCGAAGATCGCGGCGATGAGCAGGCCCACGACCCCGTCGGGCAGGTTGCTAACGATATACCAGGGGAAGATGGCGTCGGTAGTCTGGAGGGTCGGGTTCAGCATCTCCGGATGCACCTTGTAATGCACGAATAGCAGGGTGCCGAGGGAAAAAAAGATCAGGGTGGCCGGCAAAGTGAGCCAGGCGCCGGTCCGTATGCTGTCGGCGGCGCTGCGCTCGTCGCGGGTGGTCAGGTACCGTTGGATGACGGTTTGGTCGCTGCCGTATTGGATGATGTTCGAGGCGAATCCTCCCAGGAGAACGACCCAAAGGGTGGGCTGGAATAAATCGGGTGACAGATCCAGAAAATGCAGCTTGTCATATTGCTCCAGGATGCCGGACACATCGCTGCCGTCCAGGGAAAGGGCCAGCAGCAGCAGGCTGAGCAGCGATCCTCCGAGCAGGACGACCACCTGCAGGACATCCGTCCAGATGACGGCTTCAATCCCGCCCAGCACCGTATAGAGGATGCTCAGGAGGCCCATGGTCAGGATGCAGACATGGACATCGAAGCCGGTGACGACGGACAGCGCCAGGGAGGGCAACAGCAGGACGATGCCCATGCGACCCACCTGCAGGATCAGATACAGGATGCTGCCGGTCAGCCGGGTAGCCAGGTTGAAACGGAATTCCAGGTATTCATAGGCGGTGGTCAGGTTGAAGCGGCGGTAGAAGGGCAGGAAATACCGTATGATGAAAGGCGACACCAAGAGAATGGTCATCATCAGGAAGAAGTACAACCAGTTGGTCGCGAAGGTCTTGGAGGGAATGGCCATGAAGGTGATGGCGCTCAGTTGGGTGCCGAAGATGCTCAGGCCGGCCGCCCACCAAGGGATGCGGTGGCCGCCCTTGAAGAAGTCGTCCGTCGACCGTTGTCGCCGGGAGAGGGAGAAACCTAGCCAGACCAGCAGGAGCAGGTACAGCACGAGGACCAGGTAGTTCAGGGTTCCGAAACGGACCGTATCGGTCATGGTACCGCAGAGGACGGCGGGCGTCCTGACACAGGGACTGATCTCTCCGGAGGGAATGACCAGCTGTCCGTCCCACCAGACCGCCGTCGTGGTGACCGGGCTGTTCGGGGGCAGTTGTCCGACCCGGGACCAGGTGTCGGTGATGGTATGGTAGGCCCAGATGTCGCGGGAGAAACCGGGATGATTCCGTAGGAGGGAATCCCGGTATTGGGAGAGGGAACGGCGCAGGGTGTCGGAGCGGGCCGTATCGATGGAGATGCCGAGTTGTTCGAGCCGGTTGTGCAAGGTGCCTTCCGCGCCGCCGAGCAGGAGCAGGTGATTTGAGCCGGCGGGCAGCAAGGTGCCGGCGGCCCGATGGAAAGGCGTTGTACCTGTGATCGGACCTTCATCCACCGGACGCCATTGCCGGGTGTCGGGGTCGTACGCATAACCGTCCGCGTGATGGGTACTGATGCCGTCCGGCTCCCGATAGCGGCCTTTCAGCAGAAAAAACCGCTCGCCGGAACCATTGTGCTGCACCCCGCCGAAGGCATGGGTACGGGCGGGGCCGGGCCAGGGTGGCAGGGCTTCCCAAGTCGCCGCCGGATCGGAAGGGTCCAGGCGCCAGAAATATTTGCTATGGTCGTTTGCGGCGCTGCCCGCCACATAGACATGACGCCCCAGCTGGGCACCTGCGAGATTGGCCAGGGGTACGGGAATCGGTGGCAAAGTATCCGAATGCAGCACCTGCCGCTGCGAGTCCCAAGACAAGCGGAACACATCCGCGAAAGTATCCGACCCGTCCTCCCCGCCGATACAGACCAAGCCGTCCGCGGTCGGCACGCTGAGTCCGTAGCCGATCTTCCGAGCCAGGTGGAAAGGGCCTGCCGTCGACCATTCGTATCGGTCCTTGCCGGTTTTACGGAGAACATACACATCGGCGTGAAAGACTTTTGTCCCGCCTTCCCAAGCCGGTCCGTCGGGGAAATTGGCGCCACCGGCAATCAGCAGGGCGTCTTGGTGCACCCCGATGAAGGCGCCGGCCAACCCGGGTTGTCGGTCCGTGCCCGGGGGCGGCGGCAAGGCGGGCAATTCCCCCCAATCGAACCGGAGGGTCGTCGTCCCGGCATCCTGTCCCGAGAGAAAGCGGAACGGACAGACCGACAGCAGGAGGAGGAGGAACAGGAAATGTCTCATGGTGTGGAGCGGTTCGTTCCGGGAAAGGAAGCCTCATCGGCGTCGGCGATCGCCTCGAAGTTGCGCCAACATTCGAACAAGGCACGCGGCACATGGAAACAGCCTTTCCATTTGCCGCCCTTGAGTGTCAATAGCGGTTCTCCCTGTCTGTTGAGATAGCCGAACCATTCCCCTCCCCCATCCGGATCGGGAAAACGGGCCCAGGTATAGTCGTGCACCTTCCGGTACCATTCCCATACATCTTCCCGGCGGGTGAGCAGGTAGGCACGGGAGAGCGCCACCAGGGCTTCCAGGTGAACCCACCATAGCTTTTGGTCCCATTCCAGCTGCTGAGGGGGCGCACCGTGGGCATCGAGGAAATAAAATATGCCGCCATGGGCGGCATCCCAGCCATATGCCAGGGTGGAAAGACAACAATCGGTGGCCTGTCGGACCAGATCCGGCCGGTCGAGCCGGCAGGCGATGTCCATCAGGAACCACATGGCTTCGATGCCATGACCCGGATTGACGAGGCGGCCGTCGAAGGTATCGGAGAACGTCCCGTCGGGTGCGACAAATTCCCGGATGATGCCGCGGTCCGGATCGAAATGGCGTTGGAAAATGGTATCGATGCAGGCCTCGTATCGGTCGACCACGGCCGCGCCGGGAAGGATGGGTTCCAGCTCGTAGGTCAGGTAAGCCATCATCATGGGAAGGCCGAAGGCCGACAGGGGCCGGTGCCCGGTGGACTTGTCGAAACGGCCCTTCGGGTGGTCCAGCCGGGCTTCGAAGCGGCGGTAGGCGGCCAGGGCGGCGGCGGCGGACGCCTCGCAACGACCCGCCTTGGCATATTCGTGAAACGCCATGGCGGCGAAGCAGTCGGAGAAGATGTTGTGTGCCTGCGTCAGGGCTTGTCCTTCCCGCGAAAGGGAAAAATAGTAGCTGCCGTCCGGATCCCGTCCGCAACGGTTGAGGAACTCGATGCCGGCGCGGGCCGTCCGCAGCCAGTCCTCCCGCTGCGCATACCGGTTGTACAACATGGCGAATGTCCAGGCCTGCCTTCCCTGCAGCCAGGCGAACTTGTCCGTATCGTACACCTTGCCGGTGCGGTCCAGGCAGGTGAAATAGCCGCCATGGTCCGGGTCCGGGGAGTACCGTTGCCAGAAAGGGATGACATCCTCCAGCAGGTTGCGTCGGTACAAGTCTGCATAGGTTCGATAGATCTGCATGTTTGGAAATTGGATGCTATGCCCGCTTCAGGGCAGTGCGGAAACCAGACAGGACCCCGCCGGTCCTGCGTCCGCAACTGCGTCAAAGGTGGCCTGTCCGACGGAATGGGAAGGGGGTGAATCATGTCATTTTGGGGTGCTTATTTTCGACAGGGTCCTTGTTTGTCTCACAGAGGCGGCAAGATCGTCTCTTTCGTCATCCGCCCTGCCGGGCAAGATGCGGGCGGTTCCTGCCGCGCGGACCGGAACGACCGGATTCGGTCGGGAAATATACGCCGGGAATTTCAAACCCGCCGTTACCATGCCGGCCATCCCGCATGTTTTTTTCCATGGGAAATGCCCTGCGCTGTCCGCTTCCGCGGCCGGAAAGAGACGATCGTACCCCCGCCGTGAGATAATCCGGATCCATCGAGACAGCAAGCCCTCCTGATAGAAACAATCCACAACCCTCCCATCGGCGGGCGTTCCCCACCTTTGTCCGGTCACACGGCACCACTAATCATTTCATCAAATACAACAGATTTATGCAATTCAACTATCCAACCACGCACAGCCGTCGAGGTTGCCCTTGGTGGCTGACATGGGTCCTCCTGTTGGTGGGCAGCGTCAGCACCTTCGCCGACAACCGGCCGCAACCGGCCCTTCTGGCCGTCACCGGGCAAGTCAGCTCCGCCGACGACGGCCAGCCGCTGATCGGCGTCAGCATCTCCATCCGAAACACCACCCTCGGCACCATCACCGACGAAAACGGCCGCTACGCCATCGACGTGGCCGACGCCAAAGCCGTCCTGGTCTTTTCCTACATCGGCTACCTGACAATGGAAATACCCGTGAACGGGCGGACCGTCATCGACGTGCAGCTGGCCGAGGATATCAACCAGATGGAGGAAGTGGTCGTCATCGGATACGGAACACAGTCCCGGAAATTACTGACCAGCTCCATCGCATCCGTGGATGTACAGGCAATCCAGGACCTGCAGATCACCTCCCTAGAAGGGGTCATACAAGGCCGTGCCGCCGGAGTCAGTGTGCAAACGGTCTCCGGGCAGCCGGGCAGTTCGCCAAGCATCCGCATCCGGGGCGGTTCCTCCCTGCAAGGCAACAACGAACCGCTCTTCATCATCGACGGGGTGCAGCGCTCCGCCGAGGATTTCAACCCAGAGGATGTCGCTTCCATCGAAATCCTGAAGGATGCCTCCGCCACCGCCATCTACGGTGCCCGCGCCTTCAACGGGGTCGTCCTGGTGACCACCCGCTCCGGCAGTGCCGGCAAAGCCAGGTTCAACGCAAGCTATCGCAGCACCTGGTCCTCCTTGCAGAACCGGCTCGACCTGCTCAACGGCCGGGATTACATCGAACTGGAACGTATCGGACTCACCCGTTCCTTCCTCAATGAGAACAGCGCCTTCGGCATCGGAGCCAACGCCACCGGCATCGGCAATGTTCCGGACGGCAACTTCACCCTGCGCGCCCTGGCCCCGGGGGAATCCGTCCCGGCGGGCTATGAATCCATGACCGACCCCGTCACCGGCCAGACCCTCATCTTCCAGGATGTGGACTGGCAGGATGTCGCCTACCGGACCACCCGCATCGACAACATACACCTGTCCGTCGACGGCGGCACGGACAAGCTCCATTATTACCTCGGCTCCGCCTACCTGTCCCAGGAAGGCATTGCCAAAGGCACTTCCTACAATCGCTTCAGCTTCCAGTCGAACGTGGATTTCCAAGTATCCAAGAAGCTCAAGATCGGTACCAACGTCAACTACACCAACAGTTTCTCCGACCAGCCGTACAGCACCAGCACCCTGTTCGGCCGGGCGGCCAGGCTGGCGCCCACCACCCGCCGCTTCAACGAGGACGGTACGGTCGCCCCCGGCTCCAGCGCCGGCCTGCCCAACCCGGAATGGTATGCCTCCACCTTCCTCAACACCCAGGACCGCAGCAAGCTCAACCTCGGCGGAACCATCCAGTACAACATCCTGGACAACCTCGTGGCCACCGGCCGCGTCAACTATTTCGTGGAGGAAAGCCTGCGCGAGGCCTTCGTCCGGGCCAACAAAATCACCGCCGCCCGCGACGCCTCCCTCAGCTCCTTCGAAAGCCGGCTCCGCCAGTTCGAAGCGACCCTGCGGTATTTCAAAAGCTTCGGGCAACACAACCTAAACGCCATGGTAGGCGCATCCAACCTGAACACCAACTACCTGACCTTCTCCGCTTCCGGTCAGGGCGGCCCCACCAACGCCATCCAGACCCTCAATGCTTCGCCCGTCATCAACGGCGCCACTTCCTTCCGTTCCCAGGACCTGCTGATCGGCTATTTCGGCAGGGTATCCTACGACTACGACCAGCGCTACCTGCTGTCCGCCACCCTGCGCCGCGACGGATCCTCCCGGTTCGGCACAGACAACCGCATCGGCTATTTCCCCAGCGCTTCGCTCGGCTGGCGTATTTCCGAAGAATCTTTCTTTCCGGTGGAGGAAGTCTCCGACCTGAAGCTGCGGGCCAGCTGGGGACAAACCGCCAACAACGACTTCGGCAGCCCCTCCGACCTCAACCGATTCTTCCTGTCCCAAGGCGTCGTCGACCCCACCCTCACCTACAACGGCAAAGCCGCCGCCCGTACCACCGCCCTGCCCAACCCCAACCTCGGCTGGGAAACCACCACCCAGACCGATGTCGGCATCGACCTCGGCCTGTTCCGCGACCGCATCACCCTCTCCGCCGATTATTATCGCAAGGTGACCTCCGGCCTGCTGTTCAGCAAGCCGCTGCCCAACACCTCCGGCTTCGGCTCCATCACCGAAAACATCGGAAAAGTCGAATTCACCGGTACCGAACTGACCCTCTCCACGGATAACCTCCGCGGCGGCGACCTGTCCTGGACCACCGACTTCAACATCTCCTTCACCCGGAACAAAGTCCTCGAACTGCCCGACAACGGTCGCGAAAAGAACCGTATCGGCGGATACGAACGCTCCGACGGATCCGGTATCGGCGGGATTGCCGAAGGCGAACCGCTGCGCCAGATAGTCGGCTACCAGTTCGTCCAGGTCTATCCGACCACGGCGGAGGCGGAAGCCGACGGCCAGTTCGTATCCTTCGCCAACGACCGCACCGGCAGCAACGGCATCGACTATCGCAACCGCGTCGGCGGCGACGTCCAATGGCTGGATGTCAACGGCGACAAGATCATCGACAACGACGACCTGCAGGTGCTCGGCTACGCCACCCCCGACATCGTCGGCGGATTCGGTAACACCATCCGCTACAAAGGACTGGAATTGTATGTCTTCCTGGACATGGGCCTCGGCCACCATATCTACAACAGCAACCGCGCCCGGATGAACTCCAACTCCCAGGGGAACATCAACGGTACGGCCGACCTCCTCCAGGCCTGGAACCAGGAAGGCGATGTCACGGATATCCCCCGGTTCGTTTTCTTCGACTTCGGCAATGCCCGCAACCACGATGTGGTCGGCTTCGGCAGCACCACCGCCGACGGCGGACTCGCCGAAAGGGCCTCCAGCCATTACACCGAAAAAGGAGACTACCTCGCCCTGCGGACCGTCCGGCTGAGCTACAACCTGCCCGCCGACCTGCTCGAAAAATGGCGGCTCGGCTCCGTCAAGGCCTATCTCCTCGGACAAAACCTGCATTATTTCACCGGCTACCGCGGCTACAATCCCGAAGTGGGCGCCCTCGACCTGGGGCTTTACCCCCTTTTCAAGAGCTTCTCCTTCGGCCTCAACGTCGGCTTCTGACAAATGCCGCCTTTCCAATCCAAACCACGACAATCATGAAAAATCTTTCATATCTTCTCCTGGTGTTCTCCCTGTTGGGAATCACCGCCTGTGACGAAGACCTCCTGCTGACTCCGCCCAGCAGCCTCTCCGTCGAAAATTTCTTCCAGACTCCGGAAGATGCCGAAAGCGCCGTCAACGGGATGTACTCCCAAATGCGCAGCATCGCCAACGGCATGTATCTCTATGGTGACTGGCGCGGCGACCACTCCGAACAGACGGACCTCGGCACCGGCTCCGACGTCATGCGCAACACCCTGCGGGATGATGTGGGCGGTACCGACTGGGGCGGCTTCTACCGCCTGGTCAACGATGCCAACCTCATCCTCCGCCTGGTGCCGGACATCGCGTTCGTCGATGAGGACCGCAAGAACGACCTGCTCGCCCAGGCCTACTTCGTGCGTGCCTGGACCTACTTCCAGATCGTCCGCATCTGGGGGGACGCCCCCCTGCTGACCGAAGGGTTCCTCTCCCCGGACCAGGAAGGCATCGTCCCCCTGCAGCGCGATCCGGCCACTGCCATCTTCTCCCAGATCAAGGCCGACATGGAGGCTTCCCTGCGCCTGTTTCCCGGTGATGCCATCACCAACCGATATGCCGTCTCCCGACCGGCCGCCCTCACCCTCCAGACGGACGTATACCTCTGGACCGCCAAACAGTCGGGCGGCGGCAGCGCCGACCTGAACACGGCACTCGAGGCGGTCAACCAGGTCATCGGGCATCCCAACCTGCAGCTGCTGCCGTTCGGCACCTTGTTCCGGACCACCAGCGCCACAGGTTCGGACATCTTCTCCCTCTTCCGTGACCTCATCGAACCCGGCGGCACACCCTGGTACAGCGTCTACATGCTGCAGATCCAGAATTATGTCTCCATTCCGGAGGAAGCCAAGGAGCGGATTCCCCGGATGGTCTCCGGTGCCCGCTTCTACGCGCCCACCCAGGTCCTGGCCGACCAGTTCGCCGCCAATGCGGCCCTCGGCAACGGCGAGGAAGACCTGCGCAGGGGCATCACTTATCAGGACTACGATTTCAACGGCGACATCCGGAAACACCTGGTCAAATTCATCGGCGATCCCGGCATCGAAGCCAATGAGTATACCGACGACTACAAAATCTACCGCTACGCAGACGCCCTGCTGATGCGGGCGGAAATCCTGAACGCCCTGGGCCGCACCGACGAAGCCCTCGCCGACCTGAACCTCAACCGCAACAACGCCGGCATCGGCGATTACATGGGCGGCACCTCGCAAGCGGAAGTGGACGACGCCATCCTCCTGGAACGGTCCGTCGAATTCGCCTTCGAAGGTAAACGCTGGTGGGACCTGGTGCGCAACGACAAAGCCTACGAACTGGTTCCCAACCTCGTCGGCCGTGAAAACGAACAACCCATTCTCTGGCCGATCTCCCAGAATACCCTGGCCCTGAACCCGAACCTGACCCAAACCCCGGGCTACAACTGACCCTGGGCGGACCGGTTCCTTCCGCTGTGATGTTTTTTCTGTTTCATACTTCAAATATTTCCATGAAAGGGGGCCCTCACCGGCCCCCTTTCCTTCTGGCGGGATGCTTATCTTGCAGACCGGCTTCCCGCCGCTTCCAACCGTACCGACATGCCGACATCGCTCCGCCGCCAAGCCCTTGCGTGGGTCGTCCTCTTCCTGCCCTGCACCTTCCTCGGTGCCCAGTTGCTGCTGCCTCCCTTCCTGGGCGACCATATGGTCCTGCAGCGCGAGACAAGCATCCCCATCCGGGGTTCCGCAGCTCCTTTCGGGGAAGTGTCCCTGCATTTTCACGACGGATCGTATACCGCCACCGCAGACGCACAAGGCCACTGGTCTGTCCAGCTGCCACCGCTGCCGGCGGGAGGGCCTTTCGATCTCACCTGTGCCTCCGCAGGGGACACCATCCGCCTGCAGGACATCCTCATCGGCGACGTCTGGCTTTGCAGCGGCCAGTCGAACATGGAATGGCCCCTGTCCCGGACGGCGGAGGCGGCACAAGCCCTTCCGTCGGCCGGCAGCGGCCGGATCCGTTTGCTGCGGTTCCGCAAGCGCCACAGCACCTACGCCGAGCCGTATACGGCGGAAGAACTGGCGGCCTTCACAGCCGGCGACTTCTTCCACCCGCCGGTCTGGCAGCCCTGCACCCCGGAAACAGCGTCCGATTTTTCCGGGGTCGGCTACTTCTTCGGTCGCAGCCTGCACGATTCGCTGGAAATTCCGATCGGCCTGGTCCAGCAAGCGGTGGGAGGCTCCCCGGCACAGGCATGGGTCAGCCGGGAAGCCCTGGCCAGCCATCCGGACTTCCGGGCGCTTGTCCTGCCCCCACCCGGAAAAACCTGGCTCGACGCCGGTTTCCTGCACCCCTGGCTGGCGGTACGCGCCAGGGAAAACTGGGGCGGGGCGTTCCCCGGACCGGATGGCAGCCCGCCTGGTCATCCTTTCGCACCGGGATATCTGTTCGAAGCCGCTGTCCGGCCGCTGGCTCCGCTGCCTTTCCGCGGCGTCATCTGGTATCAGGGGGAATCGAACGCCACCGACCCCGCTTCCTATCCCGCCCTGATGGAACTGTTGGTCCGGAGCTGGCGACAGACACTGGGCTCCGACCTCCCCTTCCTGTTCGTCCAGCTGCCCCGTATCGGAAACCGCAGCCAATGGGCGGCCTTCCGGGCCGCACAGGACCAAGGCCTGGCCCTGCCCCACACCGGACGGGTGGTCACCATCGACCTGGGCCATCCCACCGATGTGCATCCGCGTGAAAAACTAGCGGTCGGCCATCGCCTGGCTCAGCTCGCCCTGGCAAGGACCTACCAGTTCGACCTGCCGGCGGAAAGCCCCGCGCTCCTGTCGGCCGACTGGCCGCTGAACGGGCCGGAACTGCTGCTCCGGACAAACTATGCCTATGAGGGACTCCGGACCTCCGACGGCTTGCCGCCCCGCGGATTCGTCCTGCAGGGATTCACGGACCAAGGACGGCGGGAAACGATATACGAACCCGCTTCCGTCCGCCTCGAGGGAAATCTCATCCGTATCGGATTACCCGAGGGCATGCTGCCCTGCCTGGTTAAATACGCCTGGGCTCCGTTTCCGGACAACAACGTGACCAACAGCGCCGGACTCCCGCTCGCCCCTTTTTCCGCCCACATCCCGGGAAACCAGTAGGATTTTTGTACTTTGTTGCGTCAGACGGCCGGTCCGCAACCCGGTCCTCCCCTTCCTCGCCCGACCGAATGAACCGGGGATCATCGGAACAAGAACCGCCGCCGCCATCCCCTCCAGCGCGACTTTCGCATGACGACAAGACAAACACTTCGCTTCTTCGCCGCCGGTTTGGTATGGCTCTCCCTCCTCCTCCGGCAGGGCTACAGCCAGGCAGGCCCCATCAAGTTCGACCGGATGACCAGCCACAACGGACTTCCGCAGGACCATATCTTCTGTCTGCTGCAGGACCGGCAGGGATTCCTTTGGTTGGGGATGGAGACCGGACTGGCCCGCTATGACGGCTATGCCTTCAAGTTGTACCAACACGACCCCGACCTGCCCCACAGCATCAGCAGCAACATTGTCAAGGCCATCCACCAGGACCGACAGGGACAACTCTGGATCGGAACCGACGGCGGCGGAATCTGCCGCTTCGACCCCGGTCTCGAACGCTTCGATTCCTACCAACACGACCCCGCCGACCCCAACAGCCTGAGCGGCAACCGGGTCTATTCCATCGCCGAAGATCCCGACGGCAACATATGGGCCGCCACCCTGGGCAAAGGACTCAACCGCCTCCATTTTCCGACCGATGACCCTCGACATCCCCGGATCACCCGTTTCCAACACGATCCCGCTGACCCTAACAGCCTCGGCAGCGACAATATCTGGACCCTGCGGCTCGGTTCCGACAACCAGCTCTGGATCGGTACCGGCACTGCCGGACTGGACAGGCTCGACCTGCGGACCCTTCCCGACTCCCTACCCCGCTTCCGGCATTTCCGACACCGGCCAGACCAAGCCAACAGCCTCAGCAACAATTCCGTCAAGGCCATCTTCGAAGATGACGCCGGCAAGTTATGGGTCGGTACGGAGTTCAACGGCCTCAACTGCCTGGATCCCGCCACCGGTCTCTTCACCCGGTATCTGCACGACAAACGCCATCCGGATGGTCTCAGCCATGACCACGTCTCCGATATCCTCGAAGATGACCAGGGCCGGCTCTGGATAGCCACCAACGGCGGCGGCCTCAACCTGCTCGACCGCCGCAGCGGCCGCTTCCGCCATTTCCTGCACAGCGCCGGCGACCCCTTCTCCATCAACGGCAACCTGATCAATACCCTGTACCAAGACCGCTCCGGTATCATCTGGATCGGTTTCGTCATCAAAGGCCTTAGCTGGATAGATCCTCAGAAGCAGAAGACCCGCCATTACTATCCCATCGAAAGTCAAGCCGCCACCCTGCACGGCCACCTTGTCAAGGTCATCTATGAAGACCGCAACAAAGCGATCTGGATCGGCACCTACGGCGGCGGCCTCAGCCGCTTTGATCCGGTCGGCGGGAATTTCACACACTATCCCGGCAGCGGCAACGTTCAGGCCATCCTCGAAGACAAGGAGGGCCGGCTGTGGATCGGAACGGACGGCGGCGGCCTCCTGTCCTTCGACCGCCGCAGCGGCACCTTCCAGCCGCACAACCGCTCCCCTTCCGGCGACACCCGCCTCTACGGCCATTCCGTCTGGGCCCTCTGCGAAGATATCCGCGGCAACCTCTGGGTCGGGACGGCCGACGGCGGCCTGAACTGCCGGGACGGCCGGACCGGCGAGTTCCGACACTTCCCCAGCGTACCCCTCGACCCGAACAGCCTCCAAAGCAACGATGTCCGCGTACTGCACGAAGACCGCTCGGGGTTCCTCTGGATCGGCACCTACGGCGGCGGCCTCAACCGGTACAATCCCGCCTCCGGCACCTTCGTTTCTTACAAGAAGATTCCCGGCGACTCCACCGCCATCAGCAGCGACATCATCACCGCCATCTTCGAATCACCCCGGTCCGGAACCCTCTGGATCGGAACCTTCGGCGGCGGCCTCAACCGCTTCGACCGCCTTACGGAATCCTTCCATGCCGTCCGGGAACGCGACGGACTGCCCAACGACGTGGTCAAAAGCATCGAGGAAGACCCGCAGGGGCGCCTCTGGATCAGCACCCTGGATGGCATCGGCCTGTTCCGGCCGACATCCGGAACCTTCACCAACTTCGGAACCGATGACGGCATCCAAGCGGCCTTCAACCTTGGTTCCTCCGCCCTGGCTTCCGACGGGCAACTCTATTTCGGTGGCACCAACGGCTTTCATGTCTTCGATCCCTCCCGGCTCACCCAACGCCCCGATGCCGATGCCGCCTGTCTGCTCACGGACCTGAAAATCTTCAACCGTTCCGTCCATCCCGGTGAAATCATCCGCGACCAACTCGTGCTGCCAACCTCCGTCAGCGAAACCGCCGACATCGTCATACCCTACTCCATCGATGCCTTCGCCTTCGAATTCGCCTCCCTGGATTTCGCCCGCTCCGACAAAGTGCGCTATGCCTACCGCCTCGAGGGCGTGGACGGACAATGGCAGCATACCGACGCCAGCCGGCGATACGCTCCCTATGCCAACCTCGACGCGGGCACCTACCGGTTTCAAGTGCGGGCCACCCACGAGGACGGCTCCTGGAGCGGCCCCGCCGCCCAGGTGCGCGTGCAGGTCCTCACCGCCCCCTGGAAGACACCCTGGGCCTACGCCGCCTATCTGCTCCTGCTCATCTGACTGGGGTACGGACTCCGGGTCTATACCATGGCCCGCCTCCGGCTCCTGAACGAACTTCGGCTCGAGCGCATGGAACGGACACAAGCCCGGGAAATGAACGAGATGAAACTACGGTTCTTCACCAACATCTCCCATGAGATCCGGACCCCGCTGACCCTGATACTCGGTCCGCTGGAGCAACTCATCGCCGCCAACATCACCGATGTGACCGTCCGTAACCAGCTGCAGACCATGCGGACCAATGCCAACCGGCTCGCCCTGCTGATCAACCAGCTGCTCGACTTCCGCAAACAGGAAACAGGCCATACCCGGCTCAAGGTCGTCAAAGCCGACCTGGTCAAGTTCGTCCGGGAAATCTGTCTTTCCTTCCAGGAATTCGCCCAACGGAAACAGGTGCGGTTCCAATGCGAGGACATGATACCGGCCATCCCCCTGTGGTTCGACCCGCAACAGATGGAGATCATCCTGTACAATCTGTTGTCCAACGCCCTCAAGTTCGTTCCCGACGGCGGCCTGGTCCGGGTACGTACCTCCGCCGGTCCGGCCGGTGTGGAGCTGGCCGTCGAGAACGACGGAGACCCGATTCCGGCGGAAGACCTTCCCTTCGTCTTCGACCGCTTCTACAAATTCGACCGGGAATACTCCGGCAGCTACCTGGGCAGCGGCATCGGACTGGCGCTGACCAAAGGACTGGTGGAGCTTCATGGCGGCACCATCTCGGTGGAAAGCCCTCCGGGCGGGCTGACGACGTTCCGGGTTTCGTTCCGCCCTGGCAAGGACCATTTCACGGAGGACCAGTTCGCCACCGATTTCCGCAGCGGGGAGGACGCCCAGCATTACCAATTGCCTGCCGAGCGGGACAGCCTCCGCAGCACGGCATCCGCCGGAGCGGAGGCGCCCTGCCTGCTCATCGTGGAAGACAACCCCGATGTGCGCCAGTATCTGGAGGACATCTTCCGCACCACCTACCGGCTGCTCTCCGCCGCCCACGGAGCGGAAGGACTGTCGCTGGCGCTGCAGCATCTACCGGACCTGGTCGTCTCCGATATCATGATGCCGGAAATGGACGGGATGGAGCTCTGTCGCCGGCTCAAGACGGACATCAAGACCAGTCATATCCCGGTGATCCTGCTGACCGCCCGGACGTCCCTGGTGTTCCGGGCGGAAGGGCTCGAGACCGGCGCCGACGATTACATCACCAAGCCTTTCAGTCCGGGCATCCTGCTGCTGCGGGTGAAAAACCTGATCGATTCCCGGCGGCGGCTGCGCGAGCGCTTCGGCAGCCAACTGCGGCTGGAACCGCGGGAAGTGACCCTCACCACACCCGATGAGGAACTCTTGCGCAAGGCCATCGCCATCGTGGAAAGACACATGGACGATTCCGGCTTCGATGTGAACCGCTTCGCCCAGGAGATCGGGATGAGCCGGCCGGTCTTGTACCGGAAGATTCCCGCCCTGACCGATTACACGCCGAACGAGTTCATCCGGATGATCCGGTTGAAAAGGGCTGCCCAACTGTTGCGGCAGAACGTGCTGTCCGTGTCCGAAATCTGTTACAGCACTGGGTTCCAAACGCCGAAGTACTTCAGCAAATGCTTCAAGGAAGTCTTCCAGGTCTCCCCTTCCGATTACGCGCGAGGGAAGGGAAGAGGAGTCGGGGAGCCGATGGCGTCCGCCGACGGGGATTGAGCGGGCGAGGCGGCGGGTCAGCCGGCTATGGCGCCGCCTTCCGGTGCGAAGGTCTTGTTGCGCAGGCTCCCGACGAAATCGAGGAAGGCGTCGAGGTCCCCGCGGGTCGTGGCGATGCCGACGGACACCCGGGTGGCGCCGCGCATCTTGTTGATGAACCGGATCATATCCCAATAATTCCCGGCGGAACGGCTGGAGAAGTATTGGGTCAGCTCGGCGGCGGTGAGGCAGTTGTTCGTTTCGTCCAGTCCTGGGTTGCAGAAACATCCGGAGCGGATGGAGATTTTCCGCTCGTTGGCCAGGGATTCTATGCGCTCGAACCGGATCTTGGTTCCGTCCGGGTTACGAAAAGCCATGATCATCGTGCCGCCCGCGTCCCGGCGTTCGGCGGGGCCGAAGATGTCGACCTGCGGCTCCCCGTTGTCGTGCCGCAGGTCGCGGAGCCGGTGGTACAGGTACAGGGAAAGAGATTGCACCCGCTCCTGCAGGCGCTCCATACCGACGGTTTCCATGAACGAAAGCCCTATGCCAAGGGCGGGAATGTTGAGATAGTCGATGGTGCCGTCCTCGAAGCGCTCGTAATTGTCCGCCAGGAAATGATACGGTGCCAGGACGGAAGCCAGGGTGACCGTCCCGCCGGCGAACCAGGGTTTCTCCAGCTTATCGAACGCGGCACGGCGGACCAGGAGGCAGCCCAGCCCGGTGGGATAGCCGAAGATCTTGTAAAAGGAGACGGATACGAAATCGGGCCGATGCCTGGACAAATCGAGACGGCTGGAAGGTACGAAGGCGGCGGCGTCCAGGAGCACGTCCCAGCCTTGCTCCTGCGCCTGGGGAATCCAGTCGAGGCTGTGCTTGACCCCGGAGACGTTGGACTGTGCCGGGAAGGCGAAAAGTTTGTTGGCGCCGCCGGGGCGAGCCAGCTTTTCCCGCAGGGCAGGCTCGGAAACGGTGAGGTCCTCGTAGTTCATCGGGACATATTCGAAGGAGCCGCCGCGACGGACGCAGTATTCCCGGATGCCGTTGACGGAATTGTGGTTGTCGGAGAACAACAGGAAACGGCCTTCCGACTGGAAAGGATAACTCTCCCCCACGATCTTGAGGGCACCGGAGGCGTTCTGGGTGAAGATACAGTCATAGTCGGCTTCGGCACGGAAGAACTTCAGCACCGCATCCCTGGCTTCCTGCACGAGCCGGGTGGACCGTTGCGAGGTGGGGTTGGTGGAGTGCGGGTTGCCGAAGACGCCGCCGGCCAGCTGGGTCAGGTGCCGCTCCAACTGGCTGGCGGCGTACAGGTTGCCACCGGTGTAGTCGAGGTACACCTGGCCCTGCGCGTCGAGCCGGGTGTATTCTGTCTCCCGCAGCCGGCGGAAGTATTCGTCGTGTGCCAATTCCGGCTGGACGCCGGCACCTTGCAGGGTTTCGGTCCGTGTTGTTGACATGGTCTTGCCGTTGTTGCCGCCGCTTCGATGAAGCCGCGGGTGATTCAATGTATTCCCAATGGGATGATGGAATCGCCCTCCCGCTTCGCGGGATAGACCAGGACGATAATTTTACGATATATTTTGCGAATGAAGGGAATTTTTTTGT
>JBEAQU010000049.1:0-195443 GCA_041163745.1 Bacteroidota bacterium
GTAGCCGGGCATAGGCGATATCCGCTTTGACACCGGCCGCCAGCCCCCGGCCGAAGTCATAACCCAAGCGCGGCGACAGGTTGAATTGCAACATCGTGGATCCATCGTCCGAATCCCGTCCGACGGAAGGACTGGCCTGCTGGAAAACCAGCCCCGAATGATTGCCCTCCGCCCGCAGGATGGCAGCGGAACCACCCAGCAGAAAGGCTTTCTGTCCCGATTGTGCGCGGGCAGTTGTCACCCCCAGCCAACTCATGGCCATGAAAAATAGCAGCTTTTTCATAAACAGACGTGTTGTAAGTATTCTAATCGGCACCCATTCGCTGCCGGCACGTCACAATGTATTTTTACCTGCGCCAACGAATCCGGTGATAGGACCCTAAAATAGGACCGGTGCGATACTCGACACGATGAAGAATGTCATTGTGCCGGCATGATAATGACCCATGGCGGCCAGCCATCCGGAAGATGGAAAGCCAAAGGCTGCCAATCCATCGCCCGTCCCCCTTGGCTCCCTCCCCGCGAAGCGGGGAGCAAGGCCTCCTCAACAACGAATCCGTGCAGGTCAGCTCTCCCTGCGAACCGGGGAAACAGCCACCAGCGCAAATCGAAACGTCCGCCTTGGCCGCGAAATCGCATGCGCCCGTCTACCACAGGTCCGACAATTTGGTGGTGCCTCGGCAAAAAGAGGGATACATAAAAAGAATCTCGGCCGTTTTGTCTACATTGAAAACAAAAAAATGACCTTGTCTCATTTCATCGCCGCCCTGCACCTGCTCACCCTGGGAATCGGTTACGGATTCCTTTGGATGCGGGCCTACCAGTTGGCCCGTTTACCGAAAACAGCGGATCTGCCGGCAGTATTCTTTGCGGATAACATGTACGGGTTGGCCGCCCTGCTTTGGATCGGAACCGGATTGTGGCGGGCCTTCGGCGGATTGGAGAAAGGAACGGCCTATTACTTGGACAGCACCGCTTTTTGGGTGAAAATGGGACTGTTCGGGGCGGTGTTCGCCTGTGAGCTTTACCCTATGGTCGTGCTCGTCCGCTGGCGGATACGACTCCGCAAGGGCTTGGCACCGGACTTTTCGCCGGCTGCCCTAATCCGCGGACTGTCTATCGCGGAACTCGTGCTGCTGTCCGGTATGGTTCTCGTCGCCGTCACTATGGCCAGGGGTATCTGGTGAATAGACCTGTTGCGATGGGGCAGCGAAGTGGGAAAAAAGAGCTATTTTGACCTTTTGATGACCCCGTCGCAACAAGTCTAATGTTGGTTCCGGGGGGAATCCGTCCGGCCGTCGGGTCAGACCAGCAGCATGAGCAGGACCAGCACGATGCCGCCGATGGTGAAGTACATGCCTTTTCGGAAAATGCGGCTGGAAGGGGTGAACATCCAGAAGGAGGACAGGACGAAGAAAAAAAGCGAGGCCCCGAAAAAGATGTTGAGAAAATACAGCGGGCTCTCCGTCGTCGCCTTGTGGAGCTTGGTCATCTTTTCCAGCAGGGTGGGCAGTTCCTTGACCTGGAGCCGGGCCGTACCGGTGCTGCGGTCGAAGGTTCCTTGTGCGAAGTGGATGCGGTCTCCTTCGGTGCGGTCGACCCGGAAGTCACGGATTCCCAGTTCCCGGCCGATTGCATCGGCGGGGATGTCTTTGGGCAGGGTCCGTTCCACCACCTTCTCCTTTTTCAGGAAATCGGTTTTCCGGAAAATCAGCACAATGCCGCTGACGGCGTACATGGCCATGACGCCGGCCAGAAAAAAGCCGAGATAGCGGTGGAAGGTACGCATGTACTTGCTCAATGGATGGTTGCCCATGGCGGAAAGATTTTGATTGGTGAAAAATAGGACCGGGTATTTTCCGGTTAATGGTTTGTGAGGGAGGCAGCTGGTATTCGCGAGGTCTAACCATGTGCCGACCAGCTGTTCCGGGCCTTGCAAAGTAAATAAAAACAGTGGACAGCGACCATGCCGTCGGAGGGAGGTGGGGCGTCTGCCCGAATCCATGGCAGGAAATCAACAACCAACACCCCGTCTTTCGCTATCAAAATGTTGCCTGTAAGCCGACCATCGGTGCTTTTGTGGGACATCCGCGGATTCCGGGGTGGTGGGTTGCGGGCGGAAGATGCTTATGCGCAGGAAAAACTCCATTGACAGGGTAGGGCGGCGAGCCCGTTGGCCATGGGTGTGGGGCCTGGTCCTGGCGGCGGTGGCAGCTTGGGCGCAGCCCGCATACCAGGTGCGGTGGCACCCGGTGGACACGGTTGCCGGAATCCGGCCAACCAGTCCGTCGGACCAAGCCGCCGACCCCCGCCTCCTGGAGGAGCATGTGCAGGCATACCGGACGCAGCTGCAGGTGGAGGGCTGGCTGCTGGCATCGGTGGACTCGATGGCTTGGGAAGACAGCATCCTGCATGCCTGGCTGTACCGGGGGCCGCAGTTCCGTTGGGTCAACCTGCGAAACGGTAATGTCGGGTCCGATTTCCTGTCCGCCGCCGGCTACCGGGAACGGACCTTCCGCGACCGGCCGTTCGACCGGACCGGCTTGCGTCGCCTGCAGGAAAATCTGTTGGCGGAAGCCGAAAACAACGGGTATCCGTTCGCGATCGTTCGGCTGGACAGCCTCGACATCGACGCGGACGGCGGATTATCCGCCGGGTTGTACCTTGACGCCGGCCGGCCGATGTTCTTCGACAGCCTGACGGTCAGTGGCGACGTCGATATTTCCGTCCGATATCTGCAACGCTATCTCGGCATCAGACAGGGTGCGCCTTACAGCCGGGAGAAAGTACGCCGTACCCGAGACCGGTTGCGGGAACTCCCCTTCCTGCAGGAACAGCGCAGCGCTACGGTCACTTTCTGGGAAGACCAGGCCAACCTGCAGCTGTACCTGACACGGAGACAAGCGAGCCGACTCGATTTCCTCCTGGGTGTGCTGCCGGACAACAACCGACCTGAAACCGCGTTGCTCGTCACCGGAAACTTCAAAGCCGACTTTCAGAATCCCTTTGGCAAAGGGGAACGGATTTACATCGCTTTCGAGCGGCTGCGTCCCCAAACCCAGCGCCTGGACCTCGCCTTCGCCTACCCCTACCTGCTGGATATGCCCTTCGGCCTGGATCTCCGCTTCAACCAATACAAGCGCGACAGTACTTATACGGATATCATCAGCGAGACGGGTGTCCAGTATCTGTTGGAAGGCGGAAACTACCTCAAAGGTTTCTGGAACCGGACACAATCCCGTCTGCTGGCTGTGGACACCGCAGCCATCCGGCAGGGCCGCTTCCCTTCCCAACTGGATGTCGGCATATCCGCCTATGGGCTGGAGGCCCAATGGCAGCAGCTCGACTACCGATTCAATCCGCGGAGCGGTTGGTCCGTCTGGGTCAGGGCCAGTGCCGGCATCCGGCAGGTTCGGCGGAATCCCGCCATCCTCGGTGCGGCTGCGGACTTCTATGACAGCCTGGTTCTCCGTACTGCCCGGTACACGGCCGAAATCCGGTCGGAAGCCTACCTGCCTTTGTATGTCCGCAGCACCCTGCGGTGCTCGTTTCGGGCCGGAACCCTACTCTCCGGCTCGCCCTTGTATCGGAACGAACAATATCGGATCGGTGGTAATAATTTGCTGCGAGGCTTTGATGAGGAGAGCATTTTCGCTACCTTGTTCGGGGTATTCAGTTTGGAATACAGGCTGTTGACAGGGCAAAATTCCTGGTTCTACCTGTTCGGGGACTATGGCTACACGGAAGACCGCCGAAGCGGGGCGCCTGCGTCGTTCGGGCGTTGGCCTAGTGTCGGGGCCGGGTTGACGTTGGATACCGCCGCCGGGGTGTTCGGCCTGGGTATGGCGGTCGGACAGCCATCCGGCGGTACCTGGCAATGGCGGAACCCCAAGGTTCATTTCGGCTATGTCAGCCTTTTCTGAAAGGCCGGCCAGCCTTTCCGTTCACCAACAACATCCAATCAAATGGCGAAGCGCAAAAAACAACAGTCGGCCCTGCAGGACCGACAGGATTCCCGTAAGTTCCTCTTCACCGTCGCGGTGGTCGCCCTGGTACTGATGGGGCTGCTGTTCATCGTGTTCCTGCGGATGTGAGCGGACGGGCCGGAGGGTCTAGCGCTCGAAGGATGCGAACAGCGCCCGGAGTTCGGAGGCCTGTTCGGCTTTCATCCTGCCGCCCAGCACCAACCGAAGCTCCCGCCGCCGAATGGCGCTGTCGAACAGCTGCTGCTCCTCCCCGGTCAGGGGAATGACGGCAGGAATGGTCTTGGGCCGTTTCGTCTCGTCGTCCAGTCCGACGAAGGTGAAATAGGCATGGTTGCATTTCCGGGGGTTCCCTCCCTTGATGTCACAGGCAAACACTTCCACAAAGATCTCCACCGAGGTATGGAACGAGCGGGTCACCCGGGCATGGAGGGTGACGATCTCCCCCAGCGGAATCGGGCGTTGGAAGGAGACATTGTCCACCGAGGCCGTGACCACATGGGCCTCACAGTGCTTGCCGGCACAGATGCCGGCAGCGACATCCATCCAACGCATGAGGTTACCGCCCATGAGGTTGCCCAAAGGATTGGTATCGTTCGGCATCACCATCTCGGTCATGGTGGTCATCGATTCACTGACTTTCTTCGGTTTCATATCGGATAGGATGTTGCCTGGCATGCCGCGCTGCAGGCCGTACGGGACGAGCGCCCGGTGGATCCCTGCGGTCAACGGATCATGACCCCTTGCCTTTCCAGCAAGGGGACGCGGGTGAAATTGTCCGGGGTGATGCTGCCTTGTACGAACACATATCTTTTGTCGTACATATAGCCTCCATGCGTGAAGGAAACCCAGTATTCGTTGGCGATGTCAAACAGGTTGCACTGGATCGGCTCGAGCAGTTGCGCTTCATGTGCCCCGATTTTGTTGAAAAAGTGCCGCAGGGTGGTGGTTTTCATCGCCTCCCCTTCGATCTCCCCATAGCCGCGGGAGCTGACCAGTACGTTCTCGATGGGTTGTTCCCGCAGGTTGATGACCCAAACGTCCCAGAGTTCCTGGTCCTCCGTGCGTTGGTCTTCCCGGGGAACGACCGCGATGGCGAAATGTTCGACCTTGTGCTGTGGAATGTCTTTTTTCATGGATACAAATGCTTTTGGGCGGCCAGGTTGTCCGAAGGAATCAACGCTTGTCGGACAGGGTGGCACGGCGTTTCGGCCGTGATTTTTTCCTTTCCCGAGCCTGTGAAAAAGATGTACCAGCAATTTCCTGTTCCATCATTCCCGACGTTCCGGTAGCCGGGAGGCTGTCATACATATTCGAACCCGAACAGCTCGGCCAGCTGGTGTCGGAGGACCCGCTTGACCTCCTCCATCGGAACGGGGCCGCCCAGTTCCCGGGCGAGCGAGGTGACATCCTTGTCCTGGTCCCGGATTCCGCAAGGGATGATATGGCGGAAATAATCCAGGTCCGTATTGATGTTGAAGGCGAAGCCGTGCATGGTGACCCAACGGCTCAGGTGTACGCCGATGGCGCAGATTTTCCGTGCCGGAAGCCAACCTTTCGCCGGGAGCCATACGCCGGTGTGGGCATCCATGCGGCAGCTGTCGATCCCATATCCGGCCAAGGTCCGGATGACGGCTTCCTCGAGTTGGCGCACATATCGGTGTACGTCCGGCGAGAAACGGTCCAGGTCCAGGATGGGGTAGCCGACAAGCTGGCCGGGTCCGTGGAAGGTGATGTCCCCGCCACGGTTGATGCGGAAGAATTCGATGCCTTTTTCCCGGAGGCCTTCCTCGTCGAGCAGGAGATGGTCTGCTGCGCCGCTGCGGCCCAGGGTGAAGACAGGCGTATGTTCGCAGAAGAGCAGGTGATGGCGTGTCGGCAGCCGTTCGGCAGCCGGCAGCTTGTCGGCCCGGTTGTGCCGTTTGGTGCGGATGAGGTCTTCCAACAAGGTCTGTTGGTGTTTCCATGCCGCTTCGTACGGTATGCACCCAAGGTCTTTGAATTCAACTTGCTCCAAGGTACAAGGGTTTGGCCGACGGTTGACGGGAACCTTGCCCGGAATCGGGATGAACGGGCTTCGGTTTCCGCCGACGATGTGAGGACGGAAACCGGTTGTTTGGGCAGACAGGACGTCGGAACGGTGCGGCGCCTTTCCGGCAGGCTCGAAACTAAACAAGTGGACGGTAACGGCCGGTATCGTTCCGGCGACCCCCATTTTCCGAAAGCGGCGCAAAAGTAGGAAGATGCATCGATTTGTCAAAGCCGTCCGCTGAAAAGCGCGGCGTAAACCATACTGTCGGGTTACAAATGCTCAGCAGACCGGCTTTCCCCGCAAGCGAATCCCCTTCCTCTCTTCAACACCCGAGCCCAGCGCCGCGTGCCCCTCTTAGCGAAATGGGGACCAAAATCCTCATCATTAAGAGGCGAACAAATTTCCAACATACGGTCAATCAAAAAATTATAAAAAAAACAATCATTTGTCTAATTCTAAAAATTCCTTACCAGCATCCCCACTAAGCGGGGAGCAGGGACCTTCCTTGAACAAGGAATCCGCCATGCCGTCACCGCTTCGGCCGCGACCTCGGGCATCAACTCAGCTCCAAGCGGAACCGACCATTTGATTTGCACCCGAAAAGCGCGGCTTTCCGGCTGCGGAGCACGGACCGGGTGGTCAGGCGACCGGGAGGGCGAAACAGAACAGGCTCCCTTCGCCGGGGCTGCTATCGACCCAGATCCTACCGCCTTGGGCCTCTACGAACTCTTTGGAAATGGCCAGGCCGAGGCCGGTTCCAATGGTCTTGTCGCCAGCGGTACGGCGGTAGGGCTGGAAAAGCTTCCGCTGGTCTTCCGCAGGGATACCGGGGCCTTCGTCCCGGACGGAAAAGCAGACGGATTGCGCCTGTCGGGCTACCCGGACATCGATATGGCCTTCCGGCGGGCTGTGTCGGATGGCATTGGTCAGGAAGTTCACCAGGACGGCGCCCGTCTTGTGCACATCCATAGACAGCAGGGGGAGGTCCTGGTCGATATGTTGCCGGACGGTGAGCTGCTTCTCGGGCAGGAAAGTGCCGATGCTTTCCAATGCGCGGGCCACGACTTCCGCTGGCGGGAAGCGTTCCGTCTCCAATTGCAGCTTGCCGGTTTCGATGCGGGAGATGTCGAGTATCTCGTTCACCATTTTCAGGATGCGGCCGATATTCTGGCGGATGGTGCGGGTCAATTGTCGTTGTTCTTCATTGAGTGTGCCCAGCCTGGCGTCCTCCAGCAGGTTCACGCTCATGTCCATGGCGGCAATCGGTGTTTTGAGTTCATGAGACAGTGTCGCGAGGAAATTGGTCTTGGCGAGGTCTTGTTCCTTCAGTTCCGTCACATTCTTGAGGATGATGATGAATCCCATGGTGGCCGGGGCACCGGCTTCTTCCCCTGGTTGGGCCTCGATGCGCAGGATGTCCTTGTTGAAATACAAGGGCCGTCCGTCCTTTTCGATCCGGATGGATTGGAAGGCCTGGCTGCCGTGAACATCCGTCGTCAGGACTTCCTGCAGGATGGTTTGCAAGGGCTGGTTGTGCAGGGTGAGTTCGGCGGCCGGCCGGCCGATCAGGTCGGTGTCCTGCAACCCGGTGAGCGCGAGAGCGGGGGGATTGGCGAAGAGTATGTTGCGTTGGTCGTCCAGGCCGATGATGGCGTCGTTCATCCGACGGACGATGGTTTCGGTCCGGCGTTTTTCGCTGATGATGTTTGCGAGGTTGATGTTGTCATATTCCGCAAGTTTCTGGGCCATCCAATTGAAGGAACGGGCCAGCTCGCCGAATTCGTCCCCCCGCCGGATGTCCACCCGCTGGTTGTAATCCTTGCGGGCGACCTGTCGGATGCTGGCCGTCAGCAACTGGATGGGCTGGGCGATGTAGCGGGGAAAGTAATGAAGGGCCAGCAGGGAGAAAAGAAGGAAAACCAGCCCGATCATCAGCATGGAGAAGGTGACCTTGTCCGCCGTCCGGCCGGCATCATCCGTCCGTTCCCGGATCATCCGGTCGTTGAGGTCGTGGACGAGCTGCAGGATGCCCTGGATGTTGAGCTGCTTCATGTAGACATCCGTGGGTACTTCGCTGGAGGCTTGGAGCCGGCGCAACTGCTGCTTGAAGTCTTCGTAATCCGTCTTGAGTTGTTGGGTGAGTTCCTGTTCCTCCTGTTCCGATGCTTTGTTCAATTGGAGCCCAAGATAGGTTTCGAAGGTCTCGGAAGCAGTTCTGAGCTGCTGTCGTCGCCAGGCAGGGGAGGCCTTCTCCAGGGTCAGCGCCCAGATCATGTCGTTGACAGCCTTCGACATCTCGCGCGTGTAATTGATGGTCACATAATTTTCACGCAGCATCAGGATGGTGCTCTTGGAGGTCCGTTGTATGTAATAGCCTCCGAGCACGCCGATCAGGGTGATGGAGGAAAGCAGGGCCAGCAGGACCAGCCGGATCTTGGTTTTGAGCCGGAGGGATTCGAAGCCCCGGGGGATCTTATCGCCGGGCTGGGTGGCAGGTATCGGATGGTTGGCACTGGGCATGGTCCGGATGGCCGATATGAGTTGGCCGGCTGCGGGACGGGCATCATCGGCGGGAACCCGGCCGGTGGCACATCCCGGATGACAGGATGGATCTTGAGCTGCTGTCCAGCCGGGGTGGCGTTTCTCCGGTACAGACCCAAAAGCCGCAGCGTTCAGGCCGCCATCCGGCGGCGTCAGGACGTCCGGCCGGTGCGGACCGGACTATAAAGGTACAAAAAAACGTCCGCTGATGTTTCGAAGCCGGAGAAGGGGTACCGTCAAGGATGCAATTCAACATGTCGCTTAGGCAGCCTCTTTGCATCCCAATTGCTGAACCATACGGTCAGCTCACCCATCCGTAGCAAACCAGCCGTGAAGCGGGAGGGCAGTCTGTCCCGACCACAAAGAATCTGCCCAGCGCCGAAATCCCTCCCCGCGAAGCGGGGAATAAATCCACGTAATAGAAAGGCGGGGAATTTACAACGCCCGGCCAATCATAAAATTACAAAAGAAAAAAATCCCTGTAATTAGCCTAATCCTAAAAATTCGCGTACCAGCATCCCCGCAAAGCGGGGAACAAGAATCTCCCTGGCACACCCAATCCGCCATGCTATCATCCCTTCGGCCGCGATATCGCAAGTCAACCCCTCCTCCATGCGGAACCGACAATTTGATTTGCACCCTACCGTGAAGGGGGTGGCAGCTTCGGCGGGTCGCGGCGGGAGGGCCTCAGTTCAGGGAAGCCTGCCGGAAATCCGTATGCAGCTGGATGGCCTGCATGAGTTTCTGGCGGGCGAAGAAGATACGGCTCTTGACCGTCCCGATCGGAAGCGACATGGTCTCCGCAATTTCCTCATACTTGTAGCCTTCGAAGAAGAGGAGGAACGGGACACGGTAGATGGAATCCAGTCGGTTGACGATATTTTCCAACTCACGCATGGCCATGGTGGCGGGGGCGGCGTTGTCGGTGGCGTAGTCCTCGTTTACGAACAGGTGGCTGTTCGTCGGTTCGGAAATGGTGGCCCGGTTTTTTTTCTTCCGGTAGATGTTGATGAAGGTGTTGCGCATGATGGTGGTGACCCATGCGCGGAAATTCGTCCCCGACTCGAACTTGTCCCGGTTGTTGTAGGCCCGCAGGGCGGTCTCCTGCACCAGGTCCCTGGCGTCCTCCAGGTTGTTGGTCAGTTTGTAGGCGAAAGGCAGCAGTTTGTGCTGGAGACTGTCGAAATGACTGTTGAATTCGATGGTGCTCATAAGACCTGTTTTAGGATGACCGTTGATTCGCTGGTCTTCGATGGGGTGGCCTTCCGCTCGGGCGGCAGGTTTGCAAACAGGTTTTTCGGGGAACTGAGCCGGCACTACGTTGTCCGGCGTATCAGTGTTGCTCCAAATGGTGTTCCTGCATGCGGGCACTTTTTTCATTTTTGGTTCAAATAAGATGACTGTCAATTTATTAGATGAAAATATTTTTAAATTTGTATATGGTCCGCCGGTCTTTTTTTTCTCAAAATGAGAAGGTTTGGTATCATTTTGAGAAATGGCAAGGATTGAAAGGCGGGTGGACCGGTCGCTTTCCGATGCGGCCGGAAGGTAGGAAATCCTATTTTTGTACCACCTGGTGGCCGGTACGGATACCGGACAGGTGCGACCAACCGAACCCTGCATGATATTATACAACGTAACGATCAAGATAGACCGGCGGGTACACGATGAGTGGCTTGCCTGGATGAAGGACATGCATTTGCCGGCGGTCATGGCCACCGGTTTTTTCCTGCGTCACCGGATGCTGCGGCTGATGGATCCGCCGTCGGATGAGGACGGCATCACCTATGCCGTCCAATACGAATGCAGTAACATCGGTTTGCTACGTCGGTATTTCGAAGAGGAGGCTCCTGCCCTTCAACGCGACCATGCGCAGCGCTACAACGGTCGTTTCGTCGCCTTCCGGACAATCATGAAAACCGTGGATTAGCGCAGGCGAAAGTCGTTTTTTTCACTGTTTCCGCCCTGAACCTGTCGGCAGGGATTACGTTATACAAAAGGTGCCGCCGTCCAAGGACGCCCGGGCAGCAAGGAAAAAGGGAAACAGGTCGAATTTCCCGGAGACCCGGCACCATACCGATAATGCTAACCAAATTATTCCAATATGTATTTTGAACTGAACGAAGAACACCAGGCTGTCCGGTCGGCTGCCCGCGATTTCGCCGAGCAGGTGCTGAAACCGGGGGTCATCGAGCGGGACCGGGAGATGCGGTTCCCGTCGGAGGAAGTCCGCCAGATGAAGGAAATGGGTTTCATGGGCATGATGGTCTCCCCGGAATACGGCGGCGGCGGCATGGACACGCTCTCCTATGTGCTCGCCATGGAGGAGATATCGAAAGTGGATGCCTCCGCAGCAGTCATCATGTCGGTCAACAACTCGCTCGTCTGCTGGGGTCTGGAGGAGTACGGCTCTCCGGAACAGAAGGCGCGGTACCTGCCCCGGCTGACCCAAGGGGATTGGATAGGGGCTTTCTGCCTCTCCGAACCGGAAGCCGGCAGCGATGCCACCAGTCAGCGCACCACGGCGGTTTCCCAGTCTGACCATTACCTGCTGAACGGTACCAAGAACTGGATTACCAACGGTGGCTCCTCCAGTCTGCACCTGGTCATGGCACAGACCTGGCCTGAAAAGGGGCATCGCGGCATCAACTGCCTGCTGGTGGAGACCGACACCCCGGGGGTGGTCATCGGTGCCAAGGAGGAAAAACTCGGCATCCGGGCTTCCGATACGCACACCATCATGTACAATGACGTCCGGGTGCCGGTCGAGAACCGCATCGGTGCGGACGGTTTCGGGTTCCGCTTCGCCATGAAGACCCTCAACGGCGGTCGCATCGGCATTGCAGCGCAGGCGCTGGGGATTGCCGCGGGAGCCTACGAGCTGGCCCTTTCATACGCCAAGTCCCGGGAAGCCTTCGGGCAACCCATCGCACGGCACCAGGCCGTCGCCTTCAAATTGGCCGATATGGCCACCGAAATCGAAGCGGCAAGAATGTTGGTATATCGCGCCGCCTGGATGAAGGACCAGGGATTGGACTACAGTACTGCCAGCGCCATGGCCAAGCTGTACGCATCGGAAGTGGCCATGCGTGTCACCACCGAAGCGATCCAGGTCCACGGGGGATACGGATATGTCAAGGAATACCATGTCGAGAGGATGATGCGGGATGCCAAGATAACGCAGATCTACGAAGGAACCTCGGAAATCCAGCGCATCGTCATCTCCCGCAGCATCCTGGAGGGACAGCCCTACCTACCGGTTTGGGCCGAAGCGCAAACTACGCCGGCATGAGGCGCCGAGGCGGTCGGGTCCGTTTTTCGTGTTTCGGTTTTCCGGTGCGGCTGCATGGAAGCACGGCCTTGCTGCCGCCTTTGTTCCTTTATCTGTGGGCGGTGGAAGACATGACGGTTCGGGAGGTCGCCTGGTTCGCCCTGGTGGCGGCGGGGCTGATGGGCAGCATCCTGGTTCATGAGCTGGGGCACGCCCTCGTAGCCCGCCGTTATGGTGTACAGACCAGGGAGATCGTCCTCCTGCCCGTCGGAGGCCTGGCGCGCCTCAGCCATCTGCCGCAGCGCTCCCTGGAGGAATGTTGGATCGCCTTGGCAGGGCCTGCCGTCAATTTCCTGCTGGCGCTGTTGCTGTTCCCTTGGTTGTTGTTCGTGATGGTCCCGGGCCTCCGCCAGATGGCGCCACCGACACCGGAATCACTTCCGGGCAATTTCTTTTTCTTTCTGCCGCTTCTTTTTGCGATGAATGTGGGCCTGGCGATTTTCAACCTGTTACCGGCATTCCCGATGGATGGCGGCCGGGTGCTCCGCGCCGCCCTGGCTGTCCGGCTCGGCTGGCTGCGCGCCACCCGAACCGCCGCTTACCTGGGACAAGCCCTGGCGCTGGTCATGGCCGCCGTCGGCCTCTCGGGCTACAACCATATGTATCTCGGCATCGCCGCCTTCATTTTCATCACCGCCCGGCAGGAATACCGTTGGGCGCAGCGATCGGTTTCCGATGTCGGAGCCGTTGGTCCGGAGGAAGAGGGCTGACCGGCACGCCCATAGAAAAAGCCCGGGGAACCATATGCTCCCCGGGCTTTTCGTGCATCGCCGCACCGTATCATTCAATGCCGAGCTTGGCTTTCACCAGCGGTTCTATGTCGTTGGAATCCATGGCGAACAGGATGGTATTGAACACACTGGTATCGAATATCATATTGTATCCGCCTTCCTTGCCTACCTCGTTGATGGCCTGCTGCACACGGTCCAGCAACGGAGACAGGAGTTCTTCGCGTTTTTGTGCGACCTGGTTCATGATGGTTTCCTCCAGGGCGTTCAGTTCCGCTTCCCGCTGTTGGAACTCGGCCTGTTTTTGCTGGGCTTCGGCCGGTGTGACGCCCCCCTCCCGGTATTGGGTGGCGAAGGTGTTGAAATCCTCCTCCAGCTTGCGGGCGAGTTGTTCCCCATCGGCGACGAGGGAATCCTGAAATACTTTCAGCTGGGCATCCGCAGCCTTGGTACCCGGTAACAGGACAAGGATGTTGCCGCTGTTCAGGTGTCCGAATTTTTGAGCCTGAAGGGAGGACCAGGAGCCGAATGCCGTCAGCACCGAGGCCAGGATGGCTATGCGTATGTTTTTCATGCTTTTTTTTTGATGGTCCTGCAAAAGTAGGGCAAGCCCGGCTTGTTTTTCGAATTTCCTGCAAATTATTCCCGTAAAAGCGGTGGTCCGGCCAGGGAAGACGCCAAAAACGAAAGGGGCGGAATATTCCGCCCCTTTCGCCGGTGTTCCTGTTCGTACCACCTCCGCTTGCCCTCATGGGAGGACGGGGGTGCCGGAGCTGGTCACTGGTTGGCTTTCAGCGCCAGTCCGATGTAGACTTCGTTTCGGATGAGGTCGTCGGCCTTGCCGGGGTAAGTGATGCCCCAGTTGGTCCGGTCGATGGTGAATTTCGCCATGGCCTCGACCGTACCGTTGGTGATGCTGACCTTGGCGGGGAACTCGATGTTTTTCGTCTGGTCCTTGAGCGTGAGGTTGCCGCTGATACGGTGGGTCGGGTTCGTCACTTTGTACCGGTTGACTTCGGTCTGGACGGGATCGTCCGTTTCCGTGATCGTGTCGGTGGTGACGGTGACGCCGGTGATTTCGAATACGGCTTCCGGATAGGTCGGGACATCGAAGAAGTCGGGGGACATCAGGTGGCCCTGGAGGTTGGCGTTCATCCCGGGATCGGTACCTTCCGGACCGGTGACGGTCAGCGAATTCATGTCGATGACGAAGGAGCCGCCGGTGAGATTGTCACCGTCGACCGTCAGCGAACCGCTTTTGAGAGCGAGGGTGCCGCTGTGGCGGGCGGAGACCTTGGCGCCGATCCATTCCAGCGTGCTGGCGGCGAGGTCTACGTTGTAGGCCGTTCCGCTGGTGGCGGCGGCTTCCTGTGCCTCGCCGGTGGCGGCTTGGTCGCTTTCCGGGGTTTGGGCGCAGGAGGCAAGCAGCAGGCTTGCCGCGAAGAAGAGGGTGATGTTGTAAATGATGTTTTTCATGACAAACATAGGTTTTGATGTGAGGATTGGCCTTTCTCAGACCAAGTTCAAGGCTGTTAACAATATTTTGGTAGACATGTTCGTCGGAAGCGGCCTTCAGGACCAGGTATTCTGCAGAAAACGAAACCAGTTGCCATGTAAGATGGATTCGCAGGCCTCTCGGTCATAGCCTCGGTTTCGGAGGATGGGTTCCAGCTTCCGCAGGTCGGCGACGGTCGTCAGGTCGGCCGGACATTGTTCCCGGCCGAAGCCGCCGTCCAGGTCGGAACCGATGCCGACATGCAGGGCGTTGCCTGCCAGTTGGCAGATATGGTCGATATGGTCCGCCACCCGGTCGAGGGTGCAACCGGTGGCTTGCGGGGTTGATACGTTCCGTACCCAGCCAGGTACCAGCATCCATGCATCGAAGGCGGCGCCCACCACGGCACCCCGTCGGATCAGTGCCCGGAGCTGCTCGTCGGAGAACTGCCGCTGGTGCGGCACCAACGCCCGGCAGTTGTTGTGGCTGGCCCAGACCGGTCCGTTGAAATGATCGAGCGCTTGCCAGAACGCCTGGTCGCAGAGGTGGGTGGCATCGAGGATGAAGTTGCGTTCCTCCATGCGGCGCAGCAAAGCCAGTCCCTCCGGCCCGATCGGGCCGTCTGCGTCGGTACCGTCCGCATACCGGCCGGGGCCGTAGTGGGCGGGGCCGACGGCCCGGAGTCCGTATTCGTAGGCCCGGTCGAGATAATCCACGTCGACGAGCGAGTCGGCTCCTTCCAGGCTGAGGATGTAGCCGACCGGCTTGTGATCGTTTGGCCGCATGGGGTCTTCCCACAACGACCGGCAGCGTTCCAGGCTGGCCAGGTCGGTGACGGGCATCATTTCCCCGGCCTTTTCCATTTCCCGGTACCAGGCCAGCTGGGCTTGGGTGTGCGCCCAGGCCTGCTGCGGCGAATGCCAACCGGGCAAGGGATTGTCCGGGGCGACATGTCGGGCGATCTGGGTGGCGACGACCAGTCCGACGTTTCCCGCCCGCAGGGCTGGCAAGGATACCGTCGCCCGACCGCGGTCCGGCTTGTCGTTTTTGCCTGTTTCCCGGGCATTGATGGCGTCGACCGGCAGGCGGAGGTCGCGGTTCCATTCCAGGGCATTCATGGAGAGGTCTAGGTGAGCATCGAAAATGAACATCGCGTTTGACGAGGATAAGGAGGTGAACGGACGGGGTGGGAGGTCAGATGGTCAGGTAACGGTCCCGGGCGGTGTTTTTCCAATAAGCCTTCGCATGGCCCTCCTCGATGGCCGGCATCCGCTCGTACAGGGCGACGGTCGGACAGATGTGCCAGGGGATGCCCAACAGGGTGTCGCCCGGCCGGAAGGAATGGCCGCTGTTTCCGGTGGAAACCACCAGGTGCTCCTCGCTTTGGCTGACAGGCACCAGGGAAGGATGTTGCGGGAAGAACACCCGCCGGGAGAGGTCGTTTTCGGCTGCGACGGACTTGTGTCCGAGATCCAGGCAGATCAAGTCCGCTGCCGGAAGCGAAATCACCCGGGTCAGCAGGAGGGCGGCCGGGCGGAAAGGGATTTCGGGACACAAGGTGCCGTACCCGTGGTCCCAATACACGAAGGTGCCGGGACTGCACTCCAGCGGGCCTTCCCGGCGGGCATGCAAGGGGAAGGTCGGGGAACCGCCGACCACAAGCGGCCGCAGCGGTTGCTCGGCCGCCAGCCGGCGGTAAAGCTGGTATGCCGGTTCGAAAGCCGCATCGCAGTCGAGGGCACGCTGTCCGGCATCCGGGTGTCTGACATGGCCGTCATAGGCATGCAGTCCCACCAGCCGGATGCCCGGATAGGAAAGGATGGCACGGACCAGGTCCGTTGCCTGCGGCACTGGCAGGCCTGTCCGGTGCTGGCCGGTATTCAGGTCGATATAGACATCCGCGGCCATCCCTTGCGAGTGAAAAGTCGCTGCGATTGCCGCAGCGGCGGCGGCATGGTCCGTCAGGCAGGCGAAGCGGGTGGCGGGGAATCGGCGGACGACCTGTCGCCAGCGGGTCAGTTTCGGGCCGACCGGCTGGTAGGCCAGCAGCACGTCCGCCGCACCGGCCGCCGCCAGCATCTCCGCCTCGGCGATGGTGGCGCATTTGAACCGCGTGATGCCCGCCTGCAGCAAAAGGTCTGCAAGGGCCGGGGATTTCGCCGTCTTGATATGGGGGCGCAGCCGCTCCGGTGAGCCCGCCAGGCGGACTGCCGTCCGTATGTTCTCCCGAACCAGGGCCGGAAACACCAGGAGGGCCGGGGAATCGAGGTTTTCCGTGGAGCGGATGGCGTAGTCCGGGGAAAGTATGGTCATCCGGTGGGGGACTTAAATTTCGAAAATGCCTTCTATTTCCACGGCGGTCGAACCAGGAAGCGAACCCATGCCGACGGCACTGCGTACGCCGATGCCGTCCGGCCCCC
The DNA here is from genome assembly GCA_041163745.1 of Bacteroidota bacterium. Taxonomy (GTDB): domain Bacteria; phylum Bacteroidota; class Bacteroidia; order Chitinophagales; family Saprospiraceae; genus UBA6168. Next base: position 16,531 of record JBEAQU010000049.1, read on the forward strand.
ACAGGGTGGCGAAGAGTTCGCTGCATCCGTTGATGACCACGGCATGCTGCTGGAAATCCGGTGTGGCATTGACCATTCCGAACAATTTCAGCACCCCTTTGACGAGATCCAGGTCTCCGAGGTGTTCCCGCAGGGACACGAGCATGGCCAGGCCGCATTGTCGGGCGGCCCATTGTCCCTGGGCTACGTCCAGGTCCGCTCCCAGTTTGCCGGTGATGAAGCTGCCGTCGGTCCGCAGGGATACATGGCCGGACACATAGACCTGTTTTCCGACGGAGCGGCAGGGTCGGTAAATGCCTTTGGAGGAGGGGAGCATGGGCAGTTCCAGTCCCATCGCTTGCAGTTGTCGTTCAATTCTTCCGTCCATGGAGGGGATTTGTTTGATACATAGTCCGGTTTGCTTCAGGGGAGGACAAGTTTGACGATGGTGTCGACGGGATGTCGTTCCGCCGGAGGGATGTGCAGCAGGATGCCGCCGTCCTTGGTGATGCTGTGGTCGACCGGCCTGCCGGAATCCAGGAAGGACAGGGTGCCGGCGGACCAGGCGGCTGCATCCGGGATGTATCGGGCGGAACCTTCCTGCCGGAACAGGTGGAGGTAGATGACGTTCCCGTTTTGGGTGGAGACGCCCCAGTCGTGGGGCGGCATGGGGCCGGCGGTGGTTCCGTAGACGGTTTCCCCGTACTGCCGCATCCAGGCGCCTATTTCCCGCAGGATGCGGCGGTGGTCCTCCTGTATTTTGCCATTGGGCATGGGGCCGACGTTGAGCAGGAAATTGCTGCCGTGACCGGCCGCCTTGACGATGTAGCGGATGAGGTCATCGACCGACTTGTTGGCGCGGTCCTGCAGGTTGAAGCCCCAGGAATGGTTGATGGTTTCGCAGGTTTCCAGGGGGAGGGCGCTGATGTCGTCCGCCGAACTGCCGAAACCGGTGGTGTTTTGGCCTGGGAGGTCTTTTTCGAACATCTGGAAGTCCTCACCGGGGAAGGGGGCCCTGTGATGGTTGTTGCCGATGAGCAGGGCGGGTTTGATGGCGTGCATGCGCGCATAGGTTCTATCCAGCCGCCAGTCGATCTGGTCTTCCGGCAGCCGGAATTTCACGGCCCGGTGCCAGGAGGGTTCCCCTGCGGATTGGTCCCACCAACCGTCCAGCCAGAAACCGGCGATGTCATACCCCCTGGCCAGTTCTTCCATTTGTGCGTCCTGGTAGGCCAGGTAATCCTCCCAGTTGCCGGCCTCCGGCCGGCCTGTCCGCCGGCCTGTCCATCCCCGCGGGTAATAATCCGGGTGATGCCAATCCAGCTGGGAATGGTATGCAAAGAGTTTGAGGCCTTCCCGTCGGCAGGCCTGCTCGAGTTCCCGCAGGATATCCCGTCCGAAAGGAGTTCGGCGGACTATATTGTAGTCCGAGACCTTGGAATCGTACATGGCGAAACCATCGTGGTGCTTGGTGGTGATGGTGATGTATTTCATGCCGGCGTCCTTGGCCATGGCTACCCATTCGTCGGCATTGAATTCGATGGGGTTGAAAAAGGAGGGCAACAACTCGTATTGGGAAATCGGGATGTCCTGGTTCTGCATGACCCACTCCCCGTCCCCGAGCAGGCTGTATACTCCCCAATGGATGAAAAGGCCGAAGCGGTCCGCCTGGAAAGCCTGCCGTGCCCGGAGGTTGTCCGGGGAGGGACGGTAATCGGATTGGGCGGACAGGTTGTCGGTGAGACGGAAGAAAATCAGGATGATGAGGAGTCTGTACATAGTATTACCATTTGATCGGAATACCGGTAAATATAAGGAATAAATTGAGACTGAAAGCAGGGATCGTCTTATATGGTAGCGAAGGCTTCCTGCCGGGAGGCGTGGGCCGGGATGACAATGGACGAAGCCATCGTGATGTGCAGGGGCTTCTTTGCCGCACAGCGGTTCAGTCGGAAGATGGCTAGCGTCCGAATGGCTGGGGAAGGTTATATTTGTCAAAAAAAAAACGAAGCATGGACCGGTTGCCAGCATATGTGCGCGATTGCCTGTCGGAACCTTATGGTCTGACGGCCGAACAGACATCCTTTTATGAGCGCAACCGGTTCATCAGGCTGGAGGCGGTCCTGCCCGACGAGGTCGTTGGCTATTACCGGGATGTCATCGACGAAAGGGTCCGGCTGATGAACCGGGAGGACCGTCCTTTGGAAGCGCGCGACACCTATGGGAAGGCTTTCCTGCAGCTGTTCAACCTGTGGCGGGAAGACGAGCGTATCCGCGCCCTGGTCCTGTCGCCCCGCCTGGGTCGGATTGCCGCTGGACTCATGGGCACCGCCGGTGTCCGGCTGTATCATGACCAGGCTCTGTACAAGGAGGCCGGTGGCGGCATCACGCCCTGGCATGCGGACCAGTATTACTGGCCATTGTCGACCGACAGGACGGTCACGGCCTGGATACCGTTGCAGGCGACGCCGCTGGAGATGGGGCCCCTGGAGTTCAGTGCCGGCAGCCATGTCCTGGCCGAGGGCAGGGAACTGGCCATCGGCGACGAGAGCGAACGCATGATCGGCGACAGGCTGCGGGTGACGGATTTCCGGCATGTGGTGGAACCGTATGCGGCGGGAGACCTCAGCTTCCATTCCGGGTGGGTCTTCCATCGGGCGGGCGCCAATGCAACCGGGGAGATGCGGCGGGTGATGACCGCCATCTACATGGACCGGGAGATGCGCCTCAAGGCACCCGAGAACAAGAATCAGGAACACGACTGGCATACCTGGTGCCCCGGGGCACCAGTTGGTGCGGTCATTGACACACCCCTCAATCCGGTGGCCGGATAATCGGCCGATGGCGGTGGACAGGGCACTAATTGTTGCAGGATGGAAAGCATATGGATTGCCTTGGTGGCTTTTTTGGCCGCTTTGCTGACGTTTTTCTCCGGATTTGGCCTGGGTACGCTGCTGACACCGGTCTTCCTGCTGTTTTTTCCGGCGGATTTGGCCATTGCACTGACCGGGGTCGTCCACTTCTTCAACAACCTGTTCAAGCTGGTGCTGGTCGGCCGGCAGGCGGACCGGCAGGTTGTGTTACGTTTCGGGCTGCCGGCCGTGCTCGCGGCCCTGCTCGGTGCCGCCGTCATGTTGCACCTGTCCGGACTGGAGGCACGCTGGACCTACGGGCTGGCGGGAAGGACCCTGACAGTGACGCCTTTCAAACTGCTGTTGTCGGTCTTGCTGGCTTTCTTCGCTCTCATGGATCTGGTGCCGTACTTCCGAACTTGGCGGTTCGACCGCCGTTGGTTGCCTTGGGGCGGCTTGCTGAGCGGCTTTTTCGGGGGCTTGTCCGGACATCAAGGGGCGCTGCGAAGTGCTTTTCTGATTCGGGCCGGACTGTCCAGGTCCGGTTTCATCGGTACGGCGGTGGTGATTTCCAGTCTGGTCGACCTCACCCGTCTCTCCGTGTATGCAGACCGTGTACGGGCGGCCGGTTGGGAAGACCAACTCCCGACCGTGGGGGTGGTGACGGCCGGCGGCATCCTGGGTTCCTGGCTGGGTAATCGGCTGTTGGAAAAGGTCACACTGGCGCGGCTGCAGCAATTCGTGGCGATCCTGCTGTTCCTGCTTTCGCTGGCCCTGGCGTCCGGGTGGCTGTAGCCGCTTGCGCTTTCCTTTCTGCGCAGATTGGCTTAATTTTAGCCCTACGCCTCCTGCTGCCGCCCGAAATCGACACAGAGACACCGGTCCGGAATGCCGAGGGTCTTTCCTCCCCCCGACCGAACGTTCCCGCTCTTTCGCGGTTGGCTGCTGCCGGCCGCATTTCATGAGACTTGTTGCGATGGGTCAGCGAAGTGGGAAAAAAGAGTCTTTTGGACCCTTTGATTCCCCCGTCGTAACCAGTCTATGCATGCGCTCTGAAGATGCACATTACGGTATTGGTCCGGCATCATCATGCCTCCCGCCTGCGAAGATGTGTGTTCCTTACGTATCGACCCTACAAAAGCGAATATGGCTGACCTGCGACATCCGCCCGCCCCGGGAAAATACAACGTCTGTTTTTCCGCCAACGACGCCTACCGACAACACCTGACAGTGGCCTGTCTGTCCTTGCTCCTGAACAACCCGGTACCTTGGGACATATACCTTGTCACGACGGATTTTCGTCCGGAAAGCGAACGTCGGTTGCGGCGCATGGTGGAAGGCCGGGGCGGTCGTTTGCACCGGATTCCCATGGATGACACGAAGTTCCGGGACTTGCCCATTGAATACAGCCGGTTCGACGTCCATACCTATTTCCGGCTGTATCTGGACCGTCTGCTGCCCGATACCGTGGAAAACCTGCTCTACCTGGATTCGGACCTGGTTGTCGACGGCTCCTTGACAGACCTGTTCGACCGTCCCGCCCGCGCTCCGCTGGAGGCGGTGCGCGATTACGGTATGGATGTGGAGCGCTTGGCCCTGCGGGGCAACAACCGCTATTTCAACGCCGGAATGCTGTACATCCCGCTGTCGCATTGGCGGCGGGAAGGATACCATCGGCGCTTGCTGTCGCATGTGCCGCCCACCTATGAGTATGCGGACCAGGAGATCCTCAACGATTTCTTCAAAGGACAATGGCATGAGTTGCCCTGGCGATACAACACCTTCCATTTCTTCCTGTACCGGTTCCCCGCTCCGGCTGTCATCCACTATGCCGGCGACCACAAGCCCTGGCGTTACCTGACCCTGTCCGGTATCGCCTACTGGAAATACCTGCTTCGCTCACCCTATTGGCTTCGCGGCTGGACCGTCCTGAACACCATCCGGCCGGGAATCGGTTTGTTCCTGTATTACAAGAAACAAAAGGTTTATTTCAACCGGCTGCTGGCCTTCCTGCGGATCCGGAAGTTCGAACTGCCGGAGGCGGACGGGATGCCGGCGGAATGGATGGAGGGAAAGGAAGTGGTGCTGCATCCGCAGAAGGACATCCGTCCGCCTGCCCGTTGATGACGCAGAAAACAACAGCGTAGAATGCGCCGGATAAGGGTCGGTGGCGCACGGCTAGTCCGGGCAGCGAAGGTTATTCCTCATCCAGCGGATTTTCGCTGATTCTAATTGTTAGATATTTTGAAATTTACATATTGTAGCGTACTTTTGTAAGGCGCTTTGTCGGTGAATAGCCGCCGGCTGCGAATTTCCAACCGAATGGCAAGGATTTTGCCCCTGCCGATTACAACGGGTTCCCGATCAAACCACACTACCGTTCCCAAGCTTTCACCCGGGTACTTCACAACGACTGCTCTAGTCAATTTCCACGGTATTTCCTGCATGGAATCAAGCCTTCCTCCAAGGGGAGGCACTCGCCTTCCATGACTTCGGAATAGCCATACCCAGACGGAAACAACAACCGTACAATCAAATCGATGTAAACAAATTTGGCTGTCCTCAGGCTGCCTCAAAGCTTCCTGCGCTGAGATCAGTCCGGTCATTAGACCGGCATGCCAATGGAATTTGCAAACGACCTTACTGCGTCGTCGCGGTCGTTTGTGATGCCGGAAATTAACCCCTGTAAAGACCAAATGCCCGAAAATATTGCGGGACGGGCGACAAAACTGTGAATTATAAAACCGTGAACACCACACCACACCCTACGCTGACCGTGGTCATCCCGGTCAAGCCGTTCGACAACACGATCCAGGCCTGTTTGGATGCTTTGGCCGACAGCTGTTACGACGAATTTGAGGTCGTCCTCATGCTGGACGGTTGGGACGACCGGGGCCGCATCCGATGGAAGGGTGACCAACCTTTTCGAAAGGAGCGGCATGCCAAGGCAGGTCCTTCCGCCTGCCGGCACCAGGGCGCCTTGTTGGCGTCCGGAGCATGGATTTGTTTCCTGGATTCCGACGTCCTGGTCATGCCGGGGACCTTGTCGGGAGCGCTGGCCTTGCTGCAACGGAATGGTGAGGACGGCCTGGTGGGGTCTTACGATGACGATCCGCCGAACAGCAGTGTCTGTTCACGGTTTCGAAACCTGCTGCACCATTTCCACCACCAACGCAACGAAGGGGCGGTGGGGGTGTTCTGGGGAGCATTCAGCATCATCCGCCGCGAACGCTACCTCCTGTCCGGCGGCTTCGATGCCCGCCGCTACCGGCAGGCCAGCATAGAGGACATCGAACTCGGGTACCGTATGCTCGACCTGGGGATGACGGTCCGTCTGCATCCCTCGATCCAAGTGAAACATTTGAAACATTGGACCTTGCGAAACATGATATACACCGACATCTTCCTCCGGGCGAAACCATGGACGGAACTGTTGCTGACCCGCGAAGGTAAACAGGTTAGCCAGCTGAACCTGAGCAATCGGGAAAAACTGTCCGCGTTGACCACCATGGCCTTGTATGGCAGTCTGGCCTTGGGGGTCGTCGTATCCTCCTGGTATTTGCTGGGCATATGTCTGGCGCTCGGACTCTTCTTGCTGCTGCAGCGGAGGTTCTACCGGTTCGGAGCCTCCCGTTTCGACCTGCGTCAACTGCCGCTCGTCTTTCTGCTGCACCATGTCTATTTCATGACCGCCATTTCCGGCTATATGTTGGGACAGGCATCCGTACGAAGAATCAAACTTTGGTGAAATGATTACCGAATCGAAGATTGTCATCATTGGGGCAGGACCGGCCGGTCTGACGGCCGCGTTCGAACTGGCGAAAGCGGGAAAGCAGGGTATCGTTGTGCTGGAAAAGGACAGCCAGGTGGGTGGTATCAGCAAGACGGTCAACTACAAAGATAATCTGATCGACATCGGAGGCCACCGGTTTTTCTCCAAATCCAATAAGGTGCTGAAATGGTGGGCGGATTTCCTGCCGATTCTCGACACGACCTCCGCGGTGGAAATCACCTACCACCACCGTTCAAGGGGCATGGAAAACATCATGTGGCGGCAGGCCCGTTCCTCCATGTTGGTCAGACCCCGCAAATCAAGGATTTACTTCCGGCGACACCTGTTCGATTATCCGCTGAAAATTTCCCTTTCCCTCTTTCGGAAGCTGGGCCTCATCTGGTCGATACAGGTGTTCCGGGACATCGTGCTGTCCCGGCTGCGGCCCATCCAGCCGGAGGTGACCCTCGAGCATTTTTACATCAACCGCTTCGGAAAAAAACTCTACGAGACCTTCTTCAAGGATTACACCCACAAGGTCTGGGGAAAACCCTGTTCCGACATCAGCAGCGAATGGGGCCGGCAACGGGTGAAGAGCCTTGGCATCCGACAGATCGTCTGGCACCACCTGGGAAAGGTCTTCAAGCCGCTCCGGTACTGGCAACGCAACGAAGCCCGTACCCTGACGGAAAAATTTCTGTACCCGGCCAAAGGTCCCGGCATGATGTGGGAACGGGTGTATCGGGAATGCAAGAAACTCGGTGTTCAGTTCGAACTGGGTGCCTCCGTCAGTAGCCTGGTGCTGGACGGCGACAACATCTCCGCCGTCGGCTACCGGCAGCATGGAGAAGAGAAGTTGTTATCCTGTGATGCGGTGTTCAGCACCATGGCGCTCAAGGACTTGGTCGCCGCCTTCTCCCATGTGCCGGATCCCGTGGCGAAAGTCGGCGCGGAACTGGAGTACAGGGATTTCATCATCGTCGGTCTCCTCCTACGCCAACTGCATCTGACCGAAGCGGATCGCCAGGATATGATCCGGGACAATTGGCTCTATATCCAGGAGAAGGATGTCAAGGTCGGTCGCCTGCAGATTTTCAACAACTGGAGTCCTTTCATGGTGTCCGGCGAGGGTTCCTGGATCGGCGCGGAATATTTCTGCGCCAATGGGGATGATATCGCCAGCCGCTCGGATGAGGAACTGGTCCAGCTGGCCGTCGCGGAACTTCATGCCATCGGCATCATTGACAAGGACGACTTCCTGGACGGACATGTGGTGCGCTGCGACAAAGCCTATCCTTCCTACACGGGCAGCTACGGACAAATCGGAGTGGTCCGGCAGTTCCTCGGAACCATCGGGAATCTCTTTCCCATGGGCCGTAACGGCTTGCATAAGTACAACAATCAGGACCACTCCATGCTCACCGCCTTCAAAGCAGTGGAGGTATACTCGAAGAAAGTAGAATCCGCCGACGAAATCTGGGCTATCAACTCCGAAGAGGAGTACCATGAGGAGGTGAAATGAATATCCGGTGCTCCTTGCCCTGACAGCCGGCAGCCCCGCAAGCAGCCTTAGCGTTCAGTCCCCGCCAGACAATAATCGCCAAACCGGAAGATGAGATTGTCAGGAACGGCAGGCGGCCTGCCTTCCCCCAGGTTGCCGAACAGGTAGGTTTCGTCGGTGCGGGTGGCACCGCCGGATTCGATGTTCCGCAGCAATGTCTCCGGGCCGGGCAGGTTCCCGTAGTCCGTGGGCTCGAAAAAGGACAGGGCGACATCGTTCAGGTAATAGACGGCGGCGTGGTGATACCCCTGTTCCTGTATCGTGGCACTCGCGGCCAGGTAATCCTGCCCGATGGCGGCGTACCAGGCCGGCAAGGGCATGGACAAGGATTGGAAGAACTGCGGGATGCTGACCCCGTAGCGATAATAGCTGTAGCCGACCAAGGGAACCAGCAGACCGGCCACCGCCGACCTGGCCCCCCATGTCCGGGCGTGCGGGGACAGCTGGCGCAACCACCAGGCCGCTGTCCGCGTGACAAACAATATCAGGACCAACAGGAAGGGCCATAGAAACCGGAGCGGTTGAGGCGAACCGCCCAACCAGCAATACCACGGCGCAAAGGAAAGGACGAGAAACAGATACCATGGCCAGAAGTCGGGCATGGACAACCGCCCCGCGGCCCTGATCAGACCGGTCAGCAGCAACAGCCCGACGATGCCATGGGAAATGTACCGCTTAAAGAGGTGCACCAGCAAATGATACCGGCGGGTATGGCTGCGCTTCTGCGTCATGGGCTGCCGATCCGGCGCCGGGACGACCTCGTCCGGCATCGAGCCGTGGGTGAGCAGAAACCGCGTCTCCTTTCCCGTTAGGAAAAGGGGCGCAAAAGGGTTGTTCACCTCCGCCTGGTTCCGAAACAGGGTGGGGAGGGTGAACAGCAGCGGAAGCAGGGCGGCGAACACCGCCGGCCGGTACCGCCGCCTGTACAATAGGTACAAGGGCAGAACAGCCAGCGGCAACGCCAGCAGGATCCAATTCGTGTACTTGACGGCCAGCGCCGCCGACAGCACCGGCAGCGGGGTCGTCGCCCGCCGGCTGTCGCGGAAACGGAGCACCAGCGTGAAGCCCAGGAAAAACAAATAGGTCCCCAAGGTGTCCACCTTGCCGGACCCGAAAACGAAAAATATCGTCTCCGGTATCAGCAAGGCCAGGCATACCGCCACCACCGCCCATCGGAAGGACAGGTAACTGCGGGCGGTACTCAGGAACAGGTCCAGCAACAGGTAGGTGAACAAGGAATCCATCAGCAATATGCCGGGAATGCCGCCCAATCCGTATGATAGGGAAAAGAGATATTCCGCCCCTTGGGGCATGGTCGTGTAGTTGGGTAGGTACGGGTTGAACAACAACCCGAAATGGTGTATCCATTGGGCCGCTGGCACATAGAAACTCACCCCGTCGAAATTCGTCGGCGGACTGAACAGCCGGAAAAGGAAAGGTAAAAAGAGAAAGGTCACCAACGGTACGAATCGAAGGTGCCGAAGGGTAAGCCGTCGCAGCAGTTCCCGGATTTCCGCCTGGGAAATACCCAGTGCCACCGCAAAGCAAGCATAGAAGAAATAGGCAGCCTGGCCGGGAAACAACCCCGCGAACACGAAAAAGAACGGATAAAACAGCGCGAAGCCGAGACCGATGCAGATATGTCCCCCCGTCAGGTCCCAACGGAACCACCGGATGGCCTGCTTCCCCACCGCCCATAAGCCGCCGATCACAAAGACGGCAGCCAGCAAGCCCAGGCAATGGTCCGCCAATACCCTCAGCAGGTTCTCCAATATCATACTTGCCTTGTTTTGGGTTGGACAACGGAAGACAGCACAAAGATAATGCAAAGGATACTGCCGGAGATGGTTTCCGCCGGTCTTCCGAACAATGCGGGCAACACCATCGGAAAATAGGTCGCCGGGTCGGGAAAATTCGCCACAGCACGCTTTTCGCCCGGTTTTTGCATCTTTCGGACCGACGGCATCGTCCGCTCGCAACAACAACTGTCCCTATGAAGGTTTCCGTGGTGATCCCCACATTCAACAGGCCGGAAAGCCTACACCGTTGCCTCGAGGCATTCCGGAAACAAACCCTGCCGGCCGGTCAATGGGAGGTGGTGGTGGTCAACGACGGCGGGTCGGACATTCGCACCGTCGTCGAACCCTTCCGGTCGGATTTTTCCCTCACCTGCCTGATGCAGACCAATGCCGGCCCCGCCAGCGCACGAAACCACGGAGCGAAGCAGGCCCGGGGGCAACTCCTCGCTTTCACGGATGATGATTGCACGCCCCGGCCGGATTGGCTGGAAAGAATCGTGGCGACCGTCAACGAACATACCCTGCTTGGTGGCAAGGTGCTTAACCACCTGCGCCATGACCCGTATGCGGAGGCGAGCCAACTGTTGATCGATTACCTGTACAGGTCCTTCGAAAATACATCGGACCAGTTCTTCACCTCCAACAACCTGGCGCTCCGCCGGGTTGATTTCGAAGCACTGGGAGGGTTCGACACCACGTTCCCCACCTCCGCCGGAGAAGATCGCGAGTTCTGTGTCCGGGCTCGGAAAAAGGGCTTGCGGCTTGTTTTCCGGGAAAATGTCCGGGTATGCCATCATCACCGGTTTGATTTCGCCGCGTTCTATCGCATGCACCGCAAATACGGTCGTGCCGCCTTCGATTACCAGCAGGCGGTCCGGAACCAATCCATTCCAGCCACCCGTACCCCACGGCTCCGCTTCTACCTGGATATGCTCGCCTTCGTCCTGCGGCAGCCGCAATATCCTTTCCCTCGCCGGCTTCACTATGCCTGCCTGGTTGCCATCAGCCAAATGGCGGTGGCTCATGGCTTTTTCGTCCGGTACCGGCAAGGTTGACGCCCCCGCCTGATCCCTGGCTTCGGAAGCAGCGGATGGATCGCCGCAGCTCATTTTTAATCAAATGTTTAATAAAATTGTTTAAATCATTTGCATACGGTGAAAGGTCTTTTATCTTCGACCTTGCAAACGGAGATCGCCTATGGAAAATGAGAGCAAGCGGAAAGCGGAGGATCCCTCCACGGAGGCACGGATTCTGGAAGCGGCCCGGATGCTATTCCAGCGGAAAGGGTACGCTGGTACCCGTACCCGGGACATTGCGAAAGCCGCCGGCATAAACCTCGCCTTGCTGAACTACTATTTCCGAAGCAAGGAACGTTTGTTCCATCGTATCATGCTGGAGAGCGTCCAACGTTTTTTCCAAACCATCCAGGCGGTGCTGAACGACGAGGAAACCACCCTTTTTCAAAAAATCGAGGCGATTCCCGGCTGTTATGCCGATTTGTTGGCCAGAGAGCCGGAGATGCCGCTGTTCCTATTGAGTGAAATCCGCCACAATCCGGACAATATCCTGGAACCGATGGACCTGCGTGGCATGATGGCGCGTTCCTGTTTCCTCCGGCAGTTCCGGTCTGCGGTGGCGGAGGGCCGGATTCCGGAGATGCACCCCGTGCAATTTTTGTTGAATCTGGTCGGGATGACGGTATTCCCTTACCTCGCGAAACCGATGATCCAGGTCGTCACCTCCCTGGACGAGCAGACCCTCGACAGCCTCATCCGAGAACGACGCCAGCTGATTCCGACCTGGATTGCAGCGGCGCATGGTTTCCGGCAGGAGAAGGATTCGCCGGGCGGAGGGTAGCTTTTCATGGGCTAATCATTTGTTTCAAACGAAAACATGACAACGGATGAAAATACGGACGAAGCGGTGGTGGGCATGGCTTGTCGGGACGTTGCTGGTGGTGCCGGCCGGCCGGCCGGCAGCGGCGCAACCGGCTGATTCGGCGGACTTGACGCTGGATCGATGCCTGGCGGATGCGCTGCGCCATCATCCCTTGGCGGCACAGCAGGCGTGGGTCGACCGGTCTGCCGAACTGTTGCTGGCCAAGGAGAGAAAGACCATGTGGCCACAGGTACAGTTGAGCGGACAAGCCTCCTGGCAGTCGGATGTCACCCGGGTTCCCCTGGCATTGCCGGGGCTGACGATTCCGTCACTGGACCGTGACCAATACCGTTTTGTGGCGGAGCTTGCGCAGCCTTTGACGGACAGGCCGCAGGTCCGGCGGCAGGAAGCGCTGGTCCGTGCCCGTACAGCGGTCGAATCCCGGCAGTTGGCGGTCGATCTGTACGGATTGCGGGAACAGGTGGCCGAACTGTATTTCGGGATATTGCTTCAGGATGCCTATCTGCGGCAGCTCGGATACCTGGAGCGGGACCTGCGGGAAGGACTGGCCAGGGTGCGGGCCGCCATCGACAGCGGGACGGCCCTGCGCAGCCAGGCGGACCTGCTGCAGGTGGAATTGCTCACCGTGGGCCAGCGCAAGCGCACCCTGACGGCCCGTCGGCAGGCATTCGCAGAGATGTTGTCCGCATGGACCGGCCTTCCGTTGGGGGACAGCACCCGTTTTGCGGTGCCGCCGGTACCGGCGCTCCCGGTGGAGATCTCCCGGCCGGAGCTGCAGGTCCTGGCCCTGCAACAAAAACAGTTGGAGGCGGAGAAAGCGGTGATGGAGGCCATCCGGCTGCCGAGGGCGCAGGCGTTTCTGCAAGGGGGATATGGCCGTCCCGGTCTCAATTTGCTGGATAACAGGTTCGACCTCTTCTGCCTGGGCGGCATCCGTATCGGCTGGAACCTGTCCCGGCTGTACACGCTCGACAACGACAGGGAAATCCTGTCGGTGCGGAGCCGCACCCTGGACATCCGGCGGGATGCTTTCCTCCTGCAGACACGGCAGCAGTTGGTTCGTCAGCAACGTGCCATGGAAGGATTCGAGGACCTCCTCCGGGATGACGAAGCCATCCTCTCCCTCCGGGAAAGCGTCATGGCAACCGGTCGGGAGCAACTGGAACAGGGCGTCATCACCGCCCTCGACTATCTTTCATTGGTGAAGGCGGCAGACCTGGCCCGACAGGAACGAATGATCCATGACCTGCAACGGAGGCAGGCCGCCTGGTTGTTCCTTATTGCCGCCGGAGGTCCGGACGCCACCGACGCCCGCTGATGCTTCCGGTATCATTCCACCCGACAAGGATGCCAAACAATCGGTCCATGAAAAATAAAATAAACCAATATTTGCTCCTGGCGCTGCTGTTCGGGGCAGGCTGTGGAGAACCGACACCTGCCTTCGACGCAAGCGGTGCTTTTGAAACCGAGGAAACGATCATCTCCGCCGAAGGCAGCGGAATCCTCCGGCAATGGTCGCTGTCGGAAGGGGACGTACTGTCGGCCGGGCAGTTCCTGGGCTATGTCGACACGACCGCCCTGGCGCTCAAGAAAACGCAGCTCTTTGCACAAATCCGCGCCATCGGGAGCCGGTTGCCGGATATTGCGGCCCAATCGGCCGTTTATGACCGGCAACTTGCGGTCAATCAATCGAAACTCGATCATCTCCGACAGGAAAGGGACCGGCTGGCACAGCTGCTGCTTGCGGATGCCGCGACCCGAAAACAACTGGATGACATGGAGGCGGCCATCCTCGAGGTATCCCGGCAGGCGGAGGTCATCCGCCAGCAGCAGGCCGCCCAGGTGACCGCCCTGCAGACCCAGCGGAAAGGCTTGTCCGCCGACCCGATGCCCCTCCTCGCCCAGGTGGCGCAGGTGGACCACCAAATCGCCCGGTCCCGGATCGTGAACCCCGTCGCCGGAACCGTCCTCTCCTCCTATGCCCGGCGCCACGAAATGGTGGGTCCCGGAAAACCATTGTACAAGATCGCCGACCTGTCTACCCTGTATCTGCGCGCCTATGTCGACGGCGGCCAACTGCCGCAGATCCGCCTGCGACAGCCCGTAACCGTCCGGACGGACAACGGACCCGACACTTCCCTCGAAGTCCCGGGCGTCGTCACCTGGATCAGCGACCAGGCGGAATTCACACCCAAGACCATCCTGACCCGTTCGGAAAGGACCAACCTGGTCTACGCCGTCAAGATCCGTGTCGACAATCCGGACGGCAGGCTCAAACCCGGTATGTACGGAGAGGTGGTGTTCTGACCAATCGACAACAGCCTATGGTAATCCTGGATGATCTGCGCAAATATTTCGACGGTGGGAAAGTACGGGCGGTGGACGGCATCAGCCTGCGCATCGGCCGGGGGGAACGCTTCGGTCTGATCGGACCGGACGGTGCTGGCAAGACGACCTTGTTCCGGCTGCTGGCCACCCTGCTCCTCCCGGACGGCGGGAACGCCACAGTCAACGGGTTTGACATCCGGAAGGATTATCGGCGGATCCGCGCCTCCGTAGGGTATATGCCGGGCCGGTTTTCCTTATACAAGGACCTCACGGTGCAGGAGAACCTGCGCTTCTTCGCCACGCTCTTCCGGACCCGGCCGGAGGATGCCTATGACCTGATCCGTGACATCTATGCCCCGCTGGAACCCTTCCGCCATCGGCCGGCCGGCAAGCTGTCCGGTGGGATGAAACAAAAACTGGCCCTTTGCTGCGCCTTGGTCCACCGTCCGGCAGTGCTTTTCCTCGACGAACCGACGACCGGGGTGGACGTCATGTCGCGGAAGGAGTTCTGGGATACCCTGGGTCGCTTGCAATCGTCCGGATTGACGACCGTCGTATCGACACCATATATGGACGAGGCCGACCGGTGCGACCGGATCGCCCTGGTCCAGTCCGGCCGCGTGTTGGCCGTCGACACGCCGGAAGGAATGGTCCGCCGCTATCCCGGTGAATTGTTCGCCGTCTGGGCCGAGGACATGAGCGGCCTGCTGGCCGCCTTGCGGCGGCATCCCTTGGTGGAACGCTGCTTCTCCTTCGGAGAGACCCATCACGTCAATTTTTACCGCACGGACGAACCGGCCTTGGCTGCTGTCCAGGCCGACCTGCAGCGGGAACACGCCGGGCTTGGGTTGGAGGCGATCCGTCCCGGCGTTGAGGATTGTTTCATCCGGTTGATGCTATGAAAGAGGCACCCATCATTTCCGTTCGCGAACTGACCAAGCGCTTCGGCGATTTCACCGCGGTGGACCGCATCACCTTCGATGTCGGCCGCGGTGAGATCTTCGGGTTTCTGGGCGCGAACGGAGCCGGAAAGACGACCGCGATGCGGATGCTGTGCGGCCTGTCCCGACCCACCTCCGGAGAAGCCACCGTCGCCGGTTACGATTTGTTCAAACAAACCGAGCGGATCAAGCGAAGCATCGGCTACATGAGCCAACAGTTCTCCTTGTATGAAGACCTGACCGTCCGGGAGAACATCCGTTTTTACGGCGGCATATACGGATTGCCGGAAGCCCGGGTTCGTGAGCAGGGGGAGGCCCTGGTCAGGCAATTGGGACTGGGGGCGGTCGCGGACCAGCTGGTCGGCACGCTGCCGCTCGGATGGAAGCAAAAGCTGGCCTTTTCCGTCGCAATTTTCCATGACCCTGCCATTGTGTTCCTCGACGAACCGACCGGTGGTGTGGACCCCATCACCCGCCGGCAGTTCTGGGATCTCATCTATGCCGCCGCAGACCGGGGCATAACCGTCTTCATCACCACGCATTATATGGATGAGGCGGCATATTGTCACCGGGTGTCCGTTATGGTCGACGGGGCGGTCGGAGCCATCGGGTCACCCCGGCAGCTGAAGGAGCGCTTCGGTGCCGACAACATCGAGGACGTTTTCATCACCTTGGCCAGGCGCGCCACCAGACAAGCCGATTGAATGATGCAGCAATTTCTGCTTTTCGTCCAGAAGGAGTTCATCCATGTCTTCCGCGACAAGAAAACCTTGCTGCTGCTTTTCGGGTTGCCGGTAGCCCAGATCCTCCTCTTCGGATTCGCCCTGACGAACGAGATCCGGCATGCCGGGGTGGTGGTCGTGGACCTGTCCCGCGATGCCTTGTCCCGTCGGCTGACGGACCGCATCGCCGCCAGCCACCATTTCGACCTGGTGGCCACCGGTACGGACCCGACCGTCGCAGACCGCCTTTTCCGTCGGGGAGAAGCCAAACTGGCGGTGGTATTTCCGCCGGATTTCGCCGCCACCCTGGTTCGGGAGGGCGGGGCGGACCTACAGGTCGTCGCCGACGCCGCCGATCCCAACACGGCCAATGCCCTGGCGAATTACCTGACCAATATCGTCCTGGATTTCCAGCGTGAATTGCGCAACGGAACGGATGCCCCCTTCCGCATCCACCTGGAGACCCGCATGGTGTACAATCCTTCCCTGCGGGGCGTCACCAATTTTGTGCCCGGTGTGATGGCCCTGGTGCTGCTCTTGGTCTGTGTGTTGATGACCTCCGTGTCCATCGTGCGGGAAAAGGAGCAGGGCACCATGGAAGTCCTGCTGGTGTCCCCCTTTCATCCGGTGCTGGTCATCCTTTCCAAGGCGGTCCCGTACCTCGCCCTGTCTTTGGTGAACCTGGGCGTGATCCTGTTGCTGAGCGTCCATGTCCTGGACCTGCCGGTACAAGGCAGCATCCTTTTGCTGTTGGGAGAAAGCACCCTGATGATCCTGACCGCCCTTTCCCTCGGGCTGCTGATCTCGAATGTGACCGCCTCGCAACAGACGGCGATGCTGATATCGCTGATGGGCATGCTGCTGCCGACCATCCTGCTGACCGGGTTCATGTTCCCCTTGGAGAACATGCCCTGGCCGTTACAGGCGGTGTCCAACCTCCTGCCTTCCAAGTGGTACTACATCATCGTGAAGGCCGTCATGGTCAAGGGGCTCGGTTTTTCTGCCGTTTGGAAGGAGACGGCCGTGCTGGCCGCCATGACGGTCCTGCTACTGGTCCTGAGCATACGGAATTTCAAGATTCGACTGGCATGAACACTTTGCGTCATTTGCTACTGAAGGAATTCCGGCAGATATTCCGGAATCCAGCCATCCTCCGGATGATCCTGGTCATGCCGGTCGTGCAGCTGTTGGTTTTTCCCTTGGCTGCGGATTACGAGGTCCGGAACATCCGGCTGGCGGTGGTCGACCAGGACGGGTCCGATTATTCCCAAACGCTTCGGTCCCGCATCGCCGCATCCGGCTATTTCAAGGCGGTGTATGTCGGTCCGGTGTTCGAGGAAGGGTTCCGGTTGTTGGAGCGGGACGGCGTGGACCTGGTGTTGGAGGTGCCGGCAGGATTCGAGCGCTCGATGGTGCGGGAGCAGGCGGGGTCTTTGGCGGTCTCCATGCATGCCGTCAACGGGGCGAGGGCGGCGGTGGGTGGTGTCTATCTGGGCCGAATCCTGGCGGCCTTCAACCGGGAGATCCGGTCGGAATGGCAATTCCCCTCCGTGGGGCGGGGGGAAGGCATTTCGGTTTCCGTCCGGTACTGGTACAACAGGTTCATGAACTATCGGATTTTCATGGTGCCGGCGATCCTGGCCATCCTGGTGACCATGGTCGGTGTGTACATGTGTTCCCTGAACATTGTCAAGGAGAAGGAAGTCGGAACGATCGAGCAGATCAATGTCAGCCCGGTTCGGAAATATCAGTTCATCCTCGGCAAGTTGCTGCCATTCTGGCTCATCGGCGTCTTCGTCTTCACCTTGGGTTTGCTGCTGGTGGCCCGGCTGATCTATGGCATCGTACCGGCCGGAAGCCTGGCCCTGCTGTACGCCTATCTGGGGCTGTACCTGGTGGCTGTGCTGGGAATCGGCCTCCTCATCTCCACCTATTCGAACACGCAGCAGCAGGCCATGTCGCTGGCCTTCTTTTCCACCATGATCTTCATCCTGATGAGCGGGCTGTTCACACCGGTGGAGAGCATGCCCGGCTGGGCACAGGGGATGGCCCGGCTTAATCCTGTCACCTATTTCATCGAGGTGATGCGGCTGGTGGTGGTCAAGGGGAGCACATTCGCCGACATCCGCCGGCATTTCGCCGTCATGGCTGTATTTGCGGTCGTCATCAACGCCTGGGCAGTGCTTCATTACCGGAAAACAAGCTGAACAGCCCGCGAGACGCTTTTGCTCCTGCTGCACATTCCTTGGTTTGTCGGTCGCAATCTCCTAACTTTGAAAGAGGCCCGTCACCGGTCGGCCGTTGCGGCCGGAACCGTCCTTTCCTGAGGTACGAGACAAACCAAGTGGTTGGCGCGTATGATGCGTATCCGCCACGTTTGTCGAAGAAAACACAAACAGCTCCCATGGTCAAGCACTTTCTCCCTGTGTCCCGACCGTTCCTGGCCGTCCTAAATGCCTGCTTGGCGGTGCTGCCACTTTCCCTGGAGGGGCAGTCGGGTGGCAATCCGTTGGAACAAAAGCTGATGGAATCTGTCTGGCGGTATTCCTACACCTTGCATGCCAGTTCCAACACCGTATTGCACCGAGCGGACCAGGATTATGCCTTTTTCCTGTATTTTCGGTACGACCATACCTATCGGGAATCCCTGCAAGGGGTGGTGGTAGCGGGAACCTGGTCGATGGAAGACCGCATACTTTCCTATCCGTTCCAGCATGTCGACCGTTTCGAGGTGGTTGTCTTGAATGCGACGATGCTGGTGCTGGAATTCACCCAACGGAACAGCAGAGGGGTTTTTCAGTACCATTTCGTGCGGGTGGCCCCGGGGGACAACCCCTTCACGAGGCCTGCCAACGAGTTGCCGACCGTCCTGGTGGAAGCGGAGGCGGAAGCGCTTGTCCTGTCGGACCAGCCGCTGACCAGGTCCTGGCGGCGCTGGCGTCGGCGGGAACGGCTCCGGCAGCGCCCGCCGGCGGCTCCGCCCATGCTCATCAACATCGAATTGAACGGTGGGGGGTATTTCGGTGGTATCGATCCGGTTTTCAGGAATTTCACCCATATCAAGACCGACGGGCGGGTGATCCGGGAATTCAAGAGCCAGCACCAGCCCCTCCTGGTCGTCCGTCAGAACATTTCCCGAGACGAGCTGGAGGCATTTGCGGAGTATGTCGCCAAGGAAGGATTTTTCGAGATGGAGCGCTTGTATGATTGCCGGGACCCTGCCTGCCAGGCCAGGAAATCGGAATCGCCCACCCCGATTCCACTGCGTTTGTCCGTCACTTATGGTCGGCGGAAGCATGTCGTCACCATTTCCATTTTCGGGGATGACGATACCAGGCGACGGTATGTGGACTATCCGGAGGCCCTGGACCGCATCATCGGCACGATTGGGAAGATGGCCCAGGCCAGGGAAGGCATGGTCGTGAAATGAGTATCGATGACGGGTTCGTTCACGGGAAACAACTTGCCGGGGTGATGGTCAGGACTCCGCCTGGTTGGATTTCGAAAGATTCCATCAGGGTCGCCACCGATCCCATCCTGAATTCGACGACGGCATCGGGGCCGATGCTGCCCTGGGCAAGGATCTCCCCGTTCGCCGCATAGACACCGCTGTCGATGGTGGCGGCGGAAAGCGTCAGTGTCTGGGCACAGAAGATTTTCAGCTGATAATCCTCCGTCTCGCCGGACGGCAGGACAGTCTGGCAGCCGTCCGCAGCGGTCAGGGTCTGGTTGCTGCTTCGAAGGCGGATGGCATAGGTACCGGTGTCCAGCTGGCCCGGAATGGTGAGCAGGAAGGACGCGGTGTCGTTGCCGGGAACATAGCCCAGGTTGAAAAACTCACCTGCATCCCGGAAGGAGCCGTTGCGGTCCAGGTCCATGTACAGGGCCACATGCAGACCTTGGTTGCCGGAACGGATGAGGAGGGGATAGGTCTCCCCCAGCTGGACGGCGGGGCCATCCGGATAAGCGGTATGGTTCTGTGTGTTTGCGGAGCAGCCGCTTTCCTGCTGCTGATAACCGGCCAGGGAGAAACCGTCGATGAAATGGCCGTCGGTGCAAGCCAGATCATATCCCGGCAGGAGGCAGCATCCCGTCGGAAGGACCAGTTGGATGGGGTTGCCGGGGTGGAGGGACCAGCAATCCGGACGGGCTGCCAGTCGGACGGCCACATGGTAGGTTCCGGCGGCAAGTTGTCCGAAATGAGGATCAGCTTGCCACGTCAGGCCGCTGTCTACGCTGTATTCCAGGTCGAAGAGGGCGGAGGAGGCCTGCACCGTCACGCTCCCGGTGGCGGGAAGCAGGCAGGCCGGATGTACGACCGTGATCGAATCCGTTGTCGGAGGGGCGCAGAATCCGGGCAGAAAAGTGCCGGTGAAGCAACTGTCGGGCAGGGGGAGGAAATCAGTAGGATGCGGGATCCAAACGGAATCCTGACAGCCGGGCATCAGCCCTTCCTCCCAGTTGCGGCAGTCCGTCCAGTCCGAAGAGCCGCCGTTGCTGGTCCAAACCGGAAGGAGGTTCCGGGCAGGAGGAAGCGCCGAAGGTAATTGGGCGGGAGCGGAATAGGTCATCTTGAGCCAGCATTTCTGACCGGGGGTGTCATCGGTCAGGTTTCGGATTTTCATCGTTACCCAGCCGGTTTCGGCCGGAACGAACGATCCGGTGAGCGAATCCAGCAGGAGGGTGTCGGCATGAAGCGATTCCCCTTGGCGGTTATGGAAGGAGAGAAGCAGCGCTTCGCCTGGCGACCCCGGGAAGAGCGAATAGGATACGGTCGAGCCGGCGGCGGGAAAGATCTTGCCGACGACCCGGCTGTTGGTGGAATGGTCCGGGGTGCGTCCGCCCTGACCCAAGGAGGCGCAATGGCTGTCACCGAGATCGTCCTCCATCTCCCATTCCTGGGTGGTGGGGATGGGAGGGTTGGCATGTTGGAGAATCTGGACGGAGTCGGGGCCCCAGATGGCATAGCCGTGGTAATGTGCTCCATGGTCGGCATATTGCCCGCTGTAGGAGAAGGAAGGATACCCGACTGCGCGCACTTTGATATTGACGCGGTTGGCCGTCCCGCCGCCGGAAGGGCCGAGCACGGTCGTGGTGGTGGAAAACCCGCCGGAATGGTCGCGCAGGACCGTTCCGATGGGGAAATCGGTATCCACCCACACGTCCTGGTCGGTCGTCCAACTGTCGGTTATGCCGATGATGGCCCTGCCGCTGCGTTCGATGACGAGGATGTCATCGTTGTTGTTGCTGGCGGTCACATTGTTCCAGAGCGAAGGTAAGTTGCTGGGGACGCGGTAGTCTCCGGCCTTGAACCGAAGGGCTCCGTGACAGCGCATGATGTTAGCCAGGTCCTGGTGGACTGGCAGTTCCGTGCTGTCTGTGGGCCGGTGGGTCCATCGACGGCCGGTATTGGCGATGTTGAAGAGGTCTTCGAAGAAAATCTGCGGGTTGCCGTCCATGGCACATATGGCGGCGTAGGCAGCGCCGAGCCGGGGTTCCCTGATATCGACGTGGGGGGAAAGCTCCTGGCTGTTGTTCCAGCCGTTGATGTTGCCCAGGGAATCGGTGGCGGGCCGATAGGTGTCATGATTGTTGACGAAAGGTACGGTGCGGTGGATTCGGACATTGTTGCTGTCGACATACCGGAACCCTTGCTGGGCACCGGGCAGGTTGCCCATGTCGTAGCCACCGTTTCCATGGATCATGCCATAGATGCCGCCGTTGGCATCGAAGGCGCGGAGGTTGAAGTCGAAGGTTCCGGAGCGTCCCTGCACCGCGGCGGACCAGGCGTCGAGTTCGGACGTCCCGCCCACCCATTCGCCGACGGCGAACATTTCGTTTCCACCGTTTGCCCATTGTGCCTGTTGTTGCATGTTGTAGAGGAAATCCTCTGATACGAAGGGCGGGAAATGCTTGACGGCATCTATGCGGACCCCGTCGAAGCCGAGTTGTTTCTTGTACCAGACCAGCCACTCCCGGGTATGTTTGCGCATGTAACCGTTGTTCGGGCCGATGCCGCCGTTGCCATAGGGAGCGTAGGCGGATTGGTCGGGGTTGTAGGTTGCGTTGCTGCTGTTACCGTAGGCATCGTCATAGTAGCACACATCCGGTCCGAACGCCTGCCAGCACCAGGCGTCCGCGGAAGCGTTGCAGAGCCCGACGGAGCAACTGTGGGCAAGGTTGGGGTGGAAGTTGGGATGGTTCTTCGGAAAGCGGCCGGTCCGGGAAAGATAATCCGTTTCGGACTGGTCGGTGGCAGGTGAAGCGTAGGAGGCATACCGGAAGTTTTTCCAGGTGTCGGTGCAGGGCACTGTCGGTGCGGCGGGGTCCTGTCCGCCGCTGCCATTGTCGCTGCCGGCACCGATGACATGGTTGGGTACGATGTCCTGTATCACTTCAATCCCGTTCGCATGCAGCACGGCGACCATGCGTAGCAGCTCGTCCTTCGTACCTAGGCGGGTACTGTCGCTTCCTTTCTGGAACTTGTCTCCCAGGTCGTAATGGTCGAACGGGGCATACCCGACGACTCGTCCGTTGTTCTTGACGGAAGGCGGTATCCAGACGGCATCCACTCCCATGGAGCGGAGCCGGGGTGCAAGGTCTGTCAGGTAGTTGGCCCAGCCGTAAGGATAATGGTTGTTCCAGTAGTCCCACCAGAATCCCTGCAGCACGACCTTCTTCACCTGAGACTCCTGTGCGGCCGATCGGAAGGCACCGGGACCGGTGAGGACCAGAAGGACTAACAGGGTCAGGTGGAAACGGAGAAGGGGCGTCGACAAGGGCCCGGAACAGGGGAATTCGGATGACAGTCGCATGGCTGAAGGGTTTGCCGCAGGATATGGGTGATGGATGACAGCATTGTACAGACCGCTGTTCCTGCCGGTTGTCCGGCGGGACGTCGGATTCCTGTGTCTGATTATATCGTATTCGCCATGCAAATATGGTCATATGTTTGCGTTTATGAATTAGATGCGGATTAAAATGTGGCGAAGGAGGTTTGTTTCGACGTGATTGAGACCACGGCGAGGGAGTGGGCAGGGAGGGGCGTCGGGCGCAAGCCCAATTGCCTTGCATGTGCTTCAAAAGGACGCCCGTTCGCTGCCCTGGTGACAGATTGGTCCGTATCCGTGCCTGTTCCCCGTTTGGTAGGGAGGATGGGGTATGCAGGTTTATGGGATTTGTCCGGCTACGGGTGTTTTCTGATCATTTGACGGGTGGCTGGTTGTGTATTCCTTCGGTTTATCATGACGGAGGGGTGTTCCTCGCTTCGCAGGGAGGATGCGGGGGGGGATTTGTCTAGGGGATAGGCAGGTGGCTTCCTGAAGCGGAGAAACGACCGGCCGAGCAGTTTGGGCGGTAAAGTGTATTGCGTCCGGAGTCGATTGTCAGGATTGGCGCAGGTTGTCCACGAAGGAGATGGCATCGAACAGGCTGGGGAGGATGGTCGTTCCGTCCGGCACCTTGACCGGGTGGGCGGCCACGAGGTAACCTGTGAGCAGCAGGTGGCTGCTGGGGGCCGCTTTCTGCAGGTTTTCGAGGTAACGTTGCACCGGTTCCCGGTTGAATGTTTCGGAAAGGATGGTGAACACGTAGTGAGGGTGAAGGATCTGGCAGGCATCGCTCAAATCCACCAATGCGAGATTGGGCCCAAGGTTGATTGCCTGGAAGCCCCGCTTCCGGATGAGGAACTGCATGAATAGGAGACTCAGTTCCTGTTGTTCGTCCCTGGGCAGGTACAGCAGGAAGCGAGGGGTCTTCTTGTTGGTGTCCAGCGGTAGTTGCTCGATGGCTGCGATCAGCTTGTTGCGGATGAGCAGGGTGATGAAATTCTCCTGTATCGGTTTGACGGAACCGGTCAGCCAGAGCAGGCTCAGTTTTTCCATGAAAGGATAAATCACCTGCAGCATGGTTTCCTCGAAGCCCAGCTGGTCGATGTGCGTGTCCAGGATTCGGGAGAACTTGTATTCGTCCATCTCGATGACGGACAACGTGAGGATATCCAGCTCCGTATCCAGGCCGATCCGGATGTCACTGACCGTGCTGGCCTTTTCCGCTATGTCCTCCTTTGACATCGCCGCGATCTTGGAAATCTTGAAACCATGGCGGTTGAGGAGGGCGATGTTCAGGAGCAGCTGCAGGTCCGCGTCCTCGTAATACCGGATGTTGGTTTCGGTACGCTTCGGCCTCAGCACACCATAGCGCTGCTCCCACATCCGGATGGTGTGGCTTTTTATACCTGAAAGCTTTTCTAAATCGCTGATTGAATAAATTGCCATCGCCGTTCAAAGTCGTTACGTCCCGCCAGCCAGTTATTTTATCGATCGATTCGAAACTTACAAATATGTTCCTACGCAAGATTTCAGCATAGTGAAACAGGACAGCGGTAAAAAGGTTTATCCGACTCCTATATTTGCAGGCTGGATCCGGCACGCCGTCGGTTTGTCCTGGTAATCCGGGCACCTGGATGACATGACCGAAAGGTTGCCCCTTGCCGATTGGATTTTTTCCCTAACTTAGCCACCTGAAAGTCCGCGGCGCCACCGACCTGCACCAGAAAGGACTTCCGTTGGAACCGTAGCAAAACTAACCGAAGACATCGTATGAAACTGACCGATACCCACCCCTTTCCGAAAGCATGCGCCTGGCTGGCCGGCTTCCTGCTGTCCGCTTTCGTCGGCTTACCGGGCAGCGATGCCGGGGCGCAGTCCTGTACCTACACGATCCAGTTGTTGGATTCTTTCGGGGACGGCTGGAACGGAGGGGTCCTGACAGTGACATCCGCCGGCGAGGTCACGACGCACACCCTGCCCACCGGTTCCTCCGGAACATCGACGTTCCAGGTTACGAACGGGGAACCCATCGTCATCAGCTGGACGGCGGGCTCCTTTGCTTTCGAACCGAGTTTCAACCTGCTCGATGCGGACGGCACGCTCATCTTTTCCGTCGGAAACCCTATCCCGGCCGGTGTGGTCTTCGATGGGATCGGCGTGTGCCCCAACTGTCCCATCCCCAACCCCGATCTCGTCATCATCAGCCAGGTCACCGATTCGACCGCCTTTGTGAACTGGCTGTCTGTACCGGAGGCGGAACACTATTTCGTCGAATACGGCCCTGCCGGCTTTCCCTTCGGCCACGGTATCCAGCTGGACATGACCGCCTCCCAGGTCACGCTCGAGGGGCTCAACCCCTGCCTGGCCTACGAAGTATACCTGGCGGTCTATTGTGGTGTCGACAGCACCAGCTCCTACATCGGCCCCTATACTTTCGAAACGAGCTGCACACCGGCAACACCCGGTGACACCTGTACCTACACGCTGGAATTGTACGATTCCTTCGGGGACGGTTGGAACGGCTCCTCCCTTACCGTGACGCACAACGGAACGTCGACCGCCTACACCATGCCCGGCGGCTCCGCCATCACCCACACCTTCGACGCCATCAGCAACCTGCCCATCACGTTCACCTTCTCCCCAGGTTCTTTTCTCAACGAAACGTCTTACGATATCATCGACCCCAACGGAACGGTCATCTTCTCTGACGGCCCCTTCCCCCAGACCGGAGAAGTGTTCACCACGATCGCCTGTCCCACCTGTCCGGGACCCTTGGCTGCCTGGATGAGCGACATCAACGCCACCACCGCCACCGTCTCCTGGTTGCCCGCCGCCGATGCGGACCCCTCCTTCGAATATATCGTCGAATATGGCCCCATCGGTTTCACGCTGGGCACCGGACTCTCCGATACCCTGCCCGGCGGCAGTACGTCGGCACTCCTGACCGGTCTGATGGAAAACTCCTGGTACAACGTCTATGTCAAACTGGATTGCGGGACAGAATACAGCCGTTGGGTCGGCCCCCTGTTCTTCCATACCATCTGGTTGCGTGACATCGGGGTGTCCACCATCATCGCGCCCAATCCGGATGTGAGCTGCGACCTGACGGACAACGAGGTCGTCACCATCGGACTGACCAACTACGGACAATTGCCTCAGACGCTGTTCGAGTTCTATTTCGCCGTGAACGGCCAGCCGGCTCCCGTTTCCGTACCGCAGGACGGCCTCTTCACCGGTGTGGTCGGCAATGACAGCACCCAGTACATTTCCTTCGAAACAACCTGGGATTTCTCCCAGCCGGGATACTATCTCATCGAAGCCTGGACACAAATGGAGGGAGACAGCAACGTCCACAACGATACCTTCCGACTGGAAATCTCCACCGCCTTCCCCAAGCCGCTGGTCGAAGACTTCGAGGACAACGCCATCCCGCCCGGTTGGACCAATTCCGGCTTCCTCTATGCACCCAACGCTCATAACAACCCGACCTACGTCGCGGCAGCCAACCTGTATTCCTTCAACCCGAACTTCACCATCAACACCTACCGTTTCGGCCCGATCGTGGAAGGGGACAGCCTCTATTTCGATTACCGGTATGTCAACTGGTCCGCCGGTACGGTCGCCACCAACATCGGGGCGAACGATAAGCTCTTCATACTTGTTTCGGATGATTGCGAAGAGACCTACGATACGGTCCATGTGGTTGACAACACCAATCACATCGTATCCAATGTGCTGGCTACCAAAGCCGTATCCTTGGAGAATTACGTTGGAAAGGCAATCAACATCCGCTTTAGCGCAGTCTGGGGCGCCGGTGATTACTGGCTGGACATCGACAATATCAATGTCCCGGGTTGCCCGGAATCCCTGCAGCTCGTCGGCGCCGTCACCAATTCACTCGAAGGGGATTCCACCGGCGGTGTCAACCTGACGGCATATCTGTCGCAAGGAGACTTGCAGGTGGTCTGGATCAATGCGGTGGGTGATACCGTCTCCACCATGGAAGATCCGACCGGCCTGCCGACCGGCACCTACTACGCCTATGTCACCGACGGGAATGGTTGCCAGGACAGCAAATCATTCGAGGTCGGCACCTTGGTATCCACCCAATCGGCCGTCTCCGATGTCGCGACGGTCCGCCTGTACCCCAATCCGGCCCGCACAGCCGCTTTCCTGGAAGTGGCGCTGCCGGATAGCCGCGATGTCCTCGTCCGCCTGTTCGACACCCAGGGCGTCGTGCTTCTCGAATCCACCCGCAGAGGCGTCGACCACTTTGTGGAGGCTTTCGATCTGCATCAATATGCCCCCGGCATGTATATCGTCCAGGTGCTTGCGGACGGACGTCCTCATTACACACGGCTCGTCATCGCTCGTTGACAACCAACCGCGTATCCCGGTTTCCGTTCCAACGGAAGCCTGGATACAGCCCGATTCCTTCATCTACTCCTTCCTTGTTCCGAGCCGTGGAGATCCAGCGGTATCCGGGATCCCGATCTTTCGGGTGGCCGCCCTGAGCAGAAAAAGGAGCCATTGCTGAACCAAACCGTTTCCTGAATGTATTGATTTGGAGCAGGCTGTTGCAGCCATCCCGGGTGAGGAGGTTCTGTCCCCCTGCTATTTGCATGTGTGCCAGTCCTCCGTCTGTCATGCCGGGATGCCCTGTGACAGGTCGTTTTCGCAGGACGCGGATACACTCCTCAGCTGACAGGTTTTCCTTCTGGCAGACATGCCCCCCTGTGGACTGGAAAATACATCGACAGTATGAAAATCGGAATCGTATGCTACCCCACTTATGGCGGAAGCGGTGTCGTCGCAACGGAACTTGGTAACGGCTTGGCCAAGCAGGGACACGAAGTGCATTTCATCACCTACAGACGGCCTGCCCGCTTGAGTACGTTCCAAGAAAACGTCTTCTATCATGAAGTGACGGGGGAGGATTATCCGCTTTTCGAATATCCGCCCTATGATACAGCCCTGGCAAGCAAGATGGTGGAGGTGGTGAAATTTGAGAAGCTGGAGCTTCTGCATGTGCATTATGCCATCCCGCATGCAGCCGTAGCCTATATGACAAAGAAAATCCTGTTGGTGGATGGTCAGTACATTCCGGTCGTCACGACCCTGCATGGTACGGACATCACCTTGGTGGGGGAAAATCCTGCGTTCAAGCCTGTCGTGGAGTTCTCCATCAATAAGTCGGACGGTGTGACGGCGGTTTCCAACTTCCTGCGCGACAAGACTTATCAGCAGTTCAATATCCGGAAAGACATTTCCGTCATTTACAATTTTGTGGATCTGCACCGTTTCCGCAGGGTAGTCAAGGACCACTTCCGGAAGGCGATTGCGCCCCAAGGCGAACGGATCCTCACCCATGTCTCGAATTTCCGGAAAGTGAAACGTGTGGAGGATGTCGTGGAGGTGTTTCGATTGGTACAGGAGCAGATTCCGTCGAAACTGCTGCTTATCGGCGACGGACCGGAACGGCGGCACGCGGAAGACCGATGTCGTCAACTCGGTATTTGCCAGGAAGTACGTTTTCTGGGAAAACAGGACGCGATTGAGGAAATTCTGGGTATTTCGGACTTGTTCGTAATCCCTTCGGAAAACGAAAGTTTCGGATTGGCGGCCTTGGAAGCCATGGCCTGCGAGGTTCCGGTCCTGTCCTCCAATGCCGGCGGGTTACCGGAGGTCAACATTCATGGAGAGACCGGGTTTCTCAGCGATATCGGGGATGTGTCGGACATGGCGGCACATGCCGTCCGGCTCCTGGGTGACGAGGCTTTGCTACAGCAGTTTCGAAAGAATGCCCTGCGTCAGGCGCAGCGCTTCGACATTTCGGATGTGATCAAGCAATACGAGGAATACTACGCAGAGATCATTGAGAAATCCAAGCTGGCCGTGCAGCAATGAGAAAGGCCAGACAGCGTTGGTCTTCCGGCTCAGAACTTAACGCCTATGGTCGCCACCAGGTGATTCCGGAAGCGGTCTGATTGTACGGTCGAAAAGGGAGCCTCCGCAGTCAGATAGGGTTCGTACCGCACAGATTGCATCCGGCGCTGCCAGGCCAGGTCCAGGAAAACATATTCTCCCCGGATACCGCCGCCCATGCTAAGCAGATGAACGGGATCTCCCCCACTTTGAAAAGGATCGGCCTGATAGGCGTATCCACCCCTTACCCGATACGTTTCCCAGACAAATTCCCCACCCAGCCGCAGGTTGAGGGCAGACCGGAGCAGGATTGTGATTTCCTGGTTCAGTTGCGCCTCGTAAGCCAGGTCCGCCTCATCGGAGGTCTGGTTGAACCGGAAGGAGGCCAGGCTGTAGTCCAGCCATTCCACTTCCGCGCTGACAAACCCGTTCCGACCAAAGATGAAGCCGGCGCTGCCGATGAAGCGCCAAGGGGACCGGATGCGGTATTGGAAGGATCCCTCGGGGGACAATGCCTCCCCGTTCTGTACGATGCCGTTCAGGAGGTAGTTGTATTTCGTTTCGGTGGAGAAGCCCTCGTCGAGGCCGTAGACCGTCGGAGTATGGACGGCTGCGCCCAGGCGAACCAGCTGGCTGGCACGAAAGATCAGGCCTGCTTTCATGTTGAGGCCGGTTCCGGAAACCCGCAGTCGTTCCGTGTAGGTCAGGTCCTCGAAGAAATCGATTTCCCCGGCCTCGTCGACTTCCCGGTAGGTACGGGTCTCCTCGAAAGTGACGAATGGCAGTCCCAGGGTCATGCCGACCATCAACCGTTCCCGGTAGTTCCCGGCATAAGAGAATACAAGCTCCGGCATGGTTCCGGTGCTGCGAATGGTCTGAGATTTTTGAACGGTGGCGCCCAAGGGGAAATCGCTGGCGTAATCCCGGGGAAAATTGTCGGGATCCGGCCGGAAAATGGCTTCGGCGTCGTAAGCGGGCCCTCCTTCGAAGGGGTCGAGGTTCTGAGGGGACAACCCTTGGGACAGTTCCAACCAACGGTCTGTCACGGAGCCACCGGACCGGCCGTCGAAGGTGGCGTCCCGGTGGAAATAGGCTACCTGGTTCACGCCGAACCCGAAGGCCTTGTTGGTCCAGTTGGCGTTGAGGGGGCGGGACGCGATGACCATACCGGCGTTGGCGATGGTCATTTTGGTCTTGAAGTCCTTGACGGTCCGGTTGTCTTCGCCTTCCAGTGTTTCCCGGGTGTTGGTGCGGCTGAGTGCGGGGGAGAAGGTGAATTCCGACCGCCGGAAGGCGGCCAGACCGGCGGGATTGGTACTGAGCACCGAGAAGTCGGCCCCTAAGGCTCCCATAGCGCCACCCACCCCCAGGTTGCGGGCGGTACCGCCGGGCTCTACCATGGAGTAGCGGATGACATCCCGTATGGTTTGTGCTTCCGGACGGGAAGTCGTCAGCAGCAAGGCCAGTAAAATCAATGGTCGCATGATGGTTCGCTGGTTTCAGGTTCGAAATTCTTCGACGGCTACCGGGTGGGAGGCTGGTCTGAACGGGTCCATCCCTGCGGCAGGTGGTGTTGTCCAGCCCTTTTTTCTTCGGGTGAACGGGAAGGGAGCGGAATCCGCTGCCGTAAGAGCGTTATTTCCGAAACGATCCTGCGCGGGTGACAGATCGTTCGGAGAGGGGTCGACCGATAAAGCCGGTTGTTGGGTCAGCGCGGACGAAATGCAGCGGGGGCAAATTTTCATATCGGCATCATCCTGACGGTACGGTTGAATCGTTCGGCAGGGATGGTCCCGGTGTCGCTGAAAATTTGCCCCCTAGGTTGTCAAAAGTTCTGTCGGCGCCGGTTCGACCCCAAGAATAGGCGAACGCGGCAGGCTCGTGGGTGGTCAGTTGCCTCGGCCGCCGCCTCTGGAGCTGCCGCCGCTGCTACGAGGTGCGGATATGCTGCCGCCGGAGCTGCGGCTGCCACCGCCACTGTTGAATCCGCCGGAGCTGCGGCTGCCACTGTTCCAATTGGGGCTGGAGCTGCGGCTGTTGTTGAATCCGCCGGAGCTGCGGGAGCTGCCGTTCGGACCAGGGTTGGAGCTGCGGCTGTTGTTGCTGTTCCAGCCAGGGCTGGCAGTACGGCTCCGGGAAGGGCTTTGGGTGGCGCGGCCTCTTTCCTGGTCATAGGAGCGGGGGGAGGTTGCGGAACCGTTGCGAGGGTTGGCATTGCGTTCGGTTGCGCGGAGGCGGTCGCTGTCTGACGGATTGGCATAGCGGTTGGTGCGGGAATCCGTTTCGGCAGGACGGGTGGACCGGTTGTCCCGGGAATCGTTGAGTTCCCGGCGGATGGATTCCCGTTCGTCGTCAGTAGCGCGGGAGGTGCCGTTGTCGTAGCGTGGGGATGCCAGTCGGCGGGATTCTCCGGCGGTACTTTCCGTGCGGTTGGAGCCGGTGGTGCCTAGCCGGAGACTGCCGGGCCGTGCCTCCGGGCGGAGGCCGGTCCTGCGGGCACCGTAGTAATTGTTGCTGATATTGCTGCCGGCATTGTAGGACAGCCCGTTGCCCCAGCTGGGCGGGCAGTAGTAGGAGCCGTAGCCAGCGTTGTTGTTGAAGCCGCTGCCGAAGCCGCCGTAACCGAAGTTGTTGACAACATAGGTGTTGCCGAAGCCGCCGCCGTACCATGGATCGTTCCAGCGGTTCCGCCAAGGAGAGCCGAAGGAAGGTCCGAAACCGTACCCCGAGTTGTTCCAGGAATTCCAGTAGTTGAAGCGGTTGAACCGATTCCAGCGGTTCCAGCTGCGGAAGGACCAATAATCGTCATAAATCAGCATAGTGGTCAGCGCCGGCGACCAGAAAGGGTCGTAATAGGCCATGTCCACATAAATGGGGTCGAAATAGCTGAAGCCGTAGTAAGGGCGGTGGAAGCGGCGGATGCGGGAGGTGTAATGGTAGTTGTAATCGTCGTACGCCTCATACCCTTCGTCATCAAGGTCGTATCCGTTATCCTGGTAACCGACGTCCTGGTAGTTGTCGCCGGAGGGAGCGGAATAGAAAGATTCGGAATCCGTATCAGGATTGTAGTACAGGTCGTCGTACTGGGCGGCGGCCGGCGTGATCGACCCGCCGACCAACAGGATCGCGAGTATCAGAACCGGTAACTTATGGTTGCTTTTCATGTGTATAGGATTTATTCGGTGAACGAGGCCGGGCCGGTGTCGGTCCAGCAGATTCGGTGATACCTGCCCGGTACTTTCTGACCGTGTTCGGGACCGTACCGATTTACAAGCACGAATTTATTAGCTTTGCCCCACTTTTTTTGTTAACGGGGTGCTAAATTCGCGGTTTCGTCCTGTTAAAGTGATTACACTTGGGATGCCGCCGGTAACCAGTGCCGGAAAAAAACGTTAAGAAAACACGGTGCCAGGCATGACGATGGTTCCGGTACGTGCTGGAAAGTCCTAAGAAAATGTCAAGTACGATCCAATCCAGGTGTCCGGTGCCTGAAGTTGACCCTAAAAAACCGTTAAATCAGCTGCATAACCATGGCCAAGGAAATCACCGCCCGATCACAGGACTATTCCCAGTGGTACGTCGACATCGTTAAGAAAGCCAATCTGGCGGACCACTCGGCCGTGCGCGGCTGTATGGTCATCAAGCCCCACGGTTTCGCCGTTTGGGAGAACATGCGGGACCAACTAGACCGGATGTTCAAGGATACCGGCCATGTGAACGCATATTTTCCCCTCTTCATCCCCAAGAGTTTTCTGAGCCGCGAAGCGCAGCACGTGGAGGGTTTTGCAAAGGAATGTGCGGTCATTACCCACCACCGCCTGAAGAACGACCCGAACGGCGGCGGCGTCATCGTCGATCCGGACGCAAAGCTGGAGGAGGAGCTCATCGTCCGGCCGACCTCCGAAACCATCATCTGGGATACCTATCGGTCATGGATCAACAGCTACCGGGACCTTCCCCTGCTGATCAACCAATGGGCCAATGTCGTCCGCTGGGAAATGCGGACCCGCCTGTTTCTCCGTACCGCCGAATTC
The DNA here is from genome assembly GCA_041163745.1 of Bacteroidota bacterium. Lineage (GTDB taxonomy): Bacteria > Bacteroidota > Bacteroidia > Chitinophagales > Saprospiraceae > UBA6168. Next base: position 49,173 of record JBEAQU010000049.1, read on the forward strand.
CTCTGGCAGGAAGGGCATACCGCCCACGCCACCCGCGAGGAGGCCGTCTCGGAGACCCTGACCATCCTGGATGTCTATGCGCGCTTCGCGGAAGAATGGATGGCCATGCCGGTCATCAAAGGGGTAAAGACCGCCAACGAACGCTTCGCCGGTGCCGTGGATACCTACTGTATCGAAGCGCTGATGCAGGACGGCAAGGCGCTGCAGGCCGGTACATCCCATTTCCTGGGACAAAATTTCGCCAAGGCTTTCGATGTCAAGTTCCTGAATGTCAACAACGAGCAGGAATACGTCTGGGCTACCTCCTGGGGGGTGTCCACCCGCCTGATCGGTGGCTTGATCATGACCCATTCCGATGACGACGGACTGGTGCTGCCGCCCCGCCTTGCCCCCACCCAGGTTGTCATCATCCCCATCCCGAAGCCCGCCCCCGAGCTGGATGAGGCCGCGGCCGCCATCATGAAATCCCTCCGGGAAAAAGGCATCCGGGTGAAATACGATACGGATATGAAAAATCGCCCCGGGTTCAAGTTCGCCGAACATGAACTGCACGGCGTACCCGTCCGCCTCGGGCTGGGCGCCCGCGACCTGGCGGCCGGACAGGTGGAGGTGGCACGGCGGGACACAAAGGAAAAATCCTCCCGTCCCTTGGAGGGAATCGCTTCCCATGTCGCCGACCTCCTGGAGGAAATCCAGCAGAATCTGTTCGACCGGGCTTGCCGGTTCCGAGAGGAACATACCACCCGCGTCGATACCTTCGAGGATTTCCGGGCGGTACTCGCCGACAAGGGCGGCTTCGTCTCTGCGCACTGGGACGGCACTCCGGAGACGGAGCAGCAGATCAAGGAGCTCACCAAAGCGACCATCCGTTGTATTCCTTTGGACAATCCCCAGGAGGACGGAACATGTGTCCTGACCGGGAAACCTTCCAAGCAAAGGGTTCTCTTCGCCATAGCGTACTGACAGGGGCTTGCACCCCTCGGCCGGGATTACCGGTGACGTCAGGCACATATGGCTGACGAATCCTTTTGACCCTTCCTCGTCCGGGCAGTGCGGCAGCTTCGACATTGGCCGTTACGGACCGCAGCGAAGGGCTGTCCTTCCCGGCGTGCGCCGAACGATTTCGTTTAGTCCCGGCTCCGCCTCCGGTATTGAACGGGACGCGGGTGTTCACCAACTGCCGCCGGCGCCCCCGCCGCCGAAACTACCTCCACCGAAGCCGCCGAAGCCCCCACCGCCGCCGAAGCCCCCACCGCCACCGAAGTTCCCGCCGCCGCCCCAGTGGTGACCGCCGCCGTACCACATCCATCCGCCGCCCTTGTCATACCGGCCGCCACGGTAATAACCGCCCCCGCCGCCGCCACCCCTGCGGGCAATCAGGATGACGACCACGACGAAGAAAATCAACAGTAAGACGAATTTGGGCAGGAAAGCCCCGACCCCACCTTTGCCGAGGCCGCTGTCCTCGTTGGCGAACTCCCCGTTGCCCAGGGCAATGATGAAGTCAGTCGCCTCGTCCAGCCCCGCATAGTAATTTCCTTCCCGGAAACGTGGGGCGATGACCTGGGAGATGATCCGCCTGGCCATGGCATCGGGTAGGAAACCCTCCGCTCCGTAACCGGTCTGGATACGAAGCGCACGGTCCGACAAGGCGATGTAAATCAGAATGCCGTTGTTCTTCCCCTGCCGGCCGATTCCCCATGCTTCCGCCAGACGGTAGGAATAGTCGAAGGGGTCGTCCCCCTCCAGGGAGTTCTCCATCACGATGGCAATCTGTGTGGAGGTGGAGTCGTCGTAAGCCGTGAGTTTCCTTTCCAATGCAAGCACCGCCTCCGCAGACAGCGTGCCGGTGAAATCGTTCACCAGCCGCGGCGGCTGCGGCGCAGGAGGCGGATCTTTGGCCAGAGCCGGAAAAGGCAGCAACAGCCCGAGGGACAGGAAAAGGAACAGACGGAGTGTCTGGAGTAGGTTCATTAGTCGGTTGTTGTCATTCGCCAAAGGAAATCTCATCCGGTAATTCGTTCCGATCCCCTTCGACAGGGGGGAAATGGGCGGCCATTTTTTCCCCTGCGAGGTCGATGCCACGGCAAATTCCCTCCGCAAACCGGCTTTGCCGGAAATGCTGCTGCATCACATCCCGTACATCCTCCCAAAAATGGGGCGGTACCAGCCGATGAAGGCCTTCATCTCCCCAGATTGCAAATACATGTTGGGCAGGCACCATGAATATCAACACCCCGTTGCGCTGTTCGGTACGGTCCATACCCAAGCGGTGGAAAGTTCGTCGCGCCGCTTCCGTGATATCGCCCCTGGCGCTCTTTTCCAAATGCACACGGATTTCCCCGGCGGTCCGCCGTTCCGCTCCGCGGATGGCATCAATGATCCGCTGTTCTTCCTGTTCCGAGAAAAAGTCTACCATGTATGTCGCGCTTGAATAGCGTTGTTGCGATGGGTCGGCGAAGGGGGAAAAAAGAGCTATTTTTTTTCACTTGAAGGCTTTTTGAGGGAAAATAGTCCGGCTATTTGACCGAAAAAAGGCACAAAGTGGGAAGAAAAGAGCCTTTTTGACCTTTTGCCGACCCCGTCGCAACAAGTCTGATGGTGAAGACCGGTCAAAAGTTGACGGTCGGTGCTTTGTCCGATCCTTCCGCCGCTTCGAACATACCTTTTCGATCGAAGCCGAACACCCCTGCCCAGACATTGCCGGGGAAGCGGCGGACCGCCTTGTTATAGGTGGCGACCGTCTCGTTGAACTTGTCGCGCTCCACCTTGATACGGTTTTCCGTCCCCTCCAGCTGACTCTGCAATTCCTGGAAGGAGGCGGTGGCACGCAGTTCGGGATAATTTTCCGTCACCATAAGCAATCGGCCGATGGCGGAGGAGAGCTGCCCTTGGGCCGCCTGGAATTCCGCCAGCCTCTCAGGGGTCAGGTCCGCCGGGTCCACCCGCAGGCTGGTCGCCCGGGCCCGGGCATCCGCCACTTGCGTCAGGGTGCTTTTTTCAAAGTCCGCTACCCCCTTGACGGTATTGACGAGGTTGGGGATGAGGTCCGCCCGGCGTTGGTAGGCACTTTCGACGTTACCCCAGGCCTGCTCGACAGCAGTTTCCTTGTCCACAAAACCGTTGTAACTGTTACAGCCGGAAAATGCGGCCAGCAATCCGACAATGATGAGGGTAATGATTGGAATGTTTCGCATGGCTGTTGTTTTTGCTTTTGCTTGTGCCCTTTGTCAGGCTTTTCATCCAACACTAAAAGTAGACAATCGTTTCCATCCGGTGAGGCTACCTTCTGCCAACGGCCTAAAAAAAACGATGAATTCCATCGTCGCTTCCGCTTGACCGCTTCCTCGCCGCCGCCCGTCAGCTGCTATCCGGCATGGACGGATGGACCAACAGGGACCTTACGACCTGCGCCAGGCGCGGCTCGGCCGTCCGGACCACCGCCAGGACATCCGCCAGGGTGGTGCGTACGATCTGCCCGACAGGGTAGCTTTTGTTGGACACGACGGAGACGACGAATACCCGCATGCCCGCATGCCGGGCGACGATCACTTCCGGTATCGTGGACATACCCACGACATCCCCTCCGATACGATGCAGGAACTCGTATTCCGCCGGCGTCTCCAGGTTGGGTCCCTGCAGGCCGACGTATACCCCCGTATGGGCACGGATACCTGCTGCCCGCGCGATGCCGGCGGCGGCGTCGAGCAGCTCCCGGTCATAGGTTTCGAGCATGTCCGGAAACCGGATTCCCAAGCGTTCGTCGTTGGGGCCGCGCAACGGATGCGCCGGATGCAGGTTGATGTGGTCCCGGATGAAGACCAGGTCTCCAGCCTCGATCTCCGGATTGGTACTGCCCGCCGCATTCGAGAGGAGGAGGGTCCTGACGCCCAAGGCCCACAACACCCGTACCGGAAAGGTGACCTGTTGCATGCTGTACCCTTCGTAATAATGCAGCCGGCCGTCCATGGCGATGACCGGCCGGCCCGACAGGCGGCCGAACAGCAGTCTGCCGGCATGGCTCTCCACCGTGGACGTGGGAAAATGAGGGATGATGCCGTATTCGATTTCGGCTTCGGTTTCGATTTCCTGTGCCAGGCTGCCCAGGCCGGTTCCCAGGATGACGCCTGTTTCCGCCAGGAACCCTGTCTGCTCCCGAATGAACGCAGCTGCCTCCGCTATTTGCTCGTATGACATGTCGTGGATGTTGGTGTCGTTCGGATCCGCCGGCTCATTGCTGTCCGCAACGGTCGGCTCTTTCCGGCCGGCTTTGCCAGCCGGTTCCGCTTACAGCGGCGGTTCCGGACTCATGGCGGCCCATCCGCCGTCCACAAGCAGGGTCTGCCCGGTCAGCTGGTCAGCATCCGGTGCGACCAGGAACAACGCCGCCCGGGCCATGTCCGCCGTATTCGATACCCGACCGGTAGGCGTGATGGCCTGCCAATGGCCGGCGTAGTCGGGGTTTTCTCGTTCGGTCCGTTCCGTGAGGGTGGCGCCCGGCGCCAGGGCGTTGATGGTGATACCATATGGGGACAGTTCCGGAACCAATCCTTTTGCCAGCATCTGCAAGCCTCCCTTGGTCATTCCGTAGGCGGCAAGATAACGGTGGGCCTGCAACCCAGTCACGGAGGACATCAGCAGGATGCGCCCACCCTGACCCTGTTCCCGCATCTGGCGGGCGGCAAACTGAGCCAGGAAAAAGGTGCCTTGCAGGTTGACGGCCAGCAGTTGCCGGAGTTGGGCAGGTTGGTAACGGAAGAAATCCCCATAGGTGGTGATGCCGGCATTGGCAATCGCTATGTCCAGGTGGTCGAAACGGTCCACCGCCGTCCGCACCAGCTGCTCCAGGACCGCCAGTTCGCCCGCATCGCCCGGACAGCTCACCGCCCGTCCCCCGGCTCTCCGGATCGCCTCCGCACACGCTCCGGCCAGGCCTTCGTCCAGGTCGTTGACGACCACGGCAGCGCCTTCCGAAGCCAAGGCCTCCGCAATGGACCGTCCGATTCCGGACCCCGCTCCCGTTATGACCGCCGTCTTTCCCTCGAATCGTTTGCTTTTTTCCATTTTTCAGACTCAATTCCATCGTGCCGCCCATAGGCGCCTCCGCCTCTCCTTCCGGTTCGCCTTCCCTTCCATTGATGTTCCCAAGTTACGCACTTCTCGCTATCTTTGGGCGGAATCCTCATCACAAAATCGCCATGCATGACCAATGAACCCTCCCCGCCGACGGAAGATGGCTTCCAGGCGGAGGACCGCCCCCCGCGCCTCGACACCACGCCGGTTCAACAAGCCGCCGAAGCAGTCCGGCAGACCGTCGCTTCCGTGCTCATCGGACAGGATACCTTGGTGGATCTCTTGCTTACCGCCCTTCTCTGTAACGGACATGTCCTCGTCGAAGGTGTTCCGGGAATTGCCAAAACATTGACAGCCAAATTGTTGGCACAATCCTTATCTGTTCGGTTCTCCCGTCTGCAATTCACCCCCGACCTGATGCCGAGCGATGTGGTGGGCACTACCGTCTTCAATCCCCGGGAGACCGCATTCACTTTTCATCCGGGGCCTGTATTTTCCAATGTCGTGCTCGTCGACGAGATCAACCGGGCGCCTGCCAAAACACAATCCGCCCTGTTCGAGGTCATGGAGGAATACCAGGTGACGGTTGACGGGACCACCTATGCAATGGACGACCCGTTCTTCGTCATCGCCACCCAGAACCCCATCGAGCAGGAAGGCACATACAGACTGCCGGAGGCACAACTTGACCGTTTTCTTTTCAAAATCGTGGTGCACTATCCCTCCTTGGCAGAAGAGAAAGCCATCCTGCGGCGTTTCAGTCGGGATTTTGAAGGAGCCAGGACGGCCGTCTTGGCTCCGGTGTTGTCGGCGGAACGTCTTCGCGAGGCTCGCCGGTTGGTGGAACAGGTCGGAATCCGGGAGGAGTTGTTGGATTACATCGCTGGCGTCGTTCACCTGACACGCGAGCACCCGGACCTGTTCCTGGGTGCTTCCCCCCGGGCTTCCCTGGCCATCCTGAAGGCTTCCAAGGCTATGGCGGCGGTTCGGGGCCGTGATTTCGTCACGCCGGACGATATCCGCCAGGTCGCATGGCCGGTACTCAACCACCGGATCCTGCTGACGCCGGAGCGGGATATGGAAGGGTATGAGGCGAAAGAGGTGATGGAGGATATCCTCCGTCGGCTGGAGGTGCCCCGCTGAACCGCCCAACGGTCATGGGAAGGCAGCCTGGCGGCCACGGATGTCGGCTGTCACCATAAGAGACGAGCGGAATCCGTCATGTGAGGCCGGCCGCACGGCATGCGGCGTCCGATGTCGACAGGTCGGTCATTTCAGGCTGACCTTCGTACCCATGTTGAAGGAGAGCGTGTAGAACCTTTCCCGATTGACACCGATGCCCTCGGCGTGAAGGAAGTGTTGGTATTCCGGTTGTACGAAGAGGGTCCAACGGGGTGTGACGAACCGCTCCACGCCGAAACCAAGGTTGGCGGTCAGGTAGAAATTGTTGCGCAGCCGCCCACCGTCCACCAGGCCGTCGGGCAGGTCTTGTTCCGTCCGGATGCTGGAATTGTCCTCGAGGAGGGCCTCCTCGGCGGCCGGCGGCCCGTTGGGCGCCTTGACAGCCAGGATTTTACGGTGGTCGATTTCATAGACGGAAGAAGTGACCAGGTACCCGGAGGCACCGAAGGAGCCGTAGAATCGCCAGTTGCCATCGTCTTTTACATGGTATTGCAGGTTGACGGGAAGCTGCAACAAATCCAGTTGCACCCCGCGGAATTCCTCCCGGATGTAATAGTTGACGGTTTCGAAAAAGAATACCGGGGTGTTGGGGATATATCGCTTGAAAGAATATCTCCCGCCGGTTTGCAATTCCCACCGCTCGTTTTTCCAAGATATGAGTATACCGCCACCATATCCGCTGGCCAGGGTTGTGGCGGAAGGGGTCGGTACGAGGGTGTCGAAGACATCCAGCTGGTTGGATGGGGAAAATACATGGCTGATGTCGGAGGATCCGAGCAGGCTGAACCGGATCTGCCGTTTTTTCCGCCGATATTGCGGAAGGGGAGGGATGGTTTGAGCCCAGTCGGACCGGGTGGTGGCGAACCGCGGTGGGAGTACGGGCAGGTCGGTTGGGAATGCGAGGTTTCCGGAGGGGGCGGGCCGGTCTTTCGGAAGGGCGACCGGTTCGGCCGGGGGGCGGGAGATGGTTTCCCATGTTTGCCGTACAGAAAGCGGGAGCGATGCCAGCCGTTCGATCTGTCCGGGGTCTGTCTCTTGCATGTACGGGGGCGCTTCCGGGGGCGGCGGTCCGTCGGAAGGAGCTTCGGCAGGGGCCGGATCGAGGGCTGGCGCATCCGCGGCGGTTTGAGCGGTCACCGATACGAGGTCTGGCCGTTCGGAAGAAAGAATATGTTGGGCGAAATGTTCCAGGGTTTGTTTCAGGTGAGGCAGCTGCCAGGAAGGTTCGTTCCAGGGAGCGAAACGGAAGCAGGTCAGCAGCAGGAGGAGCGTGAGGACAGCCTCGGCGATACGGTACCGACGGAAACGGTACCAAAGGGAGAACTCCTCTTCTAAGCGTTTGGCCATGAGTTGCCAATGGGAGGGCTGGTAGGAAGCCATCATCCGTTGGAACCTTTCGTGCAGGAGCTGGTCGGTTTCCTGGTCGGTCGTCTGCTCGGACGCGGCAATCCGGGTTTCCAGGCCGGACCAAGTGCTTTCCGGGCCAGGAGCCACCTCCAAGCCTTGCATCCGGCGGCGTAAGTGGGCGTCCAGTTCCGACAGGTTCTCCGCAGCCGTTTCCGCATCCGCCTGGTCGAGCTGCCGGGAGAGCCGGTCCCACCGGTTCGGCTCGGGCGGGGCGTCCAGGCCGGACAGCACCCGACGGATATGATCGTCGAACTGATTATGCTCCATGGTGGTCCTGACTTGGCTTGGCGATGGGTTCCGTAAAGTTTTTCCGATGCAAGGTCTCCTGCAATTTCAAACGGGCCTTGACAAGGTTGGAGCGGGAGGTGCTTTCCGTAATTTGCAGCAGGTCCGCGATTTCTCTGTGTGAATACCCTTCGACTATGTAGAGGTTGAAAACAGCGCGGTAAGCGGGAGTCAGCTCCTGGATGGCCTGCAGGATTTCCTGTTCGGACAGCTGGCTGAGGGCATCGGCATCCAGGGAGGGCTGGTCGAGGGCGACATCGATGTCGTCGGTCCGTCGGCGCACCACCTTCCGGTAGTGGTCGATGGCCGTATTGACCATGATCCGGCGGATCCAGGCGGAAAGGGAGGTGCCCGGTTCGTACCGGTGGAGATGTTTGAATACCTTGATGAAGCCTTCGTGCAGGATGTCCAGGGCCTCGTCCTGGTGGCCGGCATAGCGTAGGCAGACTCCCATCATCTTGGGGTAATATTCTTCGTATAGCAATTTTTGCGCCCAACGTTCCCGTCGGATGCAGGCATTGATCATATCCGATTCCGCCGGATGACAGGTAAGTGCGATATCCATGGTTCGGAGCATACGGTTTTATTGAAGAGGGTCTGCGCTGAGCCGGTGCGTCGCAGAAGGTCCCGCCTGAGTTCCGTCGGCTTGCGGCCGGTGCCGGGTAATCCGTCTGCCATGGGCGACCGGTCGGTCTTCGGAAGAACGGCAGCCTTTCTGAGCCGCGGTTTTCCGATTTGCCGTGCCTGGCATCCGGAAGCGGCGGGACGCAGGCGGCATCATGCAGGCTGTCTTTCGAGACTGTTCGAACGGAGAGGAAAGGTAGGCAGATTTTTTCATTCGTAAGCGTCCTACCGGGGTAAAAAACTGGTCAAGGGGGGGACTTGTCCTGTCGACGTCCGTTTCCGCTGTGCGGACAGTGTCGGATGAAAGACGGAATGGTAGAAGCGGATGCTCTCGAGGATGTGCTCATCAGAACAAGTGTGGTCGAATCCGGCATCGCCGATGTCGCGAAGCAGGGAGAAGCGGATTTTTCCGGACAGGTTCTTCTTGTCTTTCCGCATGATGGCCAGCATGTCAGGAAACTGCTCTTCCGGCAGCGGCTGGTGCGAAAAGAAACGTTGGAGGAAAGCCGTGATGTCGACCAGGTCCTGATAGGACAGCCCATTGCATTTCCAGGACAGCCAGCTTTCACAGATCATACCGATGGCGATGGCCTCCCCGTGTCGCAGGGGATTTCGTTGTGGTTCGCCGGCATGGGCTGCCTGCAGCGCCATGGTTTCCGCGGCATGCCCGATGGTGTGGCCGAAATTGAGGATTTTGCGCCGGCCCGTTTCCTGTGGATCGGTTGTCACGACGTTTTGTTTGACCGTAATGGAGGGGGGCAGCAGCCGCTGCCAGTCGGCCTCCTCCAACCGGTGGATGTCCAGCAGGTCGCGCCACAGCGCCGGATCCGCGATCAGCGCGTGCTTGATGAGTTCTGCGAACCCGCTCCGCACCTCCTCCCTTGGGAGTGTGCGTAACAAGGACGGGAACAGAAAGACAACGGCTGGGTCCCGGAAGGCACCGATGATGTTCTTGACGAAGGACAAGTCGATTCCGACTTTTCCGCCGACAGCGGAATCCGTCATGGCCAACAGGGTTGTGGGGACTTGGATGAAGTCGATTCCCCGCAGGTAAGTCGCTGCACAGAACCCGCCCAGGTCGCCGATGACGCCCCCGCCCAGGCAGAGGAGGACGCCGCGTCGGTCCATGTTGTTCCGCAGTAAGGCGTTCCACACTGTTTCGCAGGTAAGGAGCTGCTTGTGTTGTTCTCCTGCCGGAATCTCCACGATGAAACGACGGGACGGGAGGAGCGGGTCCAGCAGCGGGAGGCAATGGTGGCGGGTATGTTCGTCTACCAGCACCGCGACCTGGCTGTAATCGCGCTCCGCCAGGAACCGGGCGAGCTGTTCCGGCGGGTGGTCGATGTGGATATCGTATTGCGGTAGTGTAAGGGTTTGCATGTCTGGTTGCCGACAGGGTCCAGCCCGGCGGCCTTGCCGTCCGGGCGTTCCAATACCTGTGTCGTTAAGTAAAGTTCGTTTTTTTTTGACAAAGATGGGAAGGGCCGCAACCAAATTGTCGGATCACAAATGCTTAGGAGACCTGCTTTCCCCGCGAGCGAATCCCCTTCCGCTATTCCACACCCGTGCCCAGCGCCGCATGCCCCTCTCTGCGAAGCGGGGAGCAAAATTTTACTAACAGACTTGATGCGACGGGATCATCAAAGGGTCAAAAAGGCTCTTTTCTTCCCACTTTGTGCCTTTTTTCGGTCAAATAGTCGGGCTATGTTCCCTCAAAAAGCCTTCAAGTGGAAAAAAATTGCTCTTTTTTCCCACTTCGCTGACCCATCGCGACAAGGCTAATAAAAAGGCGAACAAATACGCAATTGGCTTGCTATCAAAAAATTAAAAAAAGAAAAATCCCTGTAATTAGCCTGATTCTAATAATTCGCGTACCAGCTTTCCCGCGAAGCGGGGAAAAAAATCCACTTCCAACGAATCCACCATTCCGTCACCGCTTCGGCCGCGACTGGCCGCATCAACTCAGATCAAAGCCGAACCGACAATTTGGTTTGCGCCCGATGGGAACATTCGCCTGTTCCGCATCATCTCCCCGAGTGGCAACACAGGGGATTCCGGCTTGGCGGACGTTGCGCCGCGGCAGTATTTGAAAACCGCATGCCACCTGAGGTTGTTTTGTCTTAATTTTATGTTCGATTATAAGCGAATATTGCCAATGCAAAAGAAAGCAGTCATTGTGGGGTCCGGGTTGGTCGGTTCCCTTTTGTCGGTCATGCTGGCCCGGAAAGGTTATGCGGTGGATGTTTACGAACGGCGCCCGGATTTCCGAAAGGAAGGCTACCAGGGAGGACGTTCCATCAACCTGGCCCTCAGCGAAAGAGGATGGAAGGCAGTGGAAACCGCCGGTATCCGCAAAGCCGTGGAGCAGGTGGCGATTCCGATGCCGGGCCGGATGATCCACCACCAGGACGGGGGGCTGTCTTTCCAACGGTACGGTTCGGAGGGCCAGGCCATTTATTCCGTCTCCAGGGCAGGTCTCAACACTGCCTTGGTGGATATTGCGGAAGGAAACCCCTTGGTCCGCATCCATTTCAACCAGCGCTGCCAAGGTGTGGACGCCGGGGAGGGGCTGGTGCATTTCGAGGACGCGGAGACCAGCCAGCGCTATTCCATCGAGGCCCCCCTGCTTTTCGCTACGGACGGTGCATTCTCCGCCGTCCGCAGCAGCCTGCAGCGTACGCCCGGGTTCAATTATGCCCAGTCCTACATAGACTACGGATATAAGGAACTACACCTGCCGCCGGACGAGGCAGGCCGCCACCGCCTGGACCCGAACGCCCTCCACATATGGCCGCGTGGCAAATTCATGCTCATTGCCCTGCCCAATACCGACGGCAGTTTCACCTGCACCCTCTTCCTGCCTTTCGAAGGACCGCATTCCTTCGTCTCCCTGTCTGACGAGGCGGCGGTACCGGCGTTTCTGTCCGCTCATTTCCCCGATCTGGATCCGTTGTTGCCCGAGCTGGTCAAGGACTTTCAGCGGAATCCTACCGCCGGCCTCATGACCGTCCGTTGCAGTCCCTGGCATTTCAACGGGAAAGTCCTCCTGTTGGGGGATGCCAGCCATGCCATCGTGCCTTTTTTCGGGCAAGGCATGAACGCGGGCTTCGAGGATTGCACCATCCTGTCCGAGCTGATGGATACGTACCAGGAGGATTGGCCTTCCATCATGGCCCACTTCAACCGGCAACGGATTCCGGACGCCAATGCGATTGCGGACCTCGCTTTGGAAAATTTCATCGAAATGCGGGACAAAGTGGCCGATCCCCAGTTCCTTCTTTGGAAAAAAGTGGAGAAATTCCTGCAGGACCGGTATCCGGACCGGTATCGCTCGGTCTACAGCATGGTGAGTTTCAGCCATGTCCCCTACCACCTGGCATGGCAGGAAGTGGCAGCCCAGGACAAACTGCGCCTACGGATCATGGATTTGCCGGACCTTGGCGACCGTTGGGACAGCCCCCAGGTGGAGGCGGTCTTCGAGGATTGGTACCGGAATCGCGGGAACTGAATGCCGGCGCCAGCGTGTCGGTGTTCCTTCCGGCCTACAGGCCCTCGCCGCCTGGCCCCGGCGGCCCGCCGGATGAATCGGCCTCCGCTTTATTCCCGACAATCGTGGCAACTGCCTATCTTTGACAAATATTCCGGCTTCTCCGCCATGGGCACCACAACTCAATGACATGTACATTTCCGACGTCGTAAAAAACCTGCTGCTGCTGAACATCGTGGCATACATCGCCACCCACCTGACCGGAGACATCGGCGAGGAATGGCTGCTCCGCATGAGTGTGTACTTCCCCACGTCAGAATATTTCCAGCCTTATCAGATCGTCACCTACATGTTCATGCACGGCAATCTAGCCCACATCTTTTTCAACATGTTCGCCCTGTATATGTTCGGCACACCGGTGGAGATGGCGTGGGGGCCCCGGAAGTTCCTTTTCTTCTACCTTTTCACCGGACTGGGCGCGTTGGTGCTGCAGTTCGCCGTGCAGTTCATCGAGCTCGGGCAGGGCAGCGTGGAGATCCAATCGATAGATTATCCCATGATGGGGGCCTCCGGTGCCGTCTTCGGCATCCTGGCGGCTTACGGATTGCAGTTTCCGGAAAGCATCGTCCAACTCATCATCCCGCCGGTCCGCATACGGGCGAAGTATTTCGTACTGATGTACGCCGGCCTGGAAATCTTTCTCGGCCTTGGGAATTTCCGCACCGGTGTGGCGCATTTCGCACATGTCGGCGGGGCCTTGTTCGGATTCCTGCTGATCATGTACTGGCGGTACCGGGGGGAACGCCTGGATTGAGGACTGCGCCGCCACACCCCGACAAAGTAAAAAACAGTTCCCATGTTTGATTCCATTTGGCATGATATCCGGCGGCAGCTCAGCTACGGCAATATGGTGACCAGGATCATGCTGGTCAACATCGCGGTATTTGTGCTGGCTGTCCTGGTCCGGCTTTTCCTGCTTCCCTTCAGTGACGGCCAAGGGCTGGCCTTCCAACAGTTGGTACGGTATCTCGAAATAGGTGCGGACTGGCGGCACAATCTCTTCCATCCCTGGGTGTTCCTGACGCATATGTTCCTTCACCTCGATGTCTGGCATATTCTCTGGAACATGCTGATGCTGCACTGGTTCGGCCGGATTACCGGCGACCTGCTGGGAGACCGGCGCATCCTTCCCATCTATCTGCTCGGCGGATTGGCGGGCGGATTGGCGTTCTTCGTCATGGCGAACGTTCCGACGCCCTGGTCCGTCGGTTCCTACGCCCTGGGCGCCTCCGCCGCTGTGATGGCCGTTCTGGTGGTGGCCGGAAAGACGGCTCCCGATTACAACATCACCCTTCTGCTTTTCGGGAACGTCCGCCTCAAATACCTCGTGGCAGCCCTGGTGCTGCTGGATGTGGTCGCCTTGTCGCACAATGACAACTCCGGCGGCAGCTTCGGGCATCTGGGGGGCGCCCTGCTGGGATACATCCTCGCCGACCAGCTGCAACGGGGGAACGACCTCACCCGACCGGTCAACCGGTGGCTGGAGCAACTGCAGTCCTTCCTGCAAGGTCTCCGTCCCTCGCCAACGAAGCGGGATGCCCGGAAACCCTACGTCGTTTACCGTCGGGAAACAGCGCCACGGGACGCAGCGGCGAGCGGTGCGGGAAAGACGGCCGGCCGTAACGACCGCCGACAGCCGGTGGACCAGGACCGCCTCGACGCCATCCTTGACAAAATCAAGCAGTCCGGTTACGACAGTCTGTCTGCAGCGGAAAAGCAGTACCTTTTTGATGCGAGCAACAAATGACCGAAGCCGATCCGCCCGGCCCGGCGCCGGCCCGGGCCGTTTCCTTCGTACGCTGAACCTGCTGCTGATTCTGCTCACCCTGGCAGCCTATGCGGCTCCGACGGTGAATCCGGCAACCAGCTGGCATTTTTCCTTTCTCGCGCTATCCCTCCCGTTCCTGCTTGTCGGGAACTTGTTCTTTTTCGTTTTCTGGTTGTTGGGCAGACATCTGTTCGGGGTGTTTTCCGCCGTATGCCTGTTGGTCGGTTATCCTTACTGTCTGGACCTCTTCGTTTTCCATGGGGCCACCGATCCCACGGAAAATGACAAGACGGTCACCCTCATGACCTACAACCTTGCCGGACTCAAGAAAATGAACGGTCGCAGGGAGGACAAACCGGCGGCTCTGCTGGCCGGATTCCGGCCATTCCTGGACCGGCACAACCGACCGGACATCTTCTGTGTCCAGGAAGGAAGCCACCCGGATGTCCTGTACATCCTCTCCCGTGCCTTCGGCTACCAACATGCCCACCGCTACAAAGGAACCATGATCCTGACGGATTTCCCCATGTTGGACAAAGGTCATGTCGCCTTCCGAAGCTCCGCCAATTCCTGCGCCTGGGCCGACCTGCTGACCCCGCTCGGACGGGTGCGTGTATATGCCGCCCACCTGGAATCCAATGCCTTGAGCCATACTGCCGACAAGATTGCGACACAAGGCGACCTGAGCGAACGGCAAACCTGGCGCGACATCAGGTTTGTCATGCGCCAGTACAGAAAAGCTGTGGCCGTCCGGGCAAAACAAGCCGAAACCCTCGCTGCCCACATGGCCGGTTGCCCCTACCGCGTCCTCCTCTGTGGAGACCTGAACGACCCGCCCGCTTCCTACGTTTACCGCCAATTGGCGGCCGGCCGGAAGGATACGTTCCGGGAAAGAGGATTCGGAACCGGCGCCACCTTCAACGGCCGGCTGCCAGCCCTTCGAATCGATTATGTCCTGGTCAACCGCCAATTCGAAGTGCTCGACCACCAGGTCGTCCGGCAGACCACCTTCTCGGATCATTTTCCCGTGTGGACCATGATCACCCGATCCCCTTAGGGTTGCAGCAACCGGTGCTTCGTCCGGTTCCGGTCGGTTCCGGTCGATTGGTTCCGACCGATGAACTTGCGGCCGCCTAACTTGCGGGCAATAGGGTATGCAAGCCCCGTCGGGCATGCCGCAACCCGCACCTTTCATCAAACAACATACAGCCATGCAGCATTTCAAAAGCACCGTGTACCTGGTCGTCTTCTGTTGCCTGTTGTCATCCTGGACCGCCGCCGCACAAGACCGCGTGTCCGCCAAGGAGGTCTTGGGGACCTGGCAGTTGCAGTTCGACCTGAAATCGGAAATCCGGGAATCGACGGAGTCCGAAGATACCTTCTCCCGCCTGGTCGCCGCCGGCGTCTCCGGATTGGTCCAGGCCGTCTTCGAGGAACTGGACATCCGCTTCACTTTCCATCCGGGAGGCAAGGCCAGCCTGACCGTCAACCCGCCCGGCGAAGATGCCACCGTAGAGGACATCACCTGGCATGTCAACGGCAAAGGACAGTTGGTGATAGCGGATGTGGACCGCGAGGATGTCCGGATATCAAATGATGCCGTTTGGATGTTGCAGGACGGTAAGCTCGTCGCCGTGGAACCGGATGGCCGGGTGAACGACAACCTGACGATGGTCAGGTCCCTGTAGCGTTTTGTCGACGGGGCATGTCCGGCTGGTGTACCCTTTTTGTCAGGCTTGCGTTAGACAGTCGTACCGAATTCCCTACTTTTGCAAGCCTATGGAAAAATTGCTCGTATACAACAGTTACAGCGGTAAAAAAGAGCTGTTCCAGCCTATTCACGAAGGTCGGGTGGGCATGTACGTATGCGGCCCCACCGTTTACAGCGATGTACACATGGGCAATTGCCGTACCTTCGTCAGCTTCGACATCATCTGTCGATACCTCCGCCACCTGGGATACAAGGTTCGTTACGTCCGCAACATAACGGATGTCGGCCATCTCGAGGGCGATGCGGATATCGGGCGGGAGGACAAGATTTCCAAGCGCGCCCGCCTGGAACAATTGGAACCCATGGAAATCGTCCAACATTACATGAACGGCTTCCATGAGATGATGAAAATATTCAATGTCCTGCCGCCTGACATAGAACCCCGGGCGACCGGCCATATCCTCGAACAAATCGAGATGGTACAGACCATCCTTGAGAACGGACTGGCCTACGAACGGAACGGTTCCGTCTACTTCGACACGCTCGCCTTCGCCGAGCGATTCGGTGTGTACGGCCAATTGTCCGGTCGCCGCATCGAGGACCTCCTGGCGGAAAGCAGGGACAACCTCAAAAACCAGGGAGAGAAAAAACATCCCTCCGACTTCGCCATCTGGATCAAGGCCGCTCCGGAGCACCTCATGCGCTGGAACGCCCCCTGGTCGGTCGGCTTCCCCGGCTGGCATTTGGAATGCTCCGTCATGAGCACCAAATACCTGGGGGAAAAATTCGACATCCATGGTGGCGGGAACGACCTCAAGTTTCCGCACCATGAAAACGAAATTGCCCAGAACTACGGCGCCTGCGGCCATGCTCCCTGCAATTACTGGCTGCATGGGAACATGCTGTTGCTCAACGGCCGGAAAATGGCCAAGAGCGACGGCAATTCCATCATGCCGGGAGAGCTGTTCACCGGTGACAGCCCCCATATTTCCAAGGCATACTCCCCGATGGTCGTGCGCTTCTTCATGTTGCAGACGCATTACCGCAGTACCCTGGACATGACGGACGAGGCCTTGCAGGCAGCGGAAAAAGGCTACCGCAGACTCATGGAGGCATACAAGGTGCTCGGCGAACTCAGCCATCCCGGCTCCGGCATGCAAGGCCCCGACGACCAAACGGTCAACAGCCTCCTCGACCTTGCCTTCTCGGATATGTCCGATGATTTCAACACGCCCAAGGCCCTGGCCAGCCTGTTCGAACTGGTATCCCTCATCAACAGCTGGAAAGGAGGCCAACGCCATTTGTCGGATATCCTGCCCGAAACTTTGGAACGCCTGCGTGAATCGTTCCGGATCTTCATCTTCGAGATTTTCGGATTGCGGCAGGAGGATTTCGATTCCTCCGGCAATGGTGTCGTGGAAGGGTTGATGAACCTGATTCTCGACATGCGGCAGGCCGCCCGAGAAAGGAAGGACTGGCCTGCCTCGGATCGCATACGGGATGCCCTGAAGTCATTGGACATCGTTGTGAAGGACGGGAAGGAAGGCGCCAGCTGGACCATTGGCGGCTGATGCCCTGTGCGGCCTGCCCCCAAAAACAATAACCGATGCCCACGCGTTTTCCGTATGGTCCGTTGGGGATCGCAACCGCCTGTCGCCGGAGGGTGCTCCCTACGGGCACGGTCGGTAGAATTCGCTATCTATTCATCAATAGCTTGATAAAACATGTCTCAAACACCATTCAAGTCCGATGTGGAAGCGGTGGACTCCTTGGCGCAGACCTACGGGGCGCTCAAGGCGGAAATCGGCAAGGTGATCGTCGGCCAGGACGAGGTGGTCCGGGCGGTCATCATCTCCTTGTTCTCCAATGGCCATAGCCTCCTCGTCGGCGTACCGGGACTGGCCAAGACCTTGCTCGTCAGTACCATTGCGGAAGTGCTGGACCTCGGCTTCAAACGGATCCAATTCACACCCGACCTCATGCCCTCCGATATCACCGGGTCGGAAATCCTGGATGAGGACCGCCATTTCAAATTCAACCGGGGTCCGCTGTTCGCGAATATCGTATTGGCGGACGAAATCAACCGGACCCCTCCCAAGACACAGGCCGCCCTGCTCGAAGCCATGCAGGAACGCTCGGTCACCGTCGCCGGTCAACGCCATGACCTGCCCAGCCCCTTTTTCGTCCTGGCCACTCAGAACCCCATCGAACAGGAAGGTACCTATCCTTTGCCGGAGGCGCAGCTGGACCGCTTCATGTTCAACATCCCCCTGGATTACCCTTCCTACGAGGAGGAAATCAATGTGGTCCGGAACACGACCGGGATGCAGAAGCCCGTCCTGCAGCATATGCTCAATGACATGCAGATCCTGGCTTTCCAGCAGGTCGTCCGCAAGATTCCCGTCGCCGACAATGTGCTGGAATACGCCGTCGGCCTGGCTGTGAAGTCCCGTCCGGGCACCCGCCATGCCACCGGGCTCGTCAATGATTACATCTCCTGGGGCGCCGGTCCCCGTGCCTCCCAATACCTGGTGCTGGGCGCCAAGACCCACGCCGCCATCCATGGGAAATACTCACCGGATATTGACGATGTCCGTGCCATCGCCAATTATGTGCTTCGGCACCGGATTGTCCGTAATTACAAGGCGGAGGCGGAGGGCATCACCGAAGAACAGGTCATCCAAAGTCTCTTCTGACCGGCCGCTCGTGTCCGATTTGCCATGAATCTTGAAGTAGGGACGGCCCCTGTGCGATCTCTTCGGGAAACGGGTGGCCATCCCCACTGTCTCTTCTTCCGTTGGTCGGGTCCGACCTGCGGGCTTCCTATTCTTTCGAGGAGGCGCTTTCCAGTTGGCTGACCAACGCCGCCAGCCTTTCCAACTGCTGCTCCAGTCGGGTTACCCTGGCCGCTGTCTCCCGCAGCTCCGCCAGCTCCGACTGTTGTGCCGCAAGCTGCTCCTGCTGCTCCTGGATGCCCCGCAGGAGCAAAGGGATCAGTGCATGGTACTGGATGCTCTTCAGGCTTACCGGCTCTCCTTCCGGTTGGTCCACTAACAGATTGTCGCGCACAATCTCGGGCAGGATTTGTTCCACTTGCTGTGCAATCAATCCGTACTGCCGCTGGTCGGGCAAGTTCAGTCCTGCCGCCAATCCGTCTTCCCGGAATTCATATCGCTGCGGCACCAGTTGCAGCAGGACAGGCAGGACGCTTGCCAAGGGTTGGATATTGGTCTTCAACCGCTCGTCGGAGGGATCCAGCAGCCCGCCCAGGACCATGAGCTCATGATTGATATAGACCGCATCCTGCCGAATGATGATGGCATCGTTGGGGGCCCCCTGCATAATCCTGAATGGTAATTTGCTTCCGTTGGTGGCGTTTCGGATGAAGAAGTTGGTTTCGTTGCCGGCGACATCCCAGGTTTGGGGACTCCAGCCTGCTGAACCGTCCTGTTCCAGTCGCATCGTCGGCGTATCACCCGATTTCAGGTGCAGGTTCATGGCCGGCATATTGGTACGCAGGCCGACATTCCCGTTGGCTGCGATGTAAAGGCTGTTGGCAGGGGCATCGGCTTCGGTTGTGAGTATGTCTTTCCCGCCGGTACGGTTACGAATGGCAAACAGGTTTTTACCGCCGTTGGAGGACTCGTTCGCCACCAATTCCCAATCGACATTGGGAAAGGTGGATGAGCTACTGGTGTCGTCAAATTCTATACGGAGGTTGTTCTCTTTCAACCGGATGGTGGAAAACCCGAAATCTTCACCCGTGGCGCAGTCTAATCCAATACAAGTGCTGCCTATCACGATCAGATCGTCATTGATGGTTTGGTCCAGCGCCGGCAAGGCAGGTGCGCCTGCGTCCCATACCAGCCGGGAGAAAGTACCGGCCGATTCGCCGAAGGACGGGTCTGCCGATGCCGTCAGGGTATAATCCAAGGGTTCCGCCGCCGGGTCGATCAACCTGTCACGGCCGGTCGGCGAAGGTTCCGTGGACGAGGGGTCCACAAACAATCCTCCGGACATACGGAAGCCAAAGAAATACAATGCCGCGGTCTCCGGAATTCCTGCTTCCGTCCTTGCCGCCCGAAGGGCATCCCAAGCCTTATTGTCCGCCAGCCTGCGGAGGGAAGTCATGGTGGAGGCGGAGACGTTGTAATACGGCTCGAAATACAAGTGGAAATAGCCGTCTCCCAGACCTGCCAGGTCATCCGTGGTAATGGTGAAGGTGTATTCCGTATGCTCCGGTATCGCTTCGATCCTTTCCGCATCCGGACCAAAGAGGAGAACAGCGTACCGCAGGCTGGGAGCCGCAGGGGCAGGTATTTGGAAGCGCATGGTTTTCGGGGACCAGGTCTGTCGTTGCTGTGCCTGCCCGTTTTCTCCTGCCGGATTCGTTTGGGACTGGAGGGTGAGGGTACAGGACAAAAACAGAAATAGAGTGAAGGTTTTCATGCAAGGAAATTTATTGTTTAGGAAGACAGTGCAGTGACCAAGACTGGCTGAACAGGTGGATTTTTTCTTGATATCTGTTGCTGGAAGGAAGGAATTGACGAACTTGATGGTCAATAAGGTTTCAATATACAATAAAATGTAGGATTCCGCTTCGAATGAAAGGAAATACTCATTTTATGCGGAGGAAAGGATCGACAGGCGGTACGGCGGGCTGCCATCCGACGGTGGGCATGGACCATGAAGCGGAAGAAAAGGGATTCCTTCCGGCGGGTCTTTGTATCGGACCTCACGGATGCGACAGAATGGTCGAATCGATACCTGTAAGGGCGCGCCGAAGCAGCGCAGTGGCAGTTAGGTTTGCACCCGTCTTTCAGGTATGGAAGCAGGGGAGCGCGTACGGTTCATTCATCCGTCCAATTCCAGTCGGAGGAACTGGCCGGTAAAGCTTTCCGCCACCGAAGCGACGGATTCCGGCTGGCCTACGCACACGATGCGACCGCCGCGGGCACCCCCTTCCGGACCGAGGTCGATGACCCAGTCGGCAGTCTTGATGACATCCATGTTGTGTTCGATAACGAGCACGGTATTCCCTTTGTCCACCAGTTTGCCAAGGACCGCCAGCAAATGCCGGATATCCTCGAAATGCAGGCCGGTGGTCGGTTCGTCCAGGATGTAAAGGGTATTGCCGGTATCACGTTTGGAGAGTTCCTCGGCCAGTTTTACCCGCTGCGCTTCCCCGCCGGACAGGGTGGTGGCTTGTTGTCCGAGGGTGATGTAGCCGAGGCCGACATCGAGAAGGGTCTTGAGTTTCCGATGGATCTTGGGGACCGGTTCGAAGAAGGCGGTCGCTTCGTTGACGGTCATGTTCAGGACATCGTTGATGGATTTGCCTTTGTAGAGGACCTCCAGTGTTTCCCGGTTGTAGCGGCGGCCCAGGCAGGATTCGCAGGTCACATAGACATCCGGGAGGAAATTCATCTCGATGACCCGTTGGCCGCTCCCTTGGCAGGTTTCGCAACGGCCGCCCTTGACATTGAAGCTGAAGCGACCTGGTTTGTAGCCCCGGATCTTGGCCTCCGGCAAGCCGACGAAAAGGTTTCGGATTTCCGTGAAGAGGTTGGTGTAGGTGGCGGGATTGGAGCGGGGTGTCCGACCGATGGGGGTTTGGTCGATTTCGATGACCTTGTCGAGGTGTTCCAGCCCGTGAACAGCCGTATAGGGTAGGGGACGTTGCAAGCTTTTGTAGAAATGTTGCCGGAGGATGGGGTATAAGGTTTCGTTGACCAGGGAACTTTTCCCGCTGCCGCTGACGCCGGTGATGCAGGTGAGGGTACCGAGCGGGATGCGGAGGTCTACCTGTTGGAGGTTGTGGCCGGTGGCACCTGACAGTTCGAGAACCTTACCGGTGCCGGTCCGGCGGGTGGTGGGGACTTCGATTTTCCGTCTTCCGTGGAGATAATCCGCGGTGAGGGACCGGACCGAGGCGAAGTCGGCCGGAATTCCTTCCGCCACGAGTTCCCCGCCGTGTTTGCCGGCGCCGGGTCCGAGGTCGATCAGGTAATCCGCGGCGACCATGATGTCCTTGTCGTGTTCGACGACAAGGACGGTGTTGCCGATATCCGCCAGTTCGCGCAATGCTTCGATGAGCCGTTGGTTGTCGCGTTGATGGAGGCCGATGCTGGGCTCGTCCAGGACGTAAGTGATGCCCGTGAGTTGGGAGCCGATCTGGGTGGCGAGTCGGATACGTTGGCTTTCCCCGCCGGATAGGGTTCTGGCCGGCCGGTTGAGGGAGAGATAATCCAGGCCTACCTGGAGGAGGAAGCCCAGGCGGAGGCGGATTTCCTTCAGGACATCCTTGCCGATGGTCCGTTGGCGTTCCGTGAGCCGTTGGTCGAGGCCCTCCATCCAATCGGCGAGTGATTGGAGGTCCATGTCGGCGAGTTCGGAAATATTCCGTTCATCGACCTTGAAATGGAGACTTTCCTGTTTCAGGCGTTGTCCGAGGCAAGTTGGGCAGACGTCCACGGACATGAAATCCTCGACCCATTGCCTTATTTTCTCGCTGCCGGTATCCTGGTGCCAGCGTTGCAACATGGTGACGAGACCTTCCTGGGCGAGATTGTAGCTGAGTTCGTTGGCGGAATAAGGCAGTTTGACCGGCAGCGTATCATCGCCACCATGGAGGATGACCTGAAGACCTGCCGGGGGGATATCCTTGACGGGGGTGGCGAAGGAGAATTTATATTTTTTCGCAATGCCGCGCAATTGTTTGAAGGTAAGGTTGTCCCGAACTTCCCCGAAGGGTGCGATACCTTGCTCCTGAATGCTTTTGGAGGGATCGGGAATGACCTTGTTCATATCCACTGCATGGATCTGACCTAGACCGTTGCAAGTGGGGCAGGCGCCGTAGGGCGAGTTGAAGGAAAAGGAATTGGGAGAAGGCTCCTCATAACTCAGCCCGCTGTCGGCATCCATGAGATGTTTGCTGTAGGCTTTGACCTCGGCGGCATCCAGGTCCTGTACCATCACGAGACCGTTTCCCAATTTGAGGGCGGTCTGGAGGGATGCCTGTATGCGGCTGAGCCGGCCTGTGCCGCAGGAAAATTTGTCAATGACCAGTTCGATGTCGTGCACCTTGTACCGGTCGACCTGCATGCCGGGTTGCAAATCCAGGAATGCACCGTCCACGCGGACGCTGAGATACCCTTGTTTCCGCATTTGTTCGAAGAGCTCGCGGTAATGTCCTTTGCGACCGCGAACAAGGGGAGCCAGGAGAATCAGTTTGCGGCCGTCATAGCGTTCCATGATTTCCTGCAGCATCTGTGCCTCGTTGTACCGGACCATTTTGCGGCCGGAATGGTAGGAGTAGGCTTCTCCTATGCGGGCGAACAGCAGACGAAGGAAATCATACACTTCGGTGATGGTACCGACGGTGGACCGGGGGTTTCGGCCGGTGGTTTTCTGTTCGATGGAGATGACCGGACTCAGGCCGGTGATTTTTTCAACTTCCGGCCTTTCCATTTCCCCGAGGAATTGCCGGGCATAGGCGTTGAAGGTCTCCATGTAGCGGCGTTGGCCCTCCGCGTAGATGGTGTCGAAAGCGAGGGATGATTTTCCGCTGCCGCTGATGCCGGTGATGACGACCAGCCTGTTCCTGGGAATGCGCAGGTGGATGTTCTTCAGGTTGTGTTCCCTGGCGCCGATGACTTCCAGGTAGTCATCCTGCGAGGATGGCTGGCCGTTGGAAAGGGAGGACGGGTATTCCGACATGGCTGGTTAGGTTACTGCAAGGTTTGGTGGTGCGGTGGTTTCCTGGGGGGCGGGTCTGGGCGCCCAGTCCGGGATACCGGGCTGGGCGGACAACATGCATGTAAACATTTTCGGCGGGAAAGGGTTCCCTTTCCGGCCATGGAAAGCGAGCAAGAATAGGGGCTTTGTGGCGGAGCGTGCGCCGGCCGGGTCCGGTTTTGGGGCGCGGCGGGAGCTTGGAATGCCGGCAGGAAGAATACCAGGGGGGTGGCGGGCGGGATAGGAAGGATGCTACGTACCGGAACACTCCGGTACGTAGGGTGGTGAGAGCAACGGCAAGCGGCCTGTCAAAAGCGGGAATTTGCGACCGGTCAGCCGCCGTATTTCTGTTTGACCTCCGTGAGTTCGTAACCTTCCACGATGTCACCGACCTTCATATCATTGAAATTGCGGATGGTCAGACCGCACTCCATACCGGACCGAACCTCCTTGACATCCTCCTTGAAACGTTTCAGGGAGGCCAGTTCACCGTTGGCACCTTCCCGGTTGGGGAAGATGACGATACCGTCCCGGATCAGGCGTATATGGTTGTTGCGGCTGAGTTTTCCATCGAGGACATAGCAGCCTGCGACCGTTCCGACCTTGCTGATCTTGTATACCTCCCGAATTTCCACGTTGGCGATGATTTTTTCCTCCTTGGTGGGTTCCAGCAAACCTTCGATGGCCAGTTTGATCTCCTCGATTGCCTCGTAGATGATGGAATAGAGCTTGATTTCCACCCCTTCGCGTTCGGCGAGTTTCCGGGCGCTGGGGGATGGGCGGACTTGGAAGCCGATGATGATGGCATCGGAGGCGGAGGCCAGTAGGACATCAGACTCCACGATCTGGCCGACTGCGCGGTGGATGACATTGACCTGTACCGTTTCGAGCGACAGTTTGATGAGCGAATCGGAGAGTGCTTCCACGGAGCCGTCCACATCCCCTTTGACGATGAGGTTGAGTTCCTTGAAAGTGCCGAGTGCCAGGCGGCGTCCGATTTCATCCAGGCTGATGCGTTTGGTGGCGCGGGTGGATTGTTCCCGGTTGATGCGGGCGCGGGAGTTGGCGAGTTGTTTCGCTTCCGATTCCCCTTCCATGCATTTGAATCGCTCCCCGGCCTGGGGGGCACCACTCAGTCCCAAAACAAGGACAGGGGTGGAAGGCCCCGCCTCCTTCACCTTTTTACCGCGTTCGTTGAACATGGCCTTGACCTTGCCGGAGAACTCACCGGCCACGACCGGATCCCCGATATGGAGCGTGCCGTTCTGTACGAGGACCTTGGCAATATAGCCTTTTCCTTTGTCGAGGGAAGCTTCGAGGATCGTACCGATGGCACGGCGGTCAGGGTTGGCCTTCAATTCGGCGATATCGGCGGCGAGGAGCACCTTTTCGAGAAGTTCGTCTGTACCAGTACCGTTTTTGGCGGAAATATCCTGTGATTGGAACGTGCCGCCCCA
This sequence comes from Bacteroidota bacterium, assembly GCA_041163745.1. GTDB lineage: Bacteria > Bacteroidota > Bacteroidia > Chitinophagales > Saprospiraceae > UBA6168. The sequence continues at coordinate 73,964 of JBEAQU010000049.1, forward strand.
GTCCTCCACCAGGATATTCATACTCGCGAGTTCCTGTTTGATTCTGCCGGGGTCTGCCCCCGGTTTGTCTATTTTGTTTATGGCGAAGACCATGGTGACGCCTGCCGCTTGTGCGTGGCTGATGGCTTCCCTGGTCTGGGGCATCACGTTGTCATCCGCAGCGATCACAATGATGGCGATATCGGTGACTTTGGTGCCACGGGCACGCATGGCGGTGAAGGCCTCGTGACCCGGTGTGTCGAGGAAGGTGATGGTCCGGTCCGCCAGTTTCACTTCGTAGGCGCCGATGTGCTGGGTGATGCCACCAGCCTCGCCTTCCACCACATTGGCTTTACGGATATGGTCGAGCAAGGAAGTCTTACCGTGGTCGACGTGGCCCATGACCGTGACGACCGGTGCGCGGGGCAGCAGGTCTTCCGGCGCATCCTCTTCCTCTTCGATGGTTTCTGTTTGTTCCTCCACACTGATGAAGGAGACCTCGTGTCCGAATTCACTGGCTACCAACTCGATCACTTCCGCATCCAGGCGTTGGTTGATCGAAACGAAGACCCCCAGGCTCATACAGGTCGTGATGACTTGGGTTGCGGAGACATTCATCAGGTTGGCCAGTTCCTGGACGGTAACGAATTCCGTGACCTCGAGCTTGTCGCTCAGGCCGTCCATGTCGCGCAACTCCTGCTTTTCGCGTTGCCGTTCCCGGGTTTCCCGACGCAGCTTCTGTCTTTTCTTTTTGCCGGCACCGGATAGGCTGGCCATGGTCTTGCGGATCTGCTCCTCCGCCTCTTTGGTCGAGGCGTCCATTTCCTCTTTGGTACGAGGTCTGCGACCCGTGCCGGCCGCACCCGGCCTTGTATCCGTGACAGCGGGGCCGGCGATGATTTTCTTGCGTTTGCGTTTGCGTTTCTTGGCATCCGGCCCTTCGGCATCTGAAGTGGCGGGGCTGGTGGCAGGATCTGCATCCTTGTCGGGTCTGCCTTTTTCGGCTTCTTTTTCGGTTTTTTTCTTCTTTTTACCTTTGGCGTCCTCCTTGTGCTTGTCCACATTGATCTTGCCGAGAATCTTGAGACCTCTCAGTTCCGGGGTTTCGATTCGGACCATTGCACCATCGTGGGACACTTTTTCTTCCGGGGCGTTCGGTACGACGACCTGTTCCTCGGCGGGCTGGAGAGCTGTTTCGACATTTTCGGCGTGTGCTTCATCCGGAACAGCGGTCGATTCCGGTTCGGAAACCGGTTCCGGTGGTTCGGGTACCGGCTTGCGTTCCCGCAACGGCATGCCACGGCTGTCCAGTTCTATCTTACCCTTGATGGTAAGACCGATGGTCGTTTTTTCAGGTGCCACCGGTTCGTCCGCCCCCCCGCCGGTCGGTTCCGGTTGTGCGAGTGGGGATTCCGCCACCGAGGGTGGCGAAACGACAGGCGCTTCGGGAGCGGGCTTTTCAGCGGTTGAGGGCAGCCGCTGGAAGATTTCCTCCCGATGGGGTTGAGCGCTTGGCGGGGTCTGGAACAGGGGCATGGCCGGTTCCGGTTTCTTGTCATCCCTACCGGGTGCCGCGGCACGTACACCGATAGTCAGCTGGTCAGCTTTTTCTTTGACCGCCATGTCTTTTTGGAATTCCTTCAACAGCAGGACCTCCATTTCCCCGGTAATTTTCGAGGTTGGCTTGTTTTCGATTTGAAACCCTTTTCCTTGCAGGAATTCCACGATGGTGGACGTACCCACATTCAATTCTTTAGCAACCTTGACTAAACGTTTCTCCATTAAGATTCAATAAAAATTTGTTCTTTCCGGTTTTGTGGACCTGTTCCGACACGAGGGGCCGGATAGGGCCGGAAGCCAGTATACCAAGGTGCCCGAATGATACAGGGGCACACCATGTGGAAATCCGTCGGCAGGCGGATGACTTCATGGTAAAGAACCATTGGTGAAATATATTCCCGACACCGAAATGATGCCTGCCATACGGGCGGGCGGTTCATTCTGTTCTACGGTGCCGCGGGTACGTCTGGCTTCCGGGATGTCCTGCATTCTTGCCGGTCTGCGGGACAACGTCGCCTCCTCGTCAATCCTCCAGTTCCTCCTGCAGAATACGGACCACTTCTTCGACCGTTTCCTCCTCCAGTTCCGTACGTCGCACCAGCTCCAATTTACTGAGTTCCAGCACACTCCTGGCGGTGTCGCAACCGATCCGCTTGAGTTCGTCGATGATCCAGGCATCGATTTCGTCGGCGAATTCATCCAGGTCGACATCGTCGATCTCATGACCGTCCGTATTCCGGTAGACATCGATCTCGTAGCCGGTCAGTTTGCTGGCCAGTTTGATGTTTGTACCGTTCTTCCCGATGGCCAGGGATACCTGGTCAGGATCGAGATAGACGGAAGCACGTTTCGCATCCACATCGAGTTCGATGTTCGACACTTTGGCCGGTGTCAGGGAGCGTTGGATGAAGAGGCTGTCGTTGTTGGTGAAATTGATGATGTCGATGTTCTCGTTACGCAGTTCCCGCACGATTCCATGGATACGGGAACCTTTCATGCCCACGCAGGCACCCACCGGATCGACGCGGTCATCGTATGATTCCACCGCCACTTTCGCCCGTTCGCCGGGCAACCGCACAATCCGTTTGACGGCGATGATGCCGTCCTCGATTTCGGGGACTTCCTGCTCAAGGAGTTTTTCAAGGAAGCCGTTGTCCGTCCGGGACACCACCACCACCGGGGTATTGTTCTTCATTTCGACCCGCTTGATGATGCCGCGTACCATGTCACCCTTCCGGAAATAATCCCCACGGATCACTTCCATCTTGGGAAGGAGGAGTTCGTGGCCGGTGGCATCGTCCACAATCAGGAATTCCTTCTTGATGATCTGGCTCACCTCGCCGACGACCATGTCGCCGATACGCTCCATATACTTCTTGTAGATGTCGTCTTTCTCCAGTTCCATGATTCTGGAGACGAGGGTCTGCCGGGCGGCCTGGATGGCACGGCGACCGAAATCCTCCAGGAAGAGCTGTTCGTAGCATTCCTCCCCGATTTCGTAACTGTCATCGATCGAGATGGCTTCCGATATGGAAATCTGGCTGCGGTCATCCGTCACCTCCCCGTCCGGTACGATCTGCCGGACCCTCCATAGTTCGAGGTCACCCTGTTGGGTGTTGACGATGACATTGAAGTTCTCGTCCGAGCCGAATTTTTTCTTGATCAGGGTACGAAAGACATCCTCCAAGACCCGCACCATGGTTGGGCGGTCAATGTTCTTGCTGGATTTGAAATCCGAAAAAGTATCGACTAAGTTAATCATCTCAAAGAAAAATGATGCGTGAACGGTTCTGTTGCTATGCCTTCACAGGAGACCTGTGTGACTGTTACCCGTTGAACCGGATGGCGACCAGGGCCTTCCGTATCGATTCGAGTGGGACTTCCATCGTTTCCATTGTTTTCCGGTTTCGTTTGCCTTCCTTTGTCACGACCTGCCTGGACAAGGTGACCGAGGTCTCGCCGACCGCCTCCAGTTTTCCGGAGAGCGGCTGCCCGTCCTGCAGGGTGATGGCAAGTTCCCTTCCGATGTTCTTCACATATTGCCGGCGGAGGGTCAGCGGACGATCCAGCCCCGGGGAAGACACCTCCAGGCCGTACTGCGTTCCCAACCACCCGTTCTCGTCAAGATGGGCTTCCAGGAAACGATTGATCCTCCGGCATTTCTCGAGGGTCATGCCGCTGTCGCAATCCACGTAAACCACCAACTTGTTGCCCGGATGAAGATGGAGTTCCACTAGGAAACAATCCTGGAAGGCCTGTTCCTCAAATTGCTGGGCCAACAGGCCCCGTATCTGTTCCTCGATGAAAAATGATTCCAAGTGCATTAAAGTAAAAGAGGGAACAAAAAGTTCCCTCTTCGCCGGTTTCACCTTTGTGGTGCAAAACTAACACTTTTAAATGAATTCCCAATAGTTGGAAATGCTTTATTTCTGCAGCCCTGTGCCACGGCTCAGGGCCGGACGGTCATTCCGGCAAGCACCTGTTCCTCCACACACCGGACGGCCTCCCGCAGCGCCTCCTGCTGGTGCTTCTCCAGGACGACCGTCCGCTTGTAATCCTTGTAGAGAATGCGGATTTTCTCCACGGCCGTATGCTTGAGCATCCGGAATATTTCCTGGGGTACGACACAGGTGTGCACATATTTCCAAAGCAGGAGCTCCCTGTCGAATACGGGTTGGTCCGGCACATGGAAAAGCCGCATGACATTGCCGTCCTCGAACAGCAGCAGCACGCTGTAGTCCGGTTCGCTCAGGTAGAAACGACGTTCCACCACCCCCAGGGTGAGAAAGAAGGATTGGATACGCTTTTCGTTTGCGAAACTGAAGATGGCCTTGGCCTCCTCCACTTCCTGCCGTCCCGCCAGCTCATCCTCCACATTGCCGGTCGGTACGAGGAAACCCAGGTTGACCGGCGCCGCCGCCACGATGCGGGTCGTATCGAAATCGTCCAGGGTGTCCAACGCAATGGCACATTGTCCGTACACCTCCGCGCCTTGCCAGGCGACCAGGCACAGGGCGGTCCATATCATTTGCTTCATGTCCTCTGTTTTATACTTTCCCTTGCGACCGCAAAGTTGAAAAAAAAACGTAACAGCCACAGTTCCGTACACCCCATCGGGCCTTTAGACATGTTCAGGTTTCCCGCCGGACCTCGAACCCCTCGAACCCGCGAATCGCCCCCGACTCGACCTGGATGTCCCGAACGGATGCCAGCTCCGGTCCGCTCCGACACCAGCTTACAAAAGCCTCCAAAGCCTCCTCCGGCCCTTCCGCCTCTGCGTATACGCGTCCGTCCGCCAGGTTCCGCACGAACCCGGTCAGCCCCAAACGCAAGGCCTCCCGACGGGCGGACGCACGGTACCATACACCTTGCACCTTCCCTTCGATGATGATGTTGTAATGCTTGCCGCCCATTTGGTTCTGATCTATCGTTACGGTTTCCGCCGCCCAACCCCCGGATGTGCGGGACGAAAGCCTCCGGCCGGGAGAGAAATCGGCCACCCCGTTCGACAGGGCATCAACAAAGATACCGGATTCCACCCGACCTCCGTGCCCCTTGCCCGGAACTTTGGACAGCCGGGCAGGGTTCCCTATGGGGGGCAGGTGCCTTTCCCGTTCCGCTCCGCCCGTCTCCCGCGGGACGTCGTGGGACTTGCGAACCGTAATATTCACTTTTTATGGATTGCCCACTTGCCGGTTGGCTCCTTATCTTTACCTTGCGGAGTAAAATTTCCGATTTCTTTTGACACCCGCGTCGCATGCCGTGCGTCGGACAGCAGGGGCCGCCGGGCTTGCCGTCCCTTCGGATTCCCACGGTCAGCGTTCCGCAGGCGCTTTCCTGTGGAGGATCGCCTGCAACATCCGTCAGGTCGCCCGGTGACGCCGGTCGGAAGCAGCGGTACGGATACGGGGCAGACATGTCGGTAAACTCAGCTAAACTACCATCAGATGAATTATTCAGCCATCCGTTTTTCCAAATCAGACAAAGCAGACTTCTTCCGGACACTCAACAGCCGGGTGAACCAATACTTCGAAACCAACCATATCTCCCGCTACGGAAATTGGAAACTGTACCTCAAGTCCGTCGTCGTCTTCGCCATCTTCCTCACGCCATACTTCCTCATCATATCCAATATGTTCAACGAATGGATCATGCTCCTGCTGACCATCGTGACCGGAGCGGGGATGTCCTTCGTGGGCATGTGTGTCATGCACGACGGCAATCACGGCTCGTACTCCCGCAGCCGTTGGATAAACAACCTGATGGGCAGCTCCATCTACATCCTGGCGGGGAATGTCTATAACTGGAAGGTACAGCATAATGTCCTTCACCATACCTACACCAACATCGCCGGTCACGACGAGGATATGGAAACGGACGGGCTTATCCGGCTCCACCGCCAGTCGGACTGGCGGAAGTTCCACCGCTTCCAGCATTTCTACGGGGTCCTGCTGTACGGTCTGCTGACCATCAACTGGGCCATTCGCAAGGATTACCGTCAAATGCGGGAATACATCGCCAGGGGCTTCAGCTTCGGCCAGCAGGTCAATCCGGCCAAGGAATGGACCATCCTGATCCTGACCAAGGTCCTGTATCTGCTGATCTGGATTGTCCTGCCGATCCTTCTCCTGGACATCGCCTGGTGGAAAGTACCGATCGGTTTTTTCGTGATGCACTACACAGCCGGCCTCATCCTCAGCATCGTCTTCCAATTGGCACATATTGTGGAGGATACCGATACCCCCGCACCGGATGACTACGGCAACATGGAGAACACATGGGCCATCCACCAGTTGTTCACCACCGCCAATTTCGCCCCCCGCAACAAACTCGTTTCCTGGTTCGTGGGCGGATTGAACTACCAAATCGAACATCATATATTTCCGCATATCAGTCACGTCCACTATCCCCGTATTTCCGCCATCGTCAAGGAAACCGCCCGTGAGTTCGGCCTGCCGTACAATGAGTTCAACACCACCCGGGAGGCAATCCTCTCCCATTTCCGCCTGCTGCGGGAATTGGGGCGGCAACCGGCCATGGCCTGAGTTGTCGCTTCGGTTGTGCCACAGATTTCCTTCCGGTCCATATAGTTACGGGTAGGTGACAAAAGTCCTTCCTGCTTTCTCCCAGCCCATTTATCTTTGGCCGGAAGACCTTGCCGCCTCTTTTCGAAGCGGAAGGGAGTTGTTTTTGTGAACACAAAAGAAAGTCCGGCGTCATGAAAAATATCCTTTGGCTTCTCCTGTTGGCCTTGTCATCCGCTCTTCCGGCCCAAGGGCCGGGCTTCCAGCTGACCGTGACGGAGACCTTCCTGCCGGGATGGCCAGGCCTGCAATCCTTCGCCCAGGGTCAGACGGACGGCAAGTGGGTGCTGCTTGGCGGGCGCACGGACGGACTGCACCGTCGGCAGCCTTTCGCCGCATTCGACCCTGACTTCAACAATGACCGGGCCCACGTCGTCGACCTGGCGGCCGGACAGTCCTGGTCCGCCCCGCTGGCAGGGTTGTCCGCGGAGATATCCGCCCAGCTGCAGTCCAGCAACATGCAGTTCCTGCAATCCGGGGAGACCTTGTACTTGGTGGGCGGATATGGATACAGCCCGCAGGCGGCGGAGTGGGTCACCCATCCGCAACTGTTGGCGGTGGACCTGCCCGGGCTGGCGGAGGCCGTCCAGCAAGGGACGGACCTGGCACCGCACATCCGAATGCTGACGGACGAGCGGCTGCAGGTGACCGGGGGCTACCTGGGCTTGTTGGACGGCGTATTCTACCTGGTCGGTGGCCAGCACTTCGAAGGTCGCTACAACCCGATGGGGCCCAACCACGGTCCCGGTTTCTTCCAGGCCTACACCAATGCCATCCGCAAGTTCCAATTGGTGGACAACGGACAGTCGATAACGATGACCGATTACGTCGAGGTCGTGGATACAGCCCATCTGCACCGAAGGGACCTCAATGTTGTCCCGCAGGTCTTCCCCGACGGCACCGAGGGATTCACCGTTTTCAGCGGCGTCTTCCGTCACGATGCCGACCTGCCATGGCTGAGCCCCGTTGACGTCACGCCTTCCGGCCATGTCTTGCGGGGCGATTTCCAACAGTTCCTAAGCCATTACCACTGTGCACACATACCCTTGTACAGCGCTGCGGCGAATCAGATGCACACGGTCTTCCTGGGAGGTATATCCCGCTATTTCATCAACCCGGAAGGCGTGCTGACCGACGACCCGGAAGTCCCATTCGTACGAACCATCAGCCTGGTGACCCGCTCGGCGGACAACAGCCTGGTCGAGTACAAACTGGGAGACCTGCCGGCCTTGCTGGGAGCCAGCGCCGCATTCCTGCCCGCGCCGGGACTGCCGCTCCTGTCCGACGGAATCATAGACCTGGACGCCCTGGCCGATGACCAGGTCCTTGGCCATCTGGCAGGTGGTATCGAGAGCACCTTGCCCAATGTGTTCTTCCTGAACGGAGACGGCCTGAGCGCCGCCTCCGCCCGGCTGTTCGAAATCCGGCTGTCCAAGACCACCGCCACGGCAGCGGATCGAATCGGAGGGGACCAGTATTTCGGGCTGACGCTTTTTCCGAATCCTCTTCAGGACAAGCTGACGGTCAATTATTCCGTTCCGGTGGACGATACTGTGCGACTGACGATTTCCGACCAATCCGGTCGTGTGCTGGTGCAGGAGCAACGGATGGTGACCTACGGTTTGTACGAAAGGTATTTCGACACCGGGTCCTGGCCTGCCGGTACCTATCAGTTGGAAATCCGCAACGAGCGGTTCTCCGCCGTCCGTCGTTTCGTCAAGGTCGGCGGCTGATGGCGCACGACGATGATGACGGCGAACCGGGGATATTTGTATTGTGCGGAAAAGGCTTTGGCAGGACCGCCCGGATGGCTTCCTGGTCACTGGCAGCGATGCCGGTCATTCCAGGATGAATTCGGTGCGCCTGTTGCGTCGGCGGCCTTCCTCGGAATCGTTGGGGGCGATGGGGCGTGTTTCTCCGAACCCGGCATAAGACAGACGATCGCCGGCGATTCCATGTCGCAGGAGGTGGTCATATACCGCTTGTGCACGTTTTTCCGAGAGCAGCAGGTTGTCTTCGGCCCGCCCGATGTCATCGGTGTGTCCGAGGATTCGGATGCGCAGGTCGGGGTTGTTGACCAGCAACTGGCCCAGCCGGTCGAGTTCAGGAAGACTTTCCGCCAATAATTCCGCAGATCCCGAAGCGAAGAAGACATTGTTCAGTATCACCGGCTGGTAGGCGGCTGGTGAGGGATTGTCCGAATCGGGAACGGGCCATAGGTCTATTTCAAGCAGGTAAGGTTGGTCAGGTGTTGCGGATTGTTTCGACAGGCCGAAGTTTTCGGAATGAAAGAGGTAGCCGGGCTTCTCTACTGTCATGGCGTAATTGCGACCGGTTGGCAGAACGAGGAGGAAAGCCCCGTCGCTGTCGGTGATGGTTGTGGAGAGCGTTTTCCCGGAAGGCAGTTCCGACAGGGTGATGCCCGCCCGGACCGGTTGCAGGCTGACCGCATCCCGGGTTAGTGCACGGACGTATGTGACGGGCAGGGGACGCAGGTGCGGAGCGAGTTCGAAGGAGTACAGGTCGGTGGTGCCTTTAGCCTGCGGATTGCCGGTAACAGCGGCGTCCCCCAGTCGAATATTGGCGACATCGGTGGCGAAAAAGGCTGTTTTCCCGTCCAGGCTGACAGACAGGGCGCCTTCGTTGCCTTCCGTATTGATAGGGTAACCCAGGTTCATCGGTTCGCTCCAGGAACCGTCCGCTTGAAGCCGGGATAGGTAAAGGTCGAAGCCCCCCATACCGGGTAATCCATTGGACATGAAATACAGCGTTTGTCCATCGGCATGGAGGAAGGGCGCCTGTTCGTCACCGGTGGTGTTCAACGGGGCTGGGAGTGGCCGTGGCCGCTCCCATTGACCATCGGCCTGTCGACGGGTGACCATGATGTCCTTCCCTTGCCCGCTTCCCCGTCGCTCCTGGGTGAAAAAAAGCGTATTCCCGTCGGCCGAGGAGGAAGGTTGTGATTCCCAATCGCTGGTATTGACAGGCGGGCCGATGTTTTCCGGGGAAGACCAGCGGTCGCCCTGGCGCGTCGAAACATACAGGTCGCATCCGCCCTGCCCGTCCTTCCGGTGGCAGGCGGTGAAGAACATCAGTTGTCCGTCCGCGCGGATGCTGTGCGCACCCTCGTTGTCCGGTGTGTTGATACCTTGCAGCGGCACGCCGGCCTGCCAGACGCCGTCCACTTTCCTGCTCAGGTAGAAGTCTTCCTGTCCGTTCCGGACTGCAGTGAACACCAGCGATTCTCCATCCGCTGAGACGATGGGCAGGTATTCCGATTCCGGCGTGTTGACGAGGGGGCCGAGGGAACGGGGAAGAAAAGGAACAGGGTGCCGGATCGCTTCTGCGGCGAAGCTGGCATCGGCCAGGTATTTCCTGGCCTTTGATATCCGTCTTTCGCTCTTTTTGCCGGGAAGGGCCAGATACCGCTGCAGGTGGAGCGCAGCTTCGGCGAATTGTTGCTGGTCGAACGCCACGATACCCAGGCTGTAGAACAAGGCCGGTTCGTACATCGAATCGATGTCGATTGCCGCCAGGTAGGCGATGGCAGCTTCCCCGAGCAGGCCCTGCTGGTTCCGGACATTCCCTTTTTCCATATGTGCGTCGATGAACCTGGGGTCCAGTGCCAACACCCGGTCCAGTGTCCGGGCAGCCTCCTCCAGGTTGCCAATCCTGGCCTGTTCCTGTGCGGAACGAAAAAGCTTAAGCACTTTTCCCTCGGCGGTGCGGACCGTAGTGTAGGACTGGGCGGAGAGGTCGCCGGCAAGCAGGCAGCAGGATAGGAAAAAAGGTAACCAACGCATGGCACAAGTGATTTGGTGATGACCGGGTCGCCGCTGGGAGGGAGCCTTCCGCAGGCATCACAAAAAGAACGATAACGATGCTACCAGGCGTCCAGGTATGTGCCGGGGGAATGGGGCTGTGTACGGGTGCAGTGGCAAGGCGCTGCCTCAGCCCGTAACGTTTTCCAACAGGGCGGCCGCCTTTTCAGAACCCAGGTCGGCGGCTTCCCGGATATCCGATACGAAACCGCTTTCGCCGGCCATTTTGCGGGCCAGCCCCCTGCACAGCAGTTGTTCCGCCTTGGAAGGTACGTCCATCCGTGCGCTTTCGATGGAAAACATCCGGTTGAAGACCCGCACCGATTCCGCATACTGGCCGGTTTCGAACAAGGCCTTGCCATAATTGTAAAGGGCCGCCTTGAGCCATTTGTGATTGGGATCCTGTTCGTCGAAGTGCCGGTTCGTCACCAGCTTCAACTCGGAGATAGCTTGCTGAAAGGCACCCGTCTGCAGCAGCAGTTCGCCTTTCAGTCTTCGGGCGCTCCAATAGATGGGCTGGTGCGGGATGGATTTGGCGATGGTTTGGTCCAGGTCGGCCAACGCCCCCGGAATGTCATCCTTTTTGATGCGGGTGTTGGCTCTTCCCCAATAGGAGTCGGGCATATTGGGATTGATGTCTATGCTCTTGGAAAAATCGTAAAGGGCATCGTTGAAGTTCCGGAGCCGGAAGTTGATATAGCCCCGTCGCTCGTAAGCGAGCGCATGCCGCTCGAATTTTTCGATGGCCCGGTTGAGGGAATCCATCGCTTCCGTTTCCATGCCCTCCAGCTTGACAAGCTTTCGTCCCTGCAGGAAAGCTTGGGTGGCCGTCTTGTCCCCCTGTGGTTCGATCACACGCTGAAGGAAAAGGGTCCCGTCCTGGATGACCCAGGCACGCAGGTCACCCGCGATGGCATAGCCGGCCAGGTATTCTAACAGGTTTATCGTGTTCTTCCAACTTTTCTCCGGACAATCCTTGATGAAACGAGGAATCACCAGCGCAAAGGAATCCTCCCGGAACACATCTTCCGCTTTGAGAAGGATGTCATTCCGGTAATAGTTCTCCATTCGATGTTGATAGAGCTTCAGCACCTGTTCGTAGCTACGCTGAGTGCCGAACTCCAGGCTGCCGGAAAAAATGGTTTTAAACATGGTACTCATATCGCTGCTGTTTGTAAACGCTTCCTGACGACTTCTCATTTCTCCAGCGCGATTTGAAAAGGGCGTCCGATGGGGGCCCGGGATCAAGCTATTGCCGGAGGGGCGGCAAGCGTCCCGGGAAACCCCTGTGCGCCGCCAAAGCGGCGGCGGGTGTTTTGGGCAGGAACAATGGACCTTTTGCGACCGTTCCCATCCTGGCGGTTCCGCCGGCAGGTCATGGTGCCATGCCGGCGGGTATTCAACCTTTCCTGTCTGATCAGGTTGAACAGGGCTTTGTCGGGGTGAAAGAATGACAACCGGTCGATTTGCCCGGCGGGCGCGGGTCAGGCATGAGCCTGGTACCCGGTTGCGTGCCGTATGGTTGAGCCGGATGCTTCCCGGAGGAACCGACTGTCGTCGTATCCGGGGGGATATGCCTAGGCAACCCGTATCCTTCGGCTGCAGGGTCGCCGGCAGGTCCTGATGTGTATAGTGTTTCCCCTGGTATGTTCAGACTGGAATTGTGCGGCGCTTGCCTGTCGTCGGCAACAAGATCGCGGATTCTACCCCGAAGGGCCGCCCTTTGTCACAAATGTCTGAAATTCAAGGTTGGTAATGAAAAAATCAGCACACTTTTTTTTCTTCTCCGCAGGAATGCGACATGTACCTGCCGTCGGTTGGGTCGGCTTAGTCCGGCGGGCGTGTTGTCGGGGGTGCGGCCGGTGTCGTCGCATTGTTTCATAAGGCGCTATCGGATGGATTGGGATTGCCAGGCGAGCAGCCGCCACTTCCCGTTGCGTCGGATATACACATCCAGGTACCGTAAGCCCAGGGAGAACGGAGTTCCTTTGTACCGACCGCTTACCATGAGCTGGCCGCGGAGCACTACCGTCCTGCCTTTCCGGGTTATCCGTATGTCGGAAGGTTCTATGGATTCGTAAACGATGGCACCTTCGGCAATGTTGGAAAGATGTTCCCCCCTTGTTTCTGCCAGTCCGTTGGAATGGATGTAGCACAACGCCGGATCCAGCATCCGCATTAGGGATGCGGTATCCCGACGGGTCATGGCCAGGAATCGTTGCTGTTCGCGTTCGACCCAGTCGTTGTATGCGGGATGTCCGGCAGGGATTTGCTGGCCCAGGCAGGCACCCGATGCCAAGAAAAGGGCCAGGGCCGGGAGGAGGCTAGTTGTTCGAAACAGGTTGTGAACACCGACGATCATTCGTGCTGGTGGTCCGTTTCTTCGTGGTGGTGGTCCCCGTCGTGGTGGTGGTGCTCCTCATCGTGGTGGTGGTCCTGCGGTTCGTCCGCATGCGGACCGTCGGTGTTGGCCACGTACGCCATGCCGCACACCGGACAGGATCCTGCCTGGTCGCTGCCGCTGCCTTCGCAATGCATCGGACAGACATAAGCGGAGGTATACTCGGGTCCTTGTCCGGTTTCTTCGGCGCTTTGTTGTTGGTTTCCGCCACATGCCACGGCAATGAACAGGACGACGGCGGATAGAAAGAGGATGAATTTGCTTCTCATAAGCGTCATTTTAAAGACACGCCGAGGATTCCGTCGGTTGTTGTCGGAGCGGATGGACCCGGTGCAACGCAATATACGCATTTGACGGATAGGAAGGCTGTCGGCGGGCCGGTAATTTTTCCGGATCGTATGTTTCATGACTTCATCTTGATTCCGCATCCGATGGCTTTGGTGGTCGTGGGGTCGGGCACATGACCCGCCACGACAGCCTGGATGGCGGATTCGACATACCGTTGGGTGACGGCTTCCGCTTCCTGCGGATTGTTGTCGAGTGCGCCGATGTAGCGCACCGTCCGGTCCGCATCCAGCAGGTAGAAGGTCGGCGTGCGGGTGGCCCCATAGGCAGGGAACACCCGTTGGTCTTCGTCAAGGAGATATACGAAGGGGAATCCTTTCTCGCGGGCCCGTATTTTCATCTCTTCCGCACTGTCTCCCGGTTTCAGGCCGGGGTCGTTGGGTTGGATGGCCACAACCGGCCATCCCTTGGATGCATAGGTCTGATGCAAGTCGATGATGCGGTCTTCGTACATGACGGAATAAGGGCAGGTGTTACACGTGAACACCACAATGAAGCCGTTGATGCCGGGTTGGTCGGTGGCAAGGCTCGCCAAGGACACCATCCGTCCGTCCACGTTGCGTAGAGAGAAATCCGGCGCCGTATCACCGGGTTCCAATCCTTTCGAATCCGTGGATGCCGGTCCGAAGGAAATCAAGGGCAGGGTGGTCACCATCAACATGAGGAGTAGGAACTGCTTTTTCATCGCGATCGAAGTTAAGGAAGCATGCGTTTCAACGATGGCCCGGTGGCAAGGCGGGAAGATACCGTCCTGTTGGTATCGGAAGCTTCGCAGCGTTCTTGTCAAAGGCATCGCCAAACATCAAAATAACGGAAAAAGAAGGGAAAAGTTATATGCCCGGTGCGATCCGTCGACCACGCTGCCTGCCCAGTCCGGCCGGGAGCTGGTTTGCAGGGTATTTTCGATGTCCGGAAGATAAATTTCCCATGTTATGATTTTTTGCTGGGGATGCATTTTTACACTGTCACATGGGGCGGCGTTGTGTAAGGAACGGCCGTAGCCGATTCCATTCATTTGTATCGAATGGTTCGCAACATTAGGGTTGGGAGGACTGGTCCGCCATCCGGAACCGGGGGTCACAGCGCCTTTCGGATGGGCCGGGAATCGGTTTCCGTGCAAGGGCTGATAGTCGGTACATGGCCGCAGATATGTTCGGAACTTGGCATACTTCTTGACAAATTTGAAAAAGGATAAATTATTCACCCGCTGTTGTACGGGGTTTGCCAGCACCAAGCAATCGTATATACAAAAAATATATTTCAAATGCAACAGGTGCTGTCGGAATCCGTAAAATACCCAGAACCCGAGCAAGAATAGGGTGAGTGTTTGTTCATAGTTTTTGTTTTTTATGTAGCCCCCGGCCAACGGGGGACTTTTTTCTTTTTGACTGCAAGTTCCTTCTTCTACAGGTAACATCTAACATCGCCCCATACCCAAGATTAGTGTTTGTTCATAGTGTTTGTTTTTTGTTTTGTCCCTGTCAAATAACCTTGACAGGGTTTTTTTTGTCTGGTACGGAGCGAAACCCTGCCCACAGGGGGGGCTTCAGATCAGCGTATTCCGCCGGTCCGGCCGGTCATCCTCCGGGGAGAGAATGAAATAGTCGCTTGAAACCACAAGTGAATGGAAACTGGCCAGGCAAGGAAGCGAATTTCTCGATGGGTGTGGTCGAGACAATTGCCGAAAGGCAGTCGGAAGGAGTGGGGAGGAAGTCCCGAACGGCCAGTTTCGTCACATAACTGATACAACCAGGTCGTCAGACCGTTGCCGCTGTACCGGACCGGGAGCTAATGTGTAAGGTGGTACAGCCAATCCAAACGATTTCCATTAGGTTGGAGGGTATGTCAGCGAGCGGAAAAATCCCTGAGATTCGCCGGATGGTCTGAAATCCTTATCCAATCCCAATCTGCGGAGCGCTTGGTAAACGGTATATGCGGGGATGACGGAATAAGTGGGACATCGCTTGGCGAGTGGTGCATGATTGCCCTAATTTTGACGCAGTATCGGTATCCCGGGCTACCGAAGGAAACACAAATAAAAACGACAGGCGTATGTTACAGGATATGCGGGTGGAGTATGGACAGGGTGCGTTTGACAAGGGGGACCTGGACGGCCATCCGGTCGTTCAGTTCGAGCGTTGGTTCCGCGAAGCGGTAGCGGCGGGGGTGGAGGAGCCCAATGCCATGACATTGGCCACCGCCTCAGCCGACGGGTATCCCTCCGCCAGGGTGGTGCTGCTGAAAGATTACCGTCCGGAGGGATTCACGTTCTTCACAAATTACGACAGCAGGAAAGGGGAGGAGCTTCGGGAGAATGCCCGGGCGGCCCTGGTATTCTTTTGGGCTGCCCTGCAGCGGCAGGTTCGGATTGAAGGAACGGTCGGCATGTTGCTACGGGAGGAATCCGTCCGTTACTTCCAGCGTCGGCCGAGGGGAAGTCAATTGGGCGCGTGGGCATCTCCGCAGAGCAAGGAAGTGCCTGACCGGCAGTTCCTGCTAGACCGTTGGAAGGCCATGGAATCGACGTTCGAAGGACAGGAAGTGTTACCGGCACCCCCGCATTGGGGAGGATATCTGGTCATGCCGCATACCGTTGAATTTTGGCAGGGGCAAGCCGGCAGGATGCATGACCGCCTTTGTTACCGGCGGTCAAGCGAGGGTGGATGGACGGTCGTCCGGTTGGCTCCCTGACGTCGCGCCTGGTGTCCAGGCTTGTCAAACCTCCCTTTCCGGCTGGAAAACGGCGATGACCGCCCGGATTTCCGTATCATTTTCCAAGACAGGGTTGAACCGGAACAGCTCGTTGTGGGCCTCGTAATTCTCATACAGGGCCTCCTCCAATGCAAGCAGGGCATCCTTTCTCAGCCCCAATTCGTAGAGGCATGCGCTCCTGCAATAAAGCAGTTCCGGGCTGTAGGCGTAATCCTCCGCCTCCTCGAGCACTTCCAATGCATCCTCCTTACGTCCGCTGGCCATCAGGAACCGGACCAACTGCATCCAGTAAACGGGATTTTCCGGTCCGGTGTCGGCAGCCAACCGGTAGCAGGATTCCGCTTTGCGATGGTTGCCGACCCGGTCGTACGCGACGGCCAACTGGCCGTAATACGCCTCGTTGCGGTCGTCCATGCGGACTGCTTTCTGATAGGATCGAATCGCCTTGTGGTAGTCCCCTTGTGCGGCCTGGCATTCCCCCAGTTGGAAATGGGCCTCGGCAGAAAAGCTGTCCATGTCTATCGCCTGCTGGAAAAAGGACTTGGCCATGATGTAGTTGCCCAATTCTCTGTGGCAGATGCCGATGTGCATTAATAAGTCCGCATCCGGATCGAAATGCTCCAGCACTTCCTGGTAACACTGCAGCGCCTTCCCGAAGTCTCGGACATACAGGCAGACCTCCGCGCAATCGCGATAGGCGAACTCAAAGTCTTCCTTTATCAGGAAGGCATATTCGTAAGCTTCGATAGCTTTTTCATATTGGCAAAGGTAGTGATGGGCCGCCCCGAGATTATACCAAGCCAATGGGTTGTAGGGATCTTTATCGATGATCCGTTCATGAAGAACCACGCTCTCTTTGTGCTTGCGGGCGTTTTCCACGCAGAACCACATACGCGACAAGGCCTCGGTATTCCCGGGGTTTTCCTCAAGTGCCGCCTTCAGCAGGAAAAAAGCCTGCTCATGGTCCTTCATGTCATCCCTTATCAATGCCTCGCAAACATATATGTCACTCAACAGCTGGGGAGAGGCCACCTCTTTCAGTTCGTCCAAGAGCGCCAATCCTTCCTCATGCAAGCCTATGGCCGCATAACATTCCGCCCGAAGCAAGGATGCTTCCAGATGGAAGGGCACCAGGCTTTGCAGCTGGTCCAGTACGGCCAAAGCCTTGTCGGCCTCTTTTTTCTCCAGCAGGAGCATCGCCTTACGCAATTGGAAATCTAGGCTGTCAACCTGCTGCCGAAGGGCATGGTCGCATGCTTCGACGGCCTTGTCCAGCAGGAACTCCCGCTCATAAAACGCCACCAAATGGTTATAGGCATCCAGGTCGGCGAAGTATACCCTGCCTTCCTCCAGCATGTCGTCATACCTGGTGACGAGTTCGAAGATGTTCTGTTCGTGCTTGTTATTCTTCAGCCCCATAATGACTGTGTTGTGAATGATATAGTTGAATGTTCCTTGTTGATGCCGCGGTGAAAGCCATCCCTGCAGCCTATCGTTCCGCGCGCCCGACATAGACCGCTTACGGGCGGTCCTGGCGTCGGAGAAAGGCTCTTTCGGCTTTCATTTGCTAAAGATAACGTTATTATTTCCAGTTATTTCCCGATGTGTCGTTTCGTCTATTGTACGGTCGGCTTTTGTGAGAATACGGCGGGCTTATTGTAACTAATTAGTATTTAGCATTTTAAACGTATAGATAAAAGAAAAATACAAATGTTTGAAATAAAATGCCAAGGTGGGGAAGCGGAGGCGGGGAGGCGGTATTCAGCGGAACGCTTTCCATCCCTGAGCCAACCTGGTTGGGTGTGCCGGGGAGGGTGGAACGCAGCGGTCAGCCGGACCGGTTGTCGGCCAAAGGTGCGCCGCCCTTTTCATCGTATGTTCAACGGAAGGACCGGCGGAAAGTTGTTGAAGGACGGCGGAATGGGTGTCAAAGGCGAAAAGCCGTCAGAAATCGCAGTCGCTCCAGTTCTCCCGGAGCCATTTTTCCGCGGCGGGATAGTCTGGCATGGCCTGTCCGACCAGGTCCCAGAACCGTTTGTTATGGCTCATTTCCAGCAGGTGCGCCAGTTCGTGGATGATGACATAATCGATGGCGGCGGGAGGGGCGAAAAGCAGGCAGGTGGACAAGTTGACGGTCCCCTTTGAGGAACAGCTGCCCCAATTCGAGCGATTGTATTTCAACCTGACCTGGCGGACCGGCTGCCGGAAGTACAGTTGGTTGAGTTCCATTACCCGCCTTGTGATGTCCGGCAGGAAACGGTTCGCGACTATCCGGCTGAGCAGTTGTCGGATGGCAGCGGTATTGCCGGGGTCGTCCGGTCCGTTCGCGATGGACAGGTAGATCTCCGTACCAGTCCGGATGGCCTTGTTGGATGCTTTGCCGCTGTTGTAATGCAAGTGAAGACGGAAGGAGTGGCTGCCGACGGTCAGGAGGTCACCATGGCGGTAGCGTTCCTGCAGAAAATAACGGTGATAGAAAGGGATGGATGCGAGTTGGGCCCAAATCCATTGTCGGAACGATTCCAATTGTTCGTTCCGGCCGCTTGCGTCGAGGCCGGCAGGCAAGCGTATCGTAGCACCTGTACGGGTGATGGAAAAGCGGACATTGTTCCTGCGCTCCCGGACAACACGGGCAGGAATGCTATGGGTGGCGGACCGAATGAAAAGTTCTTCGACCTTTGACTTAGTTGACACGGTGGCGGGGGGCGTTGGAAGGTCGGAATGATCGGTGGCGCGCTCCGGTTTACTTCACGTGTTTCTCATCGGATACCGTGAGGGCCCAACGACCTTTCGAACGGCGGCGGGAGAGGACTTTGCGGCCGTTCTTGGTGCTCATGCGTTCCCGGAAGCCGTGCTTGTTCACTCTTTTTCTTTTGGAAGGTTGGTAAGTCCTTTTCATTGTCGTGACTATTTTATCAATTTCTTTTCCTGACCCTTTTTGCAAAGGGAGGGCAAAGGTATTTTATTTTAGCTAATACGCCAAAAAAACGACCGGCAATCTGATCCTTTCGAAAAAAAGCGGCGGGATCCGTGCTCAGGAGGGGGTGTCCGTCGGTCGGTTGACATGATTTTGCCGTTCCGAGAGCAGGTGCCGGGCACGGGCGGCCTCCTCAGGGGTATTGGCGTTGAGCAAGGCCTCGGGGTTCGGCGGAAGGACGAGTTGGGTATCCGACTGGATGAGGGCTTTCCTCGGGCAGGTATGACCTTGTGCGAGGAATTGCAGCAGGACGGGATAGCTGCGGGGTTCCCATACGGCGACCAGAGGTTCGGGGAGTCCGTTGACTGGACTTACGAAGGCGGTGGCGACGGCGGAGGGTCTTCGATGCAGCAGCAGGTGATCCAGGTGTCTTTGCTCCAGGAGGGGCAAGTCACAGGCGACGACCAGCCAGGCGTGGTCCGGATATTGCCGGAAGGCGGACAGGATGGCGCCGAGGGGACCGAGTCCGAGAAAGGAGTCCTCGATGACGGCATGTTCGGAAGCCCACAGTCCGGCTTGGTCCGGGCGGCAGGATAGGTACGTAGCCTCACAACAAGCCTGGAGCTGATCCATCATACGGTCTTGCTGCGGCGTATCGTGATAGCGGAGCGAGCCTTTGTCGGTACCCATTCGGCGGCTATGGCCGCCGGCCAGGACCAGCCCTTTAACAGGTGGCAGGTCAGCCGTCAGTTCCTTGCGGAGGATGGTGGCGGCCTCCATCCGGTCGGGCCAGGACAGAACAGGTGGGGATTGTTCGCGGGATACCAGGTGTTCACGGAGGAAACGGGGCAGTTCCTTGATGCCATCCCGGAGCAGCACCAGCCGCACGTCGGTCAGTCGGTCGAGCTTTCGACGGAGGGAATCCTCCTTGAGGGGATCCACGAGGACGATTTGCCGGTCGGCCGTGAAATGGTTACCGTTGACAAGTACGGCATCCATGGGAAGGAAGGCGGTACGGCACAGGAAAGAGGAGACGGCTCCCTGCTGTTCGAAACGTTGGAAGCCGATCTTGTCCGTCCACCTGGCGCTGATTCCCATGTCGTCCAAGGGGTGGTTTGCCGAAGGCGTCTCGCGGTGGTCCGCATCCACGTAGCCTATCTTCCAGATGGACGAAAGTGTCCTGGCGATGTCGGCGGCCAAGTCCTGGATGGTTCCGCACGGGGCGCCAAGGATGGCCCATTCCCGGCGATGGAACTGCCCGTACGCTGGGCGGGGGACGGCAACATGCCGGTTATGCGCATTGTTCATGTCATGTGGGAGTTGCATTACGGCTGTCGTTTGAAATCCCGCTTGCCACCGGTTTTTTCCATCAGTCGGACATGTCGGACGACGATGTCGTGGGAACGTGCCTTGCACATGTCGTATACTGTTAGGGCGGCGATGCTGGCACCGGTCAGGGCCTCCATCTCGACGCCGGTCCTTCCGGTGGTGCTGACCCGGCAACGGATGTCGAGTTCCCCTTTCCCAAGGAGGGTGATTGCCACCTGGCAATCATCCAGCCCCAGCGGATGACAGAGCGGGATGAGGTCGCCAGTCCGTTTGGCACCCATGATGCCGGCCAGGACGGCCGTTTGGATAATGGACCCCTTCCGAGTCCGCATACCCTCGTCCTGCAGTTGTTCCAGAACGGATTCCGGCAGGACGACCAAAGCCTGTGCTTCCGCTGTCCGTTTCGTGACGGGCTTTCCGCCCACGTCGACCATGGCCGGATTGCCTTCGTTGTCAAGATGTGTGAAACCTGAATCCATAATCGTCGTCTTGCTTGCAGGGCCTTCCCCGGGGGAGCCCGGGAAACGGCCGGCTGAATGCGTGCCGACCCGGGCTGTCTTTGCAAAGATGCGAATGCGGGTTCAAAAACAGAAGGAACGTTGTGGAAATCCGGCGCACGCCGGTCGGCACAGCGGCTGGCCGTCCACCATTCATGTTACAGGC
Source organism: Bacteroidota bacterium (assembly GCA_041163745.1). Lineage (GTDB taxonomy): Bacteria > Bacteroidota > Bacteroidia > Chitinophagales > Saprospiraceae > UBA6168. The sequence continues at coordinate 94,775 of JBEAQU010000049.1, forward strand.
AAAGTTGCGTCGGACGGCGGCGGAGAGAACGGTCAGATAGGCGGCGGTAGCGTGTGCATCGAACATCAAGGACATGTTAATTTGGTTCGCACCGCATAGGAGAGGCTTGTTTTTCGCACCAATTTAGCATCTTTGCAACAAACCGGGCGGCATCCTTTCGGTTGGAATGCCTTCATGGGCTCCCGCGGCCGAAGGTATCCCGGTGAAGGGTGCGCCCATCCGTTTCCATTCAGTCGGTGATGTCGACATCCGCCTGACCCTATCCCTATCATCCTATGAAATTCGGAGTTGTCATTTTTCCCGGATCCAATTGCGACCACGACATGCTGCATGTGCTGGGCGATGTGTATGGGCAGGAAGTGGTGGCCTTATGGCACAAGGACCACCGGTTGCCAGCATTGGACGGCATCCTGCTTCCCGGCGGGTTTTCCTATGGCGATTATCTTCGTGCCGGTGCGATCGCACGTTTGTCGCCGATCATGGAAGCCGTCGGCCGCTTTGCTGCGGACGGGGGGTTGGTATGGGGCATTTGCAACGGTTTTCAGATTCTCTGCGAAGCCGGACTCCTGCCTGGAGTCCTGCTGCGCAACGAACAACAGCGGTTCGTCTGCCGCAATGTCTTCATCAAACCGATGACCGCCCGGAGTGCAGTCACCGCCCTGGCGGATCCCGACAGGCCGCTGCGGATTCCCATCGCCCATGCGGAGGGGCGTTATCATGCCAGCGAGGAAACCCTGCGGCAGCTCGAGGCGAACGACCAAATCCTTTTCCGGTACTGTACGCCGGAAGGAGAGATCCTCCCCTCGGCCAATCCGAACGGGTCGGCCAATCATATCGCGGGCATCTGCAACGAAGGGAGGAATGTCTTCGGCATGATGCCTCATCCGGAGCGGGCGGCGGAGGAAGCCTTGGGCAACACCGACGGTAGGATCCTGTTCGATTCCTTGCTGCAGTCGGTCGCCCTTGCCACATCCTGATTTATTTCTTCTATTTATAATCCCGCCGGAGAACATATTTTCCCGGGTTGCGTACAAATCGAGACGAGCCAGGCGGTTTTCAACAGGGTCGGTACCACATCCTGCGAAAGTTGTCCGCACCCGAAGTGTCCCGGGCCGCCAAAGCGCCGGGAGCACGCACAGACCAGACCCGACGCCAGCCGGGTCGGACCTAGCCCTGGTGGCGACCAGTTCTTTTACAATGACATTCGATCACATATGCTTCCGGTAGGGACGCCGCGCCTGATTCCGAAAGCCCGTTGCCGTTTTTACATACAGGTCCGGACGCTTCCCGGCTTTCCTGTTCCGCCCTTCCCGTTCATCCGCGCCTATTTCTTCGTTGGATGCAGGTCGGGGCAGGGACAGGAGGAGTTCCACGGCTTCCGGCCATTGGACCTTAACCGAAATTCTAATACAAATCGTATCATGAAGTCGAAAATCGTGCTTTGGGGCAGCAATGCCCAGGATGAGAAAGTATTGGTCGCCATCGCGCTGCAGCCGGATACCAGTCGAATCGAAGGGCTGGTTTTTCCGGAAGCTACGGCGTCAGAGGATTTCTACCAACAGATGATCAGGGAATGGCGGGACGGTGACGGAATGGAACTTCCCGAACCTGCCGACAGATTCGAAAAGGAACTTTCCCTGACGGAGCGCATGTTGCCGGAAGGCTACCGCGTGGAACGCGAGGATGTCCTCAGCCGCGCCCAGACGGAATGGCAGTTCATCGTCTTGTCCGGCAAACTGCATCAAGCCTACGAAAGCCGGCTGGAGGAGCTAAAGACCAAAATCGACGCCCTGGGAAAGTTCGACCAACAGGTCTGGAACGAGCTGAAGGAATTTTGGGACAAAGTCCAGGACCAGGTAAAGGAAAAGAATCTCCTCCGGGATCACGCGAACAGACTGCGGGACCAAGCCAATCAGCTTTTCGGTTCGATGAAGGAACTCCGTACCAAACTGGACCAAGAGTTCGAACAAATGTCCAGGGAAACATACGACCAGTTCATCCGACTGCTGGACGCCGTGGAGAAGAAAGTGGAGACCAGTACCCGGGCCAATGCCATTTTCGACGAGTTGAAGCGATTGCAGCAACAATATCGGGATGCGAAGATGACCCGGGAACATCGAAACAAAGTATGGGAAAAGCTCGACGCCACTTTCAAATACGTCAAGGAGAAACGGTTCGGTGGCGGCCGTTCCGGGACAGAATCCGATTCCGCCCTGCAGCGGCTGAAGAGTCGCTACGACGGATTGATCTCCGCCATTGAAAAAATGGACGCTTCCATTCGGCGCGACCGGGACGACCTTCATTTCCAGGAACACAAGATCAGCATCACTGCCGGACAGTTGGAAGCACAGATCCGCCAGGCCAAGATTGTCATGATCAAGGAGCGTATCCGGTCCAAGGAAGAGAAGCTGGCCGAGATGAACCAGACCAAGACGGAACTGGAAAAACGTCTGGCGTCCATGCAGGAGAAGGAAAACCGCCGCGCCGCGCGTGACGCGGCCAAGGAGAAGATCGCCGGTGACATCAAGGCCGCCGCAGAATCCAGGGATGCGGAAGGTGACGCCACTGCCGAATCCGCTGTCGAGCCGGATGCCGATGGCACATCCGGTGCCGATGATCATGGCGCCCCCCCCCAGGAAACCCTGCTCGACGCCCTGGAGGCGACCCTTGGGGATTCGCTTGCCGATATGGTGGACACGGTCAAGGCCGTCGCCAATGTCGTCGGTGAGAAAGTGGAGGAAAAAATGGAGGAACTGAGGGAAAAGGCGCTCGGCGCCATGGAGCAAATGTCAGCGGATGCCGCCCCGGCAGCCGAAACGCCACAGGATAAGGCATCGGAAGCGGAGGCTCCTTCCACCGAGGACACGGTGGGGGCGGATGTCGCCGAATCGTCCGATGCGCCGGCAGCGGACGCCGAACCTGATGCGGCGGCAGCCGAAGAGCCGGTGACGGACGAGCCGGCTGCGGAACCCGATGCGGCGCCGACGGACAAAACAACCGATTGAAAGGCTGCCGGGGGTACGGGTCTTTTCCTGCTCCCGGACCAAACAACCTGCCGGACACGGATTGCACGGCATGGGTCGGAGGCTGTCCCAAGAAAAGGGGACAGCCTCTGTTGTTTTCTCCGTTATCCCAGGAAAGGAAGTGCCGCCGACTGCGTGGTATGCCCGTTGCGGGGCCGTCGTTGGCAGGACAACCTTCGGGTGTTGTAGGCTGTTATATGGAAAAGTCGAGGAAGCAGGGATTCAAGTCGAGGAAGCAAGCGCGCGTAACAAAAGACAGCCATGCGCATGATACAGGCAAGATTGATAGTACATGGCGGAGCTTGGAACATCCCGACGGAATATGTGCAAGACCATATCCGGGGCGTGTCGGCGGCGGTGTCCGCTGTATTTCCGCAGCTTCAGTCCGGTCTTTCCGCGCTGGATGCGGTGGAGGCGGCGGTTTCCATCCTGGAGGAAGACCCAACCTTCGATGCGGGCAGGGGCGCGTTCCTCAACGAATGCGGGGAGGTGGAGTTGGATGCCATGATCATGGATGGGCGTGATCTGGGGGTCGGTGCCGTGGCGGCGCTCCAGCAGGTGCTGCATCCGGTACAGGTAGCCAGGCGGGTCATGGAATCCACCGAACATTGTCTGCTGGTCGGAAAGGGGGCGCAGGCTTTTGCGGTACGGTCAGGATTTACGCTGGTACCGGAAGCGGATCTGTTAACGGAACGCGAGCGAGCATATTTCGAGCAAATCCGGCGGGATCAGGGCTATCGAACCAGGCATCCGTTCGAGGCCCTGCCGATGGATACCGTGGGGGCCGTCGCGATGGACCGGTTTGGCAACCTGGCGGCGGCGACTTCCACCGGTGGCACGGCCAGGAAACTGCAGGGCCGCGTAGGGGATTGCCCGCTGCCCGGTGCGGGAGCCTATGCGGACAATGCCCTCGGGGCGGCATCCGCCACCGGATGGGGAGAATCCATCATGAAGGTCCTGTTGACGAAGACGGCCTGTGACCGCATGGGTGTTTCGGATGCTGACGGAGCGGCTTCCTTCGCCATTTCGGAACTCGCAAGGAAAGTGAACGGATTGGGTGGCATCATCGCCATCGACCGGCAGGGAAGATACGGAATTGCCCACAATACGCCTCGGATGGCCTACGCATATGTTTCCGGTCAGGGAGACGTCACCGCCCGGATCACGTATCCAGCCTGAATCCAGGCAACGGGGACGATATCCGATGGGGACATGCAAAACATGCATGGATAATATGGATTGCACGGAAAGAATCATCGGAAGATACGAAGGCTCGGCACCGGGGCCCTTGTTCATCTGTACAGCGGGGATGCATGGTAACGAGCCTGCCGGCATACGTGCTTTGAAAACTGTGTTCGAACTATTGGAAAGGGAGCAGGAAATCCGACCGGAATTCCGTTTTCACGGACGGCTGGTAGGGCTGGTCGGCAATATGGCAGCCTGTCAGCGCGGCGTCCGTTTCATCGGCAAAGACCTGAACCGGCAATGGGACCCTGCCCATGTGGATGCCTTGCGTTCAAGACCGGCGGGTGTGTCCCTCGAGCCGGAGGATACGGAATTGTTGGACTTGCTTTCGGAAATCGAGCGTGAGATGGATTCCATGCCTGAATCGCCGGTGGTGTTGCTGGACCTGCACACCACCTCCGCATCGGGCGGTATTTTCGCTGTTGCTACGGATGACCCGGAGAGTCTCCGCATAGCCAAGGGGCTGCACGTACCGGTCATCACCGGAATGTTGCGGGGGCTGCGCGGCACCACACTGCACTTCTTCAGCCGCCGCAGGTTCGGCCGACCCCTGGCCAGCGCCGCTTTCGAGGCTGGGCAGCATGGGGATCCGCTCTCGGTCAACCGCACCATCTCCGCTGTCATCAATTGTATGCGTTCGATCGGCAATGTGCGGCCTGAGGATGTGGAAACCAGGCATGACGAATTATTGCGTCGGTATGCACGGGCGTTGCCTACGGTGGCGGAACTGGTCTATTCCCACCGTATAGCACCGGGTGATGCCTTCGTGATGCAACCCGGGTACCGCAATTTTCAGGCGGTGGAAGCAGGGGAATGGTTGGCGACGGACCGCAACGGACCGGTCAGGGCTCCGGCGGCGGGTTTGGTATTGATGCCGTTGTACCAGCCGCAAGGCTGCGACGGATTTTTCCTGGTTCGTCCGAAGGAATGAGAGGCAAGCAACTTGCAGCGGACCGGTTCACCCTATTTCAGTTCGAACGCACCGGTACCCGCGAGATAGCCTTTGTTATAGATCTCCACATCGTAGGAACCTGGTTGGAACGTCAGGGAGGGTGCCCATACGAAGCATAGCCGTGCTTCCTTGTTCGCATAGTCGTATTCCTTGACCTGCGTGTAGGATACCTTTTCCCCAGTCTTCCGGTTGACGAGGGTGCTGGTGCCAAGGTCTTCGATAGCCAGCGTTTCCCCTCTTGGATTGACGATGCGGATGAAGAACTGTTCCGTTCCGGCCTTGACCACCTCGTTGGGGAGGGTGGTGAAACATACTTTCAATTGGTTGACCCGTCGGGCGCTGCTCTTTTCCGCCGCTTTGCCGCTTTTCTTCAATTGGAGGCCGGTAACTGCTATGTCCTTCACCTGAATGACGGAACCGATGGCCACCGCCTTGCTGAGTTCCTCCCTTTCCTGCAGCAGCAGCTGGCGGTTGTCGATGAGCGCCTGGTTTTCCGCTGTTTGTCTCTGCAGGGCCGCCTGCAGGCTGTCGTTGTCGGACCGGAGGGCGGCGTTGGCAGTGGCCAGCGCTTCCTGTTCTTGCCTCAGTTGTTCGATTTCCGTCAGGTAACCGGTGATGGTGGACTTGAGTTGTTTGATTTCCTCCCTTGCCTCTTCCAGGCGGCTCTTGTTGCGCAGCAGGTTGGAAATCTGGTTTCGCTGTTGTTCCAGTTCCCCTTTGTATTGGTCGATCAGCTGGTTGGCATCCGCATATTCCGAGCGGAGGCTTTCCAGTTCCGCCAAGGCTTCGTTGTATTCCCGTTGCAGGTCCATGCGGAGTTGTTCCGACTCCTCCAGTTCCGCGACTTTCTGTTCCAGTATGCGGGTGGTGTTGGAACTCTTGTAAGCGAACCAACCGGCCATGGCCACCAGCAGCAGGGCCGGCAGCCAGATCAAGGGCCAGCGGCTTCGATTCCGGCCGGCCGTCTTTTCGTTGTCAAACAATTCCTGATCTGAGGAGGACATGGCGCTGTGGTGTTTTGTCTGAGTGGGAAGCCGGAACCGTGGGTCCCGGACCCCCTAAGTCCATAAGGTGACAGCGCGGGAAATTGTTCGTTGGGGTGGCCAATTAAGCGGGGATACCCAGGGATGCCGGCCCGATGCTCATCGGTCGGCGAGAGAGAGTCGTAGTCCGCCATAGGAGGCCGTCGCCTTAATCCGGCCTGTCGCTTGTTGTTGTCGGGCGTAGCCTTTTACTTCCCGGGAGGTGCTCCTGGTTTGGTCCAGGGTGATTTGCAGGTTGGCGGGGTATCGGAGATCCGCATAACTGCAGGTGGCCTCCAGGGTATATGCCGCTTCGGGAGCCACCGCCACCCTGAAATCGGTATATTGCCCGGTGAGGAGCAGCTGGGAGAAGCGGTCGGGAAGGTGTAGGATGCGAAGCCCGCCGTAGCTCATGTCGAAATCGCCTGATTCGGTCAGTTGCCGGATGATGATATCGGTGTAGTTCGCTTTGCAGCGGATGGAGGAGACCGATTCGATCTCCAGGTTGCCGTAGCGAGCGTCAACGTCGAGGTGTTCCACCGGTCCGATTTCGAATTGGTCGTAGCGGGAATCGATGACGGCTTCCGTGGCCTGGTCGATGAAGATTTTTGAATAGCGGGTCAGGAGCGTGGCCCGGTTCGTCTTGTTGACATATAGCTTGCCATAGGCGATTTTTGCATCCGTCTGTCGGGCCTCGACGACGGTACCGTTGCCGTAGCTGAGTTCGAGGCGGAGTTCCTGTCGGATTCCTTCCAGTCGCACGTTACCGTACTTTACCCGTACATCCGCCTTCCCGTCGAGCGGGTCGGCGACCACATCCCCGTAGTGATGCTCCAGTTCCAGGTTTACCGAAGCGGGCAGATGAACCAGGTAGTCTATTTCGTACTTGTCGTCGCTTCCGCCCCATGACCACCAGCTGTTGCTGCTGCTGATGACGGTTTCGGCGCGAACCGATCGGGGTGTGTTGGAGAAATCGATGTCGATGCGCTCGAAAACGTCCGCCGCATCTTCGGCGGTACGGGCTTCGACCCGGATGGTGACGTCGATCCGGGTCATCGGTTTGGACCAGGTCCGTACGGTAGTTTTTCCATGGCGGTTGTGAAGGCTGACCGTTCCGTCCGCCTGGATAGGGAATTCCCGTTGGACGGATTTGGAGAATTCCTGCGAGACAGTGCGGGCTTCACCTGCGACGATGGTTGTGGTGGCGGAAGCCGGCAGTGGGAAGAGCATGCCATGGAGCGCCAGGAAACATCCAGCCCATGTCTGCAGGAGGGGGGTGCTGAGGTCAAAGGGAGATTTCATGCGGGTGTTTTTTTTGATCGGAATCCGCTGTGCGCTGAATTTTCTCCAACACAGTTTCCAGCAGGTTGATCCGGATTTGATAATTGGCGATCATGGCCTGGATGACAAGTTCGGCTGCTTCGGGAGAAGCGGCGGGCAATTCGCGGCGAAGATCCTCATATCGTTGTTCCAGTTCCGCGAGATCCGCTTCCAGTGTCCGGTCCTGGTGGGAGGCAGCCAGGACTTTGCTGCGGCGATGGATTTCCATTCGGTAGAAGATTTCCAATTCCGCGTATTCCGGGGAGACATCCCCCAGGGAATCCGGACGGGACGAGTTCTCGGCATAATATCGGCCGGCGGCGGTACCGAGCAGGACCAGTGCGGCGGCGGCGGCGGCAAGCCGGAACCGATGCCAGGGGCGGACAAGCCCCGGGACAGTGCGGTGTTCCCGGCTTCGGGTCGGGCGGGAGGCGGGTTGAAAGTCCGTCTGCCGGTCGAGCCGCCGTTCCAGGGATTGCCACAGTTCCTCCCGGGGATTGGCATCATCAAACGCGGCCCTGTTTTTCCGGATGAATTCCTGCAAAGGATCCATAGGGTAGTTTTTTTCCGGTGGTCGTCTCAAGACAAGAGTTCCTTTCCGGCCAGCAGCTCCCGCATTCTTTGGCGGGCCCTGCTGAGCTGTGATTTGGAGGTGGATTCGGTCACATCCAGTATGCTTGCGATTTCCTGGTGGTCGTACCCTTCGAACATGTACAGCGTGAAGACAATGCGGTATCCATCAGGCAAGGCGGCCAGCGCCTGGCCGATGGCCGCCACATCGAGCTTTTTTTCCACGGGGGTGTCCGGTTCGGTCGGCAGCCTAAGGAGCTTGTCATCGAGGAATTCCAGGCGAAGGTTCCTTTTCTTGAGAAAGTTGATGCAATTGTTGATGACAATGCGCTTGATCCAGGCGCCGGGGCTTGATTCCCCGCGGAAGGTGTGCAGTTTTAGGAAAACATCCAGGAAGGATTGCTGCAGCAGATCCTCCGCATCCAAGTCGTTGTTGACCATCCGGCGGCAGACATTGTACATGGCCTTGGCGTACAGGTGGTACAATTCGAATTGAGCCTTCCGGTCTCCTTTCGTACAACGACGGATGATATCCTGATGAATGGCGCTGGTGTTTTCCAATATTCCTTGCGTAGTTCGGCATTAAGGACAAGTTGCCGGGAAGAGGGTTGCACAAGGTTGCGGGCAAGGCGGGTTGTCGGTTTGTTGTACTCCCGACGCGGGCAGGCTGGGGTGGCGGGGCGGCGAAAAGACGAATGGACGCATGTCCGGGAAGGGTTCCGATGAAGGAACCGACCGTACATACGTCCAAGGCGGAGGATTCCGGCCGTCGAGGGGACTGCCGGGCGGGGGGCAAGGGATTCTGCCGCCGGGTCGGAAAACCGGTCATACCGGTATTCAGACCCGGTGGGCATCACTCCAGGCCGAGTTTGGCCCTTACCAATCCGGTGATGTCGGAAGTCTCGTCGGCATACAGGATGATGCCGGATTGTGCGTCGAAGATATATTGGAAGCCGCCTTCCTGCGCCACGGCCTGAATGGCATCGTTGACTTTCTGGAGAATCGGTTCCATTCCTTCGGCTTGTTTTTCCGAGATTTCCTGTTCCGCTTTTTGGCTGTAGCTGTAGATTTCCTCCTGCATCTGCTGGAGTTCCGCCGTGACCTGTTCCTCTTCCTTGGGAGTCATTTCTCCACGTGCCTTCTTTTGTTCGGCGGTCTGTGCTTTTTGCTGCAGCTGGGCGATTTTGGCCTCCCCATCCTTCTTGAGGATATTCTGGCGGGCCTCCAGGCTGGAACGCAGCTCCCGCATCTCCGGCATGTCTTTGAGGATCAGCGCAGAATTGAGATAGCCGAACTTCTGGGCCTGAGCCACGAGGGCGGTGCACACGAAAGCGGCCGCCAACAATCCTGTCTTGATGAAAGTCTTCATAAGTTGCTTCTGTGATTTAAAAGAGTGAAACGGCACATTTCGGTCGGGGGGACGGAAATGCGTGTAAAGGAGTGCCAAAATTAAAAAAAAGTTGGCATGCGGAAGGTCGGATTCGCGAACGGGGCATCGGACAGCCAGGGTGCCTGTCAGGGGCGGCGTGAGCTGCGGTTCGATTCAATTCCTGCGCAGGCGGTCCAGCACTTCGTTCGTCTTGTCGTAGGCGGGGTTGGCGAACAGCATGCCTGCGGCGGAGCCTCTGTCGAAAATGAAATCGTAGCCTTTGTCACCGGCATATTCCTCGATGGTAGCGTAGACCTTTTCCTGGATTGGCTGCACGAGTTCCTTACGTTTTTGGAACAAGGCACCTTCCGGCCCGAACTTTTCCTTCTGCAGTTCGCGGACTTGTTTTTCCATGTCCATGATTTCTTCTTCCTTCTGGCGGCGGGCATCATCGCTGAGCAGCACCTGTTCCGCCTGGTAGCGATTGTACTGTCCTTTTATCTTGTCGTATTCCTGCGCGATTTCCTGGCGCCAGGCGGACGCGATGCGGTCGAGTTCCTGTTGGGCGGTTTGGTATTCCTCGATGGTTTCCAGGATGACCTTGACATCCACATAAGCGATTCGCTGGGCGGACAGGGTGAGGGAGGTGGTCAGTCCGAGGAGGAACAGGAAGATGGTTCGTTTTGTCATGTTGTCAGTGGTTTGTAAGAATGATGCTTCGGTGTTGCGGCGAAGCGTGACCGCGGTTTATCCCGGATGGCGGGCGTGATGCCTGCCCTATGCATGGATAAACGCCGGACGGTGTGATTTTTTCTGTGGTCCGGCAAATTTAACGAGGGTTTAACAGGAAACAAAACCTTCGGCCGAGGGCAGGGTGGCGCAGGCGGGGTACGGCCGGGCCCCAGTTGCTCCGGTTGCGGGTCGGGGTGCAGACCATACGGAGTGGTTTAAAAAAGAAGCGCCTGTAAAACATAAGTACCCATTTAACGTACTTTTGTCAACAGCCGTCCGGTCCTCATCCCGCCGATCCGGTCCGGGAGCCATGAGACAGTCAGGCCACCGCAAGCGGTCGGGGGGAAGGATTTCCCAGGGTCGGAGCGCAGCAAACAATCGCAACCAATGAGAAGAACAGCCATCAAGGACATCCTGGCCGGTACGGAGACCGGCGGCACCGTGAAGGTATCGGGTTGGGTCCGGTCTTTCCGGGCCAATCGTTTCATCGCCCTGTACGACGGGTCCGCGTTCGGGACCCTGCAGGTTGTGGTCGATTTCGAACAGTACGAGGAGGAATTCCTTAAGCGCATCCAGTTCCATTCCTGCATTGAGGTTACCGGCCGGTTGGTCGCATCGCAGGGAGCCGGTCAGGCGGTGGAGCTTCAGGCGGAGCAGCTGACCATATTGGGGGAGTGCAGTGCGGACAGCTACGACCTGCAGCCCAAGCACATGACCCTGGAGTACCTTCGGGAGAAAGCCCATTTCCGGATGCGGACCCAGACCTTCAGTGCGGTTTTCCGGATTCGCCATGCGGCCGCATACGCCGTTCACCAGTACTTCCACGACAACGGGTATTATTACATCCATACGCCGATCATTACGGGTAGCGATGCGGAGGGTGCCGGAGAAATGTTCCGGGTATCCACGCTGGATCCCCTCGCCCCGCCGCTGACGGAAACGGGGGCGGTCGACTGGCGGGAGGATTTTTTTGGAAAACCAACGAACCTGACCGTCAGTGGCCAGTTACAGGGAGAGATAGCGGCCCTGGCCTTGGGCCGGATATACACTTTCGGACCGACCTTCCGTGCGGAAAAATCCTTCACGCCGCGTCATCTTGCGGAATTTTGGATGATCGAACCGGAGGTCGCCTTCTTTGACATCCATGACAACATGGACCTGGCGGAGGATTTTGTCAAGCACCTGATCCGAACCATACTGACGCAATATCCGGAGGACCTCCAGTTTCTGGACAAGCGGATCCTGGATGCCGAGAAGAACCTGAAGCAGGAGGACCGTCGGCCCATGGGGCTGATCGAGATGTTGCGTTTCGTAGTGGACAACGACTTCGAGCGGATCACCTACACGGCGGCTATTGACATCCTGCGCAATTCGAATCCATACAAGAAGGGGAAGTTTCAGTTTCCGGTGGAATGGGGAAAAGACCTGCAGGCCGAGCATGAGCGTTACTTGGTGGAAAAGCATTTCCGAAAGCCGGTCATCGTAAGGGATTACCCGAAATCCATCAAGGCCTTCTATATGCGGGAGAACGAGGGATGTGAGCCGGGGCGGGAAACCGTGGCGGCGATGGATATCCTTTTCCCGTATATCGGAGAGGTGGTGGGAGGGTCCCAGCGGGAGGAGCGGCACGACCGGCTGCTTGCCCGGATCCGTGACCAAGGCATTCCGGAGGCGGAGTTGTGGTGGTACCTGTCCTTGCGCAAGTTCGGCGGTTGTCCGCATGCCGGTTTCGGCTTGGGTTTCGAACGGATGGTTCAGTTCATCACCGGCATGGGCAACATCCGGGATGTGATTCCGTTTCCGCGTGCCGCGGGCAGCGCGGAGTTCTGATAATCGGGAGGCAGGGGGTCGTCGATACTTCCGGCAGTCCGGACGAACAGCAGCACCATGTTGACAGTAGAACACCTGACCAAGGTTTATATCTCCGGCAGTCGGTCGTTGACCGTCTTGGAGGACGTCAGTTTCTCGGTTGCCGCCGGGGAGACCTTCGCCATCGTCGGTCCTTCCGGCAGTGGCAAGACGACCTTGTTGGGCTTGTGTGCCGGGTTGGACCGGGCCACCGCCGGTTCGGTCATCCTCAACGGAATCCGCCTGGATGCGTTGTCGGAAGACGAACGGGCGGCGGTACGGAGTCGGTATGTCGGCTTTGTGTTCCAGAATTTTCAATTGATACCGACCCTGACGGCGTTGGAGAATGTCATGGTTCCCATGGAGTTGCAAGGTCGGAAGGGAGCATCGCAAAAAGCGATGTCGCTGTTGGGCCAGGTGGGTCTGGCCGATAGGTCCGACCATTACCCGGCCCAGCTGTCCGGTGGGGAGCAACAGCGCGTGGCGTTGGCCAGGGCTTTTTCCAACGACCCCAAGATCCTATTTGCCGACGAGCCGACAGGGAACCTGGATCCGGAGACGCATGATGTGGTGGAGCAACTCCTCTTCGACCTGAACGCTGCCGCCGGCACCACCCTGATATTGGTCACCCACGACCTGGAACTGGCGGCCAGGACAGGCCAGATCCTCCGATTGAAGGGAGGGAAGGTCGTCGGGTAGGAAGGATGGCCCTCCTGCCGGGTATCCGCCGGAATCCGGCATCCCGGTCCTGTACAATAATTTAGTTTTCGTAACTTTGTCAAGGTCGGGTCGAGCAACCGCTCTCATCTGCCTGGAATATCCATACGGATCGGCAAGCCTCCGCCATCGCTTTCCAAGGACGGCAGGCGCAGATTTCCTCGGCCCGTGCCGCCATCCACATTGCATAAAAATTGCCACATGAAATATTTTCCCATCTGGATATCGTTTGTCCCGGCCATGGCCACCGCATGGACTTCCGGTCCTGCCGATGCCCCCCCAACGGAACGGGTGGAGCTGACCTGCAGGCTGAACGCCTGCGAAAAAGTGGATTCGCTGTACCTGTTCGAGTTCAACGGGGTGAATTTCAACAAGGTGCTCTCCGCGGCGACCGCGGATTGGCAGACCTATCAATTCAGTCTTCCGGTCAGCTCACCGCGTTTCTATTATGTGGGGCGGGACCTGAACAACATGCGGACCCTCATCCTGGGGGCGGAGCAATCGCTGACCATGAGCGGTCATTGCAGCCAGTTCCAGGCGGCCCGTTTGCCGGGTTCCGAAATCAATGTCGAATACGAGCGACTGAAAGGCACGATGAACCAGCACAGCAACGAGCTGGGGCAGTTGTTGCAGCAGCTGCAGGCTGCCTATGCCCAACAGAACATCGACCTCGCGAATACCGTCGTCATACGCCTGGGGGAGTTGGACAACCGTCGGATGGCCTTGTTGGAGGGCTTGCGGGGCAGCCATCCCTACCTGGCGAAAGTGGCGGCACTGAACACCTTTCTCAGTTATCAGAATCATGGCTCGGGGGACCTGACGGAGGTGGAGTACTTCGTCCGGAACTACTTCCAGCTCGTCGATTGGAAGGACCGTGATTACGAGCACATGCCCTGGGTACATGAGAGCATCAAGGGCTACACGCAGACGGTGGCGTCCCTGGGTTTGCCGGAATCGCAGCAACGGGCTGCCTTGGATGCGCTGTTGCAGCGGATACCGGTCGAATCCCGGACCCATATGTTGGCCCTGGGAGGTATCATTTCCGGGTTGGAATCCAAGAAAAGCAATCTGTTAGGAACATATGCCAATCAGTTCGTGAACAAGTACCGGTCGACGGAACCGGCGGCGGCGGCTCAGTTGGGCCAGTTGCTGCGGGTCTCGGCGAGTTTCATCACCGGGGGAGATGCGCCTGATTTCAGTATGAACGATCCCGACGGCAAGCCGGTACGCCTGTCGGATTTCAGAGGCAAGGTCGTGCTGGTAGATTTTTGGGCGAGCTGGTGCGGTCCGTGTCGGCGGGAGAACCCCAATGTAGTCCGGATGTATCAGCAATACCAGCCCAAGGGATTCGACATCCTCGGGGTGAGTCTGGACCGTACCAGGGATCCCTGGTTGGCTGCCATCGAAAAGGACGGACTTACCTGGACGCATGTTTCGGACCTTAAGGGATGGGGCAACGAAGCGGCTAGGATGTACGGTGTCAGCTCGATACCCCATACGGTGCTGGTGGACCGGGATGGCAAGATCATTGCGCGCAACCTGCGGGGGCCGCAGTTGGAGGCCAAGTTGCGGGAGTTGTTCGATTGACAGTCACCGCCCCTTGCTGCCGGCGGCGGGGAGTTGTCGGAAAGTATCCACGCGGCTTGATGCCGGAAGATGCACAAATCGGTTCGGTCATGCGCTCCGTAGGAGTCGTCGGAAAACGGCGGCGGAATCCGGGAACCGCTGTAGGTAATCCCGGAGCATCGCCATATCCAGCAGGAAGAACAATCGTCGGCCGAAGTGACCGGCCGCTTTCAGCCGAACCGAGACCACTTGGAATATGCCGAGGTTTCTTTCCGAGAGTTGTTCGATGTCGGCCAAAGGGTAACGGTAGGTTTTGAAGTAGTTCGACACGAAGAGATGGGATTCGTCCGCCTCGATGCGTTTCAGGCGGAAAACCGTCCGATGGATGACAGCGAGACCGACCGTGTATAGCAATGTGAACAGCAGATTGAATTGCCAGGCGGCGAGGGGCCCGATGGTCGGGGCATCCAGGCGCCAAACGGCGATGGTGAAAGCGCCGAAGAAAGTCACATAGAAGGTCGGAAAAAATATTTTCAGCAACAAGGTGAAATTGGAAGATAGACGGACCATGGTGTCGGTTGCAAATGGATGATGGAGCGGTTTTCGGCCGGATCAGGATTCTTCCTCAAGCAGTTCCTTTCTTTCCACCCGTTTGGAGACGGCAATGCTGATCTCGTACAGTCCGAGGAGCGGCAAGGCGATCAGGATCTGGCTGAAGGCGTCGGGAGGGGTGATGACGGCGGCCAGTGCGACGAGAATGACGATGGCATGGCGTCGGTATGTCCGGAGGAAGGAGGAAGAAAGGACGCCTACCTTGGTCAGCACGTAGGAAATGACCGGAAGTTCGAAGACCAGTCCGGTAGGCAAGGTGAACATGACCATGTATCCGATATAGGAACCCAGGGCAGGGGTGGATGTCACACCGGGGAGTTCGTACCCGGTCAGGAAGCTGACGGCGAAGGGGGATATGACGAAATAGCCGAACATGACCCCCAGGGTGAAGAGCATGGAACAGATGCCGACGGCATACCGGGTGACCTTCCGTTCGGATTCATAGAGACCTGGTTTGATGAACCGCCAGAATTCCCAGAACACATAAGGAAAAGCGAGGACGAAGCCAAGCAGGAAGGAGACTTTCATGTGCGTCAGGAAGAGCTCGCCCATGTCGGGGGTGATCAGGTCGAAGGATTTTGGGAAGAAGCATAGGTTATCGCCCAAACCGATCAGGCGGGAGAAGCCGCAGATGATGCGATAGGTGATGAAATCCGGGTTTCTGGGGCCGAAGATGACCGTGTTGAAGACGAAGTCCTTGGAAAGGAAGAGCACCAGACCGGTACCGGCGATAGCCAGAACGGAGCGGAAGATATGCCAACGCAATTCCTCCAGGTGGTCAAAAAAGGACATTTCCTTTTCGGCGGTGGCATCTCCTGTCGGAGCGGCAATACGAGCTTTCTTGAACGCCATACCCCAAGAAGTGGTTGAGAAGGTTTTACGGTGTCGGCCGTTGGCCTGTCCATGCCGAGGCGGTTGCCGAATATGCAACGGCCGGGCGGGAGAGGCCTGCGGTCGGTATCGGTACGAGGGGCTTCTCGCAGGTGTTGATCCGAAGTTCGCGCACCTGGCGTTGGGCCGGAGAGCGGGGCACAAGGTAGGGCATTACGATGTGCCCCGCATCGGGTTTGAACAGCAGGTTGGCGCGGCCGGGGCCCAACGTTGGTCCGTGGCGGCGGGGACCTTACCGGGCGAACTGGACGGCTCGTTTTTCCCGGATGACAGTCACCTTGATTTGACCGGGGTATTGCATTTCCCCCTGGATTTTCTGGGAAATCATGAAAGCGAGGTCATCAGCATATTGGTCGCTGACTTTTTCCGCTTCCACGATGACGCGGAGTTCCCGTCCTGCCTGCATGGCGAAAGCTTTCTGGACACCTTCGTGTGCCATGGCAAGTTCCTCCAGTTCGCCGATACGTTTGAGATAGCTTTCGAGGATCTCCCGACGGGCGCCTGGCCGGGCGCCGGAGATGGCATCGCAAGCCTGGACGAGGGGGGAAATGATGTTGTTCATTTCGATTTCATCGTGGTGTGCGCCTACGGCGTTGCAGATGACGGAATTTTCTCCGTTCTTTTCGCAGAGTTGCATACCCAGGATGGCGTGGGAGAGTTCCGTTTCCTCCTCGGAGACCTTGCCGATGTCATGCAGCAGGCCTGCGCGCTTGGCGAGTTTCGCCTGTTTCGGGCTGAGGCCGAGTTCGGCGGCCATGATACCGCAGAGATTGGCTGTTTCGATGGAGTGCTTCAGGAGGTTTTGGCCATAGGAGGAGCGGAAGCGCATGCGGCCGACCATTTTGATGAGGTAAGGATTCAGGCCATGGATGCCGAGTTCGATGACGGTTCTTTCGCCGATTTCGACGATTTGTTCATCAAGTTGCTTACGCGTCTTGGCGACGACTTCCTCGATGCGGGCCGGGTGGATGCGGCCGTCGGCAACGAGTTTCTTGAGCGAGAGGCGGGCGACTTCCCGGCGGATGGGGTCGAAGCTGGAGATGACGATGGCCTCCGGCGTGTCATCCACTACGATTTCCGCACCGGTGGCAGCTTCCAGGGCGCGGATGTTGCGGCCTTCCCGACCGATGATCTGGCCTTTCATGTCATCGCTATCCAGTTGGAACACCGATACCGTATTTTCGATGGTGTATTCGGAAGCCATGCGTTGGATGGTCTGGATGATGATTTTCTTCGCTTCCTTGTTGGCTTCAGTCTTGGCCAGGGAGACTGTCTCCTTGATAAGCGCCATGGCATCGGTTTCCGCTTTGTGACGGACAGCTTCGAGGAGTTGTTCCTTCGCCTCCGATTCCGACAGTTTGGAAAGGTTTTCGAGGGTATTGATCCGTTCCTCGTTGGCGGCTTCGAGTTCCTCTTTGCGGCGCGCCACCACTTTCATCTGTTTGTCGAGGTTCTCCCGGACCACATTGATTTCCGCTTCCTTGGAATCCAGGTCAGCATGGCGGCCTTCCAGTTCCTTGACGCGGTCTCGGAGTTTGTCCTCTTTGGATTGCAGGTCTTTCTCAAGGCCTTTGATTTCCATTTCGCGTTCCTTGACGGAGACCAGTTTCTCGGCTTTTTCCCGTTCGAAGTCTGCGCGCATGCTGTTGAAGCGGTCTTTGGCTTCCTGGATTTTCCGTTGTTTGATGCTTTCGTTCTTGGATTCCGCTTCCTCGATGATACGTTTGGCCGTTTGTTGGGCCTTTTTGATTTCATGATCCGCCTTGGCGTTCATTTCTTCGACGAGCGCTAGTTTTTTGCGCTTCATGGCGGCCTGGATAGTGAAATATCCTGCTGCCAATCCTACAACCAGGCCGATGACGGCTGAACCGATTATTTCCATAGCGATAAAAAAGTTGAACGATCAATGGTTCCGAAGGACCCTACCGGGCGCAGGATCTGCCGCATCCGGGAGGGTCGGGCAGGGGCCTGGCGCGGGCGGCACCATCGGGCCAGCAATGTGGTTCGCAAGGAGCCTTTGTCAGTCGGGAACCGAATTCAACAAGGATCGGAGGCGGGAGATGGAGGCGGTCAGGTCTGCGGATCCGGTGGGCATCGAGTGGGAGGCCTTGTGCAATTCAACGGCGAAGGTCAGCAGTGTCAGGGCCAGGCAATCCTGTTTGTCCTTTTCCGGATGCGACAGCTGCAGATGGTTGACTTTGTCGTTGATGTCCTTGACAATCCGTCGGATGACGGGTTCGTCGGTTGCTTTTATTTTCAAAGGATAGGGCCTGGCGGCAATGATAACGGTCAGTTGTTTACTGTCGGTGTCTTCCATTTCCTGAAAATACAAGGCTTGCCCCGAAAGTCGGCCGTTTCTCCGTGTGAGGAGACCGGCTGATGGCTCCGTAGGTCGTGTCACACATCATCCCGGTCGGCATCCTGAATCCTTTGCATGCGTTGTTCAAGCGAGGGCAGATATTGGTCCAGCACTTTGAAAACGCCGGAGGAGCTTTCCGGTTCCTCTCTTCCTTGCAGAGCCAATGCTCCTTGCAGGTTTGAGAAAATTAGTGTCAATTCGCCGATTTCAGCCCGGAGGGCTTTTTGCTCGGCACGCAATATTTTATTTTCCAGCTGCAGTTGGCGCTGACTGTATCGGAGGTGGTGCAGCGTATCGACCAACTGTCGGACCTTGGTTTCTATGTCTTGCAATTCTTCGTACATACCGGGTGCCGTTTCAGCTGCCTGGTAAGGTCTCGCGCCTTGCCGGGGCTGTTTTCCGGTGGTCATGACCCCGTATGAAAGTATTAACGTCGTATGACGGCCTGAAGTTTATCCTCGAAAGCGGAAATCAGGGCGTTCATGACCTTGTCCACCGCTTCGTCCTGCAAGGTACGTGCGGAATCCTCGAACAGGAAACTGACGGCGTATGATTTATTCCCCGCACCCAGTTTGGACTCGTCTTCAAAAACATCGAACAAATTTATATCTTTCAGCAATTTCTTTTCGGTTTTTTTGGCAACGGCAGCAATCTCGGCAAAGGTAACGGATTTTCCGATGACCAAGGCGAGGTCCCGCCGCATGGAAGGGAATTTGTTGGGTTCGGACAAGCTGACGGATTGTTTTCCGGCGGTGGCGTAGAGCAGGTCCCAATCGATATCGGCGAAAAAGGTGGCGGAGCGGATGCCCATGGCCTTGCAGATGGCAGGTTTCACCTGTCCGAGCGTGGCCAGGATCTGCGCGCCGCGATGCAAGGAGAGGGTGTTGACGAGCATGGGATGCTCCGGCAGCGGGGATTCCTGGTAGGCGGCACAGCCGAGGCGATGCAGGATATTGGCGGCGAATGTCTTGAGGGTGAATATATCGACTTCCTTCCGTTGTGGTTGGCGCCAGCTTTCCGGCCATTGTCTGCCGCAGAGGAAGAGGGCGAGGTGAGCGGGTTCGCGGAAGCGGTCCGTGCCTTTCGCACCAGGTCCGGGGTTGGGGTGGTAGGTCTTGCCGAACTCGAACAGCCGGAGGTCCGGCTGTTGCCTGTTCTGGTTGTTGGCGATGGCTTCCAACCCGCTGAACAGCATGTTGGGCCGCATGATGTCGAGCTGGACGTTGGAGGTGTTGTTGACAAACACCAGCTCGGTTTCCGGCAGAGGAAGGATATCCCTGTAGTAAGCGGACTGAGACAAAGACAGGGACATGATTTCATGGAAACCGTTGGCGGCGAGGTAGCCGCCGGCAGTCTGGCGCAATTGTTCCTGTCCCGGATAGCTGCCGCGGACCATGCTGCTGCGCAGTTGGGCGGAAACGGGGACGTTGTCCAGCCCGAAGATCCGGAGTATTTCCTCGACGATATCGGCGGGTCTTGTCACGTCCGGTTTGTTGGTGGGGACCAAGACCGAAAAGGTGGCGTCGTCCTCCTCCACAACGGCCATGTCCAATGCCCGGAGGATTTCCTTGACACGGGCGGGCGGAATATCGGCGCCGATGAGATTCCGGACGTAAGCGAAGGACAGGGTGACCTTGGTCGGTTGGATGGGCTGCGGGTAGTTGTCCACGACATCGGAGGCGACGGTGCCGCCGGCGATGTCGGTTATCAGGAGGGCTGCCCGTTGCAGGGCATAAACACACAAGTTGGGGTCGCTGCCTTTTTCGAAGACCCGGGCAGCGTCCGTCCGCAGGTCATGCCGGGTACTTGTCCGCCGGATGGAGCCCGGGTTGAAGTGGGCGCTTTCCAGGAAGATGTCTGTCGTTTGGCCGGTGACACCGGAATGGGCGCCTCCGAAGACCCCGGCGATGCACATGCCCTGGTTGTCACCGTCGCAGATCATGAGGTCCTGTTCATGCAGTGACCTCTCCTTGCCGTCCAGGGTCAGGAAGGGAGTGTCTGCGGGCAGGGTCCGGACGATGACATGTCTGCCGGCGATCTTATCCAGGTCGAAGGCGTGGAGTGGTTGGCCCAGTTCGTGGAGAATGAAGTTGGTGACGTCAACGATGTTGTTGATCGGTCGCACCCCGACGGAGAGGAGCCGGTTCTTGAGCCAGTCCGGTGATTCGCCCACCTGTACGCCCTGGATGGAGACGCCTGCATAGCGGGGGCAGGCAGCGGGGTCTTCCACCGTCACCTGGACAGGCAGGTTACGGTTTGGTGTCCGGAAATGGTCGACGGAAGGGATGCGGACCGTCGTCGGGCGTTGGTACTGGACGGCGAGGGCGGCAGCCAGGTCCCTGGCCACCCCGAGGTGGCAGGTGGCGTCCGAGCGGTTGGGGGTGAGGCCAATTTCGAAAATGACGTCCTTCTCCAACCGGAAGTATTCCCGGGCCGGCATTCCCACCGGGGTATCCGGTGGCAGGACGAGGATGCCGCTGTGGTCATGCCCCAATCCCAATTCATCCTCCGCACAAATCATTCCTTCGGACACTTCCCCGCGGATCTTTCCTCTCTTCAGGTTGATGGGTGTTCCATCGACCGGATACAAGGTGGTACCGACGGTTGCGACCAGGACTTTCTGTCCTGCGGCGACATTGGGAGCGCCGCAGACGATTTGCAGCGGTGTATCCGTTCCGATGTCCACCAGGGTCAGGCTGAGTTTGTCCGCATTGGGGTGTTTGCGGCAATCCTGTACGAAGCCCACGAGTACACCTTCCAGTCCACCTTTGACACTTTCCTTTTCCTCCATGCCTTCTACCTCCAGTCCGAGGCTGGTGAGTAGGTCGGCGAGGTCGTTGGAGGACAGGTCGAGGTCTATATAGTCTTTTAGCCAGTTGCTTGAGATGGTCATGTCGGTACTTCTTTTTCAGCCGGTAAAAATAGAAAAAAACAATTTGGCAGGTTGGACCAGGGGGGCTGGGCTGAAAATTAGACCGGGAGACCCGGGATTGAGGTGAGCCGAGCGGGGGGATACGGAATCGTGATTCCGGGACGGTATGTCAAAATGGTGGTCGCAGGCAGTGGGAATCAGTTTTTTTTGTCGGAAATGACATCGCGCAGCGTGATGACCTTGGCGCGCCAGTATGCGGAGTCCTGCAAACGGTCAATGACAATCCCCCTGGAGGTGCTGTGGATGATATGGAGGTCGCCGTCCTGGTTGTCAACGACCATGGCGACATGAAAGACGCGGCCGGCCTTGCTGTGCCGGAAAAAGACCAGGTCGCCCGGTCGGGCTTCCTCCCGGGAGATTTCGAGGCCTTCCTTTTCCTGGACGGCGGAGGTCCGGGGGAGTCGGTAGTCGTATTCGCGCAGCAGAAAGCAGATGAAGCCGGAACAATCGAAGCCGGTGGATGGGGAATTGCCCGCCTTGCGATATTTCAGTCCCAGGTATTCCTTGGCATGGGTGGTGACATCCTGGCGGACGAATATTTCATTGACCAGTTTCAGCGTATGCCGTGCTTCCGCGATGGGTCCGTTTGTACCGTAGGATTGTCCGGCCAGCCGGGTCGGGAGGACCAGGGTCATGGTCAGGAAGAACGGCAGTGTGGCGTGCAACAATCGTATGGAGGAAGAGGTTGCTGTCATATCATTTTGATAGTGAACGGATATTGGGGTGGTAGCCACGCACAACACCGATGGGTATCATAGCGGGAACGGCCCGACGCAGCCGGGAACGAAGCCAAGAAAGCTTTACCGGTAGATGGGAATAACAACAGTCATGGATACGGAACACTTGGTTTTTTGATGCAAAATTGAACGAAGGTATGGGAATTTCCGTAGCAAATGGCCCGTGGCGAATCAAATCAACCAGCTTCTATGGTAAAAAAATCGCGGTCTGCTAGAAAAGGAAATTGTCTGCGGTAGGAGCGCAATGTTTCAAGGTCTAAGGAATGGGTATCGACGGCAGGACGGTCAGCGACTAGGTATCGGATTTGGCCGGCACCGTCGACGAGGCAGGTGTCGCCGGTGTAAGCGAGAAGGTTGGCATCGGTACCACAGCGGTTGACACCGATGACATAGCATTGGTTCTCGATGGCTCTTGCGAGTAGGAGTTGTTGCCAGTGATGTCTTCGTGGAGCTGGCCAGTTGGCTACGTACAGGAGCAGGTCAAAGAAATCCGTATTCCGGCTCCAGACGGGAAAACGGAGGTCGTAGCAGATGAGTGGGCAGATTTTCCAGCCTTTCCAAGAGAATACCAGTCGATTTTGTCCGGGCGCAAATACCTGATGTTCCCCGGCGAGGGCAAAGCGGTGTCTCTTGTCGTATGTCTGCAAGGAGCCGTCGGGGAAACTGACCGTCAGGCGGTTGAAATATTTGTCGTCTTCTGTTGCGATGAAACTGCCCATGACGGCAGCATCCAGCGCGGCGGCCGTGCGGCGCATCCATCTGACGGTGGGGCCGTCCATGGGTTCCGCTAGTTTACCGGCCTGCATGGTGAAACCGGTGGTGAACATTTCCGGCAGGACGACGAGGTCCGTGCTACCTGCCAGGGGCGCGATCAGTTTGTCAAAAACAGCCAGATTGGCACCTGGATTTTCCCAAACGAGATCCGTTTGGATGGTGGTGACTCGCAGATACATGTTATGCGCTGGGATTTTTAGGTGGTTGCCGGCAGTCAGCTGAAAAAGTGGAGCCGGGTTAGGTGTTGCCGGGGTGTCAACTGTTGGATGCGGAACGATGCGGGTGATGGCACGCAGGTGACGTCAGCACCTCTTTCCCACCGTTGCGGGCATCGAACAGGGGAGTACGTGGGTGCGGGTGGGAATCCTGCGGGTCATGGCAGGGGAAAATACCGGGAACGCCCATCGATGTTCGGTCCAGGGAAATCCAGACTACAGCCGCATACCGGTGAAATCCAGGAAGATTCACTTGGCCTGGTCGGGCGGAACGGGTAGTTGGCGGTTTCGGAGAAACGAAATCAGGCCGTCTCTTCTTCCTCCACCACGACTCCTTTGAGTGCCCTTGGGATGATAATGGTGGCGATGGGCAATGCGGGTGGATTGGTGATTTCCACACCGGGCACCGCGGATATATCCCGCACACGGAGGGATTGGCCGAGTTTCAGCTTGGAGATGTCGACAGAAAGTTTGTCGACGAGGCTTTCGGGCGTGGTCTTGATGGAAATCAGACGGATGTTCTGGACGAACTTGCCACCGGAGCGTACGCCGGGAGAGGAACCTTCGAAGGAGAGCGGAACCTGAACTTTGATCTTATGGCCGGGAACCAATTCGAGAAAGTCGATGTGTTGGATGGTATCCTTGACCGGGTTGAACTGAATCTGCTTTAGAATGCAACGGTAGGTTTTGCCGTCCACAGAGATGGTGGCGGTTTTGAATTCGGGTGTGTAGACAAGATCCCGCAAATCGTTGGGCGTCGTGGTGAAATGAACGTTTTCACCGGATCCTCCGTAGATTACGCAGGGGATGAGGCCTGCGTTCCGGGCGGATTTCACTTCGCTTTTGCTAATCTCAGTTCTTTTGGTGCCGTTGATCGTGACCGTGACCATGATATTTCTCGTCGTTAAGGTTCTGCAAATTGGTAAAAGGCGTGCAAAGATAGGTTAATTAAAATACAAATCCGGAAACTGTCTGATTTTTTCTTATTTTTTTGAGATGCCTGCGATCGGCCGGATGGTTTGGGGAGGAAGTCGGCGGAGACAGTGGGGTTGGGCATCGTCAGGGTTCCGGTACGAAACGGAAGGGGTAGACTTTACCGGAGCTCCATTGGCAGACATATAGATTGTCGTCGTCATCGACCAGTACATCGTGGGGATGTTGGAACAGAGGGATGGTTTGTCGGAATGGCTGGAGGTTGCCATCCGGTCCGACGGTCGGTGGGGTGCCGCAGACGGCGGACACCACGTGGTTTTCCCTGTCGAGGATGAGGACGAAGCCGCTGTTGTCATGGCCGAGGTCGGGTGATCGGAGGACGGCGGTGAAGAGGTAGTCGCCTTTGATGACGGGGCGGCAGACACAGGCGCCGGGCAAATCGATGGAACCGAGGAAGGTGCCGTCGAGCGTGAAGCGTTTGAAGCAGCAGCGTGTCCGGTCCGTGACGATCAGTTCCGGGGAGTCCCTTCGGGTATCGATACAGATGCCGTGGGCGTTATCGATATGATGGGGTTGCGGGCCGCGGCCGCCGAAGACATTTTTCAGCTGTCCGGCGTCGTCGTAGTGAAGGATGAACTGTTCGCCGTAGCCATCGGCGACATAGAACTCCCCGTTGGGCAGGACGGCTGTTTCGGTGGGGACGAACTGTTTTTTCGATTTGTATCCGGGCGCGTCGGCGGGGTAGTCCCAGGTTCTGACGATACGACCGTCGAGGGTGGTTTGGAAGAACTGGTTTCGTTCGGTATCCGTAATGAAGAGGAACTGTTCCTTACCCTGTCCGGCGATGGTCAGTCCATGGGCGCCGGGGAACTCATGGCCCCAGGCATGCGACAGTTGTCCGGATTTATGAAAAAAGATGACATTGTTCCGGGTTTCGTTGGTGAGCAGGATGATATTGCCATTGGCATCCTGGACCATCTCATGGCAGTCGTTGACGGGGAGCGTTCGGGGGTTCGCCTTGACCCAGTCCCTGTCGAGGCGATATTTTTTGTCTTGTTGTCCATAGACCAGGTAGTCGGCTGCAAGGAGGGGTTGTCTGCCGACGAGCCAACCGGCGGCACCGACGGAGCTGACTTTTACGAAGTCTCTTCTGTTGATCATAGTTAGAGGATTGACGGTTGGTTGGCTTTGTTGCGGGGTGATTCGACGGCCGGGTCGGGCCGTTGTAGGCGTCCAAGGTACAAAAAAAAAGTACCCGGCCCATTGATCGGGCGGGCGGGTGGTGAAAAAAAGCGTCGCGGTGGTCGGGTGGTTTCGGAGGACGCAAACCACATTGTGAGTCAGTGGTCTGCAAGGCTCAGGCGACAACCTGGTTTGCGTCCGTGTCGGACAGGAGGGCCTGCAGAAGTCGGAGGACTTTTCCGCTGGCGGCGGAAGCGGCGGCCAGCACGGTCTCGTGGGAAAAGGATTCGATGGCAGCCGGAGGATATCCGATGTCCGTGACGACGGTGGTGGCGAAAACCCGCAGGTCTGCATGTCGGGCGACGATCACTTCCGGAACGAGGGACATTCCGACCAGGTCCGCGCCGATTCCATGAAGGAAAGCGTATTCCGCGGGTGTTTCCAGGGCGGGACCCTGACAAGCGGCCATCACGCCGGTATGGACGGGGAGGTGCAGCCGATTGGCCAGGTGCAGGGCCTTGTCGACCAGGGCGGGATCGTAGGCATCCAGCATGTCCGGGAAGCGAACGCCCAGCCGGGGGTCGTTGGGTCCGCGCAGGGGGTTGTCCGGAAGCAGGTTGATATGGTCGCGGACGATGACCAGGTCGCCGACGGAGAAAGCGCGATTGAGCCCGCCCACGGCGCTGGTCAGCGCGAGTCGGCCGATGCCCAACGCTTTCATCACACGGACAGGGAAAGTGACTTCCTGCGTGCTGTATCCTTCATAGAAATGCAGTCTGCCGGCCAGCACCACAACCGGAATGCCGGCCAGTTGGCCGAAGACCCATTGTCCGCGGTGCCCCTGGACAGTGGCTGCCGGGAATCCGGGGATGTCGCGGAAAGGGATGCGCTTCGCATCCTGAACCGCATCGGCGATGGTTCCGAGCCCGCTGCCGAGGACGATGCCCCAGGCGGGCCGTACATCCGAACGGCGGCGAAGGAAATCTGCCGCCGTTTCGATTCTGTCGTACAGTGCTTGCATGGTGGGCGGAACTTTCAGCAAACGGACTTGTCGGGATGCGGAAAAAGGTCACTGTCATCTTCCCCCGGCCGGGGCTTGGGGCATTGGAAATCCTTCTCCACGAGTATGCGGAGGGTTTCGTTCGGTCCGACCGGTACGGAGCCTTCCATTCCGACCTGGTCGGAGGCGGCCCAGTCGTCCGCCCATGGTGTAGGCACGAGGATGGAAATCCGATGTTGGTGGAAACTGGCGTCCATGTGCTTGGTCGTACTTTTCGACAATGCGTACAGCAGGGTATCGTCGGGGTTGGTTCCGAAGCGGATGCTTTCCTCCACAATTCCGAGAGAGGAAAGCCGAGCGACTTCCTGTTGGGACAGGCGCAGGCGGACACTGTTGCCCTGTATCCTGATTTTCATGGTCGGGAAGATAGTAGCGGGGATGGCAGGCATCCCCGGTCTACGGGATGATCTGTCAGCCGTTCTTCTTGGGTTCCGTCTTCTTGGGTGCGGTATTGGCCGTTGCGGCGGATTTCTTCGGGCGGCTCTTACCGTAGGAGCCTCTCCAGATTTTTCCGCGTGCAGTTCTTTTGTCTCCTCTTCCCATGGTGTTGATGTATTTGATGGTGATGGAAAAAATAATTTTGCGTCTGCAAAAGTAATGGCTTTTTGGCTATCGGGCGGATGGCGTTTCAAAATATCCGTTCCGGGTGGGTGTAAATGTTGAATTGGTCAAACCGGAGGAATCCGACGAGTGTCAGTCCTGTTTCCTCCGCCATCTCGATGGCAAGGCTGGAAGGGGCACCCATGGCTGCCAGCAGGGGGGCACCGGCCAGGACGGTCTTTTGTACGAGTTCGAATCCGGCGCGGCTGCTCAGCAGGACTGCGGTTCGGTGCAAGGGCAGCCGTTGTTGGAGAAAGGAGTTTCCCAGCAGCTTGTCGAGGGCGTTGTGCCGACCGATGTCTTCACAGGAGAGGACGATATTTCCGGATGGTTCGGCCAGGGCCGCCCCATGCAGGCCGCCGGTACGGCCGAACAGGGGTTGCCTTGCCAGCAGTGCCTCCGGAAGGCTGCACAGGGTGGCGCCCTGGAAGAGCGGCACCGGCTCCGGCAGCTGGGGAAGGTTCCGGTGGCGGAGTTGTTCGATGGTGGCCTTTCCGCAAACACCGCAGGCTGCGGTGGAGAGGAAATGCCGTTCCGCCCTTTTGAGATCCGGCTTGGCGGAATCCGACAATACGACCTCGAGGACGTTTTCCCGGGCCTCTTTCCGTTGGACCCGTGCTGTTCGGACCGATTCGACCTCGGAGGGATCCCGAAGGATTCCTTCCGAGAAAAGGAATCCGAGGGCCAGTGCCCGATCTTCCCCTGGCGTCCGCATGGTGACCACCAGGCGCCGGACGTGCTCCCGGCTTTCGATGCGGTACCGAAGCCTTATTTCCAGGGGTTCCTCGCGGATGACGACATCTTCCGTCCGGAAGGAACCCTCCGGACGGACTTTCACGATCTCCCTTTTTTCGGTGCCTTTTTCTGATGTCACCGGAATGTGCAGATTAGGTGATGGGATCGAAGAGGGCCTTCCAGCGGGAAGGGCGGCGGTTCTCCGCAGTTCCCGAATGGCCGTCATGCCGTCAAATCTATGGATTTTGTGCTGCAATGGCGGGAGAACTAAACAAAATAAAGGTTGATTCCGTTCTTTCAGTATCCTTTAGTTCATGAGATTCACGATTTGAAGGCAGTGACGTCAGCCGACGGTCGTCCACCGGCCTTGCGGTCCGACTGCGGAGGAAGAAGAGGTTGGCCTGGTAGAAAGGCTGTTCGGCCATCCCGCGGAAGATGTGGGCGAGCACAGGTGCGAAGCCGAATGCGTTGCGCCACCCCGACGTGCTGCACAAATGTAAAAGGACTGTACCTCCTCCGGTGCGGTCCTTTTTTTCAAGATGCCGTTGCCGCGTTGCGGACATGCGATGCGGCGGGGATGGGTGGCGGCGGAGAGCGTCGGTATCATTCAAACGGCACATACGTGCTATCTTTACGCATCGTCGGCAGGAACCGGCACGGAAGCGCCCAGCCCGGAAGGCTGGGAGGAGGTGCATCCTGTCCGTCGGCAAACCCTTGCGCGGGGGCGGCTACGCCAGCGTTACGCCACCTGCAGCAACAAAGCACAGCGCCATGGCCCTTCCGGAATTACTGATAGCCTGTCTGGCGGCGGCATTATCGTCGGTGCCGCCGGCAAAACCGGCGAGTCCATTCGTCATGCCCTATGACCTGTCCAGTCCTTCCGTTGTCCTGACATTGTCAGACAGCCTGCAGGAGATATCAGGGCTTGCGATGGGGCCCACCGGCGAGTGGTTGGCCGCCGTGAATGATGAAGAAGGCATCATCTTCCTGTTGTCCCCTGTCACGGGGCAAATACTGCGGCAGATTCCCTTCGCGGATAAAGGGGATTTTGAGGGAATAGAGATTACCGGTGCCGATGCATGGGTGGTCAAGAGTTCGGGCACGTTGTACCAGGTGGCGCGCTTCCTGTCCGAGGACAGGACCGTGACCCGGTACAAGACCGGACTTCGTAAATCGAACGACGTGGAAGGCTTGTGTTTCGATGTGGACCGGCAAGGCCTGTTGTTGAGTTGCAAGGGTTGGGGTGCGGACGGTCCGGACAGTCTGCTGCGGAAATCGGTTTTCTGTTTCGACCTGGATGTGGCCATGTTGTGGGAGGAGCCAGTCCTATCCGTCGTACAGTCGGACATGGACAGGCTGCGGGGTCGGGCCGAGCCGGATTTTGCGAAGGCCGGTGGGCCGTTGGCACCAGAATTAT
Source organism: Bacteroidota bacterium (assembly GCA_041163745.1). Classification (GTDB taxonomy): domain Bacteria; phylum Bacteroidota; class Bacteroidia; order Chitinophagales; family Saprospiraceae; genus UBA6168. Next base: position 123,586 of record JBEAQU010000049.1, read on the forward strand.
CCGAGCCGGAGCCCATTGATTTTCATCCTTCCGGAATTGCGATTCACCCGGTCAGCGGAGACCGGTATATCCTTTCCTCCCAGGGGAAGCGGCTGGTGGTGTCGGATCGATCGGGTAATTTGCTGGCCATGGTGAAGTTGGACAAGAAAATTCTGCCGCAGCCGGAAGGTATCTGTTTCGCTGCGGACGGAACCCTCTACATTGCCAGCGAGGGAAAAAAAGGGAATGCGCTCCTTTGCCAGTTCGATCCGGACCGGAGCCGGTAGCACAGGCTAGCGTATATTCGGTCGGGCTGTAAACAATGTGTCCGGCCTGTACCCAATGAAGTCAGTTTCCTATATTTGCAAGCGTTTGCCGGAGGCGGTCGACCAACACTTCCGAGGGAAGGAAGCGGCGGTCGGCGATGCGGTGTCCGGTGGGCGGTTCGGAATCATCAAAGAACAACGACCATGAGTTTGATAGACATGAAAGTCCCTGTTATTGGGGAAAGCATAACCGAGGTGACCCTGTCGAAGTGGCTGAAGGGCAACGGAGAAATGGTTCGGTTGGACGAGCCGATCTGCGAATTCGAGTCCGACAAGGCGACCCTAGAGTTTCCGGCGGAGGCTGCCGGAAGGCTCGTTTATGTGGCAGCGGAGGGAGACGACCTTTCCATCGGGGCATTGGTAGCGCAGATTGACACGAGCGCGGTGGAGGCAGTGGCGCCCGATGCGGCATCCGTGCCCGTTGTCGGCACTGCGTCGGCGGCGTCCGAACCGGCCGGGCAATCCGTGGCGGCCGGGCATCCTTCCCCGGCGGCCGCAAAGGTGCTGAAGGAGGGAGGGGTTTCCGCGGAGGACGTGACCGGTAGCGGCAGAGGCGGTCGGATCACCAAGGAGGACGCCCAGCAGGCTGTTGCGAAGAAAGCGGCTCCGGTGCCAGCCCTTGTTCGGGAGGAGCCGGCAAGCGATGTGGCGGTACCGACGTCGGACCGGGCGGTGGAACGGAAGAAAATGAGCCGGATGCGCCGGACCATAGCCAAACGGCTGGTGAGTGCGAAGAATTCCACGGCGATGCTGACCACCTTCAACGAAGTGGACATGACGGCCTCGATGAACCTTCGTAAGCAGTACCAGGAGCCGTTCGTAGCGAAATACGGAATCAAGCTGGGCTTCATGTCCATCTTTGCGAAGGCTTGTGCGAAAGTGCTGACGGAGATGCCGGATGTCAATGCGATGATAGACGGGGAAGACATCGTCTATCATCCGTTTGTCGACATATCCATTGCGATATCCACCCCCAACGGACTGGTTGTTCCGCCGGTCCACAACGTACAATCCCTTAATTTCGCAGAAATAGAGCGGCGGATCAAGGACTTGGCGGACAAGGCGCGCAGCGGAAGCCTTTCCCTGGAGGAAATGTCCGGAGGGACCTTCACGATCACCAACGGCGGGGTGTTCGGTTCGTTGCTGAGCACCCCCATCCTGAACGAGCCCCAGGGAGCGATACTGGGCATGCACACCATACAGGAACGCCCGGTGGCCATCAACGGCAAGGTGGAGATCCGGCCGATGATGTACCTGGCCTTGAGTTACGACCATCGGTTGATAGACGGGAGTACGTCCGTGACCTTCCTGGTGAAGGTCAAGCGTTTGTTGGAGGACCCGATGGCCTTGTTGCTTGACCTTTGACCTGCCGTCCATGACCTTACGAGACTTGTTCGAGCTGATAGGACGGCATCCGGCGTGGGTGCTCTCCTATTTCATGTTGATACCGCTGGCTTCATTCCTGACCGGGAAAGCGGCGGCAGGGGAGGGGGGGCAGCCTCCGTGGCGGTACATTTATTCCGGGTGGGTGTATATGTCCTGCATACCAGGTGTCTTTGCGCTTACGCTGAGTGCGTATGTTTTCGTATTCGAGCGGCGAAGCATTTTCGACACGGACGTGTACATGCAGTTGATGCCGGTATTGTCGATGTTCGTCACGTTGTGGCTGATCCGCCGGGAAGTATCGTTGGACGAGGTGCCCGGTTTTGACAAGATCACGGGCTTGGTCGGCATGATGGCCGGCATATTCGCGGTTCTGTGGATATTGGACAAGACCCGAATCTGGATTGTTTCCTATCTTCCTTTCTGGCAGGGCATGCTGTTGTTCCTGGGGTTGCTGGCCTTGGTGTTGTGGGGGTGGCGGCAGATTTCCGCCCGGGGAGGACGGGGCTGAAGGATGCGTTTCGATCAGCCGGGCAGGTTGTGGTAAGGCAGATTGTCCGCCAACCTCTCCGCCTTGGTTTTTTCGAAGGTGTCCCGGGCCAGGAAATACTGTTCGGTCGAAGGATCCTCCCTTTCCCAGGAAGGTGGCTGCCCTTCTTCATCCGCTTCGATTTCCTCCTTGTACCAATAGGCGGTGAAAATGCCGGCGAGGCCGCCGAGCAGATGGCTTTCCCAGGAGATACCTTCCTGGTTGGGCAGGATGCCCCAGAAATAGCCGCTGTACAGGAAGGTGACGATGAGGGCGAGGATGATGGACTTGATGCTGCGCCGGAAAATACCGCTCCAGAAGACGAAGGAGAGCAGGCCGTAGACGACCCCGCTGGCACCGATATGAAAGACCCGCCTGGCGAAGAGCCAGACCGCGAAGCCGGTTAGCAGGTAGATCATGAGGATGCCGCGGGTGGCGACCCGCCGGTAGAAGTAAAGCATGATGACCGACAGGACAAGGACCGGTGCGGAGTTGGACAGCAGGTGAGGCAGGTCGTCGTGGATGAAGGGGGCGAAAAGGATGCCCCGAAGGCCGTACAGTTCCCTTGGCAGGATACCAAAGGTGCCCAGGTCGACACTGGTCAGCAACTGGAACAAATGGATGCCCCACATGGCGGCAACATATCGGACGGCCATCTGGAGACTGGACAGGAAAAGACCTTGTGTTTCTGCCATGGAGGGGGGGGTGGCTCACCACCGGGTGGGTGGGTGCGAAGCCCACCCGGGCCATTGCGACCCGTCGGCAAGCGGTTTAACAACCGAATACAGGTTAAAGTTACGGCGAATTCGGCGAAAAGTAAGTAAAATAGCAGAACTTGCTCTCTTTCCTATCGTGGCCTCTGCCGGGAGGAGGGAAGTCGAGCATGAAAAAAAAATGGACCGATGACCAGCAAGCACCTAACATGTCTGGCGCTGGCCGCCGCAGGAATCCTGTTGGCGGCGGGATGTGAGCAAGCGCCACCCGCTGCCGGAGCCAGCACCGGGGAGATTCCGGACGCAACGGGCGTCGCCGTACCCGACCAGCTTCCCAGCATACCTTTGTCGGTATTGGAAGACATATACCAACGGGGCACCCAGGCGGACTATATCTTTTACGACCATCCTTTCACTTTGAGTCTGTCGGAACAACCCAGCATCCAGTATTCCATCCGTCACATTGCGGAAGATTCGGCACCGATGAAGCCAGGGTGCCGGCCGGCGGGACACATTTCCTACCAAATCAGCGGCAACATCGTTCTGGAGGGTGATTTTTATTTCAGCCAGGGTTGTACTTATTTCGTGTTCACGGAGGGGCAGCAACCGAAGTATGCCAACTACATGACGGACGAAGGCATCCAATATTTCAACAACCAGATACAGCAGGCCCTTCGATTGCGGCAAGGCATGCAGTGAGTGTAAGGGGGCCGTGCGGTCACTCGTCACGAATGGCCGGCCGGACCGAAAAAAAAGCGCATATGCGAGCGGGCATCATCGATTGCGGTACCAATACCTTTCACCTGTTGGTGGCGGAATGGGCGGAGGGGGGGACGTGTTTCGAAGTGCTGCACCGACAGCGGGAATACGTTTGGTTGGGTGAATCCGGGCTGGATTGGATTGGCCGGGAGGCTTTCGACCGGGGAGTCGCCTGTCTGGAGCGGTTTCGGGGGGAGATGGAACGTAACGGGGTGGTGCAGTGTCTGGCATTCGGTACGGAGGCATTGCGGCGTGCCGGGAACGGACCTGCTTTTGTGGCGGCTGCGGAAGCGGCGACGGGCCTGACCGTCCGTATGATCAGCGGGTTGGAGGAGGCGCATTTGATACACCGGGGGGTGATGCAGGCGGTGCCCCCTTTCGAAGGCAAGGCCTTGATCATGGACATCGGTGGGGGCAGTGTGGAATTCATCATCTGCGATGCCACGAAGGTGTTTTGGGCGCGGAGTTTCCCCATCGGCCTGCAGGTGCTGCACAAGGGGTTCCAGCACAACGACCCGATCAGTGCGGGAGACCTGGCTGCATTGGAACATCATTTGGATTCGGTGTTGGCGCCTTTGTTGGAAGCGTTACAGATCCACGAGACGCCCTGGTTATTGGGCGCATCCGGATCATTTGAGGTATTGGAGGCTTTCTTGGTGCCGGTGCGGCAGCACGAACTGTTCTCCATCATCCCGGTATCTTCATACGGGCCGTTGCATCACAGGCTGTTGCGGATGAATGCGGCGGAGCGGCAGCGATTGCCTGCATTGCCACCGGAGCGGGTCCGGTTGATTGTGGTGGCTCTTGTGCTGATGGAGTTCGTCATCCGTCGGGCGGGTATCCGGGAAATCATCACCTCCGCATATGCGATCAAGGAGGGCATGTTGGCGGAGCTGATGGAAGGGAGGCTGGCGTAGCAGCTGCAGCGGCGATCATCCTGGCGGAATCCGGAAGGCCCCGGTGGCCGGGGACCGTTGGTATATGGCGGGAAGGTTGCGGCAGCGGCCATTGTAATCCAATCCGTAGCCGACCACAAAGACATCATCGATAGCGAAGCATAAGTAATCCGGTCGGACAGGAAATCGGAGGGCATCCGGTTTGAGCAGCAGGACGGCCAGCCGGACGGAAGCGGGGCGGAGGGCTTCGAGTGACCGGACGAACTGGTGGAGGGTTCTGCCGGTGTCCACGATATCTTCCAGAATGATCACATCGCGGTTTTCCAGGTCGACATCGAGGCCCAGCACGGTCCGGACGGTGCCGGTGGAGGATGTTCCTTCATAGGATGCCAGGCGTACGAATGCCAGGTCGCAGGGGATGCCGGCGGCGCGGACGAGGTCGGCGGCGAAGATGAAGGAACCGTTGAGGACGCATAGGAAGACCGGAATTTTGTCCTGATAATCCATGGCGATATGCTGCCCGACGGTTTGGACGCGGCGGGTCAGCGAGGGTTCGTCGATCATGACCTCGAAGTGCAGGTCGTATGCTTTTACGGACGACGCATTCATGCGGATGTTTGGCTGAAATGTTCCAGGAAATGCAGGAGCAGGCGAACACCGTAACCGGTGGCGCTTTTTTGGGTGGCGAATTCGGAATCAGCGAGCGCCATGCCGGCGATGTCGAGGTGAGCCCAAGCGGGGTGGTGCCGGATGAATTCCTCGAGGAATTTGGCGGCGGTGATGGCTCCGCCGGCGGGGTTGCTGCTAAGGTTCTTGATATCCGCGATATCGGAGTTGAGTTCCTGTCGGTATTCCGGCCAGAGGGGCAGTCGCCAGAGTTTTTCGCCGGTAGCGGTACCGGCTGCCAGGAGTTGGTCGGCGAGGCGGTCATTGTTGGCGAACAAACCGGCGGCGTAAGTTCCGAGGGCGCGTATACAAGACCCGGTGAGGGTGGCGAGATCCAAGAGGGCGTCGGTATGGAAGGTGCGGGTCAGGTATTGGAGGGCATCAGCGAGGATGAGGCGGCCTTCCGCGTCGGTATCGATCACTTCGATGGTTTTTCCGCTGAGGGAGCCGATGACGTCGCCGGGCCGGATGGACAAAGCGTCGACGGAGTTTTCCGTTGCCGGGATGGCTGCCACGAGTCGGACGGGCAGTTTGAGCTTGGCGGCCAGTTGCACGGTGCCGAGCACGGCGGCGGCTCCACCCATGTCCGACTTCATGTAATGCAAGTTGGCGGATGGTTTGATGGATAGTCCACCGGTGTCGAAAGTCACGCCTTTGCCTACGAGGCCGATACAGGGGTAAGAGCCTGCATTTGCAGGTTGGTAATCGAGCACAATCAGGAGCGGGGGCGCCTCGCTGCCGCGGCCGACCGCAAGGAGGGCTTCGAATCCCATCGATTCGAGGAGGTCTTTGGGGAGGATTTTGACCTGGAAGCCGTGCTGTTGGCCTGCGGCCGATGCCCAGGCGGCCAGGTGTTGGGGTGTGGCCTTGTTGGCGGGGGCATTGACCAGGTGCATGACTTCGGCGATGGTTTCGGCGGCAGCCACACCTTTCCTTAGCGCGTATTCGAGGGCGGGAGTGGGCGGCAGCGGAAGTTGCAATCCGACGTTATGGAGCCTGGAAGTTGCCTTGGCATGACCACCGGACTTATAATGACCGATGTCATAGTCCGCCAGGAGGCAACCCTGGACGGTGGCGTTCACCCAGTTCGGCAGCTGGTCATCGGGCAGTCCGGGAGGCCAATGGATGGCGAGGGATTCGCCCAGGTGTTTGCGATGGCGTAAGAAGAAGGAACGGGCGGCTGTCTGCATGTCCCGGAAACCCGGGTTGTCACCCATACCCAGAAGGAAGATACGGCGGTAGTGTTCCGGGGCAGTTCCGTAGAGCACATGAGTTTCCTTGAGGTCGGCACCGAAGCCATTTTCCAGGAGGAGGGTCGGGATGCCGGACCATTCGGACAGCAGGGCGTATGATTCCGGCAGTTGGTCGGACGACAACACCGGCACCAGCAGGTCATCGGTGGTCGGTGGGGGATGGGAGACGAAATGGAACTGCATGGACGAAGGTTTTTGTTTTGTGGGGGTGTTTGTGCGGCGGCCAGGCGCATGGTCTTTCAGGGTACGGGCTTCCGGCGGTCCGCGGCTAATCGACAGATGCTTTCCGAATGGGGGATTTCGTGTCGAGATACGGCTGAATAGCCGGTGGCATAGCCGGAAGGAGAGGGGCGCATGGGTCGCCCGTCGGTTGTGGCTGGTTCAATAGGCGTCACCTTCCTGTGCTTCCACCTCTGTTTCCACCTTCCGCACGGTATTTTCGCGAAGGTCGTGGTATTCCTTGCGGTGCCGGGTGATGTCGATGGCGGTGAAAAGCGCATGGAGGAAAGAGGATGGGTCCGCCTCATTTTTACCGGCGATATCGAATGCGGTGCCGTGGTCCGGAGAGGTGCGGATGACAGGCAGGCCGGCGGTGAAGTTGACCCCTTTGCCGAAGGTCATGGATTTGAAAGGAATCAGCCCTTGGTCGTGGTACATGGCGAGGATACCATCGAATTTCCTGTATCGGCCGGAGCCGAAGAATCCGTCCGCCGGGAAGGGGCCGAAAGCCAGGATGCCGTTTTTCTTACATTCGACGATGGCCGGTCGGATGATCTTCTCCTCTTCGCCACCGAGCAGGCCTTCCTCTCCGGCATGGGGATTGAGGCCCAGCACAGCGATGACGGGTCGTTCCAGCCCGAAATCGATGCGGAGCGATTCGTTGAGCATTTGGAGCTTGGCGATGATTTTCTCTTTTGACAGGCTGCCGGCCACTTCCTGGAGTGGGATATGAGCGGTGACGAGGCCGATTCGAAGGGATTCGCTGACCATCAGCATCAGGGCGTCCTTGGCGGCACATTCCTCGATGAGGAGCTCCGTATGGCCGATATGTCGGAAGCCGGCCAGCTGCATGGATTTCTTGTGGATGGGTGCGGTGACCAGTGCGTCGATGAGGCCGTTGCGAAGGTCTTTCACGGCTGCCTCCAGGCTCATGGCGGCGTATTTGCCACCCACGTCACTGGGTTTGCCAAGGCTGATGTTGACGTTGTCATTCCAGATATTGACGACGTTGATCTTGTCGTAATGGAGTCGTTCCGCGTTACGTTGGCTGTAGAACGACAACTGGTCGAGGGCCACGATGTTCTTGTGGTAGGACACGACCTTGGAGGAGCCGTAGATGACCGGGATGCAGTGATCCAGGATTTTGCCATGGGAGAGGGCTTTTAGGATCACTTCCAGGCCGACGCCGTTGATATCCCCGACGGTGATGCCTATGACGGGTCTGTTTTTCTTATCGACGGGCAAGGGCTCCAGGGTGGAGGGGATGGGGTTGTTTAAATCTGCGATAGGTTCCACGAGCTTGTTACTTTTGTTGTATCCGCGTGGTGGGTCGCAGGGATTCCTTCCCGGCAGGTAGCCACCGAAGCGGGGTAAAAATAGACAAATAACCTATGCGAGCCAAAAAATCATTTGGGCAGCACTTTCTGCACAACGAGGGGACGGCGGCCCGGATCGCCGGTAGTCTGCGAATGGTGGAATCGGTGCCGAGGATATTGGAGGTGGGACCTGGAAAGGGGATGTTGACCAAGCACCTGATGGAGATGGTTGCCGATTTCAGGGCGGTGGAGGCGGATGCGGACATGGTCCGTTACCTGTCGGACCGGTATCCGACATTGGAGGGAAAGGTGATATCGGGGGATTTCCTCAGGTTGGATCTGGGGACCGTGTTCGGGGACGGGGCGGGGGCGCCGTTCCTGTTGATTGGAAATTTTCCTTACAACATCTCGTCGCAGATAGTTTTCCGGATGTTGGCTTACCGGGATTGGGTTCCGGAGATGGTAGGCATGTTCCAGCGGGAGATGGCGGTTCGGATTGCGGCTGCGCCGGGGAGCAAAGACTACGGCATCATCAGTGTGTTGGCGCAGGCCTGGTACCGGGGGGAGTACCTCTTCACGGTAGGGCCCCGGGAATTCACGCCGCCGCCGAAGGTACAGTCTGCCGTGATTCGGCTCACGCGCCTGGGAGAGGGGCCAGCCTGTGACGAGCGGTTGCTGGTGCGGGTGGTCCGGCAGGCTTTCGGTCAGCGGCGGAAGATGTTGCGGAACACGATGAAGGCATTCTTTCGGGACCCGGCGGTATTGGCGGAGCCGTTCTTCGCATTGCGGCCCGAGGTTTTGTCGGTGGCGGATTTTGTGGCCCTGACGAACCGGATCATGCGGGAGGGGAACTACGATGTAGTGTCGGGAGAGGAGTCTGTCTGACCGAAATACAATCGGACTCGGTCTGCCAGTGCCTTTCCGGCGACATTTTCCAAGGACTGCAGGTCAGCGGCACGTATTGCGTTGACCGATCCGAAGTGTCGGAGCAGTTTTTCGGCGGTTTTGGGTCCGATGCCCGGTATGTCGTGGAGTTCTGTCCGGGTGAGGTTTCGGGATCGCTGCTGACGGTGGAAGGTGATGGCGAAGCGGTGCGCTTCGTTCCGGGCTTGTTGGATGAGTTTCAGGCTTTCCGACTTCTTGTTTATGTAGAGCGGGACAGGATCGCCGGGAAAGAAAATTTCCTCGAGGCGTTTGGCAATGCCGATGACGGTCATCCGGTCCAGGACACCGAGTGCGGACAGGACCTTGGTGGCGGCGCCCAGCTGGCCTTTTCCGCCGTCGATGATGACGAGTTGGGGGAGGGCTTGTCCTTCTTCGAGGAGGCGTTTGTAGCGGCGTCCGACCACCTCTTCCATGGTGGCGAAATCATTGGGCCCCTCGACAGATTTGACATTGTAATGCCGGTAATCGGATTTGCAAGGGCGGGCATTGCGGAAGACGACGCAGGAGGACACGGGGAAGCTCCCTTGCAGGTTGGAGTTGTCGAAGCATTCGATATGGAGGGGGATGTCCTTGAGTTGGAGGTCCTGTTGCAAGGTTCGCAGGATGCGTTCGGCGGGGGATTGCCGGCCGCTGCGGTTGGCGGCGGATTTTTTTTGTTGCAGGAGGAAGTATTGGACGTTTTTTTCGGACAGGTCCAGCAGTTTCTTTTTGTCGCCGATCTTAGGGATGGTCACGGTAAGGACCTCATCCACGGGTGCCACGGGGAAGGGGACGATGATCTCGGGTGCGATGCTTCGGAACTTTTCCCGCAGGGTGGGGATGGTGAAGGAGAGGAGGTCCTGTTCGTCCTCATTTAGGTTTTTGACCAGTTCCTGGGTATACGTGTTGATGATGGCACCGTCCACCACCTTCAGGTAATTGACATAGGCGTTTTTCTCATCGCCGGCGATGGAGAACACATCCACATCGCGGATGGTGGCGCTCACCACGGTACTCTTGCTTTGATAATCTTCGAATGCAGCGAGTTTCTCCTTGACGGTCTGCGCCTTTTCGAAAGCCAGGGATTCCACGTGTCGGGCCATTTCCTCCTGGAGGTGTCGTTTGACGGGGCCGAAGTTACCGCGCAGGAGGTTCTTGACCTGTTCCATCCGCTCGAGGTATCGATCCTGAGACTCCAATCTTTCGCAGGGGCCGGTGCAATTCTTTATTTGGAATTCCAGACAGGTCCTGTACTTACCTTTGCCTGCATGCCTGGCCAGCTGGTCCGGGTGCAGGTCGAGCTGGCAGGTTCGGACGGGGAAGAGTTGCCGGATCAGTTCGAGGATGGTTTTAAGTCTGCTTTTGGAGGTGTAGGGTCCGAAGTAGGAGGATCCGTCCCGGATGACATGACGGGTGATGGAAATGCGAGGGAAAGGTTCGTTGAGGATACGTACGTAGTTGTAATTTTTCCCATCCTTTAGCATGACATTGTAAGGGGGCTGGAAACGCTTGATGAGGGAGTTTTCCAGCAGGAGGGCGTCCGTTTCGGTTTCCACGAGGGTGTACTCCACCCGATGTGCCTGTTTGACCATGACGCGGGTCTTGTAAGCCATGGTGCGTGTCTGACTGAAATAGGATGACAGCCTGTTCCGAAGGTTCTTGGCTTTGCCGACATAGAGGACCTTACCGTCTGCAGCCAGGAAACGGTATACGCCGGGATTGTGCGGCCAGTCTGGGGAGAGGGAGTGATAATCCTGAAGCGTCATGGTTGCCAAGGTTTTCAGATGCCTGCGCGTTGGTTGCCGTTTGGGTCTATGAGGAACAATTATCGGTCAGGAATAAATCCACAGGTGGCCATGACCTGCCGGAGCGGAATCCGGCTGCGGGGACAGTCCGTTCCGGGTCGCGGCCGGTAAAAATCAGACAAATCGAAAGGATATGAAAAGAAGTGTTGTCACGACCGGGTTATTCATGTTTGTATTGGTATTCGGGTTGGTTGCCCAGCAGGTCACGTACAAGGTGGTGGGCATCCAGGACGGTGATTCCGTGACGGCGCTGGACCTTGCCCGCAACAAGACCTGTAAGATCAGGCTGGCCCACATTGACTGTCCGGAGTCAGGTCAGGCATTCGGCAACCGGGCGAAGCAATTCACGTCCGATGCGTGTTTCGGCCGGAGCATCCGGTTTCTGCAGACCGGCAAGGACCGTTACGGACGGTTGGTGGGGGTCATTACCGTTGACGGACGAAACCTGAACATGGACCTGGTGGAGAACGGTCTGGCCTGGCATTACAAGCAGTACTCCACGGACAAATCCTATGCAGCTGCGGAGCAGCGGGCCAGGAACAGCCGTCGGGGTTTGTGGAAGGATCCCTCCCCGGTACCGCCATGGGCATACCGTCGGGCGAGAAAGGGCTGAGCCGATTGTTCGTGCCGTTACTTCCGTCCGGGATAAAAACAAAAAGCAAGTCGGGTTGTTGATGCAGGCAACACCGGTTACCGTTTTTTCCAGTGAGGAGCGGTCCGGCTCATTGCTCACCACACAAAAGTAACGACCATGTCAGTAACTGTCGGCGGGAAAGCGCCCTCCTTCCAACTCTACAATTCCGACAAGCAAGCCGTTTCATCGGAGGATTTCAAAGGACGTCCGGTCGTCCTGTTGTTTTTCCCACAGTCATTCACCGGGGTCTGCACAACGGAGCTATGCAATACGCGGGATGACATCGCCTTTTACCAGGGATTGAACGCCCAGGTGTTGGCAATTTCGGTGGATTCCGTCTTCACGTTGGCGAAATTCCGGGAGGAGCAGTCGTTGAATTTTCCCTTGCTCTCCGATTTCAACAAGGAAACGTCCCGTGCCTACGGGGCCTTGTACGAGGAGTGGATATTGGGTATGCGCGGCGTATCGAAGCGTTCCGCTTTCGTCATCGACGGGGAAGGGGTGGTCCGGTACGCGGAGGTCCTGGAAAATCCCGGGGAGTTACCGAATTTCGAAGCGATCAAGCAGACCCTGGCCTCCTTGTGAGGCATGGCGACGACGGACAGGCCCGTCGGTGGGGGATGTCCCCGGCTTATGCAGACCGGGCTGTGAACCGCTGGCCGGGCTGGCGATGAGCGGTCTGTGCGGTCTGCTTGTCGAGCGCCTCCGGAACAGCTGGTGAGCATCACCAGATCTGTCCGGGGGCGCTTGTTTTTGTTACCGGATCATACAGAAGCCGGGGAGAATTTGGTCAGCCCTGTTTCAGGAGGTTTTTGAAGCGGGGCCGGTGGGGGGTAAGGTCACCCAGCCGGGCCTTTTTCATGGCTTCGTAATCCTGGTAGTTTCCTTCGAAGAACACGACTTCCCCTTCGTCTTCGAAAGAGAGGATATGGGTGGCGAGGCGGTCAATGAACCACCTGTCGTGGCTGATGACGAGGATGCAGCCGGCGAAATCGTCGAGGGCGTCCTCGAGGGCGCGCAGGGTGTTGACATCGATGTCATTGGTTGGTTCGTCGAGCAGCAGGACGTTCCCGCCGTCCTTCAGGGTCATGGCGAGGTGCAGGCGATTCCGTTCTCCGCCGGACAGCACGCCGGCCTTTTTCTGTTGGTCGGAGCCGGAGAAATTGAAGCGGGCGATATATGCGCGGGCGTTCATTTCGTAATTGCCCACCTTGATCAGGTCGTTGCCGCCGGAAACGACATCGAAGACGGATTTTTCCGGATTGATCGCGGCGTGGGACTGGTCGACATAAGACAGTTTGACGGTGTCGCCGATGGTGACGGAGCCATTGTCCGGTTTTTCCTGCCCCACGAGCATGCGGAAGAGTGTACTTTTGCCGACCCCGTTGGGTCCGATGATACCGACGATACTGTTTTTCGGGATGGAGAAAGACAGGTTTTCGAATAGCACCCTGCCATCGAAGGATTTGGAGAGATTGTCAGCTTCAATGACCAAGTCTCCGAGCCTGGGCCCCGGCGGGATGGAGATTTCCAGTTTGGCTTCCCGGGCTTTCATTTCCTCCGCCGCGAGTTTGTCATAGGCGTTGAGACGGGCCTTCCCCTTCGCCTGTCTTGCCTTGGGGCTCATGCGGATCCATTCCAATTCCCGTTCCAGCGTTTTGCGCCGTTTGTCCTCCTGTTTTTGTTCCAATTCCAATCGGCGGGCCTTTTGTTCCAGCCAACTGCTGTAGTTTCCTTCCCAGGGGATACCCTCCCCGCGGTCGAGTTCGAGGATCCATCCGGCGACATTGTCGAGAAAATAGCGGTCGTGGGTGACCGCGATGACCGTTCCGGGGAAATTTCGGAGGTATTGCTCCAGCCAGTCGATACTTTCCGCATCGAGGTGGTTGGTCGGTTCGTCGAGGAGGAGGATGTCCGGTTCGGAGAGCAGGAGGCGTGCGAGGGCGACGCGGCGCCGTTCACCGCCGGAGAGGACCTTGACGGGAGCGTCATCGGGCGGGCATCGGAGCGCGTCCATGGCTCTTTCGAGTTTGTGGTCGAGTTCCCAGGCGTTCTTGCTTTCGAGCAGGTCCATCAGTTCGCCTTGCCGTTCTATCAGCCGGTTCATCTCGTCATCTCCCAAAGGTTCGGCGAAGCGGGCATTGACGGCTTCGTATTCCTTGAGGGCTGCCATGAGTTCGCCCATGCCTTCCTCCACTACTTGGCGAACCGTCTTTGATTCGTCCAGTTCGGGTTCCTGAGGCAGGAATCCGATTTTGAATTGTTTTTCGAATTCGATCTTACCTTGGTAGTTCTGGTCGAGACCGGCGATGATTTTCAGGAGGGTCGATTTGCCGGAGCCATTGAGGCCCAGCACGCCGATTTTGGCACCGTAGTAAAAGGAGAGCCAGATATTCTTGAGGACTTGTTTGCTGGGGGGGAATGTTTTGGAAACACCCGACATGGAAAAGATAATCTTGTGGTCTGCCATGGCAACGTTTTGAAGGTTTTGGAATTCCGCCGATGTTGAGGGATGGGGAGCATGCTTGCCGGACCTGTACCGTAGCAAGGCGGTCGGGTGCAAAGTTGGATTAAATTTGAAAAATCCGGTAAAAAAAAGCGGCGTCGTCAATTGACCGTCAGATCCAGGACCCGAAGTCGCCAGGGTGCCGGCCGGTTACGGTTCGGTCTGACGAGCGGATAGGTCCTTCTGCGGAAGGTATGCTTGAGCGCAAGTCCGGTTCCTGCGCTGACCAGCGGGATGGATATTACATTGCGGGGAACCTGTCGGAAGGGCTGGTCCGAAAGCGCTTCGTCTATCGTGGAGAAAACGACCCAGGCGATGGCGAAGTTGAGCAGTTGGTTGCCGATGGGGCGGGACCAGCGGGCCGGAGAGAACGAGCGGAAGTCCAGGATGCTGTCCACCCTGGTGAAGCCGTTGGCAAACAGAACCGATTGCTGGTCGTAGGAAAGGTCATCGATGGTGCGGGTGTACCATTGACCGTTGCCCAGGCGGAAGGTGATCTCGTCACCGGGATAATATTTTTTGGTCTTCAGGCTGTGGAGTTTTTCCAATTGCAGGAATTTCTGTGCATCCGCCCGTTCGGCGGCCAGGCAGCAAGTCAGGAGGAACAACAGCAGGAGGGGATTCATACGGGTAATTTTTTTAACAGCGCGGAATTAAGTCTGTGCATGGCCTTGTCGATTTGGGAGAATGGCAGCATTTCCTTGGCGGTATAAATGACGAGGAAGGCGAAGGGACCTTGTCGTTGTTCCTGGAGCTGCGCATACAAGACGCCTTTGCGAAGGCGCCAGGCTTCCCGCACCAGCCGTTTGATCCGGTTGCGATGTACGGCGCGCCGGAAATTTTTTTTCGAGACCGTGACGGTGAACTGAACGGGTGTCGTAGCGCCTGACAAGGCCGGGTCCAAAGGGAGCCAGACCAATCGGAGGGGATAGGCAGGAAAGGATTGGCCTTCGCGGAACAGTCTTTCGATTGTCTTGCGGCTTTTAAGCCTTTCATTTCGTTTGAACGTATGGGTTGTCATGGGGCGAAGTACGACATTTTCGGGCATATGGGCCATAGGAAACCAACCTGCAGGCCACCTACTAAAACACCTTGGAGGAGGGACTGTTTAGCTACTTTTAGCTACCTTTGCCAAGCGCGACGCTTGTTGCGTGCGGGGATACCGGGGTTGTTCCAACAGTACCGGACGGGAACCAGGTGGAAGGAAAGGGCGAAACAGGATGTCAGGTCTGCTGACACCGCATGGGTTGCGAAAAAAAATGCGCATGAGTGCAAGAGACGGAGCGGCCATCATTGAGGAAGTGAAGCAAATATTTTCCAGACATTTGGAAGAGAATGCGCTTCGGAAGACACCGGAGCGGTATGCGATTTTGGAAGAGATCTACCGGCGTAACGACCACTTCGATGCGGAGGCCCTTTACATACACATGAAGAACCAACGTTACCGCGTGAGCCGGGCAACGGTATACAACACGTTGGAATTATTGGTGAGCTGCGACCTTGTCAAGCGGCATCAGTTCGGGAAGAACCTGGCGCTGTATGAGAAATCCTACGGATACAAGCAACACGACCACTTGATATGCAACGATTGCGGGAAAGTCCTTGAGTTCTGCGACCCTCGGATCCAACAGATCAAGACCACGATGGGTTCGCTGTTGAAATTCGATGTCACCTACCATTCATTAAATCTTTTCGGAGACTGCAACGGTGCCTGTGACAAAACGGCGGGACGGCAGGTTTCCGGTGAAAAGCCGGGCCCGTAGCTCTAGTAAAACCGGTACGAGGTATCCGTCAAGACCTGAATTCCGAATCAACATGGCAATAGACACCATTCTTGGCCTTCAATGGGGAGACGAAGGCAAAGGAAAAATAGTGGATTACCTGGCGGAGCGGTATGACCTGGTCGCCCGCTTCCAGGGCGGGCCGAACGCTGGGCACACCCTTCGGTTCGACGGTAAGAAGTATGTGCTGCACACGGTGCCTTCCGGCATTTTCCGACCGGCGCTGACGAACCTCATCGGCAACGGCGTGGTTATCGACCCGATTACCCTTCGGCGGGAGTTGGAAAATCTGACGGCCGGCGGTTACGGCTATGAGGACCGCTTGCTGGTGGCCAAGAAGGCGCACCTCATTCTACCCACGCATCGCTATCTGGATGCCGCCAACGAGGCGGCGAAGGGACAGGAAAAGATTGGCTCCACCCTAAAGGGCATCGGGCCGACCTATATGGACAAGACGGGCCGTAACGGACTGCGGGTGGGAGACATCCAGTTCGCAGGATTCGAAGGACGGTACGACGCCTTGCGAAAGAAGCACCTGGGATTGTTGCGCGCCTTGCCGCAAGTGGATTTCGACCTGGAAGCGGAGGAGGCGCGTTGGTTCGAAGCGCTTGATTTGTTGCGTTCCCTGCGGTTGGTTGACGGAGAGTACTACATCAACGAGCAGTTGGCTGCCGGGAAGAGGATATTGGCGGAAGGGGCGCAGGGATCCATGCTGGATATAGATTTCGGCACCTATCCGTATGTGACTTCCTCCAATACGGTAACGGCCGGGGTATGCAGCGGTTTGGGTGTGTCTCCCCGAGCAATCGGCCAGGTCATCGGTATCAGCAAAGCCTATTGCACGCGAGTGGGAAGCGGGCCTTTTCCGACGGAATTGGAAGATGAAACCGGAGCATTGTTGCGTAGGGAAGGGGCGGAGTTCGGTGCCACCACAGGCCGGCCCCGGCGTTGTGGCTGGATCGATTTGCCGCAGCTTAGATACACCATCATGCTGAACGGAGTCAGCCAGTTGATTCTGACCAAGCTGGATGTCCTGAATGTGTTCGAGGAGGTCAAGGCGGCCACCCATTATCACTACGAAGGGGGGCGTCACGATGCGTTGCCTTATGACCTGGCGACAGTACCGGTAGTTCCGGAATACCGTACCTTCGAAGGATGGGGCCAATCCCTGGCAAACATCGGTCGATTTGATGAATTGCCACGGGCGGCCCGTGGTTTTGTGGAATTCCTGTCCACTCAGTTGGCCGTGCCGGTCACCATCGTATCTGTCGGTCCGGAAAGAAGCGACCTGGTTTTTCCATAAGGTCCGGAGCAGCCATCTGACAGCGTCTGCGAAACGGAGTATCCGGCCGGCAACAACTTGCATCGATTCGTTATGTATTGTAAGATATCCAGGCAAGGAAAAGAGGTCCGTGGCGAAATCAGTCTGAACGGATCGAAAAGTATCAGCAACAGGGCATTGATAATAAGGTCCTTATGCCGGGATCCGTTTGAGATCAGGCATTTGTCAAGGGCCAGCGATACCCGGCTTATGCAGTCTTTGCTCGCTGACGAAGGTCCGGTGCTGGACGCGGGTGCGGCGGGCACCACCTTTCGGTTTTTGACGGCCTATTGTTCCATTCGTGGTGGTACGCAGGTTCTGACCGGGACGGCACGGATGAAGCAGCGGCCAATCGGTGTATTGGTGGATGCCCTGCGTCAGTTGGGTGCCAGTATCAGCTACCTGGAAGAGGAGGGGTATCCACCGATTAAGATCGGTCCGCCCCTTTCCCGGGGCACCGGCATTGGGCGGTTGGTGGTGCCGGCGAGCACCAGCAGCCAATATCTTTCCGCTTTGTTGATGATTGCTCCGACCTTGCCCGAAGGACTGCGACTGACGATGGAGGGACGATTGGTCTCCCGGCCTTATCTCGAGATGACCTTGCGCATGATGTCCTATTTCGGAATAGAATGGCGATGGGAGGATGACACGATTTCAGTGGAGCCCCAGGAGTACCAAGGCCGGCCGTTTGTAGTGGAAGCGGATTGGTCCGCTGCATCCTATTATTACGCATTGGCTGCCATGTCGGAAGTCTGCGACATTCGGCTGCACGGGCTGTTTGCTGATAGTTGGCAGGGAGATGCGGTCCTGCCCGGCATGATGGAGCATTTCGGTGTTCGGACCGAGTTCGTCGGGGACGCCACGGTACGGCTTACCAAGGAAGGCAGGGTGGAGCCCGTTTTTGAGTGGGACTTTCTGCCTTGTCCGGACCTAGCCCAGACCATCGCGGTGGTATGTGGGGCGTTGGGCGTGCCGGCATTGTTCAGCGGACTGGAGACGTTGCGCATCAAGGAGACAGACAGGATTGCTGCGCTGCAGCAGGAATTGTCGAAAGTGGGGACCTATTTGTCAGCCTTGCCACCCCGATTTTCCAAGCGGGCGGACAGGCAATATTTTCACTTGGAAGGTATGGCGGATGGTGGGGGAGTCCCGGTATTCGACACTTATGAGGACCACCGCATGGCGATGGCGTTCGCAACGCTCGGGCTGTTGGGACCTGTTGTCATCCGCCAGCCGGAAGTTGTGGAAAAGTCCTATCCAACATTTTGGGCGGATTTGTCAAATCTGGGTTTCCAGGTGGAGATGATGGCGGGTTGAACGGTGGTGGAGATGATGTTTCCCGTTTGGTGGGTTAAATCCTATGCTGTAAATATCTTGTTGGTCGGGATAGCGGAGCGTCGTGTTCCTTTGATCTTGAGAATTGAGTTGCATGGGGAGATCGCAATTCCGGACATTTTGAAGATAAAAAATCATATATTTAACCTTTGTATATATGTGCCACCTCACCGGGTGTGCATATGCGGGAAGGTAACCCTGGACAAGGCGCACTTTTGAAATGGTACGGGGGGTGGCTGGGAAAATGTATGTGTATCCCAGTGACCGGCCAGAAATTGCAAGCCCTGGGAATCAGCGATCCCAGCAGTACCGTAGCCTTTCTCTCGAATCGCATCCACCGGAAGCGGGACCCGAGGCAAAGCAGGGGTCGCTGCTTCGCCATTCGAATGGAAACAAAACAGGCCGCATGCATGATTTCGACGTAATCATAAGTTTTGTCACGGCATTCGCACTGACCTATCTGGTAATACCGCCGACCATTCGGGTGGCGGTCAGTAGAAATTTATGCGACGAGCCAGGCGAGCGCCGGTCCCATACGGTTAGGACCCCCAGGTTGGGCGGGATAGCCATCTTTGCCGGCAGCATATTCTCCATCATGCTATGGGTGCCGTTTGATGAATATGGCAGTGCGCTACAGTATGTGTTATGTGCCTACATCATCATTTTTCTGATTGGGGTCAAGGATGATATAGACGGCATATCTCCGTCGAAGAAGCTGATTGCGGAAGTAATGGTGTCCACCATCTTGTTCTTCAAGGCCGACGTTCGGATATACAGTCTGTTCGGCATACTCGGGATCGAAGAATTACCAGGCTGGGCGAGTTTGTTGCTTACCATCTTCACGGTGATTGTGATCATCAATTCCCTTAACTTGATAGACGGGATCAACGGGCTGTCGGGAAGTTTGACCTTGCTTAGCATGATGTTGTTCGGAAGTTGGTTTCTGATGGTCCGCCGATATGACCTTGCCATCATCGCGGTGTCGACGGCGGGTGCCATCATTGCGTTCTTGAAATACAACTTCACGCCTGCGAGGATATTCATGGGAGACACGGGTGCCTTGCTATTGGGACTGGTCTGTTCCATCCTGACCATCAAATTCATGGAGTTGAACGAGGAATTGCCGACCGACCATCGCTTCCGGCTGAATGCCGCCCCTGGCATGGCCATCAGCATATTGATGCTACCGTTGTTCGACACATTGCGGGTGTTCGTCACCCGCTTGATCAACGGGAAGCACCCCTTGCAAGCTGACCGCAATCACATCCATCATTTGCTGTTGGATGTTGGTTTCAGCCATATGAAAGCTACCGGGGTCCTGGTGCTGCTTAGCATGCTGATGGTGCTGACAGCCTGGTTCATGCAGCGGACCACAAACAATACCATGGCCATCATACTGATGGTAACGATCATCGCATCTCTTTTCACCGCAGGTCTTTATGCATCCATCCGAAAACGGAGGCAGGCAGGATAAAAAGCCACCTCCTGCCGTTCACAGGAGGCGGCGATATCCAGAACGTAGTAAATTCAGTGTTGATTGTCAGCGGACTTTTCGGTGTCCGGGCCGTTGAAACAGGCGGGTGCGTGTCCGGGCTGCGAATCAGCAGCGGGGCAGGCCCCCAAGACCAGGTGGCTTTGCTAAGTCAGGTGACACGGGGTGCTGACACAGCTGGGTGGTGAGAACCAACTGGCTGACCGAGATATCTCGAGGAAGCACTTTCCGGTGCGGCTCAATCCAGTTCATCCAGGTGGTACTTTTCGACAAGGGCAATCAACCGGTCGTCATAGCCGGCCGCGGTGGCATATCCGAGGGCTTTCAAACCTTTCGCCCAAGCCACATAATTGTCACCATGTTGTATCAGTGACCTGTATTTTCCAGATACCAGGAATTCACTGTGACTGCGCCAGCTTTCCCAAGCCGTCTCATATCTGCGGAAGAAGTCCTTGTGAGTGTCATCCCCGAAGTTCGCGCAGTGGCCTTTTCCGCAGGTTTTGGAAAAGCATTTGATACCGAAGTGATTGTTTGTCTTGGTGGCCAGTTTGGAAGAGCCGGCGTTGCTTTCGAGGATGGCTTGTGCCAGTTTGATGCTCGCCGGGATGCCATACTTGGCATGTTCCGTCTGCGCCACCTTCCGGAATCGGCGGACGTAGGCCTTGATTTTCCTTTCCTCCTTGGAATCCGTCGGCCTGTCAGCGAAGTGTTCTTCCTTATGGACGGCAGCGGAGCCGGAAAAGGAAGCGCCCTGGGCGACGGAAGGCTGGCCTGTCGGGTGTTCGCGGGCAAGGAATTCCGTACTGCCGGACAGGAAGGATGCTTTCTGCCGGTCGACGGATGAAAGGCGAAGGGAGATATTCCCATTGACGAAAAGATATGCCAGGCAAACCAGACCGGTGAGTTTCAGCAGCGGCGCTTTCAAATATGCCGGATGGACGGCCGTCGTCTTGTAAAATTGAAATTTCAGCAGGGTAAAGATCCGGCCCAGCACCCAGGCTGTCCGTCGGACGATCCAGGCCAAGGCGGAGAGGGTCCATTCGATTCCGGAGCCGGTGGTCGGGCCGTTTCCGGCAGTTTGGTGCATGTAGGCATATTTCTCGCCAAAGGAACCGGCTCGTCGTCCGTGTTGGTAATCATTCGTTTTCATAAGCCCTCGGTTTTGTAACAATGTGTATCTTCGAGTATTGTCGTTGGAGCAGCGCTGGTTTGTTCTGCGTGATAGTACAAAAATAAAAAACAAAATGTTTTTATCAAACAATTATTAAAACAAATGATTTTAAAAATTAAAGATTGAATTCAAATAATTGATTTACAAAAAAATAAATCCGACAAGTCCTGTCTGGAGCAATTGAGTCGTGTCATCGGGTCTGAACAAGGTCCAACAGGCGGACGGGATGTACGAAACAGAACGGAGTGTAAGATGAACGGAAGGACGGCAAACGGAGAGGCTGACGGAGCAAGCGCGCGCTCGGACCGCTTGCTGTATTGGGCAGGGCACGGCGTATGGGCTGTGCTGGCGGTGTTGTCGTTGGCCTGGTACCGGGAGCGCGCATTTTTCATGGATGCGGGATTTCAGCTGTTCAACATGTTGAACGAAGGGGTGATACAGATATACCATCACCGCTTCGTAACGGCGGTACCGCAGCTGTTGCCCTATCTGTTGTTTCGGGCGGGAGGTTCATTGGCGATCATAGGCATGGCCTATTCCCTATCCTATATATTGTTTTACTGGACAGTGTACGGGTTGGTCGCCGGACGAATGCGCAAGGTCTCCCTGGGTTGGCAGGTGGTATTTCTGTTCACATTGATTTCGCTTGACACTTTCTACCACATTCAGAGCGAGTTTTACCTGGGATTGACCCTGATGGTCCTGTTGGTCGGGTTGTTGATACACCGGCCGGGCGATGCATGGGCATGGTACCATCGTTTATGGCGTACTGTCTTGGTTGTGACGATCGCATTTTCCCACAAGTTGACATTGGTGTTCTTCCTCTTCTACATGCTTCAGCTCGTATTGGCGGGCGACCGTCGGCTGAACGGGCGGCTGGCTGGCACCACCCTGCAGTTCCTGGCCGCTTACGGTATACGGTCCGTCTTTTTCACCAATTGGTATGAGCGGGCCAAGCAGGCGGACTTCAGCCGTTCATTGGCGCAGTATTTTCCGGAGTTATGGGAGATACCCGCGAACCGCATCTTATGGGATCGGTGTGTGGAGCACTACTATATGCTGCCATTGCTGCTGATCGGCATATTGTTCTACCAGGCCAGGCGGAAGGAATGGATGCAGGCGACGTTGGTCGTGTGTTTCAGTGCCGGATACCTGCTGTTGTACAATCTGTCGGACCCTTTGTCGCCCTATCGATTTTATGCGGAGGTAAGTTATCTGCCGGTGGTGCTGTTCGGCGGCTGGTATCTGCTATGTGACCTGTATGGTCGAATGGAAGGGCGGTGGAGGATTCGGCTGGCGGGGCTGATATGTTTCATCGTGGCCGGCCGTTTGTTTGTGATCGCGGAAAACCGGGAGACATTCGTCCGGCTGCATGATTGGATTGGGCAGGTCTTGGCGGCTCCGCAGGCGGCCGGATCGAACCGGATCTTTGTCGCCAGCGCAGACGCGCCGGCAGATACCCTGCTGATGGAGTGGGGCGTGCCGTTCACGACCATGCATCTCACGGCGCTGGAGCAGCCCGGAGCAGCCCGCACCATCCTTGTGCTGCCTTCTTTGTCCCGATATGACACGCTGAGGGCGAGGACAGACCAGTTTTTTTCCCCGTTCAAGGCGATGCCGGTGAACACATTGAACAACTCCTATTACCAACTGGGGCCGGGGGTATACCGCCAGGTATCCCGGGAAGGATGGGATAGCACGCAGACAAGCCGATGAGAGGATGTTGTCCGGACGTCAGGCGGCATGATGGTGAGCAAAAGACTACGGTCAGTGGGTGCCGTCGGATTCCGCCGGTTTTCGGTTGGGAAGGAAGGCGGCTTCCACCACCTCCGGGCTGGTCTGCAGCATTTTGACAATCTTAAGGTGGTAGTTATCCACTTGGATGACATCCCCTTCCGCAGGGATTTGCTCGGCTATCTGAAGAACCAGTCCGGAGAGCGTATGGTATTCCTCACTTTCCGGGAGCGGTTCCGGGAGGTGTTCGTTGATGTCATCGATCGGATTCTGCGCCTGGATTCTGTAGGTGTCATTTTCCAGCACCTCCACGATCGGTGCTTCCGAGTCATATTCGTCCTGAATCTCCCCTACCAGTTCCTCGATGATATCCTCCAGGGTCACGATGCCGACCGTTCCGCCGAATTCGTTGATGACGACAGCCAGCTGGGTATGTTCTTTTTGGAATTGGCGGAGCAGTTGGATCACTTTTTTGTTGGAGGAAACGTGTAGGACCGGTCGGATGATTTCCTGCAGGTTGCCTCCGTCATGCTGTCTGGAAAGGGAGAGCAGGTCCTTGGTATGAACGAAGCCGATGATATTGTCGATGCTGTCACGATAGACCGGAAAGCGGGAATATCCTTCCTGAATGGAGTATTCGATGGCGGTTTCGATAGGGGTGTCGACTTCGATGGCGGCTATATGGTTACGGGGTCTGAGAATCTGCCAGACGAATCTGTTGTCGAAATCGAATACATTTTGAATGAGTTCCCGTTCGGAAGCCTCGATGGCACCGCCTTCCGCACTTTCGGCGATGATCAGTTTGAGTTCCTCTTCCGAGTGAATTCCTTCGTGCGGGACCGGTGCCAGGCCGATGGTGCGAAGCAGGAAATTGGCGAATCCGTTGAGCAGCCAGATGAAGGGTCGGAAGACCAGGTGGAAGATGCGGAGCGGGAAAGCCACGGCGAGGGTGGTGTTCATGGGATGCCGGATGGCGAGGGATTTCGGAGCCAGTTCGCCGAAAACGATGTGCAACACGGTGATGGTGGCGAAAGCGACGGGAAGGGCTATGGAATGTGCAGTTTCAGGATCCAGATCCCAATTGAACGCATGCATCGCGTTGATGATGAATTTTGCCACGATGGGTTCCCCCACCCAACCGAGTCCCAGGCTGGACAGCGTGATGCCAAGTTGGGTGGCGGCGAGGTAGGCATCCAGGTTTTCCACGATACTTTCAGACCAGCGGGCGGTTAGGCTCGTTTCCGAGCGGACCTGGATTTGGGAGAGTCGGACCTTGACGATGGCGAATTCCGCTGCGACGAAGAATCCGTTCAGGAGGACAAGGAGGATAGTGATGAATATGTCGGTGACCATGAATGATGGTGAAATAGCCGCTGCGGATACGGGTTGGCTGGCAATAAAGCCGGTTCTTAGCCGGAATGGCTAACCTGCACTGCCGGTCGGGGCGCCACAATGGGGATAGAAGGCATACGCAGAAATAGGTAAGGCTTCGAGATCCCAATGTTTCGCCAAGTCGGATTAATCCTTACAAGAGCCTGGTTTCCCGACGGAATGCATAGGTGCGGTACAGGAACGTCAGGGGGAACCGGCCTGGTTACGTTGTCCGGAAGCTTCTTTGTCCGGCAGCCCGGCAATCATTCATCCGAGGGCTCGTCAGGTCGGCTGCCGACTGTGCACTTCAGTGCGAGCCGGCTGGCATGGTTCGGAAAAAGCCGAAAGAATCCGCAACATCCTTGCAAATGTAATTCATTTTTATCGGTTCAAACAAACCACGGCCAAAAAGCGGAACCAAGCGGACGGAAGGTGTCGACGGCGGCTGCGGAGGTCCGGCGTAATCCCAGCTTGTCGGGGTGCCTCACAGCCTGCTTGTCCGTGCTTCGGAAGCCCTTTCCAGGACGTCCACCGCTGCATTTTCCAAGCGCAGGACACCCCTTGGGCACACGGACGCGCAAACCCCGCAACCAACACAAGCGGCACGTACTACATCCTGACCACGTTGGGCATAGTGCCGGACATCGATGCCCATGTCGCAAAATGTCGAGCAATTGCCGCAGCTGATGCATTGTCCGCCGTTGACTGTGATTCGGAAACGGCTGCGGAAGCGCTGGACCAGTCCGAGATAGGCCGCCAAGGGGCAGCCGAAGCGGCACCAGACCCGGTTGCCCATCAGTGGGTAGAAGCCGGTTCCGACCACACCTGCGAAACCGGAACCGATCAGAAATCCGTACCAGGCCCGGATGGAATAGCTGTTGACGAAAAGGATTTGCCCGGCCCCCGAAAAATAGGTGTACAGGACTGCGGCCGTCATCAGCACGGCGAAAGCGAGCACCCCATGGATCATCCATCTTTCCAACTGCCATGCGTGCAAGGATTTGTCAGACAGGTGACGGAAGGGATCTCCCAATGTTTCCGCCAGACCGCCGCAGCCGCAAACCCATGAACAGTACCATCGCTTGCCGTACAGATAGGTCAGCAGCGGTACGCCGACCGCCGTCAGGAGGATGCCCCAGACCAGCATGAAAATACCCAACGAGCCGCTTTCCGTCAGCTGTTGCAGGTTCCAGTCGAAGAAAAAGGAATAATCCAGCGGCCAGATGTTTTTGAAATCAAAGTAAGGTTGGTGCAGGCGCACCAGGATTTCCGGCAGCAGGAATGCAAAGCAGATCTGAAAGAAAATGACGGAGCAGGTGCGGATGACCTGGTAGCGGTTGTGTCGGTAGCGGGCGATCATCCGGACGCCCATGACCAGCACAGCCAATGTGTAAAGGAGACCGTACAGGAACCATTGCGAGGCATCCTGGCCGGTGAGGGCCCTGCGCAAGGGATTCACCATGGCAACCCAGGTGGCGGTGTATTGCGGGAGCCAGTACAGCGTCACGTAAAACATAATCAGGAGCAGTCCCAGGAACAATCCCGTCCAGCCGTTGCGTAATCGTTCCAACGGCTTGGACGATAGTCCTTTGCCGGGCGACTGTCTGTGCAGATACCAAAGCAGGGCGAGCAAGGCCAGGGCGGTGAGGGAAGGCCATACGGCGTCTCCGTTCATGAAAAAGAAGCCGAAGCAGAGGATGGCCCCTGCCGTAAGGAACAGCAAGGTGCGGGCCCAAGGAGGTCGGATGCCTCGCGTGAGCGACCGATGGGTCAGGTGATTGTTTCGGATGCCGGGCAGTTCACGGAATTGGGGGACGGTCCGCAGCAGGCCGCCGAAAAGGCCAAGTCCGATGGTGGCCATCAGGAAGCTCCAAGGGTAGGAAGAGACCGGTCCGGTACCCGATCGGAGCCCCATGCGCAAGGTGTAGTCCTTGATTTGGGTGGGATGCATGCGGAAGACCCATTCTTCCACATCGGTCGGTGGGGCAGTCCGCCACGCTTGGTCAAGGGCTTTGCCGGCTTGGTCGACGGCCTTTCCCAGATGCCAGCAGAAAAAGAATGCGTTCGGGAAGTCTTTGTCCGGCAGTCCGGTTTGGGACAGCGCCACCTCCACGGCTGCCCGGTGGTAAGGATTCTCGATTACCAGGGTTGCGTCTGTCGGAAGCCGGTAATGCTCCAAGAATGGCAATGCACAGAAAAGGGTGCAGGCGAGCAGGATTGTGATGTTACCTAGTTTCTTGACCATGAGGGTTGATATAGTTTGGAGGCGGCAGCAGCCCGGATTCAGGCGGGTGACAGGCAAGGGGTCATCCTGGTCTAAGCAGCCGGATGACCTCTGCGAGGCGTCGGCGTCCGCCAGGTCGGACGGCTTCCCCCGTGATTTCCTGAAACCGCTGCCAGACCTGCGGTTCGTATTGACGGGAGAACTCAGGGTCGAAATTAGCCAGCCGCAAGTCTTGGAGTACCGTCTTGACGGGGGTGGCGGTTCGGATCCAATGTTCGCAGACTTCCTGACGGTATCGGATGCCCATGAGGTTGAACCCGGTGACGGCGCCGGTCGAGCGGTCCCAATTGATACGGATGCTCAGGTTCTTGTTGGGATGTTGCCAGTGGACCGACTGGACGCCTTCCGCACCGCGGGCCGGAATGTCGCCGTACACCTGGTATTCGAGGTCGAAGAACTTGGCGGAATTGAACCAGATTCCTGCGTCGTAAGCGATCCGCTTTCTGTTGCCTTCCACTTCCGCCGCATGCAGGATGTTGTTGGCCGCCACTTCACCCATCATTCGGGCTGTGTACCAGAGCGGTTCCGTCGGTTTGCGACCGGGTGCCGGTTGGCGAAGTTGTGCGCAGTCGCCGGCGGCGAAGATGCCCGGAACATTCGTCTCAAGGAAGCGGTCAACCAAAATGCCCTTGTCCAGTTCGATTTGATTGAATATCAGGAAATCGGTGTTCGGCCGCACGCCGATGGTCAGCCCCACGAAGCCGCAGGGGATTTTCTCCCCCGAGCTTGTGACGGCCATCTTCACCCTGCCGCTGCGTTTGTCGCCCCAGATTTCCTTGAGTTCGGTCTCCATCCGGAGATCCACGCCGTGTTGGGCGATGTGTTGTGTGACCATGGCCGACTCCTCCGGCGGAAGCACATGGTCGTAAAAAAGCTTCTCCCTAACCAGGAAAGTGACCGGGATTCGGCGGGACAGCAGCATCTCGACCAATTCAACGCCGATGAGGCCACCGCCGACCACCACGGCATGCTGGACGCCTTTGGTGTAATAGGACAAGGCTTCGAGGTCCTGAAGGGTATAGAATCCCTGGACCCCGTCCAGGTTTTCTCCGGGCCACCTGGCGGATTGGTAGACGCTGCCTGTAGCTAGCAGCAGGAAATCAAAAGGTAGCGAGCGGCCGTCGACGAAACGGAGGGTGCGGCCGGGAACATCGACGGTTTCGACCCAACCTTTCACCAGGTCGATGCTGTTCTTTTGCCAGAACCAATCCTCATAAGGTTTGGTATCCTCGAATCGCATATGGCCCATGAAGACATACATCATGGCGGTCCGGGAAAAAAAATGGTCGCTCTCACCGGAGACCACGGTGATGCTGTGTTCGCTGTGCTTCCGGATGTTCCGGGCGGCGGTGATGCCGGCGATGCCATTGCCCAGGATGACGATATGAGCCATTCGAAACGATTGAAGTGCCAAGGTACTCAAAAAACATCCAACGCAGCACGAGGACTGACGGAGCGAACCGCAGCATGCCTGATTTTTTTGATTTAGCAGCAGCCTTTCTGAATCCGGCAGGCATGTACCGGTAGGCGGTGCGTAAACCGGGTCAGGAGGTGCTGGTCGGCCGCAGGCGCCGAGCCAATGCATCCGCCAGTCCAGCGCTGGTGGATTGGGAGTGCTGGGCGAGGGTCGTCTGGTGAGCCCGTCGATACGCTGCATGGGCATGGTAATGACCCTCGCCGTCCTGTATGCAATAAGCGCAGGTGGAACCGTCGGGTGAGGCGAGCAGCAACGACACGCGCCGCTCGACATTGGTGACGCGTGCGACAGCCGGCCGGTGGACGGAAGCCAGGAGCGTTCTGACAGGCAGGTCCCGGGGCCTGCAAAGCCAGGCCAGGACCCCCTGGCCCGGCAAGGGTATGAGTTCCCTGGGATGGAAACGGGTGTAGGGTTCGGGCGGGGTTGTCGGGGTTGGGAAGCATCGGTTGTCGAGCAGGATGGCATCGCCATCGGGAAAACGGCCGCCCACAGGGGGCCAATTGACCTGTCGGGTTCCAAGGAGCTGTGCGTTGGGACACAAGGGCAGGAGTTGGGCTGCGACAGCAGGGAGTTCCGCCAGGATCCTGGCATGGTCAGGCAGGTGGAATCGGCCGGCGGGGGCTGCTGCAGCGGGGTTGACCAGGAGCGTGAAACCCGGAGGCGTGCGGTCGGACAACGCAGCGATGCACCATCCGTCCCCCGCCGGGACGGGCAGGGTTTCCAAGCGTCGCAGGCAGGCATCCACCGTGCCGATAGAAAGTGCCTCCAGGCAAGCGATATCCCAGCCGTGGTCGGCGTGATGCTGCCCGACAGGGGCAAGGTCGATCCGCTCGACATGGACACCTGTGGCCAGCAGCCCGACGAGCGCCGGTTCCATGGTGGTCGCGAGCAGCGGATCGGTCGGTATGCCAATTCGGATGTTTTTCATAGGCAGCAGCCACGGCCTGGCCTTCGGCAGCGATACCGGGGGCCGGGGGTCCGTTCGATGCAAAAAAAACAAATATCAGGGAGATAAGCCAAAAATATAATACCGGGATATGTACTAGCCGGTGCACCCACTATCTTTGCGACTATGCAAATAGCAGCCAACGACATAGCCCGGCTGACGGGTGGTCTGCTGGAAGGGGATGCGGAAGCCACCGTGAACAGGCCGGGCAGGATAGAGGAGGGAGGCGAAGGTGTCCTGACTTTTCTGGCGAACACGAAATATGCCGCATACGCATACAGCACGCCCGTGACCGCCATACTCATCCCACAGGATTTCCTACCGGCGGGAGCTTTGGCTGCGAGGGCGGTGATACGTGTTCCCGATGTGTACGAGGCCATGCGGATGCTGATGGAAAGGTTTGCCTCGCATCCTGATTTTTCGGGTGCCGGCGCTACCATATCCCCGCACGCCAGCATCGCTGCGGACAGCCGGCTCGGGGAGCAGGTGTCCGTCGGGCCCTATGCCGTCATCGAATCCGGGGCCAGGGTAGGGAATCACAGCAACATACATGCGCAGGTATACATCGGAAAGGATGTCGTCATCGGAAAACATTGCACCTTGTTTCCCGGCGTGCGTGTCCTTCAGTCCTGTGTCATCGGCGACCATTGTGTCCTGCATGCCAACGCGGTGATCGGATCGGACGGATTCGGTTATGTGCGGCAGGAGGACGGCAGTTACCTGAAGCTTCCCCAGTTGGGTAATGTGGTCCTGGAGGACCAGGTGGAAGTCGGGGCGAACACGACGGTGGACCGGGCGAGTATCGGGAGCACCATCCTTCGCAGGGGAGTCAAACTGGACAACTTGGTGATGGTGGCCCACAATGTGGAGGTGGGCTCGGATACGGTCATTGCCGCGCAGGCGGGGATTGCAGGCAGCACGAAAATCGGACGGCATTGCCGTGTCGGAGGGCAGGCAGGGTTCGTCGGCCACATCGCGGTGGCGGACGGGACCCAGGTGCAGGCGCAGAGCGGTGTTGCCGCCACCATCAAGGAACCCGGCCAGGCGGTCTACGGATCTCCGGCGATTGGTTATGCGGATTATCTCCGGTCTTATGCCGTCTTCAAGAAATTGCCGGCTTGGTATCGGCTCTTTCAGTCCATGCAACGTACAAAAGATCAGAAAGGGTAGGGTAACGGAGAAAGCGAAAGGAGGGGATGCCAGTCCCCGGAAAGTTGACATCCCGTTTTTCACAGCAACAGAGATATGAACCAGCGAACAATCAGTAATGAAAGTACCATCAAGGGGGTCGGTCTCCACACAGGCGAGGAGGTGACCGTTACCTTCAAACCGGCTGATATCGGGCATGGCATTCAGTTCCGACGGGTCGACCTGGCGGACCGGCCTTTCCTGCGGGCTGATGTCGGAGCGGTCGTCTCCACCCTGCGGGGAACGACGCTGGGGCAGGGAGCGGCCCAGGTCAGCACGGTGGAGCATGCTTTGGCCGCTTTGTTCGGGTTGTCCATCGACAACTGTCTGATTGATATAGACGGGCCGGAAGTGCCCATCCTTGACGGAAGTGCCGCTCCTTTTGTGGAACTGTTGGTCGGTGCCGGAATCGCCGAGCAGGATGCGGAAAAGGAATTTGTGGACATCACGGAACCCATCCGCTATGTCGACGAGCAGACAGGGACGGAAATCCTGGCGTTGCCGGCGGAGGACTTCCAAGCCACGGTGCTGATAGACTTCAACTCAAGGATATTGGGGCCGCAATATGCGACCTTGGATAGATTGTCGGATTTTTCCAAGGAAATCGCCCCTTGCAGGACCTTCGTATTCCTGCATGAACTGGAACAGCTTTTCGAGCACAACCTGATCCGGGGCGGAGACATGGACAATGCGATCGTCATTGCGGACCGTCTGATGACCCAGCCGGAACTGGACCTGTTGGCGGAGAAACTCAACAAACCGAGCATCCGGGTGGAGAAGGAAGGCATTCTGAACGGTACCGCACTCCATTTCGACAATGAGCCGGCGCGGCACAAGCTGTTGGATGTCATCGGAGACCTGGCGCTTGTGGGCAAACCGATCCGTGGAAGGATCGTGGCGACGAAGCCCGGCCACAGTGCGAACCTGGCTTTCGCAAGGCTGTTGAAGAAAGTCCTGCAGGAGCAGCGCCGCAACAGGGGCATCCCGCGGTACGATCCCAACGCAACCCCGGTCTTCACTTCCACGCAGATAGCGGAATATCTGCCTCACCGGTACCCGTTCCTGTTGGTGGACAAAATCATCGAATTGAGTGAGAACCATGTGGTGGGCATCAAGAACATCACGTTCAACGAGGCATTTTTCCAAGGACATTTTCCTGGAAACCCCATATTCCCCGGGGTGCTGCAGTTGGAGGCTTTGGCGCAGGCAGGTGGTATCCTTGCTTTGTCCAAGGTTGGGGATACCGGTCGGTGGGATACTTATTTCGTCAAGATAGACGGGGTCAAATTCAAGCACAAGGTGGTCCCCGGCGACACGCTGATCCTCAAGATGGAACTGACGGCACCGATTCGCCGCGGAATGGTACAGATGCACGGCACGGCATTCGTCGGCAACAAAGTGGTATCGGAAGGGGAGCTTACCGCCCAGATCGTACGCCGACCGGATGCGGCGGAAGCCTGAAACACAATACCCGACCCGTCCGACTGCCGATCAACCGGCAGGTTTTCAAAAATTGTCCGGTGCAGGCAATAAAAAGTAAAGGAGGTAGTTTAAGGTATTGCGGACGAATGGGTAGTCGTCGGTAAACCCCGACAGGGAATTCCGAAGGAGACGTCGGGTGGCTGGTCCGCCCGAGACTCGTATGCCACAGCTTTTCGGAACGAAGCGGCTGTGGTCGATTCACGCAGGAAAATGGCAGGATAGAAGAAAATGCTCCGGACGCACGGCCGGGGAACCGGTTCGGAAACAAAACCGCCCGACGGACTTTGGTCCTGGCTGTCGAAATAATTCCGCTGCAGAAAGGCCTTGGCCGGCAATCAGAGAGGAATGCCACGTGGCGGGGGCACCCTCGGGCATCAATTCGTAACATTTGCTAATGAAAATTTCTACTGAACAAACACCTATCCTACCACATCTAAACGGTCACGCCCAGACAATGCGGTACATACATCCAGATGCCAGCATCGGGGAGAATGTCACCATCGAGCCGTTCGTCACCATCGGGGCGGACGTCGTCATCGGGGACGACACCTGGATCGGTCCGCACGTGAGCATCATGGACGGTGTCCGTATCGGCAAAGGGTGCAGGATATTTCCCGGTGCGGTGGTCGGGGCCATTCCCCAGGACCTCAAGTTCAAAGGGGAATACAGCCTGGTGGAGTTGGGGGATCGGGTGACCGTTCGGGAATATGTCACCTTGAACAGGGGGACGCAGGCCAGCCATCGCACGACCATCGGAAACGACAGCCTGCTCATGGCTTATGTCCATGTCGCGCACGACTGTCACATCGGCAAACACTGTGTGTTGGCCAACGGCGTAACCTTGGCGGGCCACATAGAAGTGGAGGAATACGCCATTCTCGGCGGGTTGACCGCGGTACACCAGTTCGTCAAGATAGGCGCCCATGCGTTCATCGGCGGGGGTTCCCTGGTCCGGAAGGATGTGCCTCCTTACGTTAAGGCCGCCCGGGAGCCGCTTTCCTATGCAGGCATCAACTCCGTGGGGTTGCGTCGACGGGGTTTCCGACCGGAAGACATCCACGTCATCCAGGATGTATACCGTATCCTTTTCGTAAAAGGCTACAACACGTCCCAGGCCATGGAGATCATCGAAACGGATATCGATGCGACACCGGAGCGGGATTACATCCTTGAATTTCTCCGGAAGGCCGACCGGGGCATCATGCGGGGTTTCCAACAGATGAACAACCGCCGGTAACCGCTTGGGCCCGACATGACCGGGACGCGTGTCCGTTCTCAACTCTTCTTGCATGCCGACGCAGATTCTCCTTCAATCCGTTGCCAAGCGCTACCGGCATGAATGGATATTCAGCGGGTTGGATTACACTTTTGAACGGGGTTGTTCGTATGCAGTCACGGGAGCCAACGGCAGTGGGAAATCCACCTTGCTGCGGATGTTGTGCGGCCATCTCTCGCCGACCAGGGGCACCCTGTCCTTCCGGTCCGACGGCAAGGTCCTATCGATCGAAGAACTCTGTTCAAGGATATCCTACGCGGCGCCTTACATCGAGTTGGTCGAGGAGTTCACCTTGTCGGAAACACTCGATTTCCATCGTCGTTTCCAGCCTTTCCGGGATGGCATCCGACCGTCGGACATCATGGACCGACTGGGATTCGCCCGTTCCACCGCGCAGAAGGAGGTCCGTTTTTTTTCCTCCGGCATGAAACAACGGCTCAAGCTGGCCCTGGCGCTGCTGTCGGACACGCCGGTGGTGCTGCTCGACGAACCGACGACCAACCTGGATCGGCAGGGGGTCGAATGGTACCTGACGCTGATCGGTTCCTTCGTGTCGGACAGGCTGGTCGTGGTGGCTTCCAATGTTCCGGAAGATTATCGCTTCTGCGACCAGGTCCTGGACCTTCCTGCCTACAAATGACGTCCGGCAGTTAGTCAGGACGGACATCCGGCAGAACAGAATACCGGACTCTTTGTTTTCAAGGTGGAAGGCAGGGCGTGGGACCGAGTGTCAGCAGGTCCTGCATGGTTTCGCATCCGCCGCTTTCGTCCTTCCCTGCTTTTTGTTATCATTGCTATCGGAAGTCCGTGCAGATGCGGGTCCTGTCTTGTCCGCGGGCGACTTGATTCGCACCAGAGTGCCAGGGTGCGGTCGTCCGGGAGGTTTTCGGTTCCGCACCCGTACGGATTCAGCCGTGCGCCCACCGCCGGTCATTAAAACCGCAGACGGATGAAAATTATCGGAGTCAGTTTGACCGTTGCCATGCTGATGCTCGGAGTGATCCCGGAAATGGGAGCCACCCACAACCGGGCGGGAGAGATCATCATCGAGCAGATCAACGATTGTGTCGGGAACATGGTGCGCTGTACGGTCATCACGTATACGAAGACCAGCAGCGTGGCCGCCGACCGGGATACGGTGGAGGTCTGCTGGGGCGACGGTTTCTGTGAGATGGTGCCGCGTGCCAACGGGGTGGGCCAGCCACCCCAGGGCCAACCCGGCCCGAACGATGTCAAGTTCAATTACTATATCGCCACCCATACTTACGACGGTACCGGGAGCTACACGGTGTCCATGACGGATCCCAACCGGAACGGTGGCATCCTCAACGTCAACCCGCCGGCCTCCGACAATGTGCAATTCCATCTGCAGACCACTTTCACCTTGTTCAATGCCCAGTTCCAAGGGTGCAACAGCACACCCCGGCTTCTGCAGCCTCCCATTGACTACGCATGTGTCGGGGAACGTTTCGTGCACAATCCCAACGCCTACGACCCGGACGGTGACAGCCTCAGCTACGAATTGATCGTCCCCATGCAGTCCGTCAATACGCAGGTGCCGAACTATACATTCCCACAGAATATACAGGGTAACGGTTGTTGTCTGACACTCAGTCAATTGGATGGTACGCTCGTTTGGGACGCACCCCAGGTGCCCGGGGAGTTCAACATCGCCATGGTCATCATCTCCTGGCGGGACGGCGTCGCCACCGACACGACGGTGCGGGACATGCAGATCCTCGTCTTCAACTGCGACCAGAATCATGCACCGGTCATCGAGGCACCGGAAGAGATCTGCGTAGTGGCAGGAGAGGAGGTCGAGTTCCAGGTCAAGGCGACCGACCCGGACCTGGGAGACAAAATCAAACTGTCCGCGCTCGGAGCCCCCTTCATCATCACCGTCAGTCCAGCGGAGGATGAGGACACCTGGCGTCCAACCGGCAGTCCTTCCGCCACCTATGGCACACAGCCGGTGGTCAAGACCTTCCGTTGGCGAACCGCCTGCGAGCATGTTTCCGACCTGCCCTATACGGTCGTGTTCAAGGCGGAGGACGACTATTTCCTGCAGAGTGTGCCTGGATCCACCGGATTGGCCACCCTCAAGCCTGTCCGTATCAAGGTGGTGGGCCCGCCGCCGGCAGATGTACAGGCCGATGCCGCTTCGGACCTCATTTCGGTATCCTGGGAAAAACCGTATGCCTGCGAAGCGGCCGCGGATGATTATTTCTTCGGATTTTCCGTCTGGCGTAGGGAAGGCAACAACCCCTTCCCGATTGATACCTGTACGCCGGGATTGGATGGGAAGGGCTACACCTGGCTAGCGAACACCAAGGCGGAAGCCGACGGCCGGTACCAATACGACGACTCCGGAGTGGAGCGTGGGAAAACGTATTGTTACCGGATCCTGGCCCGTTTCGCGCGGCGGACCAATGCGGGGCAACCGTATAACTTCGTGGAGAGCCTTCCGTCGGATGAAATATGCGTGCAGTTGAGCAGGGATGTCCCGCTCATCACCCATGTCAGCATCCTGGAGACCGGTCCGGACGATGGCCGGGTGGAAATCCGGTGGACAAAACCTTTGGCGGAAGACCTGGATACGATGTTGAATCCCGGGCCTTACCGGTTGGTGCTGGCGAGGGCACCGGGTCTCAGCGGCATGGTGACGCAGCCGGTCGTCACTTTCGAGGCAGCGTCCTACTGGCAGTTCAACAGCCTGTCATATGTGGACGAGCCACCGACATCGGTGTTGAACACTTTGGCCTCCCCCTATCATTACCAGCTGTTCTTTTATGTAAACGAGGAGACGGAGACCATCGGGGATTCGCCTCCGGCCTCTTCTGTTTTCCTGACTTTGTCGCCCACGGACAACCGTATGGACCTGGCCTGGGACTTCGAGGTGCCCTGGGTCAATACGGAATACCTGGTGTACCGCCGCAATGAAAGCAGCGGTCTTTGGGATTCCATCGGGATGACGCCGTTGACGAGCTTCCAGGACACCGGTTTGTTGAACGGGAAGGAATATTGCTACCGTATCCTGGCGCGGGGCTCCTACGGGATAGACGGCTTGCCGAGTCCGCTGCTCAATTGGTCGCAGGAGGCCTGTGCCCGACCGGTGGACAACGTAGCGCCTTGTCCGCCCCTACTGACTGTCACGAACATTTGTGACGAAAACGTCAACTGCCAGGAAGAGGAGGATTTGCTGAACAAGCTGGCCTGGCGGAATCCGATGCTCATCTGTCCGGAAACGGATGACGTGGTGGGATACAACATCTATTTCTCTCCGCTGGAGGGGGAAACGCTGGCTTGGTTAGGTTCGTTGGACGAAAGCGGGGACACCATTTTCCTGCACCGTCCGGAACGGGGCCTGGCTGGATGTTATGCGGTGACGGCACTGGATACTTTCCAGAACGAAAGCGGGCTCAGTAACATCATCTGCAAGGACAACTGTCCCAATTACGAACTACCCAATGCTTTCACACCAAACGGCGACGGCGCGAACGAACTGTTCATTCCATATCCATATTGTTTCATCGACCGGGTGGACATGAAGATATTCAACCGCTGGGGGGAATTGGTGTTCGAGACAACGGATCCGTCCATCCGTTGGCGGGGTGAGAACATGCGGGGTCAGGCGCTGGCGGCGGGCACTTATTTCTATACCTGCCAGGTTTTCGAACAGCGGGTCACCGGCAGTGTGCCTTCGGCGGAATTGCGCAGGGGGTATATAGACCTGATCCGATGACGGCCGGCTCCTGGATAATCCTTTCGATGCTGAACGGTCCGTGCCTGGCGGGGCGGAAGAAACTAAACCGGCGACCATGTCTTCCGATAGTATCCTGATCATTGATGACGAGCATGACATCCGGACCTTATTGGGCCGAATCATGCGGCTGGAGAATTACCAGGTCTTCGAGGCGGAGAATGCCCGTCGGGGGTTGGCCCTGCTGCGCCGTGAAAAAATACATGTCGTCATCTGTGATGTGAAATTGCCCGATGCGAACGGGGTGGAACTGGTTCCGGAGCTACGGAAGGCGAGCCCTTGTTCGGAGGTCATCCTGCTGACCGCTTTCGGTGCCATTCCGGACAGCGTGTCGGCCATCAAGTCCGGCGCCTACGATTACATTACCAAAGGAGACGACAACAACCGGATCATCCCGTTGGTCAGCCAGGCGCTGCTGGCATCCAAGCGTCGGTATGCGCAACAAGCGGCTCCTGCTTCCGCGTTTGCGGACCATTATTCATTCGAACAGATGGTCGGCCGGTCGGCTCCTGTGCAAAAGGCGATTGCCCTGGCCCGGAAAGTCGCTCCGACCGATGCGACGGTCCTTCTGACGGGAGAGACCGGTACCGGAAAGGAGGTGTTCGCCCAGGCCATTCACCATGCAAGTGGTCGTGCGGGAAAGGCGTTTCTGGCGGTGAACTGCAGCGCCTTCGGCAAGGAGATCCTGGAGAGCGAGATGTTCGGTCACAGGGCCGGTTCGTTCACCGGTGCCACCCGGGACAAAGCGGGCCTGTTCGAGGAAGCGGACGGAGGGACGATCTTTCTGGATGAGATTGGGGAGATGGACCTTGCCTTGCAGGCCAAGCTGCTGCGGGTCCTGGAGACCGGTCGTTTCCTCAAGGTTGGAGAAACCAAGGAGACACGTGTGGATGTCCGTATCATCGCCGCTACCAACCGCAACCTGCCTTCCGCTTGTGAGAAGGGTACCTTCCGACTGGATCTTTTCTACCGTCTGTCGGTCTTCAGCATACAGCTTCCCACTTTGCGGGAGCGGCCGGATGACATCCTTCCCTTGGCAGATCATTTCATCCGCCGTTTTTGTGAGCGGCACCAACAAGTGCCGTTCGGTATGGAGGAGTCATTCCGCCAGGCCTTGGTCCGGCATCCATGGAACGGGAATATCCGCGAGTTGAAGAACGTCATAGAACGTGCGGTCATCCTGTCGACGGACGGAATGCTGCGGCCGGATTGCCTGCCTTTGGATTTTCATTCTTCAGCCGGTCGGGCTGCCGACTCCATGCGCTTGGCTGCCATGGAAAAGGAGCATATCCGCAAGGTGATGGCCTACACAGGCGGCAACAAAACCAAATCGGCGGAACTGCTGGGCATCGGATTGGCAACCTTATACCGGAAAATCGAGGAATACGGCATGCAACCCTGAGCGCCAGGCTGTCGGCTCCGTGGCATGCCCACTTTCAACCCACACATAAAAACAGGTCGAACATGGCGACAGGAAAAGTGGAAAAAATTGCGGTCCGTACCGGTCGGAAGGCTGCCATGCGGGTGCTGGAGGCAGTGCGGTTAGATCCGGTGGAAGGCTTGGTAGGAGACCATTATGCGGGCAAGAGCGGGAGTCGGCAGGTTACGCTGTTGCAGGCGGAGCACCTGCCGGTGGTGGCCACTTTGATGGGAAAGGATCGGATCGACCCACTGCTAACCCGGCGAAACATGGTGGTCTCCGGTATCAACCTCCTTTCACTGGAAGGCAGAACCTTCCGCCTGGGCGGGGCGGTATTGGAGATGACGGGGCTTTGTGTTCCTTGTGAGCGAATGGAGGAGAACCTGGGTGTCGGCGGATACGACGCCATGCTTGGCCATGGCGGCATAACGGCCAGAATACGCCAGGGCGGGATGGTTTCGGTCGGTGATCTTTTGGAAATCATCCTATGACCTATCTGACGCCCCCTACTTGGGCGGTGTATCGGAAGCGTACACGAAAACAAGACTATGTGGCGCAGCATCCAATCTTCCACTTGGTTTGTCCGAATGACGAACTGGGAGTACTGGCCGATGTTTCTTTCCAACCTGCCGCTGGTTCCGATATGGTTGTGGTTTGCCATCCGAGCCAGGGAAGCGTTTTTCTTCAGTGCGGTGAATCCGGTCATTGAAACAGGAGGGTTGTGGGGGGAGTCCAAGTACAACATCCTTCGTCGGATTCCGGCCGAGCATCTTCCGCAGACGATGTTCGTTCCTGCCGACAGGCCACGGGAGGAAGTCCTTTCGGCTATTGAAGCCGCAGGATATACCTATCCGTTGATTGTGAAGCCGGATGTAGGCGAACGGGGATTTCTCGTGGCGAGACTGGAAAGTCGGGAAGAGCTGGAAGGGTATCTGGCAAGATACCGGCTGGACCTGATCGTGCAGGAATATGTACCTGGACCCTTGGAAATTGCGGTGATGTATCATCGGTTCCCAGGGGAGCGCAGGGGGGCGGTGACATCCGTCTGTCTGAAGGAGACATTGCGGGTGAAGGGGGATGGCGTCACCACGGTGGCCGGTCTGTTGGCGAAAGACCCGCGGGGTCGATTGCAGCGGGAGCGGTTGGCACAGGCCCGACCGACCTTGATGAGCAGTGTGCCGGAAGCGGGCAGGGTAGTGGAAGTGGAGCCTATCGGAAACCACAGCCGGGGAACAAAGTTCCTCAACGGCAATCACCACATAGATGCCGTACTGTCCGGTATTTTCGACGGAATCGCTTGCCGCATGGAGGATATCCATTACGGGCGCTTCGACATACGTTGTGTCTCCTTGGAGGACCTTCGGGCAGGAAGGGGCTTCCGCATCCTGGAATTCAACGGAGTAGGAGGGGAGCCGGCGCATATCTACGACCCTTCATTTCCTGTTTTGCGTAAATACCGAGATATTTACCGACATTGGCGAATAATTTACGAGATCTACCGCCGGCAGGTGCGGGTTGGCGTGAGGGGAATGACTTTTCACGAAGCCTGGCACCAGTACAAGCGGTACAGCCATTACAAGAAGCGGGTTGGGGTATCCTAAGTCGGCTACCGTTCTACAGGAGCACGTGCCGCAGGATGCTCTCCGTGCCACAGCATCCCCACGACAGTGATAACACACTTTCTGATTGCTTTCGCCATCAGTTTCATCGGATCCCTGCCATTTGGGATGATCAACATGATGGTCGCTCAAACCGCCATTCGCAAGGGCCTCCGTTATGCCGTATGGGCGGCATTCGGTGCCGCTTCGGTGGAGTTCTTCCAAGTATTCATTGCCATCAAGTTCACCTGGTTGTTTACGGACCACCCGGGTGTGGAGCGCATCTTCCAGTGGATTGCCGCCACTGCGTTTTTGTTGGCTGGCGGTTACTTTCTCTTTTTTGCCCGTCCGCCCGGCGGGTTGCCGGAAGGCGAGCCACCGGGGCGGCGGCGGAACGAATTCTTCAAAGGGGTGCTGGTCAGTTCGCTAAACCTGATGGTCATCCCATTCTGGATATTCTATGGCACCCTGTTGGCTGCGAACGGTTGGTTGGTTCGGGAGAACAGTTACGTGTTGTCTTTCAGTACCGGCACGTTGGCGGGCACTTTCACCCTGTTGGTGGGGTATGCCTTGTTAGGCGAGAAAATACTTGGCAGGTCTGCGGTCATCACCAAGTGGGTGAACAAGTTCATCGGGACGGCCCTGCTGCTGTTCGCCATTTTTCAGTTGTACAAGTTGCGCTGAGGAAGAGGTATCGGCCGGATGCCGGGAAGAAGGGGGGCGGGGGTATATAAGTATGCCCCGCCCCACCTGGGGTCAGCCGGATTCAAGCGGGCGTCGCCTTGTGACGCCGCCTCAGCAGAAGCGGTCGTATGCCATCCGCAGATTGGCGGCGATGATATCCGCCGAACGGCCTTCGATGTGGTGTCTTTCCAGGAAATGGACCAGTCTTCCGTCTTTGAACAGGGCGATCGCCGGGGAGGAGGGAGGATAGGGCAACAGGTACTCCCTTGCCTTCTCCGTTGCTTCCCGGTCCACACCGGCGAAAACGGTCAGCAGTTTGTCCGGACGTTTGGTGCCATCCAGGGACATGCGGACGCCCGGCCGGGCATTCGCGGCGGCGCAGCCACAGACGGAATTGACCACCACCAGGGTGGTGCCGTCCTGCTGTTCGAGCGCGCCCTCCACGGCATCCGCGGTCGAGAGACTTTCGAAGCCCATGTTGTGCAGTTCCTGCGCCATAGGCGCTGTCAGTTGTATCGGATACATAGTTTCGTTATTGATGTATGGTGAAGTGGACAAAAATATTCAAACAAGTATCATAATTACAAATGAGCGAATTGAAAGTTTGGCGGCTCGCCGGATAAATCTCAGCTGTGTCGGGGTGCGGAATGGTGTCGGCGGGGACAACAAAAGCGTGGCATCACGGTTTTTGCGGAATGGGAAGGCTCCGCTGGAATGCGTACATTTGCCGGATGCAAACCGGATTGTCGTGCCTGCCCCATGTTGTCAGCGTTATGCACCTCCGGCGAGCTTCGCCGCGCTGCCAAGGCTACAATCGGGTATGCGTCCCGTTTGCTTTCGGAAATAATCCATGGGAAAATGAAACAGGGAATAATGGTTGCCGTTGTCTGCCTGATGGGGCTGCAGGGGCTGTTGACATGGCAGGCATGCACCAGTGACGAATTGCCAGCCCCGACCAAGCCCGCCTATTGTGACACCATCAGCCTGACCACCTACGAGAACGGAATCCGGTCGGTCATAACCAATACCTGTGCGTACGCAGGTTGTCATGACGGCGGCACGGGGATCGGTCCGGGGGATTACACCGGGTACCAGGGCATCCTGCCGCATCTGGTGAACGGGTCCTTCCAGGAGCGGGTGGTCAACCAGCAGGACGACCCGGTCCTGGGTATGCCGCCCGATGCCTCGGTGTATGCGGAATCCCGGCAGGACGACCTGACGGAGCGGGAATTCCAGGTGCTGCAGTGCTGGTTGCTGGAAGGCTATCCGGAATAGCGGGTCGGGCGTATCGTCCGCCGGCCGGGGATGCTGTGCCGGCCCGCGGAAAAAAGTCATTCAAATGAAAAGGACCTATTTGTTGCTGGCCGTGTTGTCCGTATCCGTGGCATCGAACGGGCAGGCACCCATGTTCCAGACTTTCCGCGACCGTTGGGTTGTGAACAGTCCTTCGGTGGAAACCCTGCCGCAACGGAAGTTGGATGCCAGGATCGTGCATCGTTTCGGGGATTTGGCAGGAGATGCCGGCGGTTGGCCCACCATGTACGGCCTGGAAAACGCCTCCGATGTATCGCTCGGGTTCGAGTACGGGTTCACGAACACCCTGACGTTCGGGGCGGCGCGTTCAAAGGGTGCCGGGCCTTTGCGTCAGCTGGTCAGCGGTTCCATGAAATGGCGTTTGCTGAGCCAGCGCCCCGGGGGGGCTCCCTTTACGGTCACCTTGTTCGGTCTTTCCACGGTATCGACGGCAGGAAGGTCGGAAGACCCGTCCAGCATCAATTACTTCGAAGTGTTCCAGCATCGGTTGGTACATCATGTGAGTCTGCTGGCGGCCCGTCGGTTGGCTGACCGTTTCTCCCTGCAGCTATCTGGCGGTGTCACGCACCGGAACGTCGTGCCTGCTGGCGAGGTCAACGACCTGTTCCATGCCGGGGTGTCCTGGCGTTGGCAGGTCTCCCGTGTGCTGGGTATCATCGGGGAGGCGTCGGTGCCGCTGAACGGAGCCCAGGCGCCGTTCGACCGGCCGGAGGGAAACACCTACCGGGTTCCCTTGGGGCTGGGTTTCGAGTTCGATACGGGCGGGCATGTGTTCCAGCTTAATTTCACCAATGCGACCGGCATCCTGCCGACGGACTATCTTCCCTACACGCGGACGGATTGGACGGAAGGGCAATTCCGGCTAGGGTTCACCATATCCCGCTTGTTCAACCTGTGAGGCGGCGGCAACGGGCGCCGTCGAACCTGCAGGCTGGTTCGACTGTTCCGGCGAAAGCGGAACCGTAGCAATAACCGAACGATGAAAGCATATGTTCCTCTTGCGGCCATCATACTGGCCTTGGCCCTTCTGCCGGCGTTCACCGGAAGGAAAACCATCTTTTCTTCGCAGGCGACGGGTCGTGTGACGGTGGCGGATGTTCTGCGGCAGCTCGGTGACAAGCCGGCGCCACACCTGCCGGACTACTCCCTTCCGGGTGTGGATGCTGCCAAAGGGCTTGAAATCATGCGCTACGGGCAGACAACGGGACCGGGTGGGGAGACCACCCAACGGGTGAGCCGCCATTTTGTCTGTACGTCCTGTCACAATATCCAGCGGGATGAGCCGGATCTTTCCCGGACCGATCCGATGGCCAGGCTCCGGTATGTGGCGGAAAACGGGTTGCCCTTCCTTCAGGGCAGCGCCCTTTACGGCATCGTCGACCGGCGGCGGTTTTACAACGGGGATTATTACCGGAAATACGGAGACCTGGTCAAAGCCGCCCAGGAGGATCTTCGCGAGGCCGTCCAGTTGTGCGCGACCGAGTGTGCGCAGGGGCGTCCCCTGACGAACTGGGAAATGGAGTCGGTGCTGGCCAGTCTTTGGGAAATCGGGCTAACCGTCGACGACCTGCAGCTCGATGACCGGGAGC
Organism: Bacteroidota bacterium; assembly: GCA_041163745.1. GTDB lineage: Bacteria > Bacteroidota > Bacteroidia > Chitinophagales > Saprospiraceae > UBA6168. The sequence goes on from JBEAQU010000049.1 coordinate 166,717, forward strand.
GTCGACAGTTGCAATCGGCCTTGCAGGCCGGGCATGAAAGCGAACGCCCGGCGGCCATCGCCCTGCTCAAGTCCAAATACCTGCCAGGGATGCCGGCGACATTTCTCGATCCGCCGGCCGACCGGAAGGCCGGGTTCCCGACCCAAGGCGACCCTGCCACCGGCAGGTTGCTGTACGAGTTGAGTTGTCTCCATTGCCATTCGGAAAAACGGTATGCGTTTTTCAACCTGGAAGACACCGACGTGTCCCTTCGCTTTCTGCACCGGCATTTTCCGACCTACTCGCGATATTCGGTATATCAGGTGGCACGGTACGGTACGCCCCCCATCCCCTGGAAGCGGGCCTACATGCCGCATTATACAAAAGAAAAGATGAGTGAGCAGATGCTGGAGGACCTGCGGGCCTACATCCGTCAGGAAGCGTCGGGCGGATAGGCAATCAGCCGCCGCCGGCGATGGAGGGCGCTATGAAATCGGGGATGATGCCGGTGGCCCTGATCTGGATGTCCGCCATTTCCTGGCTGGTATTGCCGCTGAGCACCAGCAAGGTCTTGATACCGAACTTGTTTCCTCCTAATATGTCCGTATGCAAGGTATCCCCAACCATGAGGATGTCCTGCCGGTCGACCGGTCCGGCCTGTCGAACCAGGTCGTCGTAAGCGTACATGAACATTTGGGAATCCGGCTTTCCGAAATGGATGAACCTGCGGTTCAGGATGCTTTCCACCAGTTGTGCGATGCTGCCGGTGGCGATCGCCACATCGTTGCGGGATACCGGATAGACTTTGTCCGAGTTGGCCACGATGACGGGAATGTTCTTGCGGTTGATCAGGTTGACCGTTTTGTTGATGTCGGCATTCCAGTCGAATCCTTCGTCATCCAGGAAGGCGAATCCGGCGATGTCGTCGATGTCGAGCAGATCCACTTCGCGGACCGGGATCGAGGGAAAGCCGGATTCCAGGATGTAGGCCGCGGCGTTTTCAGTCCCCAGGTAAGCGATTTTTCCTCTTATGATCTTATGCTGCAGGAAATTACGGGCGAGCATGCCGGAGGTGATGATTTCATCCTGCTGCAGGTTGTGCAGACCCAGGCGGCGGAAGTTGTGAAATTGCTGTTCCTGGCTGCGGGAGGCGTCGTTGGTGAGGATCCGCAGGTGGATACCCCGGTTCCGCAGGGCGTCGATGGTATCGGAAGCCCCTTTGATGAGACCGTTGTAATTCTTGACCACGCCGTATGAGTCGAGGAAAACCGCCTTGAAAGTTCCGGCGATGTCGAGGAAGGAGCCTTGGGTGTACATGTCGATGTCGGGATGAGCGGGCTTGGATGTCCTGCGCCGGTGAGGCGCGCATCCGCCCGTGGTGGTGCCGGGAATCCGGAGGGAACCGAGCCTTTGTGCAAAGGTAGGCAAATAAGGACGGAGTGGGAAGTCAGTCGCGGGGATGGACCCGGGGGGCTTTTGAATCAGGAGATTTTTTGCCGGGTTTGCGGATAAGGCCAAACATATCTCCGGCCCGGCTGTATTATAGGTTTCCAGGATACGCGTTTCCGGGAGGCGGCCTTGCCGGTCCGACACACAGCGGCGGGCGGCGTTTCGGGATGCGGAGCTTGGCATTCGGTCATTCAATCATCTATTCGCAATCATGGATCATTCTTTTCATCCTTTGGAAGTCCGGGCCATCACACAGGAAACATCGGACACGGTCACCTTGCATTTCAGGATTCCCGAAGAACGGAAGGACACGTTCACCTACACGCAGGGGCAGTACGTCACCTTGCGGTTCGAAATAGCCGGCAAGGAGGAGCGCCGTTCGTATTCGATGAGCAGCAGTCCGCTGGAGGCCGATTTGGCGGTGACCGTAAAGAAGGTCAAGGGGGGTAAGGTGTCCGGATGGATCCACGAGCGGGTCAAGGTCGGGGACGAGGTTTCGGTCATGGGGCCGGAAGGTCGTTTCCACACGCCGTTGGCGGACGAGCAGCAGAAGAACTATTACCTGGTGGGTGCCGGCAGCGGCATCACCCCGCTGATGTCCATCCTGAAATCCATCCTGGAGCTGGAGCCGATGAGTTATGTGTTCCTGTTGTACGGCAGCCGGACGGAGGAGGACATCATCTTCCGGGAGCAGTTGGCGGAGCTTTCCCGCCGGTTCGAGGGGCAGTTGATGGTGGAGCATATCCTGAGCCAGCCCCGTCGGGAGAAATCAAAGGGAATCGGGGGCTTTTTCGGCAAGGGGAGGCTTTCCTGGGAAGGTCGGACCGGTCGAATCGACGGGAAGGAGCTCTCTCGGTGGTTGGCGGAACATCCTCCCCGGCACAAGACCTCAGAGTATTTCATCTGTGGTCCGGGGAGCATGATTGCGTCGGTGGAAAATGCTTTGTCTGAGGCCGGCGTGGACAGGAAGCATATACACCGGGAGTATTTCACGCCACCCGACAGTGCGCCGGCATCGGACGGGAAGGAGAAGTTCGCCGCTGCCCGGCTGACGGCGGTCTTGGATGGCAAGACATACGAAACGGCCGTGCCGGCTGGCAAGACGCTGCTTTTCGCCGTCATAGAGGCCGGTGGGGATGCGCCGTATTCCTGTACGAGCGGTGCCTGTGCCACCTGTATGGCGAAGGTACTGGAAGGGGAAGTGCGGATGGACGCCTGTTATGCGTTGGACGAGACGGAAATCGCCAACGGATTCATCCTGGCTTGTCAGGCACATGCCGTGACGCCTGCGGTTTCCATCACTTTCGATGTCTGAAGACGGAGACGGGGCTCATGGAGCGGTCTGCATGCCGCTGAGGCCGGAGATGCGCAGCCACTGGGCGGCCTGAAAGGTGCTTTCCGCGAACGTTTTCATCTCGAGGTAGCGTGCCTGCAGGTGTTGTTTATGATCCAGGACCTGTCGGGAAGGGTAGTGGTAAAGGGAATGGATGCCGTTTTCACGGGCGACGAGCACGAAGTCGGAATCGTAGGCCGCATATTTGTCGTCGGCGTAGGTGCAGGCGAACGGCCGCACCGCTCGCAGCAGGTCTATGCCGAAGGTGTTGTTGACATAAGGAAGGCCGAGTAATCCCATGGCGGTGGGGAAAACATCCAGTTGGGATCCGACGCACGGCACCGACCGGGGCTTTTCGATCCGGGACGGGCTGTAGAAGAAAAGGGGGATATGAACCATGCTGAGGGGTAGGTCGTATCTTTTGTCGATGGCGGCGCCGTGATCGGCCACGAAGACGAAGAGGGTGTTGTCGAACCAAGGTTGTCGTGCGGAACGTTCCATCAGCTTTCGGACGGACCAGTCTACATACTCCACCACCCCCAGGGTCTTTTGGGAATGGCGGGGTTTGAAATAATCGGGGATGATATAGGGGCCGTGGTCGCTGCCTGTCATCAGGGTGACGAAGAAAGGTTGGCCGGTGCGGGCCATCGTATCCATGACATTCCCGGCGAACTCGAACAGGAAATCGTCGGATACGCCCATGGGTCCGACGATCCGGTCGGGTGGATAATCGGGTTTGGCGTAGATACGGTCGAAACCGTTTGCGGACAGGAACGGCCCGATATTGTCGAAAGCGGCGTCATGGGTGGTGAAATAGGCAGTCCGGTAACCCATGGTTTGGAGGATGTCGGGCCATCCGGCCATTTCGTCCACCTTCTCCATGGGATGTTGTCGTCCGATGACGGGCTGGCCGTAGAGCGTGGAATAGAGGCCGGCGAAAGTATGGATGCCGGTGGAGAATACGCTGTCGAACGCCAGGCCGGTGGAAGCGAGGCTGTCCAGGAAAGGAGTCAGGGCGTACGGATTTCCGTAGCGCCCCATTTTCTGGGCGCTCATGCTCTCCATTACCACGAGCACGACATTGGGTGGGGTGGCGAAGGATGGTGCATCCGTATGGACCATTCTGGCGAAGGGGGATTCGAACGGTGCGGGGTCCCGGAGCAGGCCGAGATGAGACTGGCAGTTCCTTACCGCTGTTTCATCGGGGAGCAAACGAATCAGTTTCCTGGAGGGTTCCCATTCGTCGGGAAGGCTGGACAAGAAAGTGAAGACGGGATTCAGCCCGAGCATATTGGTGAGTCCGTAATCCGAAACATAGGCGTCGCGGGCTTGCAACGCAGGCTGGAAAGGCAGCCGTCCCCAGGCGGCGAGGATGGCCAGGAGGTAGGCGGCGGATAGCTTGAGTGGAGACCGGTGTACAGGGGCGGCGTTTTGTTCGAGCCGTTTCACCCAGCTTTGTTGCCGGCGGATGAAGATCCAGCTGAACAGGCCGAAGGGAAGAAGCGCCCAGCTATAGCGCCATTCCCGGAAGACCATGCCTCCGAGCAGGTCCGAATCCTCATTTCCTGCGGATACCAGAATGGCGGTGCTCACGCGGGTATGGAAGTGGTGGAAGTAGGGGAGGTCCGCCGCACAGATGAAAAACGAGCCGGCGAACACCATGGATAGCAGGAGGCCCAGGCCACGGTACAAGATTTTCGATGGCCGGCCGAGGAGCATGTCCAGTGTCAGCAGGACGAGCGGGAAGGCCAGTAGATGCGAGCAGACCAATGCGTCGAAGCGCAGGCCGGAAAGGAAGGCCTGCGGGATGCGGACGATGGCATCACCAGGCGGAAGATAACGTAGCTGGGGTATTTCCTGTACCAGCAGCAGGAGTCGGTAACCAGTGAAACAGCACAATCCCGTCAGGAAGGAATCCGACCAATAGACCAGCTGGCCGGGCCAGGTTCCGAAGGAAAAGAAAGACCGAATCCGATTGGTTGTCATTTGTCGCTAACAGTGGGCTTGGAACCGGGATCCAACCCTGCCGGGAAAAATCCGTTGCATTGCCGTCCTCGCCGTTGTTGTGCAAAAGTAGGACAAAAGAAGTAATAAATCCGAAGGAAGGAGCAGGGTTGACGAGGGGGCTGCACGGGCCTTCGGCGGAGCGGGACGGAGGTCGGTCCGTCAGCTGAAATCCACTTGCACCATATCATCGAGGGAAAGACCCAGCATACTGCTGGCCTTGCCCATATGGATGGCGATTTCGAGAAAGCCGGCGGAATTGAATAGGCAGAGGGTTTCGCCGACGGGGACGTCGCCGTAGTGGCTGCTCAGGGTGGAGACGGGGTCATGGCGTTTGAAGAAGAGTTGGAACGGCCGTCCCTGGCGGACTTTGTCGAACAGGTCACGGCGGATGTTGACGATGGCGTTCTCGTAATGGTCGATGTAGATGACGGCACCCCGGATCTGAGAAGTGCTGATGACGGGTTGCAGCGCGATTCTTGTCACCGGCTTACCTTCGAGGAGGTCAACGGAGGAGAAGGGGGCATCAGAAAAAAAGGAGGATACGCCGGATGCCAGTAACTTTTTGAGCGGAAAAGAGTGGAAGGGATCCGTGGGGAACCGGTGGACGGTCGGCGGCAGTTCTTCGAACATCAGGGAGAATATCCCGTTGTCCGGTCCGATGAAATAGTGGTCTTGGTGACGGAAGGCGATGAAGTCGGTGGGCTCCGGCCGGTTGTTGACGGTGATGAGATGCAGGGTACCGGCGGGGAAACTGTCGAAAGCGTTTTTCAGGACGAATGCGCCCTGCACAATGTCATAAGGCTTGACCATGTGGGTGATGTCCGTGAACCGGATGGTCGGTACGGCCTGGAGCATGGCGCCCTTCAGCATGGAGACGTAATAGTCCTGCATACCGAAATCCGTCGTCATTGTAACCAGATGCATGTGAAATCGATTGAAAATGGTCCGTCGGCAGGCCCTTTCCGATGCTGAAGCGGAATGATCCCTGCAAAGGAACGCAATTTACCCGACGAAACCATCATTGTCCTGCCGACTTCGTTCGACCATGGTGCCGCCAACCGGAACCGGGATACAAAATGAGGGATTGGGCGAGTATTTCCGGTGTCTACCTTATGTGCACCCTGACGGAGGGGAGCGTTGTGTGCGCACCCGGTGCGCCGGGATGCGCGTCTGTGCGGGGAAGACGGACGGGCCGGCCCGTTTTTTCAGAAAGACCGGTCGGGAAGGGCGTGATGGTCATGCTTTGTTGGCTGCAATACCCTACCTTTGGGAACCGTTTGAAGCGGCGGAGCCGGTAGGAGGAGGGGGTGGAAACAAGGTGGAACTTCCGGTTCGTTCTTGCTGTTGTAGGGGCTAACGAAAACACACTGCGCATTGAGTGAAATAATACTGACCGTGGAAGGGGTCGACCCCCTTGAGTTGTATGGCGAGCAGGACATCAAGCTGAACTTGCTGCGCCGGGCGTTTCCGGACATCTCGATCACCGCCAGGGGCAACCATCTCAAGTTGGTGGGGGAAAAGAAGCACACCCAGGGAGCAAAGGGAAAGTTCGAGCAAATGGTTCGGCTGCTGCGGGAACGGAAGACTTTGCCCACCCATATGGTGGAGGAGCTGCTGCTGGACGGCAGCAATCCTTTCCAGGCGCATATCGGCGAAGCCGGCAGCAAGATTCTGGTACATGGGCCGGAAGGAAGGGTCATCCGGGTAAAGACCCTGAACCAGCGGAAACTGGTGGAGGCCTCGGAGGGAAACGATGTTGTGTTCGCCATCGGGCCGGCCGGAACCGGCAAGACCTATACGGCGGTGGCCTTGGCGGTGCGTGCCTTGAAAAACCGGGTGGTACGGAAAATCATCCTCACCCGCCCGGCGGTGGAGGCCGGGGAAAGCCTCGGATATCTGCCAGGCGACCTCAAGGAAAAGATAGATCCCTACCTGAGGCCCTTGTACGATGCCCTGGACGACATGATTCCGGCCGACAAGCTGAAGCATTTCATGGAGACCAGGGTCATCGAGATCGCACCGCTCGCCTATATGCGCGGCCGGACCCTGGACAATGCCTTCATCATACTGGACGAGGCGCAGAACACCTCCTCCCTCCAGATCAAGATGTTCCTGACACGGTTGGGACCCTCCGCCAAAGCGATCCTGACGGGAGACCTTTCCCAAGTGGACCTTCCCCGGAACACGAAGTCCGGGCTGCGCAAGGCGATAGAAATACTCGGTGACATCGAAGGCATCGGGGTAGTCCGACTGACGGCCGAGGACGTGGTCCGCCACCGCCTGGTCAAGGAAGTGATCCGGGCGTATGAGCAGGATTCCGAGCAGCAGGTATCCGACTGGGAGGAGCGCCACGGCCGGCTCCCTTGGCGCGGCCGGACTGCCGCACGGGAGGAGGAGGAATAAGCTCCATTCCTTCCTGAAGCAACGCGGCGTCAAGCCTCGGTCCGGTGTTCTGTCTGGGCAGTGCCGGGCAGACGAAACAATTGTTTTCCTTTTTGTCGCCCTCCATTACTTTTTGACACTTTGTCCGCTCCGGTCGGTACTTTCTCCTAATTTTGTCTTTCCGCTTGCAGCGGAACCGGATTGCTACCCGGCGAGTGGCGAGGGGTTCCGGACAGGTGCAACCATTACCGACCGGATGCGTACCTCCAACCAGCCGGTTCGTGTTCCCGCACCTGCCATTGCAACGGGCCGCACACATTACTTCACTTAATCATAAAATTCCTATGAAGGTCAACTTTACGATGGTAGGGCTCTTCGGATTGGCGTTGGGGTTGATGCCCCTGTCCTTCCAGGCCCAAAGCTTCGATCCGGAAACCACGGCTCGGCAGTATGTGACCGCTCATGCCGAGGCTTGGGGATTTACGCCCCGGGACCTGGACGGTATGACTGTCAACGACGCTTACACGGATCCCTCCACCGGCATCTCCCGGGTTTTTTTCCTGCAGCGGTATGAGGGCATTCCGGTCTATAACGCTATCCTGAACGTCAACATCAAAAAGGACGGCAGCGTATTTTATGTGGGGAAGCGCTTCCAGCCGAACCTGGCGGATCGAATCAACACCGTGCAGCCTGTCCTGTCGGCCGAAGCCGCCGTCGAACGGCTTGTACAGCATCTCGGCCTGCCGGCGGAGGCCCTCCAGCCGGTGGGCAGGCCGGGGAACCGGTCGGCTGTTTTCAGCAAGGGCGGTCTCGCCAGGGAGGACATCCCCGTGCACCTGAGTTACCAACCCCACGGCCAGGCCGTGCTGCTGGCATGGGATATCCTGCTGGCTCCTGCCGGCAACCACGACAAATGGAGTATCCGGGTGGATGCCGTCACCGGCGACATATTGGACGAGTACAACTGGACGGTCTATTGTCGGGTCGACGGCAGCGCCTTCGACCGGCAGGATCACGATTGTTCCACTCACCGGGACGGGTCCGCCGGGGCGCAGCGTGCCACCGCCGCCCTCGCCTCGAACGGCGCCACCTACCATGTCTGGCCCGCCCCGTTCGAAAGCCCCAACCATGGCCCCCGGACCCTGGTGACAGACCCGCATGACCCCGTCGCCTCTCCCTACGGCTGGCACGATACCGACGGACAGGTGGGGGCCGAACATACCATCACCCGGGGCAACAACGCCCATGCCTACCAAGACCGCGACGACAATTCTTTTTCCCAGGGGGACGAGCCCGACGGAGGGGCGGAGCTGCTCTTCGATTTTCCTTACGAGCCGACCTGGGAGCCCGAGGAATACATAGACGCCGCCGTGACCAACCTGTTCTTCTGGACCAATTTCATGCATGACTTCTCCTACCATATGGGCATGACGGAAGTGGCGGGGAATTTTCAGCAGAACAACTACGGCAACGGTGGCAACGGGAACGACCCGATAATCGCCCGCGCCCAGGCCGCCGCCAACACCGGCAGCGCCAACAACGCTTTTTATTCGCATTCCCCGGACGGTTCCAGCGGTTCGATCAACATGTTCATCTGGCAAAACGCCGGTTCCAGATTCCTGAAGGTGGAAGCACCGGCGGACATTGCCGGGGAGTACGAAACCGTCCTGCCCACTGCCGGCGACTGGGGCGCCGGTGCATACGTCACCTCCACGCCGGTCACCGGCGAGGTCGTGGTCGTCGCCGATGCAGTGGGTGTTCCGACCGACGGCTGCAACCCGCTCACCAACGAAGCGGATGTAATGGGACGGATCGCCCTGATAGACCGGGGCAGCTGTGAATTCGGCTCCAAGGCCAAAAGGGCCCAGGAAGCCGGTGCCATCGGGGTCATCATCTGCAATATCGCCGGGGTGGATCCCCCGGGCGGCATGGCACCCGGTGCGGACGGTGGCGATGTCAACATCCCCGTCGTCATGCTCACCCTGCCCAAATGTGATATCATCCGCCAATATGCCGGGGACGGTCTCGTCATCTCCCTGGTCAATCCCGGACAACTGGTTCCGGCATCCTTGGACGGCGACCTGGATAACGGCATCATCGCCCATGAATACGGACACGGCATCTCCATCCGGCTGACCGGCGGTCCTTCCGCTTCCTGCCTCGGCAATGCCGAACAAATGGGGGAAGGCTGGAGCGACTGGGTGGCCTTGGTCACTTCCGTCCAGCCGGGTGATGTCGGCGATGCCGTCCGCGGGATCGGAACCTACGCCCTGCGGGAGTCCACCGACGGACAGGGGATCCGCCGATACCCCTATTCCACGGATATGAGCGTGAACCCTTTGACCTACAAAGACGTCGCCGGAAACACAGGTGTCCATGCCATCGGGGAGGTCTGGGTCGGCATGCTGTGGGACATGTACTGGGCCTTTGTCGACCAGTATGGTTGGAGCAGCGATTTCTACGACCCGGCCAGCGGGAACTACATGGCTACCCGCTTGGTGTACGAAGGGATGAAGACCCAGGCCTGCAATCCGGGTTTCGTGACAGGCCGTGATGCCATCCTGGCAGCGGACGAGGCTTTGTACGACGGTGCCCACCAGTGTCTTCTGTGGGAAGTGTTCGCCCGCCGCGGGCTCGGGGAAGGTGCCGACGAAGGTTCCACCGACAGCGCCACGGACCAGGTGGAATCCTTCGAGATGCCTTGTGCCTGCCGGAACGCCATCCGGCTGTCGAAGACAGTCACGGATTTCATCGAACCGGGCCAGGATATCACCGTAACCATCCAGGTGAGCAATTGCAAGACGGAGCCGGTCACCGGTGTGACGCTTACAGACGAGATTCCCGCCGGCACCCAATTCAAGGCCGGTTCTTCCAATGTCCCGGCCACCGTCAGCGGAGGGGTCGTCACGTTCGACCTCGGTGCGCTCGACTTCGGTGCCAATACGGAAATCAGCTACCAGCTTTCCAGCTCCCCCGACCTGCATTCCGTTCGTCGCTGGCTGGATGAAGTCGCGGATGCCACGGCCTTGGACAACTGGCTCTTCGACAGCGACCCCACCGGCTCCGCCGACAACATCTGGACCATTTCCGACCAGTTCGGCGGATTTACGGGCGACTATGCCTGGTATGCCGCCAGCCTCCCGGCAGAAAGCGATGTGTACCTGATCGGCGACGAGGACGTCGCGGCCTGGACGGTCGTCGGTGACCGGCCTACCCTCCGGATTTATCACCGATACAATACGGAAGGCGGGGCGGACGGCGGCTCCATCGAGGTGAAACCGGTGGATGCCACGGAATGGGAAAGGGTCGGCGACCTGATCCTCCGCAACGGATATCCAGGCGAACTGCAGTACGGCACCCTGGCCTTGCCCAACATCGGCGCTTTCTCCGGAAACAGCGGCGGCGAGTTCGAAGCCACCTATGTCGACCTTTCCCCCTGGCTGGGTGAAACCATCCACCTGCGGTTCCGCTACAGTTCCGATGCGAACACCACGGTAACGGACGGCGGCTGGCTGATAGACGACATAGAATTCCTGGACCTCATCCAATACAATGCCACCGCCTGCCTGTCCACAGCGGAAGGTGAGCAGCTGTGTGTCAAGGCCCCGGAGGAGGGTACCATCGTCCAATCTGCGGAAGGGGAAAATGTCGCTTCCACGGAGGTGCTCCGCAACCTCTCCGTGAGCGTCTACCCCAATCCGGCCAGGGAGGCGGTGCAGGTGTCGCTCCAAAGCCCGCAGGAACAGGAGGTGACCGTGAGTCTGCTGGGAATGGACGGACGGGTGATCCATACGCGTCCAATGGCGGTATACGGCAGCAATCAGCTGATGCTGCCCGTACGACAGCTCCCGTCCGGTATCTATGCCGTGACGGTCCGTTCGGCGGAAGGTACCGTCGTCACCAAGATCATGGTGGAATAAGAACCGGCTCGATTCCAGATTTGTCGGCGGCTGGTTGACAGGGCGGCGGAGCATCCACAGGATTGCTCCGCCGCCCTGTCTCCACCCGTCCGGCAGCTGGCAGGCAGCAGGCTCTTGCGTTAAAAAAATGCCAAAATCCCGCGCTGCCTTGAATTCATGTGGTAATAGCCATATCTTGCGGCTATCCAACGAAAGGTCATAAGGATATGAGAATTATGCTCCGTTATCTATCCGCCTTCTTCCTTTCGCTGAGCATGATCAGCCCGGCGGAAGCCGGCGTGTCTCCCGTTGAGCCGCGCAAGGTGACCGTTTATCCCAATCCCGCCAGCCAATTCATCAGCATAGACAACGCGGACCAGGTGAGCCAGATAGTCATCATCAACCTGGTCGGACGAAAGCTCAAGAATTTCGAATCGGTGCGCAAAGAAGAACAGTACGATATCAGCGAGCTTCCGGCAGGCATGTACCTGGTACAGCTGCTGGATGCCCGACAGAAGGTGTTGTCAACCGTCAGAATCAGCAAACGATAAGTTCGGGTCCCATCGCATCCAAGGAGCTCCGCCTCACCCTTCCGGCCATTGAACGGGCCGGTTCCCTTTCATTCCATCCGGTCCTGATATCGATCCTACGCCCCGCCGACTGCCTGTCCGTCGGGCAAGTCAGCGCCGGAGCCGGTCAATATCCCTCCACCGCCCGGAAGAAGGCCGCCAGTTTCCGCTCGTCCAGTCGTCCGTCCGTCCGCACACCGGAGCATAGGTCCACACCGAAAGGCCGGACAGCATCCAGGGCGGCCTGCACGTTGTCGGACCGTAGCCCACCGGCCAGGAAAACCGGTACCGGGGTCTCCTGCACAATCCTTCGGCTAAGGCGCCAGTCGTGGACCTTTCCCGTGCCGCCCAGCTCCTTGACAGGCAGGTCGGGCCGGCCGCTGTCCAGCAGGAGTGCATCCACCTGAGGGGCGATGCGGAGTGCTTCCCGGATGCTGTGTTCATCCCGGACGTGGATGACCTGTACCACGCGGACGCCGGGAAGTTTCTCCCGAAGGAAGCCATAGTCTTCCTTTTGCAGGGCATCCACCAACTGAACGGTGCCCGTACGGACCTTGCCATGGTGGGCTACCACGGCGGCCGCTTCGGTTTCAGCCGTCAGTAGAAAGGTGTCGACAGCCGGCGGCACTCGCCGGGCGATGGTTGCGATGCGTTCATCGGATATGACGCCCGGACCGCTCGGCATCCGGGCCACCAGCCCCAAGGCGGAGGCTCCGTAGCGGACAGCCATGGCCGCTTCCTCCGGCGAGGCGATGCAGCAGATCTTGATTCGTGTCCTCACAAAAGAGAAGTTACAAAACGTTAACGGAGAGACCGGTGAAAACCATGGCAAAGTTATTAGCTTGTGCGCAAAAAAGACATGAGACTGCAGCTGACCATTCTTTTGGCCGCTTGGGTTGCGGGACAGCTCCCGGGCCAAGGCGCACACTCGCACGCCGCCCAGCGGGCGATCGATTTTCCGGATGTCCCGGGATACCGTACCCTGGCCTGTGACCTTCACATACACAGCGTGTTTTCCGACGGGAGTGTCTGGCCGGATATCCGGGTACAGGAAGCGGTGCGGGACAGCCTGGATCTGATATCCCTGACCGAACATCTCGAATATCAGCCCCATGGAGCGGATATTCCCCATCCGGACCGGAACCGTTCCTATGCACTGGCAGAGGAATATGCACGTCCCTACGGTCTGCTGATCGCCCCGGGATCGGAAATAACCCGGGATATGCCGCCCGGTCATACCAATGCCATATTCATATCGGATGGCAACAAGTTGCTGATGGAAGATCCGGTGGCGGTCTTTCGGGAAGCGAACCAGCAGGGAGCCTTCCTTTTTTGGAACCACCCCAACTGGATAGCCCAGCGTACGGACGGAGTGGCCCGTCTGACGGATATGCACCGGCAATTCATAGCGGAAGGTCTGCTGCATGGCATCGAGGTGGTCAATGAGCTGACCTATTCCGACGAAGCCCTACAAATTGCGCTGGACCATAACCTGACCATCATGGGTACGTCCGATATCCACGGACTGGTGGATTGGAACTTCGACATTGCCGGTGGCGGACATCGTCCGGTGACGTTGGTGTTGGCGGAGGAGCGTTCCCTGCCGGCCATCAAGGCGGCTTTGTTCGACCGGCGGACGGTGGTGTGGCATAACAACACCCTGATTGGGCGGGCACAACACCTGCAGCCCTTGTTGGAGGCATCGGTCGGAGTGACGCGGGCCTATTACAATGGTACCTCCTCCGTCGCGGTGGTGGAGCTGACGAACCGGAGCGATGCCGAATTTGTGCTGCTGAACCAATCCGGCTACCGTTTCCACGACGATGCGGGCTTGGTGGTGCTTCCGCCTCATGGCCGCACGACCGTGGAGGTGAAGACGGGAGAGCAGTTGGCTGCGTTCGAGCTTTCCTTCGCCGTATTGAACACGGTGACGGCACCGGGTGTGAATGCCCGGCTGACTTTGCCCGTCACGGTCCCCTGACGGATTCCGGTGGGTATGATTTTCAAAAAACGAGCAGCACCCGGCCGTTTTCCCGTGCCCTGGTTCCGGAGGGAAGCGTAATTTCAGCCTCCCATCGGTACAGTCCCGGCGGAGCCAAGGCCCCGCGGTATCGGCCGTCCCAGCCATCGGCGGCCTCGTTGGTCCTGCCGTCCTTCCTTTCGAAAACGATATTTCCCCAACGGTCCGAAATCCGGAACAAGGGGAGTGGAAGCCTGCTTTCCGTTAGTGGGTAGAAGCGGTCGTTGGTACCGTCCCCGTTCGGGCTGAAGGCGGTCGGAAAAAAGACGGGCGGTGCATTCCGGACGTGGAGGACGAGGTCATCGGTGGCCGTGCATCCGTTGGTGTCCGTGATCACCACTTTGAGCAGGGCGGTACCATCGAGGCGTACGGCAGGCTGTCTGCAGTGTATGCAATCCAGGTCGCCGGGTCCGGAAAGAGTCCAATGGAACCGGCTGTTGCCGTCATCGCTGCTGGAGAAATCGACCGGCGTATCCAGTCCGGCCGGAACGGGGCGGTCTTCTCCCAGGTTGATCCAGACAGGGGGGGCGGGGACGACTTCCACCGTGTCGTGGTAGGTGCCGCAGGGTCCGGTGACCGTGACGGCGTAGGTTCCGGGCCGGTCGACGAGCAGGGAAGGGCCGTTGGAGCCGTCGTTCCAGGTGTAGGTCGATCCGCCGCCGGCCGCCGCCAACAGGCGGGTGCCACCTTGGCAGAGGACCGGGGCGGCCGGTGTGATGAGCATACCGGAGCCGGCGACAGTGATGGGTGTAGGATCTTCCGGATCCAGTGTGGCGGGATTGTCGGAACGGAGGACGGTTCCCAGGCCGACGGGTAAGGTTCGGACGGAAGCGTGGGATGCCTGGGTTCCGGTATCAGTACCGACCTGGACCAGGACCGAAAAGGATTGGGTGTCGAGCAGCACTTCCATGGCGCTGACATCGAGCAGGTGGGAACCCCAGCCGTTGACCGAACCGGAGGCGGGCAGGTCCTTCACCATGTCTGTCAGTACATAGGCAGGCGGCAGGGTATCGGTCAGCTGTAGTTGGCCGTAGGCGATACCGGCCGTGTTTCGGAACTGATAATCAAGGGTGACAAAACCGCAAGGGACGACAGCTGCGGGGGAGGCGGACTTGGTAAGGCTGATTTGATAGGGGCAGGAGCAGCCGTCGCCCTCGCTTCCGGCGGGACCAGGGAATTGTCGCCGGACTTTACCATTGAATTTGTTGAACAGCAGCAATCTTTTCTGTTGGCCTTCCCCGTAGTCCACGCCGTACAGGTTGCCCCATCGGTCGAAGAAAAGGGATTGGAGGGATTTGATCTGCGGTTGTGCCGAATAATTGACGCTGGTCACGAGGCCGGCGCTGCTGACTTTGACCAGTCTCTTCCGTATCTCGTCGAATCCGAAGAGGCTTCCGAACACGGGATCGAACGCCATGTCGGTGATGCGTACCGGTTCGTCGCTGACGATGGAGGCGAGTCCTGCATAGTAGGGTGGCTGCAGGTTGATGGTGTACAGTGATTTTGCGTTGCCGCCGGGTTCCCTGCCGATGACCAGGAGGGCACCACCCTGCGGGCGGACCGTTCCGGCGAAGTATTCCAGGGACGGATCCAGGTTGGGAGGGACGCCGAGGCTGGCGACGGTTCCGTCGGCATGGATTCGGAGGAGGTTCCGCGAATCGGATTCCAATCCGTATATCAGGTTGTCCGTCACGTTGTAGCCGATTGCGGTGATGCGGTGGCCGAGGTCATCCGCCAGGGTGGTCAGGAGGGGCATGGCGGCCGAAGTGGTATCCCGCCGGATACTGACCAGGAAGCTGTGCTGTCCGTCCCCGCCGACATGATAGAGGTGGCCGTCACAGGGAAAGGAAGGTTGGGTGGCGGCATCCGGCGCCAGGAGGCAAAGGATTGTCGGGAGGAGGAGGCGGAGCAGTGGGGTGAATTCCGCCGACCGGATAAGATGTAGCAAGGACATATGGCTGCGTGTTGGTCAAAGATGGGAATCATCCGCTGAAATGACAAGCATGGAATGGGTGTGTATGGCAGGAAAGCTCCGGCTTCCCCTGTATCCACAGGTTAAAGACAATCGGAATAGAAGGAAGTTCATGTTCGGCAAAATCCGGTCGATTGCGTACATTTGGGCCAGACAGGGTTTGCCGGAGGGGAGCGGGAGCATAAATGAGGCTGGCGGCGGCCGAAGCAGCAGTGCCTATCCATATTCACAAATATCATATCATATGAAAAAAGGTATCCTTTTACCAATCCTGGCAGCCTGGATTTGTGCGCTGCCGTCCGTATCCGCTCATCCTGGTCCGCCGGAAGACAAGGAACTGATCGGCCGTTGGGACCTGACGGTGGAGTGGGGGGGACGGCAGGTTCCTTCCTGGCTGGAGGTGAAATTATCCGGTATCCGGACCTTGGTCGGCTACTTTGTTGCGGACGGGGGGAGTGCGAGGCCCATTTCGAAGGTTCATTTCGAAGGTGGCAAGGTCAGTTTCCGTATTCCGCCGCAGTGGGAGGACAGTCCGAACGACCTGGTCTTCGAAGGGATGTTGTCGGACGGGCGGCTCAGCGGAACCATCACCACACCCGACGGGAAGCGGCATGCATTTACCGGGGAGCGGGCGCCGTCCCTGCGCAGGGACGGGCCGGTCACCTGGGGGGAGCCCATCAACCTGCTCAACGGCAGGGACCTCAGCGGCTGGCACGCCCAGGGTACCGATAACCAATGGGTGGTGGAGGACGGTGTGTTGAAAAGTCCGCGCTCCGGTTCCAACCTCCTGACGGATCAGGTTTTCGAGGACTTCAAGCTGCACATTGAGTTCCGATATCCGGAAGGGAGCAACAGTGGCGTCTATCTGCGCGGCCGTTACGAGGTGCAGGTCGAGGACAGTCGGGGGAAAGAGCCGTCTTCCGTCTATTTCGGCGGTGTTTACGGGTTTCTTACGCCGAACGAAATCGTTGCCCGGGCGCCGGGGGAGTGGCAGAGTTTCGACATCACCCTGGTCGGTCGGTTGGTCACGGTGGTGGCGAACGGGAAGACCGTCATCTCGGAGCAGTTGATCCCCGGAATTACGGGCGGGGCGATCGACAGCAAGGAAGGAGAACCAGGGCCCATCCTTTTGCAAGGCGACCACGGTCCGATCGAATACCGGAATATCATTCTGACGCCGGCGAAGTAGCGCTTGTCAGGCTTCCTTTCGGTGGGAAATCCATTTGTTTGTCAGATGCCGGAGTGTGGTCTCCGGGCACAGGCTCATCCGGCCATATCCTGTCCGGATGAGTCTTGTGGACAATGCCATGTTTGCCAAGAGCTGCGGCGAGGTGGGAAAACGGCGATGTTGTCCGAAGGCGCCGGCGCTCGGCAGGCCGGTGCGAATAAATGTAGGGAATCCTCTTCCCTAATCCATTCATAGTGTTTACCAAGTGCCTGCCGGGGGTTTATTCCGCGGAGCGAAGGCCCCAGGCACCTTTGCGCCGCTGCCTGTGTGTTCGACGGGTATACGGCGGCTGTCATTTCAAAATCCGTGATTCGGGGGTTTGCTCGGGGAGCAAGGCACCTGGACTATCTAAACAGAACATTTCATCAGATAAATATATTGGTAGTAGGGAGGAGGTGCTGTTGCATTGCCATCTGTTTGTCGCTGTCCACCCAGGTGATTACGCAGGGCGGAGCGGGAGCGGTTTCGGATGCAGCCCCGCCTGCGGCCGTTTCGGATTCCGTGCGGATCTGGCAGCTGTTGGATGCGTCCAAGGAAATGCAGTTCAAGAACTACCAGCAATCCTTGGCTTACAGCCTCGAGGCGTTGAGGCTGTCAAAGGATATGGGCTTGGTATCCTAAGAGAAAGATGCGTTGAATCAAACAGGAACCATACCTTTTTTCAACGGAGTGACGGACGATGCCGCCCGGTATTTCGGCGCGCTGTACGAATAGGCGACGCAAACCGAAGACAAGCGCTACAGGCTAAGGGCGAAGTTCAACCTGAATTCCGTCAAGTTGATGAATCCGGTGTATGATTCGGTATTGCTGGAGGATATATTGAAGGGGGTGGAGGTCGCACAGGAAATCAAGTGGGAAGGGAAGGATTCGTCCTATCTGAACCATTACCTGCCGAGAGCTTACAACAATTTGTCGTTGCTGAGCATGCTGGGGAAGCGGTATGAGGATGCGGAAGCGTATCTGAAACAAGGGTTAGCCATAACGGACAAGTATCCGGAGGAATCTCCGGTATTGGCCGTGCAGCTGAGGAACAGTTACTGCGTACTACTGAACGAGCTGGGCAGGCCGGACGAATGTATCGCGATGAGCCAGACGGCGCTGGAACTGCTGGAGGGAGTGGACAACAAGAGCTTGGTCTCGACCGTGCTGAGTTACCAGGGATCTGCTCACGAGCTCAAGCAGGAATATGATAAAGCTTTCCCATTATTCCAGGATATGTACCGTTTGTCAGCGGAGATCGACTTCCCGCCGGGCTGTGAGCTTGCCGCCGAGCACATCGCCAGTTACTAAGAGCGGCGAGGGCAGCCGGATTCCACGGTCAAATACCTTCGGCTGAAGGAACAATACGGGCAGCGGGTCAAATTGCAGGAGGAGAAAGCGGAAGTCGTCCGTGCGGAACTGTCCGCACAGCTGAAGGGGCTGGAACGGTCCATAGCGTCCCGGCATCGTGCCGGCATCCGGAACATGGTCCTCGTATCCATTGTCTTTCTGCTCGGCATCCTGCTTTCCGCTTGGCTCCACATCCGGATGCGGAACAAACACCGGACGGGGGAATTGATTCGGATCGAGGCGGAATACAAGCGCCGGCAGGCCGAACTGGAAAGGGAGATGCTGGCCTCGCAAGTCGAAAACCAGCACAAGCAGCTGACCACGGAAGTCATATACCGCATCCAAAAGAACGAGATGATGCGGGAGGTGGTCGAAAAGTTGGTGAAATGGCGGCGGCATGAGCACCGGGAAATCCGGGACACCGTCAACAGCGTCGTACGAAAACTGGAAAGATCGATGGAGGACGAAGCCTGGGAGGATTTTGAAATCCGGTTCCAGGGCATTCATGATGATTTCTATAAGAAGCTGATGCAGCTTCATCCCGGCTTGAGTATCAACGAACGGCGGCTTTGTGCCTTTCTGAAGCTCGACTTGAGTACCAAGGAAATTGCGGCCATCACCCGTCAATCCCCCGCCGCGCTGCAAGTGGCCCGATTCCGGCTCCGCCAGAAGCTGGGTTTGCAGGACAGTGGCCAGGATTTGTCGGAATACATCGCGTCCCTCTGAGGCAGCGGGGGGCCATGGTCCGGGGATGTTCGTCAGCGTGTGCATGCCGGAGGCAGGTAGACTTTATTGTCTACCAGCCTCCGGCATATACAATCCCTTCCTCCCAGTCCCACATTGCTTAGCGGGGAAGAACGGCTTCCAGCTCAGAAGAAACGCTCCGTCCGGCGCATTTCAGCAGCCATGCTCGAGTGTCCGTCTTGTCTTGCATACCCTTCCGAATGTCCGGCCATCCGGCCAATTCCACCGGCTGCTTGTCTCCGATCTCTTCGCCTGCTCCATTCGAGGACATGCTAGCCTATGCATGTATCCATTCAATTTGTCGGATATATACAACTCCATGCGGCCACGCTGATTGAACCCGTTTCGCCAGGGTTGGAGCGACCAACCGTTCAAACTGGTCCCCTTCGAAAAGGAATAAATTTCGTTTTTCCGAATCTGTCAATATTTTCCCGAATCTGTCAATACATTTTCCGAAATCAGCGCATGAACAGTACTGAACTTTGAGCTTATGAAATCATCTTGTCAAACTGTTCATAGCTAACATGAGAAAATCCACAATACTGATACTGCTCTTCAGTACCCTTATCCTTTCCCGAACGCACGCTCAATTTTCTGGAGGCACCGGATCAGTGGCGGATCCGTACCAAATCGCTTCGCTGGTAGATTTGAACACCTTGTCCTCGAGTTCCGCCTATTGGACGTCTCATTACATCCAGACCGCGGACATAGACGCCACCGCGACCGCCAGCCAGAATGCCGGGGAAGGTTTCGTACCCATTGGTAATGCGACCAACACCTTCCAAGGCAGCTACAACGGGCAGGGATACAAGATTGCCGGCCTGACGGTGAACCGACCGGCTTCCATCTCGCAAGCTTTGTTCGGGGAGATCTTTGGCGCCACCATCGAAAACCTGACCTTGGAAGGTGCCGTTGTAAACGGTTCCAACCAGTCAGGCGGCATCGTCGGTTGGGCCGGCGGCGATGCGACCTTGCAAGACCTGACCATCGACGCCACCTCCACCGTCACGGGCATCGATAATGTCGGCGGGATCGTCGGATTAGCCCAAAACACGACCATCACCAACTGCGCCGCGCACGCGACCGTGGACGGTAACGATAATACCGGTGGCCTCGTCGGTTTTTTCGAAAACAACGGATCCGCCAAGACCATGTCCGGCTGTGTGTCGACCGGTACGGTCACGGCCGACGGGGACCGGGATGGCGCCCTGATCGGAGAAAACGAACAGACGGTGGAGGATTGTTACAGCACGGCCTCCCTGACGAGCCTGGATTCCACTGGCGATGACGACTACGGCGGTCTGATCGGATATAATGACGGCGGTACGGTCCGCCGCTGCTATGCCACCGGAATGGTGAGTGCCAGTGGAAATAATGTAGGGGGACTCATCGGTCGGTGTGTTGGGAGCAGCGTGGTGGAGAATTGTTTTTCCCTGGGCATGGCCAGTGGCAACGACGATATCGGGGGGCTCATCGGCGAGTTGGCCGGCGGCGCGGTATCCTTGTGTTACTCGTCGGCCAAAGTGACCAGTCCTGCCTATGGAGATGTAGGCGGTTTGGTGGGGAATCACGACGATGCCGGTGCCACGGTTGCCGATTGCTATTGGATAGATTTGTTCGGAGATGACCTGGCCATGAATGGCGACGAAGGCAACGATGTCAGTCTGAACATCAAGCAGGTCTGCAACGTGGTCCGTCCCTTTGTGAATCATGCGGTATCCGACCTGCAGGGCAACCTTGCGCAGACCACGATGGCCGCCTTTGATTTCACCAACGTCTGGCAGAACGATCCGGGTGGCACGCCGGGTTCCTTTCCGGTGTTGCGCAACCTGCCGGTACCGGCAGGTGCGCCGGTGGGACCGACGGCCTTTACCGCCGACGGCGCCGACGGCCTGGTCAACCTCGCCTGGTTCTCCAATACGGAAACCGATATCGCCGCTTATAAAATTTACCGCTCGACGACAGCCGGGTTCACGCCTGCCGCCGCCAATTTGCTGGCCACCATCCCCCATGCCACCGGTGGTTTGGTTTATGCCGACAATGGGGGCGGCAACTTGCCGGCGCCGGTCAACGACACCCTCTATCATTATATGCTTGCCGCAGTGGACGGGGACGGCAACGAGTCCATTCCGCACGGCGGTGCCGCATCACCCGGACAATACACCGCCACCGTGTCGGTAGCCATCGAGTCCAACGGGGTGACCTATGGGGATGCCCATGGCAACATCGGTCCCGATGTCCATGCCGTCTATACAGATTCCACCGGTGGCCATATCATCAGTACACATACCGACATCCTGGACGGCTGTGGTAACGACCAGGGGGTGAACCACGAAGGTGTTAGCGGTACGGTGCAGCTGACCGTGAATCCTTCGGGCTTGCAATCCGGGCAGAAATGGTACTTGTTTTATGACGACAACACCGTGGCCGGATACCCGGTGCGCAATACGACCGGTGGTGCCGGCACCGGTACGACCCTGGTCACGGGCTCCGGAAACAACCCCGTCACATTGACGGTCGGCGTCGATGGTAACTTCACGGATTATCTCTTTTATGTAGATGCCCCGCCGGTGAACAACACCCCGCCGGCCATCAACGGGCTGGCGGATGCCTTCGTCAGCTTGGCACCCTTTGGGCTGGCCAGGAACGTGACGCTGACCGACCAGGAATTCGCGCTTATCAATGCTGGTGTCGGCAACTATAATGACTGTAGCCTGGTCGTCCGACGGCTGGGTGGGGCTTCCGATTCGGATATATTCCAAGTGGTGCCGACCGATATCAATTATGTCGTGACAGCCGGTGCCATCGAATATGCCGGCAAGCAGGTGGCGAGCTACACCACGAGCGGCGGCACGCTCACCGTCCATTTTTCCGGGGTCGAGGTGATTCCGACACAGACTATCGTGAACAACATCGTCCAACACCTCACCTACCACCATTCGAACGCCGGCACCATTCCGCCCCAGGTATCCCTGGAGTGGACCTTCAGCGACGGGCTGCTCTCGGTGGCGGATACCCAGTTGCTCACCTTGTCTTACTACTCCGGGGGCAAAGGCACCATGGACGATCCCTGGCAAATTGCCAATCTGGACGACCTGAAGGCGCTCAGCCAGAGTACGGTGCATTGGGGTGATTATTTCATCCAGACCGCCGATATCGACGCGTCCGCCACCGCTTTTTTCGACGACACCGATGACGATGGTGACGGCGACAAATACAACGACACCGATGATGCTTCCGGTAGCGGCGGCAACGACGGATTCTCCCCGATCGGCAACGCTGCTGCCCCGTTCACCGGCAGTTTCGACGGCCAGGATTTCAGTATTTCATCCCTGACCATTGCCAGGCCTTCCCAATCGCTTGTCGGATTCTTCGGCGTAACGGATGGCGCCACAATCGAACAAGTCAGTCTCACGGGAGTCAATATCACCGGCGGCACCTCCACCGGCGGCTTGGTCGGACAGGCCAAGGATACCCCTGTGACAGGTAGTTCCGTCGCCGGCGCTGTGACCGGTGGCAGCAATACCGGCGGATTGATCGGATTGAACGAGTTGGTATCAACCGCTCAATCCGTCTCCGATTGCTTTACCACCGGTACGGTGACGTCCAACGGAGATGATGTCGGCGGTCTGATCGGAGACAACGGTCAAAGTGTCTCGGATTGCTACAGCACCGCGACGGTCACCAGCACCGATCCCAGCGGAGACGATTCCTATGGCGGATTGGTGGGTTTGTCCGGCGGTGCCATTTCCCGTTCCTATGCCACCGGAAATGTCACGGCTTCCGGCAACGACGTGGGAGGCCTGGTAGGCCAGGCCGAGAACTGCCATATCAGCGAAAGTTACGCCAGCGGACTTGTGACGGGAAATAACAATTGCGGTGGCCTTGTCGGTTTTTACGACAATAACAGTGCGACCGTCCCGTACCAGGTGCAGAACTGCTACGCCAGGGGAAATGTCGTGGGCGTAGCGGATGTCGGGGGACTCATCGGAGAAGCCCAGCTCGCGGTCTTGAACAGTTACAGCACCGGCAGCGCCAGCGGTTCCTCCGGCGTCGGCGGACTGGTCGGCAACCTGAACGGCACCACGTCATCCAACTGCTTCTGGGATACCCAGACCTCCGGAAACAGCACTTCCGCCGCCGGAACAGGAAAAACGACCCTGGAGATGAAGCAGATGTGTACTTACGCGGATGCCACCTGGGATTTCGAGGCCGAAACGGCCAACGGAACCGATGAAATCTGGACGCTGAACCCAGTGGACAACAACGGCTATCCTGCTCTTTCTTTCCAGGACTTCTCCCACGCCGTGCTTTCGGACGGCGGCACCATCGGCAGCAATCAGGAAATATGTATCGGTTTTGTTGCGGCCACTCTGACGAACCTGGCCCTGCCGTCCGGTCAGACCGGCAACCTGGAGTTCCAGTGGCAATACTCGGTCGACAGTCTCTCCTTCGTCGATATCGCCGGAGAAATCGACAGCACTTTCGTTCCCGGCAGTGTTTTCGTGGATACCTGGTACAGAAGGCTCTCCCGGGTTTCCTGTGACACGGTCTGGGTGGCCTCCAATGTGGTTTCCGTGAGAATGAACTGCAATTCCATTTTCATGACCCAGTGGCATTTTCCTTCGGCCGCCACTTCCCTACAGTTCAAAACACTCACCGAAGGAGGTGCGGTCGATTTCGCCTGGTATTGCTCCCCTTCCGGTAACAACGGTACCGGCAGTTTCACAAAATCTACTTACGGACTGCATACCCTTTCCGGCCTTACCATAGATTCCGGCGATACCCTCTTCCTGAATATGAAGCCGGGCAAGCTGCGAAGGTTTGCCATCGACAACTCGGCGAATAAAACAAACTTGCTGGATGTTTCCAACTGGGGCGATGTTCCCTGGACATCCATGGAGGATGCTTTCAAAGGCTGCACCAATCTGAACATCAGCGCTACGGACATACCCGACCTGAGCAGCGTGACGAACATGAACGAGATGTTCTACTATTGCTCTTCGCTGACCGGACCAGCCAATATCGGCGATTGGAACACGGCGTCCGTGACCACCATGAACCGAATGTTCTACTATGCGACCTCCTTCAACCAGCCAATCGGCAACTGGAATACAGGCCAGGTGACCGATATGAACTATATGTTCAGAAACGCTCCCGCCTTCAACCAACCGATCGGCGATTGGAACACGGCCGCTGTGACGGATATGAACAATATGTTCTGTAATGCCACCGCCTTCGACCAAGCCATCGGGGACTGGAACACGTCGGCGGTGACGAACATGTCCTATATGTTCTACAATGCCGCGGCCTTCAACCAGCCGATCGACAGCTTGAACACGGCTGCCGTGACCAATATGTCCTACATGTTCGGCGCTACCTCCGCCTTCAACCAGCCGATCGGCAGCTGGAATACAGGCCAGGTGACCGATATGAACTCCATGTTCTACAGTGCCGCGGCCTTCAACCAGCCGATCGGCAGCTGGAACACAGGCCAGGTGACCAATATGAGCTCCATGTTCTACAATGCCGTGGCCTTCAACCAGCCGGTCGGGAATTGGAACACGTCGGCGGTGACGAACATGTCCTCCATGTTCTACAATGCTGCGGCCTTCAACCAACCGATCGGCAGCTGGAGTCTGAAAACCGACGTCGACTTGTCTGGTATGTTGGACTCCTGTGGCATGGATTGCATTAATTACAGCGCCACACTGATCGGCTGGCAAGCCAATCCTGCCACTCCCACCGCGCGAACACTTGGTTCAGCTGGCTTGAAGTACGGCTCCGACGCACAATCCGCCAGGGACAGTCTGGTGCTTGCCACGGCATCGGGGGGCGAGGGCTGGACCATCACCGGTGATACCCTGGCGAGCAGCGCGACAGCAATGGCGGTCACCGCCAATCCCTCCACATGTGTCAATGCCGAGCTGACCAGCGTCACTCATACCACCACCTTGGCCACAGGCATTGGTACGCCGACCGGTCTTCCTCCAGGCATGACCGCCTCCTGGTCTTCCGATACCATTACCATCAGCGGTACGCCTACCCTTGGCGGGATTTTCAATTACGATATCCCGCTCTTGGGCGAATGCGGCACGGCGAGTGCCACGGGTACCATTTCGGTATGGGATGTCGCCGGCATGCCCCTGAGCATCACATCGGATACCATCTGTTGGAATACGCCTGTATCCTCCATCTCCTTGCCTTCGGACAGTGTTGGCTTCGACTACCAATGGCAATTCAGTGAGGACAATGTGAACTGGACGGACATCGAAGGGGATACGATGCTGACGCTGAGCCCCCAATTCCTGCAGGTGAGCACTTGGTTCCGCCTGGAGCTATCGCTTGCTGCCAGCGCCTGCGTGGCCGGTTTTTCCGATACGTCCCGCATTACCGTCCTCGACCCCTTCACGCCGTCCTACCTGTCCACCACGGACAGCGTCAGCTCGGTGTGCCACGGGGCGACGCCGACCCTGGTGGCGACGCCGACCTTCGGCGGCAGCGGGCCGACCTACCTGTACCAATGGCAGCAAAGCCTCAACGGCGGCCCATTCACCAACGTCGGCACACCGAACAGCGGTACCGATCCCAATTCCTATACCCTGACCACCGGCCTGACGGCCGATGCCAGCTTCCGCCTGATCGCCTTCGACGAAGGACCGCAGGCCTGCGGCGCCTCCTTCAGCTCCGTCAACCTGAACCTGACCGTCCTGGACTCGGTCTCCGCCGGCGCGATCGCCGGTACGGACACCATCTGCGCCGGCGACACGCCGGCACCGCTGAGCTCCGTCACCGCCGGGACGGGCGGCGGGACCATCTCCTACCGCTGGGAACAGAACGACAACCTGTCGACCCCCAGCTGGCAAGTGATGACGGACTCCACTGGCCCGGGGCTGGTGCTCCCTGCCCTCACCATGACCACCCAGTACCGCCGCACGACGCTGTCGGATGAAGATGGGTTCACTTGTTCTTCCGTGCCCTCCAACGTAGTGACGGTCACGGTGGAACAACTGCCGACGGCCACGGCCGGCGGCCTCGACACGGTCTGTGTCAACGACACGGCCTTCGTGGCCGGGGCGGCGGTCACCGACGGCACCATCCAGTGGAGCCACAACGGCAGCGGCAGCCTGCTCGGCGACACGACCCTGACCCCGGGCTACCTGTCCGTCACCGCCGATGCCGGCGATACGGTCCGCCTGATGCTGGTGGCCACGACCTCCGGTGCCTGCGTCGGAGCGGATACGGCCTATTACTCGGTCCTGGTCGACGGACTGCCTGACGCGGGCGGACCGGTCACGGATACGGTATGCGTGTCGGATTCGGTACTCGTGAGCGGCGCCATGCCCGCCTTCGGCTCGCTCCAATGGACCCACGACGGGGCGGGCTCCCTGACGAACGCCACCACGGCGACGCCGACCTATGTCCCCGATGCCTCGGAAGCCGGGGATACGGTCCGCCTGCTGCTGGTCGTCACCAGCGACAACTTCTGCGCGCTCCGCAACCCGGCCCCGGATTCCATGACCTACACCCTGCTGCTGGATGTCCCTCCCGTGGCGACGGCCGGCGACACGGCGACGATCTGCCCCGACGGCGTGCTGACGGTCGCCGGAGCCTCGGTGACCAATGCGGTGCCCTTCTGGACCCATAACGGCAATGGCACGCTCAGCGGCGACACGACCCTGACACCGACCTACACGGCCACCGCCGCGGATGTCGGCACGACGGTGACCCTCACCCTGGAGGCGACCGGCGACGCCGGCTGCAACACATTGGCCGACACGGCCCTGTATACCATCGAGGTGCTGCCCGCCATCGTGCCGGCCGCCGTCCCGGCCGACCGGACGATCTGCTACTACCTGACCAGCACCCTGGTGGCCACCCCGGCCAGCGGAGGCAGCGGGACCTTCCGCTACCAATGGCAGGTGAGCGAGGACAGCCTGTCCTGGTCGGACGTGGCGAACGGAGGAACAAACACGACCTATACCACAACGCAGCTACCCAGTGACCGTTGGTACAGACTGCTGACCATCGACACGGCCATGACGGCGGGTGCGGCGAACTGCGACTCGGTCCCGTCCACCGGCGTGGTCAAGGTCAAGGTCAACGACCCGCTGTTCCAGCCTTTCCTCAGCGGAACCACGGATACGCTGTGCGCCGGCGAGACGCCGACGATCAGCCAAAGCGGCACGCCCATCACGGTCAGCCCCGCCACGGGCGGCACCGGCCCCTTCCTCTATACCTGGCAGCGCAGCGCGACAGGCGGCAATCCCTGGACCAACCTCGGTACGCAGTCGGCCAACCTCGACTACCCCGCGGACCAACCGCTCAACGCCTCCGCCTACCTGCGCGTGGTGGGCTATGACAGCGGCAACCCGACCTGCGGGTCGATCTTCAGCAACTACCTCAACGTCACGGTGGACCCCAAGCCGACGGCCGCCATCACGGGCGCCAACGGTACCTGCAACGGTGACACCATCACCCTGCAGGCCTCCGGCGGACTGTCCTTCCGCTGGAGCACCGGCGATACCATCGCCGCTGTCCAGGTGGCGCCCACCGTACAGACGTCCTACTCGGTGACGGTGACCAATTCCTTCGGCTGCACGGACGCCGACACCACCCTGGTGGGCGTGGACACGGTTTCACCCACAGCGGTCTGCCAGGACATCTCCCTGTACCTCGACGCCATGGGCATGGCCACACTCCCGGCGGCCGACATCGACAACGGCTCGACGGACGCCTGTGGCATCGACACGATGTACCTCGACAAATCCTCCTTCTCCTGCGCCGACATCGGTACGGTGACGGTGACGCTCACCGTACGCGACAGCTCCCAGAACACGGCGAGCTGTACGGCCGATGTGGCGGTGTCGGATACGGTCGCACCGACGGCGCTGTGCCGGGATTTGACCTTGTACCTGGACGCCACCGGCAACGCCACGCTGACAGCCGCCCAGGTCGACAGCGCCTCCACGGACGCCTGCGGCGGCATCGACACGATGTACATCGACCTGACGTCCTTCGCCTGCACCGACCTCGGTCCCCATACGGTCACGCTGACGGTCACGGACTCCTCGATGAACAGCGCCATCTGCACCGCGACCATCACCGTGCTGGATACGGTCTCGCCGGCAGCCCTGTGCCGCGACCTGACCCTGTACCTGGATGCCACCGGCAACGTAGCCACGACGGCGGCGGCGGTGGACAGCAGCTCCACCGACGCCTGCGGCATCGACACCCGGACGCTTGACGTCAGCGCCTTCACCTGTACGGACCTCGGTCCCAACACCGTGACGCTGACCGTCACGGACTCCTCGATGAACATCAGCACCTGCACGGCCACGCTGACGGTGCTGGATACGGTAGCCCCTACAGCCACCTGCCAAGCCCACACGCTCTACCTCGACGCCTCGGGCATGGGCAGTCTGACAGCGGCCCTGGTCGACAACGGCTCCACGGACGCCTGCGGCGGCATCGACACGATGTGGGTGGACAAGACTTCCTTCGTCTGTGCCGACCTGGGCACAGTCACGGTGACCCTGACCGTGGCGGACGGATCGATGAACACGGCCACCTGCACGGCGACGATCACCGTGTTGGATACGGTCGCGCCGACGGCGCTGTGTGCCGACCCGACCGTCTACCTGGACGTCATGGGAATCGGCAGCCTGACGGCCGCCGAAGTGGACAGCGCCTCGGCCGATGCCTGCGGCATCGCCGACCGGCAACTGAGCCAGACCGGCTTCGGCCCCGCCGACCTCGGCGCCGTGGCCGTGACCCTCTCCGTCACCGACTCGTCCGGTAACACGAGTACCTGCA